>DWVJ01000037.1 GCA_019120315.1 Candidatus Ruminococcus avistercoris
TCTGCCTGAATATCTCAGGCGTGCGCTTCATCCTGTGGCTATAGCAGCATAAATCTCTATTTTGTTAGCTGAAATATTGAATTTTCAAGGTGCGAAGCCCATTTAAGGTATGGGAAGTCTTAGTAAATTATTATAATTCTATATCTCTTATAGTATTTTTCTATATATCTGCGCAAAAAAACCGGCGCCGGCGGAATCCATCCGCCCGACACCGGTTGCCTCTTACTTATTATTTCAGAGTAACTTTAGCGCCTTCGCCTTCCAGTTTTGCTTTCAGGTCTTCAGCCTCAGCCTTGGAAGCAGCTTCCTTGATTACCTTCGGAGCGCCGTCAACCATCTCTTTTGCCTCTTTCAGGCCCAGACCGGTTGCTTCACGAACCACTTTGATGACTTTAACTTTGTTCGGTCCAACTTCTGTCAGTTCTACATCAAACTCATCTTTCTCTTCTGCTGCTGCAGCGTCGCCTGCGCCTGCTGCTGCAACTACAACGCCTGCTGCTGCAGATACGCCAAACTCTTCTTCACATGCTTTTACTAAATCATTTAACTCTAAAACTGTTAACTCTTTGATCGCTTCAATAAATTCAGCTGTTGTTAATTTCGCCATTTTATTTTCCTCCATTTTTATATTTTTATTCTACATTAAGCTTCTGCCGTTGTATCAGCTGTCTCTGTGCCTGACTCAGCAATCTGATTAAGCACACGGGCGAAGTTGGTAATCGGAGACTGGATACTTCCCAGCAGTTTGCCCAGAAGTTCTTCTCTGGACGGTACGTTGGACAGCGCCTGGATGCCTGCCTGATCGTTATACTTGCCTTCCACAACGCCGGCTACCAGTTCCAGCGCCGGGCAGGTTTTTGCGAATTTCGCAAGGATTCTGGCCGGAGCGGTTGCATCTGTAGCAGAAACGGCAATCGCGTTTGTTCCGTGCAGATGCTCTGACAGACACTCGCATTCCGTACCTTTAAACGCAAAGTTCATCATGGTGTTTTTGTATACTTTATACTGAACGCCGGCTTCTCTGAGCTCTTTACGCAGCTTCGTATCCTGTTCCACAGTGATTCCGCTGTAATTTACCAGTACGACCGCCTGCGCGTCTTTGATGGTATTTGCGATTTCTTCCACAATCGGTTGTTTCAGTTCTACTTTTGCCATAAAACGGTACACCTCCTTATATTATTTGTTGTACACGCTTCCGATAAAAAATAAAGGCCTCTCCGCAAAGACGAAAAGGCCTGAAAATTCTCATTTCGTAAGAATCATCTCTCCTCGGCGGGTGAAGTTCTCTTTATGCCGTATGGCACCCACTGTCTTCGGCGTGATACTTTTAGAAGTATAGCATCGCAGTCCCGTTTTTGTCAAGATCATTTTTTCGATTTGTCTTTCATATAATTCAAAAAAACAGGATTACTCATTATGCTGAATATTCTCTGGGCAGCCATGATCCTTCTCGGAACAGTCTGCGCTGTATTTACAGGAAAAATCCCTTCTCTCACGGAAGCTTGCCTTTCTTCCGCCAAAGAAGCCGTAGCGCTGGCCGTCACCATGGCCGGCATCGTCAGTCTCTGGTCGGGAATCATGGAAATCGCATCCTGCAGCGGCATCCTTACCCGAATGTCCGGGAAGATTTACCCTCTCCTTGGCTTCCTGTTCCCCTCTGTACCAAAGGATCACCCCGCTTTGAAACATATCTGCGCCAATATGATCGCCAATATCTTCGGCCTGGGATGGGCAGCGACTCCGGCCGGCCTAAAAGCCATGGAGGAACTGGAAAAGCTGGAGGATGACCGCCGGGCCAAAAAGACGCCGGGCCCTGTGAGGAAGAAAGGGATCGCCAGCGATGAAATGTGTACCTTCCTGATCATTAACATTTCTTCTTTGCAGCTGATTCCTATAACCATCATTGCCTACCGAAACCAGTACGGCAGTGTAAATCCGGCGGCAATCACCGGCCCTGCCATCCTTGCCACCGCCGTCAGCACATTGACCGCTGTTCTTTTCTGTAAAATCAAAACCTCCAAATGGAGAAAATAACGCTTCATCTCAATAATTGCTTTATAAACCCTTGCCACTCTGTTATAATATAACCATATTGAATGATTGGGAGGGATTTATATGGATTGGAAAAATAAGGTCGTGGATGCCTTAATTGAGGGGGATTGCTTCTTTTCCACTTTCCAGAAAATGAGATTCATCCAGCTGTTTAATGAACTAAAGGATGAGCCTTTCTTCAGCAAGGGGTTCTGCAAATGTGTTTTCCTCGCATCCTGTGATCAGGAGCATACCGACTTCTTAAAGAAAGTCGTCGATAAACTGATCAGCATGGACGCCAAAAATACCGATTATATGCTGAAGTTATCCGATGAACATGCGTCTTCTCTGAAAGCAAACGAAAAGGTACTGTTTAGGCTGTCAGATGATTTTCTGCGCAATCCGGACAGCACTCCGGACGAATCCTTTTTACTGGAGCTGTCCCGCAGCTGGGTACCCATCGGCGACAGTGCGCTTCAGGCCAGTCTCATCATCGACAGTCTATAAATTGTGTTTCTCATAAAAACCCTGCCGGAATCAGAGTGACGATTCCGACAGGGCTTTTTCACTGTATTCCTGTTTTCTGACGCTGGAAATAATCTCCAATCTTCCGGATAATTTTTTCACTTCAAATACAAAAGGATTTTCCTTGGCCCATTCCGGCTCTTTTCCGGCACGCTGCTGCCAGAGCGCATAATCTTTGACAAAGCCATCATGAATATACTGCTCCGCCTGCAGCCGGGCAGTCACCGCATCCTGGTAATCGGAAAAATACCCTATATAGTATCGTTCCCCTTTAAAACCGATATATACACGATAACGCCCGTTTTTCATCCTGGATACGCCGCGAAATCCGCTGGTATTGTCTTTTCTGTGCTTTCTCTTTTCCAGCATTTCCAGACAGGTTCCGTCAATAAAATGCAGCTGTTGATAAATATCCTTCTGTATTTCTTTTTTCAGACAGCCGCAGCTCCTGTAATTGCCATGGACAAGACCATTTTCCGATACACAGATCTCTCCTCCGCAATCGCAGCGGCATCTCCAGATAACGGACCCCCTTTTATCCCGCCCTTCTGTCATTTCCACAACCGTCAGCCTGCCGTACCTCTGCCCTTTAAGATCAATCATCCCGCGTCCCGTTTTGCGAAAAAGACAGCCGCAGCTTTTCACTCTGCCTTCTTTCAGATCATGTGCCGTAACAACATGCATTGTCCCGCAGTCACAGCGGCAGGCCCAGCAGACCCGGCCATTTCTGTTTTCCACACGATGCAAAACTGTCAGCCGCCCAAACCGCCGTCCAGTAAGATCCTCCGCAATCGGGCCTTTCCTGGCCGTCTGCACAGAAACACATCCGCAGTCTCTCATCGTCCCTCTTTGCAGCCGCTTTGTATTGACCAGAATTTCTTTTCCGCAGCTGCAGCGGCACCTCCATACGCAATAACCATCCTGGCGCTCCTTCGTTCTTTCCAGAACAGTCAATTCGCCAAACTTCTGCCCCGTCAGATCAATTGTCATTCGCATCCTTATTCACCCCCGAACCGCTTCTTTCGCATCGGACTGTGACACGGCTGGCGCCGCCATAAGTGCAGGTAAACAAAGTCAGATCATACTTCCCGGCTGACATTTCTTCTACGGCAGCCGGCTCCAGGGTCTCCACCTTAACCACCTGATAGCAGTACCGCATGCCGTCCAGATCCGTGAAATACACATCTTCCCCTCCGGAAAACTGCGAAATCCCCCCGAAATGACGGCTGTAATTGTGCGCCGCAATAACCAGATCGTCCGTTTTCACTGAGCCCGTATAGCGGCAGGGCGCGATCCGCAGCCGTTCATAATCCCAGTCTGCCATGATGGGAAGTTCCAGTCCCAGCGCCGGCACAGACAGGTAGCCGATATATAGACTGCCGTCGATCTCCACCTCGGTCATGGCGGAGGGATCACCATCCACAGTCGCCGGATGGACCGATTCGACGAAACGATCTCCCTGCGCTCCGTTCAGGCCGGAATCTTCGATATAACCCTTCACAATCGGCAGTATCCGTTCGGCTGATGCACCTGCCTCTTCGTCTTCCTGGCAGTTCCGCCAAAAGAGGGACAGCGCCGCCAGCACCAGCACTGTCCCCAGAATCATACAGACTGTTCCCATCCGTCTTTTAATTCTCATGGCCATCCCGCCTGCTGCCGGCATGCAGTCTCCATCCGATCACACACAGCGTCAGCCCTGCCGCCGCCAAAACAGGTATGGGCCAGTTGAGCTGACCGGTCTGAGGCAGCTTTGAGGGAGCCGGTTTGGTCGGCGTAGGCTCCGCCGGCGCCTTCTCCAGTTCCGTCTTCGGGCTTGCATCCACATCATAGAAATATACGCCATCCTTCTGCACGGGCATGCTGACCAGGAAGGGATCCGCCGCCAGATAGCCATCTGCCGCCTGGCTTTGTACCAATAAGTACAGTCCCGGTTTTACCTTTTGAAAAAGTATCTTTCCGCTGCTTCCGATACTGCCCGTTACTCCGTCCAGCCGGTTTTCCTTCGCGTAAGAAGCCAGCTGCTTTGCTAACTGATCGGACTGGATATCGTCCAGGGAAAGGCGGCTGCCGGCGAATTCCTCACTGAGGACGAAGCTATAATCTCCATCGTCCGACACCACGTCTCCTACACGATAAAGCGTCAGCGTTCCGCCGGATACCGGTCTTTCGCTGTAGGTCATGGAAACCGTAATGGATCCTTCTTTTTCCAGATCCGGTACGTCATGACCGTAAACAACGCTGCTTACGGCAAAAACCATGAGTATGGCAAACAGCACCGTTACTCTTTTTTTCCATTTCATTCGATGTTCCTCCTGTTCTTTCTGCGGGCTTTCACCAGCAGTACTATGATCCATATGATAACGGCCAGGCCTGCCGCCAGAGAAATAAGGACCGCCGGTTTCACCGGCTCTTTCTCCCGGACAGCCTGCGTCTCCTGCGTTTGTGCGATATCCTCCACCCGACGGCCCCGAACTAAGAGTCGATGAGTATTGATCCCGTAGGGCGTACAGGTTACCAGTGTACAGTAATCCTGCTGCGGATCGATGGCCAGCGCCTCAAGGTCATAGGGATCTACCGTCAGGATCTGATCCACCTCGTAAGTCAGCGTCCGGTCCAGCACCTTTAAGACGAAGCGATCCCCTTCCTTTAATTTGTCCAAATCTGTAAATAATCTGGCGCTGGGCAGTCCCCGATGACCGGAAACCACGCAGTGCGTACCTGCACCTCCTGTGGGCAGGGAGCTTCCCTCCAGATGTCCGATGGAGGTTTGCAGCACCGCCTCATTAGTGCCGTGATAGATAGGAAGAAAACAGTCGATCGCCGGGATTTCGATATAGCCCATAATGCCGTTTCCGGACACATTCAACAACTTGTCATACTCCTGCTTTTCCTCCTCCGTCATCTCGAACCGGTTCGGATGGTTCGTCAGCGTCTTGTTGTATTGGATAGCCTCGCTCCAGAGTTTCTCATAGAGTTCCTGGTCCATCTTTTCCACCTCTTGGGAATATTCCACTATGGCCTGGGACTGGTGCAGTGCATTCCAGTAATTGCTGACCGTGGGATACAGCAGTAAGGACAGCCCTACAAGAAAAACCAGTATCAGAATAATGGTGGAAATTTTAATTCTTTTCATGCAGGGTTCTCCTCCCCGCTGCAGCCGTACCGCCGCAGCGTGATCAGGCTGCCTCTTTGGAAGAAGGATCTGTCCCTTCTCCCAAAGCAGCCATTTATTATTTTTTCGAATTCATACGCTTTCTGGCGATCAACAGTACAGCCGCACCGGCAACCAGTACGATGCCGATCACATAAAACAGGGTAGTACCCATACCGCCAGTCGAAGGTAGCAGGTCGCCGGCTTTGTTAATCACATGCACGCCGCCGTCTTTATATGTGCCATCCTGATTAAACTCTGCCTCAAGGTTTGCTTCTTTCACAGCAATCTCCACACGCTCTGCCAGTTTATGATATCCGTCGGGCGCTTTGGTTTCTTCCAGATAGTAATTGGTGTTGGCGTCAAAGCCCCTGATCTCCAGCTGACCGTTTACTGTGGTGATGTATGCCACACCGGATTCACCATCTTTGGCAAGACGGTAAACGCCATCGGAAACTTTAACCAAAGGGATCTCATTTCCGCCGGTCATAGCGTCATAGAGTTTAAACTGAGCGCTGTCGAGAACTACATTGTTGTCATCGGTCTTTACCACATCGACTTTGAATGTGTAGGTTTTTGTCTCGTCCCATATGGTTTCATCACGACTGTCCTCGCCAAACTGCAGTTTTGTCTTGTTGGTGTTGGCGCCATCATAGATCAGAGCATTTTCATTTACCACTGCACTGTATGTAACCACGATATCCGTATCCTTCGTGATCCTCTCCAGATAGGACTGATGGAACACAACCTCGAAAGTACATCCGTCATTAAGGCCGGTCGTTACAACATGATAATCTCCGTTATTTTCATCCTGTCCCTTATTCAGTCCGTCAATCTTAATGGAATCCGGATTTAATGTAAGACCTGCTGTCATCACATCGTGAAGAACGTAGCCTTCTGCTCCCGCTTTTGCAGTGATCGTAGTTTTAAATTCAACGGTATCTCCGATTTCTGCTGTATTTTCCTCTCCCCAGTTTCCGGTGGAATCTTCTTTCACTTCTTTTTTCACCGGAGGCTGCTCATTCTTTTCGTACATCTCCACATTCGGCGTAGTGGTATCCAGAGAACACAAAGTACCCATCGTCGTGTCAATCAGATAATAGCCAAGATTCAGGTCGGTAAATGCAACCGTCGCACTGTCCGCCGTCGCCGTTTTCGTAGGCGAAATATTGTTTGCTTTAGCGTAAGCAAGAGCCTCTTTTGCAAATGCTGCTGCATCTGCTCCATCAACCCAGGTCACATATCCCTGTGCGTCAATAGAAATATATGCGGTCTGCGTTTCCAGCCAAGCTTTCCATGCTGAATTAGCTTTATAAGAATATGCCTTCGCGTCTGTGTCATAGCTTTCCAGCACCAGAATTTGATATGCGTTATATGTATGGCCATCCTTCGCATTACTAATGGTGATGGATCCGCTATCGTTATTCGTTCCGCTTGCGGCAAATACTGCTGCCGACATGGAGAATGCCATAACCAACGCCAGAAGTACGCCGATAAGTTTTTTCACATGTTTCATACTCTTTTCTCTCCTTTTTTTCATACTCTTTTCTCTCCTTTTTATTATTTACTGCAGACCTTCAAAATCTATAGATTTTTCCTTCTGCGGTACAATACATACATCGGCAAAAATAGGATCAATACGATTCCGCCGAATGTATACCATATAGTACCCGGCCCTCCGGTATCGGGCAGTTTGGGCCGGCAGGTGTTGGTGAAAAGAACGGTACTGTTCTTTCCGACCGGTGTCGTACCTGTCACCTCTGCAGACTGATTGGGATTTCCATTATCTATCATGCTGCTGACCGTAAACCCGTCTGCATTGGTTTCTTTGATGGTGTAATGGGTCCCGTGCTGCAGATAATCGATAATCACATATTCGTCGGCCTTGAGCTTGAAAGTTCCTTTTCCGTCGCTTAAAAGCGAACTCTCAATATGCTGACCATCCGGGCTGTACCGGGCGATGGAGTAGTCCGATCCCTGTGCCGATCCGTCATCCGACCAGATGCTGATATCAAAACTGAACTCTGTATTGGGATCCGCATCACCCACAACCTCTTTTTGAACCTTCAGCTGACCGTTCTGATAAGTCGGCGGTACGGAAGAAACAGAAGGCAGTGTAAACTGCATGTAGCAGGTGGAGCCGGAAAGGCCTCGCTCGGTGTAATAGAACTTGAGCGTGTGTTTGCCGGCATCACCTTTTGCGATATAGTCCCACAGGTTCACGTATGCGCCGACGGAACTGTGCACACCGCCGATATCACATACGAGACGGCCGTCCAGGAATACCCACATATCGTCATCACCGAAGAAGTAATACTCCAGCGGACCCACATAGTCCTCCGTCAGTTCAAACTCGACACTGTACTGCATGCCGAACATGTTGTTGTGATCTAATCCGTCGTCGCTGGGCGGGAAAAGCTTATCGCCGTCATAACCGGAATACTCTCCTCGATCCATATAGTTTCCCGTAAGACCGTCCCTGCCGGGCCGACTGTCCATCGGCCAGAAGTTGTTGGTCCAGATATGGGTATAGGGATCCTTTCCGGGAGTCTGAGGGTTGTTAAAGTACTCCAGCCCGTCCAGATTCGCACCCTTTACCGAACTTAAAGTATACGTGTCGCCGGAACGATTGAATCCCAGAGACCAGTCGGTATAAGTACTCTTACCGGTTGCGCTTCCGTCATCGAAAAGCTTCGGGGCGTTGACACCATCTGCATATATAATATGTCCCTCGCTGTCCAGTCCGGTCACCAGACCGAAAGTACAGCCCTGCAGCCCGCCACCGGAACGGTTATACTGGTTAAGTGTATTTCCCTGCCAGTTTTCGTTTTCAAGTCCCGTCCCGCTGTTGGCATTTCCAAATGCCAATTTAGCGCCGGAGCCGGTATAGTTGCTGCCGCTGTTGATACCGTGCGATCCATTCGTTCCATCCCACGTAGTACGGCCATCATCGGTGATGTCGTAGTCGTAGAACGTGGCCGCATTGTCATAAGCGCTTTCCGTCTGGTTGGCTACCAAACGAATGACCGTTCCCTCTTCGATGAGAATCGTGTACGGCTCATTGGCCTTGTCCGGGTTGTTGGTGAAGTGGAGCTCCGTCGCTCCCACGATGCCCTTATGTACCTCCCAGTCTGCCTCGTTTGTGCTCGATGCATCTTTTCCTTCTTTGAGCACCCAGACCTCGTTGGCGGTGTAGTTGCCGTTATCACGGAAAATATTCACATAAGGTAAGCTGGGCGCACTGAAGTAGTCATACTCATTGGCAGTGTAGAGCTCGGTAAGTTCCATATGGGTGCGAATCTCACGCTTACCGTTGCCAACGTCCTCAAGGAACAGACCTGTGACTGGAACGGAGCCACCGTTGGTGGGCAGGTTTCCACCCTGGTTATTGCCACCGTTGTCGGTATCGAGGATCTGCAGATAGCCGTCGTCTTCCCTGACCGTCATCTCGAGATTCGCATAGTACTGCACGGTGAACTTCGGATTGAGCGCAGAGCGTGCCGACACCAGCAGCATCCGGTTTTTGCTGTCCACCGGCACGGTGAGAACCGGCGCTTCTTCTGCATCTGCTTCGATCCGAACCGACCCCAGTTCTTTTACTTCATCTTCAGCGCTCTGCAAAGCGGTAAGTTCCACGCCAGTCTCCGCTTCCGGAGCAATTTTCTCAACGCCCTCCGCCGTCTGTGCAGCGGCCAGAAGCAGCGGTTCCATGGGTGTGATATCCGCCGTAATCCTACAGTCGGAGACATCCAGTTCCTGATCCTGGTAATAAAAATCCAACTCCACTGCGGAAACACTTACTGTTTCTTCTTCACTGCCATCCTCTTCGTTATAAGCTACCACCGCCTGATATTCCTGCTGGCTCTCTTCCAGAGGAATCGTCTGCATGGTTACCGCATTATTGCTTTCCCCGGAAAACTCTCCTTCCGTTTCCGATACGACCGACGCAGTTCCCTCCACCGTCACTGCCACGGAAATATCTTCATTCTCATAATGGAACGTCTGATTCAGCTCCACCGTTCCTTCCGTCGGATCAGCCTGCGGCTCCGTCACCAGTATTTCGTCGTCTCCGGAAACTATCACTTCATCGATGGGATCCCTTTCGCTTCCATTTTCCTTTGAAATATCCGCCGCGGATTCTTCGACCTCCGGAAGATGTTCCACATTTTCAGATTCTGTGCTTACAGACCCTTCCTCTTCAGCCAATGTCGCTGCCGTAAGCATCTGAGGACAAGCCGCCCAGAGCATAACCATGACCATCAGACAGCTGACCGCAGCCTTCCAGCATTTCTTCCGACGGCACATCTGCAGATGATCCGCCGTCCGATGCAGTATCTTCCCTTTCATAATGCAACCTCCAACCTTTCTCTGATTTATTCCCGTTTCATATCACATTCTTTTTCTTATTCCAGCGGTTCCAAAATCAGACTTTTATTCCCAAAGAGAGTATACTAATTAAAGCGGAGATGACTGCACCAGAGGGTCACGCATAAATTGTGCATCTGTAGGAATCTTTGCAGGATATCACTGCTTTTTACTTGACTGTTAAACGTATGTATTTTCCGACATCTGGATGGTTTCCAAACTCTACCTTTAAATCCATAAAATGAATATTTATTGCTCTTTTGAATATATTCGGTTCCACTTCAAAAAGGTACTGTGCGCCACCCCCAGCTTCTGTGCCGCTTTTCTGGCAGAAATCTTGCCAGCCAGATAGTTTTTTCGCAGAGCAGGAAATTCATCCGGCACAACCATCCGTTTTCTGCCGAATTTCACGCCCCGCGCTTTGGCCGCCGCGATCCCTTCCGCCTGTCTCTGACGGATATTGTCACGTTCTACCTGAGCCACATAACTTAAAATCTGCAGCACCAGATCCGATACGAACCTTCCCGTCAGATCCTCTCCTTTGCTGCGCGTATCCAAAAGCGGCATATCCAACACTACAATATCCGCCTGCTTTTCCCTGGTAATCACCCTCCACTGATCCAGAATCTCCGTATAATTCCGTCCCAGCCGGTCGATGGACTTGATTACCAGCGTACTTCCGGGACACAGTCGTTTCAGGAGTTTCCTGTACTGGGGCCTGTTAAAATCTTTTCCGCTGAGCTTATCCATATAAATATGTTCCTGCGGCACCATAAATTCCCGCAGCGCGATCATCTGCCTGTCTTCCTTTTGTTCTTTCGTGGATACGCGGACATATCCATAAACCGTCGTTTCCTGCATGGCGATTCCTCCTGTTTTTCCCTTAGTGTATGCCGTTTCCGATACTTTATAAACAATCCGGACAAACATAAAAAAAGAGAAGAACTGCTTCAATAAACAATTCTTCTCCCTGCAATGACCTATCTTTATTCTGTTGTTTCCAGCAGCTGCCGGTATATTTCTCTTTTTGGTACGCCCCGGTCTTTCGCCACCTGCCTCATGGCCTCCTTCCGGTTCAGTCCCTGCTTTTCATAAAGAGCCATATGCTCCGCAAGCGGCATATCCTCCCAGCGGGCAATATCCTGCGCCTGAATTTCTTCCAGGCTTTTCCCGGCGATCACCAGCACGCATTCCCCTTTCACCGGCTCTTCCTGCACCTGCGATTTCAGCCGGCTGACGGAAGAACGGTGCACCGTCTCATGTTTCTTTGTCAGTTCTCTGACCAGAGACACCTGCCGGTCTCCCAGCACCTCCTCCAGCTCTCCCAGCGTTCTCGCCAGTCGATGGGGCGCTTCATATATTACAATGGTCCGGGTTTCCTCCTTCAACTCTTCCAGAATGCGGCGCCGTTCCTTTTTATCCGCCGGCAGAAAAGCTTCAAAGCAAAACCTTCTGGTGGGCAGTCCGGAAATCGTCAGAGCCGTGACGCAGGCCGCCGGTCCCGGAAGGGAAGTCACCGGTATCTGTTCCTCATAGCACATGGCCACCAGTTCTTCCCCCGGATCAGAAATACCAGGAGTCCCTGCATCGGTGATCAGCGCCACCGTCATGCCTTCCTGCATTTTCCGGATCAGATACTTTCCTTTTTCTATCTTATTATATTCATGATAACTGGTGAGCGGTGTTTTAATATCAAAATGATTCAGCAGCTTCCTGCTGTTTCTCGTATCCTCCGCCGCGATCAGATCAACCTCTTTCAGCGTCCTTAAAACCCGCAGCGTGATATCTTCCAGGTTGCCGATGGGTGTGGCGCACAAATACAGTCCTGTCATACGCCTTCACCCTCTGCCTGCTCTTTTTTCCTCGCCAGCCGGTTGTTGACAAATTCCCGGAACAGCGTATACAAGATAGATACGATGGGGATAAAAATCAGCATACCTACGATTCCCATCAGGCTGCCGCCAAGGGTAACCGCCATCAGCACCCACATGGACGGAAGTCCCACGGAATTGCCCACCACATGGGGATAGATAAAGTTTCCTTCAATCTGCTGCAGAATCAGGAACATGATGATAAAGCCCAGCGCCTGCATGGGATTTACCATCAGAATCAGAAAAGCTCCCACGAAGCAGCCGATAAACGCTCCGAAAATGGGAATCAGCGCAGTAAAAGCAATCAGCACTGCCACCAAAATCGCATAGGGGAATCCGAAAATATTCATGGCAATGAAAAACATCAGCCCCAGAATCATCGCTTCCACACACTGGCCGGCAAAGAAATTCAAGAATGTCCGGTACGTAAGACTGAAAATCCGCTGTACCCGTCCGGCATATTTCACCGGCAAAAGCGCCATACAGGCTTTTTGGGCCTGCCGTTTCAGCTTTTCCTTCTGCAGCACCACGTAACAGGCAAACACAAACCCGATGACAAAATTACTGACAGCGCTGACCAGAGATTTCACAATACCGTATGTGGAACTCAAAAGATTGCTCGCTCCTGTCTGCACAAAATCCACCACAGAATTTATCACCCGGTCCCAGTCGATCTGAAGTTCCCGGGAAATGGTATTCATCATCTCATTATCCTTTGACAGCTCGTTGAGCCATGTTTCCACCTGGGGAATGAAATTGGCAATGGTTTTGCCAAGCCCCATAACCGTATCGCCCAGCTGCGGCACCACGACAAACATAACAAGGAATACCACTCCGAAAATAACCAGTATGGAGATGATCAGACTTACCGGACGGGCTATCTTTCCCGATATTTTCCGATCCTTCATATACCGGTTGCCAAACAGATGCACTTCAAAAAAGGTGGTAACGGCATTGAGCAAAAAGGCAATCCCGCCGCCCAAAATAAAGGGAAACGCGATATTCAGGCAGAATCCCGCCGCCCGGAATAACGTGTCGTAATTTACCAGCGCCACTACCAGAAGAGCAGTAAATAAAATCAAGCCCCGTATTTTTTTCAAAGTCTCTTTATCCAGATTCACGAAACCTTGTCACTCCTTCCATATATCTGCAGAATATCATCACTGTAAACCCCCGGCTCTCGGTATACGATCAGCGGCTTTTCCACCGTAATCCTCGGATTGCCGCCTTTAAGCCCTTCCACCAGAACCATATTCGGCTCTTTATCCACATAGGGATGAACCAGCCGCATCCGTTTCGGTTCCAGATGATACTTTACCATCAGGCTGAAGATCTCCGCCAGCCGGAAAGGGCGGTGAACCATATAAAATCTTCCTTTCTCTTCCAATACCAGCGACGCTTCCCGAATCACTTCCTCCAAAGTACACAAAACCTCATGGCGTGCAATGGTTCGGGAAGAACGGTCGTTGGTAAGCCCGTGTCCGCCCGTCATATAGGGCGGATTTACAGTAACCGCAGAAAAAGAGGCCTTCCCGAATAAGTCTGCGGCCTCTTTGATATCTCCCGTTACGATCTGGATCACTTCGTCCAGATGATTCCAGGCGACGCTTCGTCTGGCAAGCGCTGCGCTTTTTTCCTGTATCTCCAGGCCGGTAATGTGCACCTGCTGATGCCTGGCTGCAAGCAGGATAGGAACGATCCCGTTGCCGCTTCCCATATCCAGCACCTGCGCTCCCTTCTTCAACCTGGCAAACCATGCCAGAAGCACCGCGTCAATGCCAAAACAAAAATCGCTTTCATCCTGTATAATCTCATATCCGTTCTGAAGATCGTCCAGGCGTTCTCCCTGTGCTAAGCGTAATTCCATTCGTATGCTTTTTCTCCTACTCTTCCAGCCCGGCCAGTTCCTTCATTTCTTCTTTCGTCAGCTTCACTTTATCCTTCTTACTCTGCCTTGGCTTAAACTTCAGCTCCTCCACCGGATACTCCCGGATCTCTTTTTCATCCCCGGCATCCACCAGGACTTTCACCAGCTGGCGCAGAACATTCACACTCTGCACCTCTCCTTTCAATCCTTCCGGCGTGACCACCCGGTCTCCCAGACCCGGCAGTTTTTTATTCAGATACTCATAGGTCTCCTGCTCATTTTTCAAGCAGCACATCAGCCGTCCGCATACCCCGGAAATCTTGGTAGGATTCAAAGACAGGTTTTGCTCCTTGGCCATTTTGATGGACACGGGGACAAACTCGGAAAGATAAGTATGACAGCACAACGGCCGCCCGCAGATACCGATCCCTCCCAGAATCTTAGTCTCATCCCGCACTCCGATCTGCCTTAACTCGATCCTCGTCTTAAAAACAGCCGCCAAATCCTTTACCAGCTCACGAAAATCAATCCGCCCGTCAGCGGTGAAATAAAACAGCACCTTATTATTATCAAAGGTATATTCCGCATCGATCAGTTTCATATCCAGATCGTGCTTTTGAATTTTCTTCAGACAGATCTCATAAGCTTCTTTTTCTTTCTTCCGGTTATTTTCTTCTTTCTCCTGATCTTTTTTCGTCGCAACGCGGATGACATCCTTCAGCGGCTGTACCACCTTGCTATCCTCTACCTCCTTGGGCCCCAGGACCACACGGCCAAATTCCACTCCTCTGGCCGTCTCCACGATCACGGCATCTCCTGTTTTTATCTGAAAATTCTTGGGGTTAAAGTAATATATCTTCCCCACATTACGGAATCTGACTCCGATTATCTTTACCATAATTCTAGTTCTCCCTGATTGTCAGAAATAAAAGCTCGAGCACCAGATCAAAGTTGACATTGGCCCGCAGCCGCACCTTGGCCTTTTCTATGGCCTCGATGATTAATTCCAGTCCCTCGTAGGAACTTTTCCTTGCCCGTTCTTTTATATAATTAATTTCCTGCTTAAACACCAGGCTGTCCACTTCTCTGGTAGCTTTAAACAGCAGCACGTCCCGAAACCACACCAGGAACAAATCCAGATAATCGTAAATATTCTGTTTATCCCTGGTCAGTTCCTTAATGGCATCCACCATTTCATACAAATCGCCATCGCCGGAACGTTTCAAAATCTTCAGCGCATTCTGCGTCAGCTCTGAAAACTCCTGGCTGTCAGCCAGCTTCTTAGCCTTTCCGATATTGCCCTGGGCAATGGAAGCATCGATCTCTGCCTGATAATCCGGAATATGAAGACGCTCCATCAGATACTGTTTCACCATATCATCCCCCACCGACTTGAGCGATAAAGTGACGCAGCGCGAGGTAATGGTGGGCAGCAACGCATCCAGATTATTGGTCAGCAGCAGAATCACCACATAGGAAGGCGGCTCTTCAATGGTTTTCAGCAGCGCATTCTGCGCCTGCAGCGTGAGAAGCTGCGCATCGCTGATGATATATATCTTATATGGACTGCTGTAAGGTTTTATGCCTGCATCTGATATCAGCTGTCCCCGGATTTCTTCAATTCCGATGGAATTGGGCTTCTCATGGACAATATTAATGATATCCGGATGATTTTTACTCAGCGCTTTCTTACAGGAGGCACACTTCAGACATGGATCCACACCCTTTTCTTCGCACTGCAGGGTCATGGCAAACATGGTAGCCAGCAGTTTCTTCCCGGACCCGGTTTCTCCGTCAAAAATATATGCATGGGAAATTTTGTCCATACGGATAGCATTCTGCAGATGCTCAATCACATCTTTATGCCCCACTATCTGATCAAATCCTGTCATTCTCTCCACCTCCTGTATTCATGTGTTCAGTATAACATATCTTTGATGTAACTTTCAATCTCAGCAAGACATATCTTGCTGTCGTCGTTGACAAACCGACGCCTGATACCGGCTTTTTGAATCTTCTCCTTTGAAAAATCTTCCTCGTCTGCCAGGAATCTCCGGCACATCTCCGCATATCTAGGATGTTCCTGCCCTCTCTCCCGCAAAAGAGCTCTCATCAGCCGTTCTCCCTCTTCTACCTCCACGTAAATCGGGCAGATACTCTCGCTGCCGAAATAATCCCGCATCTTTTGGTAGGATTCCAGAGTGCCGATCGCCAGGAAATTGCTGCGTTTTAGATCAATCTGCCCGTCGTCCGCTGTAAAGTAGATCCAGACTCCGTGTACGGTCTCATAGGATCTGGATTCGATCAGTTTCCCTTCTTCCCGCAATTCCCGGTACCGTTCTTCGTCTACAAAATAATATTCTCTTCCCTGCTCCTCCCCGTTCCGTGCAGGCCTTGTGGTGTACGGTATGATTCTCTTTAAATTCAGCTCTTTTTTCTGCAGCAGCATCCGGTAAATGCTGTCCTTCCCGGAGGCGCTTTTCCCCATAATATAAAAAATTTTTCCCATGGTTCTCTCTTGCGTATATCAGATTTTAAACCGGTAGCCCACGCCCCAGATCGTCTCGATATATTGGGGCTTGGCGGTGTTCATCTCTATTTTTTCCCGTATTTTTTTGATATGAACCGTGACCGTGGCGATATCCCCTACCGATTCCATATCCCAGATTTTCCGGAACAGCTCGTCCTTTGTAAATACGTGATTGGGATTTTGGGCAAGAAACGTAAGCAAATCAAATTCCTTGGTGGTAAAGTTTTTCTCTTCCCCGTTTACCCAGACTCTCCTGGCCGTCTTATCGATCTTGATACCCCTAATCTCAATAATATCATTTTCCGGAACCCCGCTGCCGATCAGCCGTTCATATCTGGCCAGATGGGCTTTTACTCTGGCCACCAGCTCGCTGGGGCTGAAGGGCTTGGTCATATAGTCGTCGGCGCCCAGACCCAGTCCCCGGATCTTGTCAATATCATCTTTTTTGGCAGACACCATGATGATCGGCGTATTCTTTTTGTCCCGGATCTGCCGGCAGATTTCAAAGCCGTCGATCTCCGGCAGCATCAAATCCAGTATAACCAGATCGAAATCCTCCTCCAGCGCGCGTTTCAGCCCTTCACCGCCCTGGCAGGCGATTTCCACTTCAAATCCACTCAGTTCCAGATAATCCTTTTCCAGATCTGCGATGGCTTCTTCATCTTCAATAATCAAAATTCTACTCATCTGCCGGTACCTCCTGATATTTTCTTAAAACAAAGTACATGGTAGTTCCTTTTCCCAGCTGGCTGGTCGCCCAGACTTTCCCTCCATGATCCTCCAGAATCTTCCTTACAATGGACAGCCCGATGCCGCTGCCTCCTTTGGAAGAATTACGCGATGCATCCGTCCGATAGAAGCGATCGAAGATGTTAGCCAGATCTTTGGGTGCGATCCCTCTTCCGTTGTCTTCGATTTCAAACTGTACGAAGTCGCCCACATCCCTGAGACGGATATCGATTTTTCTGTAATCCTTATTCATATACTTCAAAGAATTGCTGATAATATTATTGATCACTCGTTTGATCTGTTCCGCATCCGCGATGACAATTACATCTTCCGTCAGCTGATTCTCATGAGTAAACTCCACGTTCTCCGATTCCAGTTCCAGACTGATATCTTCCACACAGTCGTTGAAATAATCATTTACCAGAATTTTACTGAACGTATAGGGGATCCGGTTCGTATCGATCTTTGAATAAAAGGTAAGCTCATTGATCAGCCGATCCATCTCATTGGTTTTATTATAAATCGTGCGGATATACTTATCCATTTTTTCCGGCGTATCCGCCACCCCGTCCATGATCCCTTCCACATATCCTTTAATAGCCGTAAGAGGCGTCTTCAAATCATGGGAAATATTGCTGATCAATTCTTTGCTTTCTTTGTCAAACACCATCTTCTCTTCCGTGGACAGTTTCAGCCGTTTTCGCATTTCCTCGAAATCCTCGCAAAGATCATTGATCTCATCCACACTGCTGCCCTCCACCGTAAAATTCAAATCCCCTTCTTTGATGCTGCGGGTGGCTTTTTTCAGCTGATTCAGCGGCGTCACCACCCCCTGATAAATCCATAGACTCAAACACAGGCCGGTGGCAATCAAAACGACCAGAATTACGATCACCATCTCGACAATCAGGATTCTCATCTGTGGAATAAAGGCATCCGCCTCTGTTATGATAAAGGCGCTGCCCCGGGAACCGTCCAAAAACAGAAAGTCCGCCTGTTTGACCAGAGCCTGCTCCTCTCCGCCGATATACACTCCCGTATCTGATCCGGCCCGTGCGTCTCCGTAAGCGGGAAGCAGCGTAAACAAACTGCTCTCATCCTCGTCCGAACCACAGTAATATATATTGCCATCTTTTCTTACCAGCAAAAAAGAGTACATATTGTCCAATCGGGAATTCAATGTATTCAGATAATTACTCTGTTCAAAAACACCGGGATCCCGGCGGGCTTCCTCCTGCATCATGGCAAAGGTATCCTGAGTGATCTTGCTGAGCATCATGGTACTGTTGGATAAATTTTCATAAGTTACGTCGATTCCGTATTCTTCCCGCAGGGCATTGATCTGATACCGGGCAAATCCGTAAAAGGAAATGCCCGTCAAGGTCATGGGAACCAGAACGATAATAAGAAAAGTTATGATAATTCGCGTCTTTAATTTCATAATAATTTGCCAACTTCCTCCGCCGTGCCCACTCGCTGCCGCTCGTTCACGGGCTTTCGCCTCACGGCTCTTGCCGCCGTGCCCACTCGCTGCCGCTCGTTCACGGGCTTTCGCCTCACGGCTCTTGCCG
The DNA here is from genome assembly GCA_019120315.1 of Candidatus Ruminococcus avistercoris. Classification (GTDB taxonomy): domain Bacteria; phylum Bacillota; class Clostridia; order Lachnospirales; family Lachnospiraceae; genus Ruminococcus_G; species Ruminococcus_G avistercoris. The sequence continues at coordinate 18,641 of DWVJ01000037.1, forward strand.
CCGTGCCCACTCGCTGCCGCTCGTTCACGGGCTTTCGCCCCACGGCTCTTTCCGCCGTGCCCCACTCGCTGTCGCTCGTTCACGGGCTTTCGCCCCACGGCTCTTTCCGCCGTGCCCCACTCGCTGTCGCTCGTTCACGGGCTTTCGCCCTATAAAAATCGTTAAGAATAAATACATCTGCGAGCAGATGATTTATTCTCACCGCTTTTCGCACGGCTCATTGCTTTCGTGGACATTATACCACATGGGGGTGGCATTTTCATCTCAGGGCAAGGAAAGTTTTCTAAATATTTTGTAAACTGCTCTGGAAAAAGAAATACTCCGGGCGTCTGTACCCGGAGCATTCCCTTATGACTTATTATAAATATTTTTTCAACGTTTCCACTTTATCCAGTTTTTCCCAGGGCAGATCCAGATCATCCCGGCCGAAGTGTCCGTATGCCGCCGTCTGTTTATAGATCGGGCGGCGCAGATCCAGCATCTTGATGATGCCCGCCGGTCTTAAATCAAAGTTCTCGCGGATGATTTCCACCAGTCTGTCGTCCGGCAGTTTTCCTGTGCCCGCCGTATCCACCATAACGGAAGTGGGATGCGCCACGCCGATGGCGTAGGACAGCTGGATCTCGCATTTGTCTGCCAGACCGGCGGCCACCATATTTTTAGCCACATATCTGGCTGCATAAGCTGCGGAACGGTCTACTTTGGTGCAGTCTTTTCCGGAAAAAGCGCCGCCGCCGTGACGGGCGTAGCCGCCGTAAGTGTCTACGATGATTTTCCGTCCGGTCAGACCGCTGTCGCCATGGGGTCCGCCGATGACAAACCGTCCGGTGGGATTGATAAAATATTTGGTGTCCCCATCCACCATATTCTCCGGGATGATGGGGGCAAATACATACTTTTTGATATCTTCATGGATCTGCTCCTGTGTCACAGAAGGATCGTGCTGCGTGGAACATACCACCGCATCCAGACGGATGGGCTTTCCGTCTTCGCTGTATTCCACTGTCACCTGGGTTTTTCCGTCGGGACGCAGATAGGGAAGCGTGCCGTCCTTTCTTACTTTGGTCAGCTGACGGGCCAGTTTATGTGCCAGCGCGATGGGATAGGGCATATATTCCGGCGTCTCGTTGGTGGCATAGCCAAACATCATACCCTGATCTCCCGCGCCGATGGCGTCGATCTCTTCATCGGACATTTTATTTTCTTTTGCTTCCAGGGCCTTATCCACACCCAGAGCGATATCGGCGGACTGCTCGTCGATGGCCGTCATCACGCCGCAGGTATCCGCATCAAAGCCGAATTTCCCGCGGGTGTAACCGATTTCACGGACCGTATCACGGACGATTTTCTGGATATCCACATAGGCGGAGGTGGTGATCTCGCCCATCACCATCACCAGGCCGGTCGTCGCACAGGTTTCGCAGGCTACCCGGCTCATGGGATCCTGTTTGATCAGTTCATCCAGGATGGCGTCGGAAATCTGATCGCACATTTTATCCGGATGTCCTTCTGTTACAGATTCTGAAGTAAACAACAGTTTTTCCATGTCTTTTCTCCTTTGTCGTTATAGATGCTTGCTTTCTTCTCTAAAAAGAAAAGTCCGCATTTAAGCGGACTTTAACATTCAAATTCAAATCCCCTTATTGTTCGATTACTCGCTCAGGTTGGCACCTTCCACTGTGGGGGTTGCCGTGACTTCACAGATCCTTTGTATCTCCATCACTCTGAATAAAGAGAAAGCAAATATTTTATTGTTCGATAGGTACTATAACGCTTTTCCTGCCCCTCGTCAAGTACCAAATTTATCATCCGATCCGAAGCTTGAATTTCTGCGCTTCTTTTTCGCTGAAAACGCGCTGGATATTCGCTCCCAGACTGGAAAGTTTTCCTTCGAAATCTTCATAACCGCGCTGTACGTATACAATATCGTCCACCATGGTAATGCCGTCGGCCGCAAGGCCGGCAATCACCAGCGCCGCGCCGGCTCTTAAATCCGGTGCGCTGACTCTGGCTCCCGTCAGTCTTTCCACCCCGTCGATAATCGCCGAATTACCCTCCACTTTGATATCTGCGCCCATCCGCGCCAGTTCGTCTGCATACTTAAAACGGTTTTCAAAGATACTCTCCGTCACGATGCTTGTCCCCTCCGACATGGTCAGCACCACAGCCATCTGGGGCTGCATGTCCGTCGGAAAGCCCGGATAGGGAAGGGTTTTCACATGGGTACGTCTCAGTCTGCGGGAAGCAATTACGCGGACTGCATCGTCAAACTCCTCAATCTGGCATCCGATTTCAACCAGCTTCGCTGTGGTTGCCTCCAGATGCTTGGGAATGACATTCTTAATCAGAATATCGCCTTTTGTAGCAGCTGCAGCCGTCATATAAGTGCCGGCCTCTATCATGTCCGGTACAATGGAATAATCGGTGGCATGAAGCTGCTCCACGCCTCTGATCCGGATCACATCGGTGCCGGCGCCTTTAATGTTGGCTCCCATACTGTTCAGGAAGTTGGCCACATCCACCACGTGGGGTTCACGGGCTGCGTTCTCGATAATCGTCCTTCCTCTGGCCATGGAAGCGGCCATCATAATGTTGATGGTAGCGCCTACAGACACCATATCCAGGAAAATATGACTGCCTTCCAGACTGGAGGCTCTGGCTACAATAGCGCCATGAAGGATGTCCACCGATGCGCCAAGGGCACGGAATCCTTTCAGATGCTGATCGATGGGCCGGCTGCCGATATTGCAGCCTCCCGGAAGCGGCACTTCCGCTTTTTTATATTTACCAAGCAGTGCACCCAAAAGGTAATAGGATGCACGGATTTTTTTAATATATTCATAATCAACGCTTACATCACCAATGGTAGAACCGTTGATTCTGACCGTGTGCCGGTCAACTCTGTCCACTGTGGCGCCAATCATTTCGATTGCTTCCAGCAGAACATTGATATCTCTTACATCCGGAAGATTATCAATACGAACCGTTTCATCCGTCATAATCGCTGCTGCGAGTATGGCCAGTGCGGCATTTTTGGCTCCCCCTATTTCTACTTCCCCAACTAACGGATTACCACCTTTAATAATATACTGTTCCATATTCCACCTCGGATATCTCTCTGTATATGCTCCCCTTCCGGCATATACAAACATAATCATATATTAACTAGCATACCTCAAATGTAATATAAATTCAATATTTGTAAAAAATTAAACCTTCCGCGTTCTTTTCACCAGTACCAGGAGTTCCTCCAGGGTTTCTTCTATATCTTTGCCGTCCACATCTACGATGTGATCCGCATACTGTTCATAAAGAACGATCCGCTCCCGGTAAATATCATAAAGCGACTGTCCTCTTTTCAGCACGACCCCTCTACCTCTCAGGTTATGCAGACGAGCCTGTAAACATGCATAGGAAATCTTCAGATAAATAATTTCTCCGATCTCTCCCAGATGTTTCATCGCTTCGCGGCCGTATACTGCGCTTCCGCCGGTGGCAATCACCGTCCTTTGCGCCTCTATGGCTGCGTTTACCGCATTTTCCACGGCAAGAAACCCTTCCGTCCCTTTCCTGGCGATAATATCTTTCAGCAGCATTTTTTCCCGTTTCTGAATCAGCAAATCGGAATCCAGAAACTGATAGCCCAGTTCTTTTGCCAGAATAACGCCGACTGTGCTTTTTCCTGCTGCCGGCATACCAATTAATATAAGATTACTCTTTCCCTCTTTCATATTTTACGCCCCTGCTGACGCTGTATCTGTGTAAGTGTAACACATATTTTTCCATCTTTCAAGTATTTCCCCCCATTGACTCGCCGTCCTTCATCCAGTAAACTGATACTATCAACTATACGAAAGAGGTATTTGTCATGGAAACTACATCATCTGCTTCCAATCCGCTGGGCACACAGCCGATCAACCAGCTCCTGACCCGATTCGCCATTCCCAGCATCATCGCCATGCTGGTCAGCGCTCTTTATAACATCGTCGACCAGTTTTTTATCGGCCACAGCATCGGCACGCTGGGAAATGCCGCCACCAATGTGGCTTTTCCCCTGACCATCACCTGCACTGCCCTGTCTTTGATGTGCGGTATCGGCGGCGCGGCCAACTTTAATCTTTCCATGGGCGGCGGTGAGAAAGAACAGGCAAAACGGTATGCCGGAAACGCCATCTTCCTGCTGTTCTCTCTGGGAGTGCTTCTCTGCGTGGCGGTACGGGTTTTCCTGGAACCGATGATGAATCTGTTCGGCGCGACGCCGGACATCATGGAATACTCCCTCACCTATACGGGAATCACTTCTTTAGGATTTCCCTTTTTGATCCTGACCACAGGCGGTTCCAACCTGATCCGCGCCGACGGAAGCCCCCGGTTTTCCATGATCTGTACCTTAACCGGCGCCATCCTCAACACGATCCTGGATCCCCTGTTCATCTTCGGCTTCGGTATGGGAATGGCCGGCGCCGCCCTGGCCACCATCATCGGCCAGATCGTGTCCGGCATCATGGTGATCATCTATTTCAGCCGTTTTTTCAAAACAGTGGATCTGACATTATCATCATTGAAGCCCTCTTTTAATCACTGCAAAGACATCGTCCGCCTGGGCATGGCACCATGCTTTAACCAGCTGGCCATGATGGTGGTGCAGATTGCCATGAACAATATTCTGCGGTATTACGGCGCTCAGTCCAGCTATGGCAGTGAGATCCCTCTGGCATGTGCGGGAATTATCTCCAAAGTCAATATGATCTTTTACTCCATGTGCATCGGAATTTCCCAGGGACTGCAGCCGATCGTCAGTTTTAACTACGGAGCGAAAAAGTATCACCGCGTGCGGGAAGCCTATCTGAAAGCCGCAGCGGCAGCCACCATCGCTTCCTGCGCCGCTTTTTTGTGTTTTCATCTGTTCCCGCGGCAGATTATCGGCTTTTTCGGTTCTGGAAGCGAAGAGTATTTCCGCTTCGCAGAACAGTATTTTAAAATATTCCTGTTCTTTACCTTTATTAACGGACTGCAGCCGGTATCTTCCAACTTTTTTACCTCCATCGGAAAGGCCACCAAGGGTATCTTCCTATCCCTGACCAGACAGATTATCTTCCTGCTGCCGCTGATCATTATTCTTCCCATGTTTATGGGAATCGACGGCGTCATGTATTCCGCTCCGGTGGCAGACTTTATGGCGGCGGTACTGGTCATCCTCTTTATCACAAGAGAAATGAAACTGCTCAACGGCATGATCGCAGATCAGTCAAATAATCCTCCGCTTGCCATGGGATAAACAAGAGGATGCCATTTCTTTTCAGGATCCTCTTTCCGATACGTTCGAAAAATAGGGTCGCAGACCCATTCTCCAGACCCACTGTCTAATTCATACAGTGAATGACTGTCTTCAAAATACGTAATCTGATCCGGAAGGTGTTCCTGATAAAACTTTTTTGTCTTCCTATCCGGAACGTAAGCGTAAACGGACGCGGACAGCCCCTGTCTCTCCAGAAAATTCTTCAGACGAATGCCAAGGAGCGGCTCTGTCAGAAGTTTCCATGGCATTTTTGAATCTGTCTGTTTCCCTTTAAAGTCAAAATCCCATTGCTGTTCTTTCAGCAACGGGATTTTGTACTCTGATTCCCAGCTTCGCGCCAGCGGCAGCGCTTCCGCCGACATAGCCCACAGATACGCAGCTTCCGTATCCTCCGATACATTCCAGATATCTCCCAGTTCCACACAGGTATATCCCGCCTTATGGAGTTCAGACTCTATCCATTGGTAATATCTGCTTTTCGGTGTCCCCGCCCTGTACTTTCCCAGCAGTATAATATTTCGTCCTCCTTTTTTCAGTTTATGATTCCGGGACCAGCGATTTCCCAGATATTTCAGAGCCCTGGCCGCTCCGACAGGTCCGGTTTCAAAGCCGCTGCCGCCCAGCCAGAGACTTTCCATGTTATTTTTCTCTGATGCAAAGGACACTTCCTCCCAATTCTGTCCCGTCAGATAAGGAACAGCGCTCTGCATATAGCACAGGAAACCCCATCTTTGACAGCAGACTGGCGCCCTCGATATAATCTCCTGTTCACATCCTGCATTGAGCTGCAGATCATCAAATTCTGTAACATAAATATTCTCTTCCTGATAATGCGTTGTTTCTGATTTCAGACAATTTCCGCATCCTCCCGGAGTGATTAAGAGCTTCCCCGCCGGAAAGTTCTCCAGCAATGACATCACAGCCGCAAAATCCGGCGCCAGCAATGGCATTGGCAGGTAATCCCTATCCGTTTTTTTACAGACTGTTTTACCTCCTTTGTCTTTCATCCGTTCCAGAATGCAGGAAAGATTCTCTTTCGGATTCATCAGACGTTTTACCATAGGCCCCCGGTAAAATATTTCAATCGGTTTACTGTCAGGATTTACAATTTCCGCCAGTACTTCCTGCAGATCAAGAGAAAGTATCCTTTCCACGCAGGAAGTATAAACGATAATCCCCCGTATATGATCCCGCTGAATCATTTCATTCAGCATATCCCGGATTTTCTCCGTATTTCCCAGAGCATAATCCGCTTCGTTCATCTGCACATAAGCAAAACGGTCCAGACACCGCATTTTCCATGCCTGGAAATATATCGTACGAATGCAGGCGATAGAACCCAGTGCCAGAAGTCCGATACCTGGTACCTCAAAAATACCGGACGGCATATCACCGCCCCTTTTCTCCTTCAGTTTTCTGATCATAAGTAATCCCTCTCCATTTCCTGAAATATACAGTTTCTGAACTCCTCCATCTCCTTTTCCGACAGGGAATAAACCATATCTGTCTTGCGGCTCATTATAGCATCCGCTATTTTTTCCACTTCTGCCTGTGCAGAACAGTTTTTTTCCGTCAGTATTTCTGCGCGGAAGTCTGCACGCCTTATTTCTTCGCTTTCGTGAACCGCACCAAGAACCGTGGCTCTCAGGCGGCCAGCAAATGTATTTATTATTTTCTGATCCCATTCGCCTCTACAATGATTCTGAATCAGACCAGAAAACAATGGTTTTTCCCTTTGGAAGTGGGCAATCCCCTTCAATATATTATTCGCTGCATATAAAGACATATAGTCAGAAGAAGTAACTATGCAGACAGCGTCTGTCAGCTTCCGGCGCATGGGAGCAGCAAAGCCGCCGCATACCACATCTCCCAGCACATCGTACACCATGATGTCCCAGGGTTCCTGCAGGATCCCCATATCACCGAGCTGATCCATCGTTGCCGTTATCCCCAGCCCTGCACATCCGGTTCCCGCCTTCGGCCCTCCCGCTTCCACACACTGTACTTTATAAATCCCTTCAGAAACCAGATCCTCTCTGGAAATCTGAGATTTCTCGGCCAGAACAGAAAGAACGTCCGGTATTTTCCTACCCGTAAGAAGTCTGGCAGAATCAGCTTTCGGATCACATCCTATATGCAGAACACGATATCCTCTTTTTCCCATTACCGCCGAAAAATTTGCTGCAATAGTAGATTTACCAATGCCACCCTTTCCATAAAATGCTATACGAAAGGGGTTTTCGTCTAAATTATTCTTCATTTTTCCCCTTCTCCCGAAACACATACTACCCGATTCACTACCGGTTCATATACCAGATGAATATCCACATGGTAAAGGCTCCGAAGCCTTTCTTCTTTCATCATTTCCCCGCAGACTCCAACCTGAAAATTTCCTTCATCATCCAGAATCCCCACTTTACCATCCAAAAGAAGAACATGATCCGGCATATGGCTTGTGATGATAATCCCAAACCCTCTATCAGCCAGCCGTTTGATTGTATGAATCATACGCTGCTGATTTCCATAATCCAGATGATTAGTCGGTTCATCCAGCATAATCAGATCCGGCTGCTGAACCATAGCTCTCGCTATGGTAACCTGCTGTCTTTCCCCACCGCTCAGATCTGTATAGGAACGGTGTGCAAGATGCGCAATTCCCATCTCATCCATCACCTGATCTGCCAACATATATGCCTCTTTGCCCGGCTGTCTGAAAATACCCAGATAGGGAGCACGTCCCATCACGATAAAATCCCTTACCTGGTAACCGTAGGCCGGTCTGTGACTCTGAGGAACATATCCGACACACCTTGCCGTTTCCCGCAGAGATATTTTATTCACCGGCCGGCCTTTAAGGAGAACCTCTCCCTTCTGAGGGGTCAGAAGATTTGCCAGACAGTTAAGCAGTGTGGATTTACCTGCTCCATTAGCGCCCAGGATCGCCAGAATTTCTCCCCTGTTTACAGAAAGGCTGACATCATGAAACAGTACTTTTTCCGGTGTATATGAAAATTCAAGATTTTTCGCTTCCAGTATCAAGATAATCTCATCCTTTGCTTTAATAACAGATAAAAATAAAAAGGAGCCCCCACAAAGCCCGTGAGGATACTTAAGGGCAGTTCTGCACTGGTGAGGACTCTGGCAATTGTATCAATTCCCAGAAGAAAAATCGCTCCCAGGATCACAGAAAGAGGAATCACTTTCCGATTATCAGATCCCGCCAGCATCCGGACAAAATGAGGAATTACCAGACCAATCCAGCCAATGGTACCGCTGATACACACAGAGCTGGCCGTGAGCAAGGTTGCACAGATAATCACCAGACCTCTTGTCTTTCTTACATCTGTTCCCAATGTCTTCGCCTCTTCTTCACCCAATGACAGTATATTAATTCTCCATCGCAATGCAAGCAAAATTGCCATAGCCAGCAATATCGGTGGTCCCATATAAAACACATCCGCCCATACCGCTTTCGTCAGACTACCCAGCTGCCAGTGGGTAATCTCAGCCAGCTGGGTATCAGGATCTGCCAGATATTTGATCAGACCCATCATGGAGTCCAGGACGCCTCCCACAATAATCCCTGCCAGCACCAGCATTACCATAGAATGATTTCTCATTACTTTAGGTATGGATGCAGCCGTCAGAACCGCCGTGATTCCTCCCAGAAAGGCTGCCGTCTGAATAACTGCTCCTCCCCCGCCGCAGAGAATTCCAATAGAAGCTCCCACACACGCCCCGGAAGAAACTCCCAGCATATCCGGAGCAACCAGAGGATTTTTAAACACCCCCTGATATGCTGCTCCAGATAACGCCATGGCGCTTCCTACCAGAACTGCAGTGATAATTCTGGGAAGACGAAGAGTCAGTACAATGCCTGTCGCCTGGGGATCCCAGGTCTCTGGAATGAAGATAATTCGGGACAGAATAATCTTAAAAACATCGAATGGAGAGATATAATATCTCCCCATTCCACAGGCGGTCAGAATCAGCAAAAACAGAACTCCAATCATCCCCATCATAAAAACAGGATATTTCCTTTTCATAAGTTTTTCTCCTATTAATAATTGCTGTTCTGATTTGCTTCATCATTCATAATCTGACTCAGATCCTCATCCGTAAGAGTGGTCTGGAAGTAACTCTCAAAAAAGTCTCTGACTTCCTGTTCCATATCTATATCGCTGAAAATATCCGGCTGGATCAGCCGGGCAAGCCACTTCATCATCAACGGTGTTTCAACCCCAGGTGCATCCCACCGGTAAATTCCCATGGGAACTTTATACACTTTCTTCTCCATAACCGCTTTTACCTGGCTCCAGTCCTGCCCTTCCATTTTGTTTTGATAAAGATCATCAGGCACAAAAGTGTCAAAATTGCTGAGCAGAATGATATCCGGATTAATCTTGATAATTTCTTCCATGGTAATTTCCGAAACATCAGCAGCTACATTATCGGCACCGGCTATTTCCAGCGCCTCTTTGATAAAATTATCGTTTCCTTGCAGTTTCAGCTCAGAATCTCTCAGATAGAGTACTTTCGGCTTCTCTGCCTGCTCCACCTGATCCGCATAAGACTTGATTTCCTCATAAGCCTGTGAATAAGCGTCAATAAATTGCTGAGCCCTCTCCTCCTTTCCCAGCATCTGCCCAATAGCGCGAAAACTGTCCTGGAGCTCTTTCACCGTCTCATTTTTCACCATCACCGGAGTAATTCCGATTTCCGTAAGCTGTTTTGCTTCTTCTGTCTGATAATCCCAGATGACACAGGCCTGAACACCTTCACTGACCAATTGTTCCATATTGATGGAGAAGTCTTTTCCTATAGCTGTCGTATCCAGTTTCCCATAAGCAGGATCCAGTTTTTCCAAAAAATAGCCGGTATATGCCGTCATTGCCCCTGGATTAATAGACATCATGTGTTCTGAGGTTCCATCAATGGCATAAACAACCGACGACCATGGAAGAGGCGTTACTGCAATTTTTTCCAGACTTTCCGGAACCTCCACCTGATTTCCCGCTGCATCCGTCACCCGGCGCGTCTTGTCAGACTGATCCGTTTCTTCGGATACTTCCCGATTTTCTACGGACTGAGAAGCACTTTCTCCTTTACAGCCCCAAAGCGCAGCAAAAGACAGAATCAATGCCATTCCTCCCGCCAACCATTTTTTTACAACAGAGTTTCTCATTAAAGTCTCCTTTCTTCTGCCGGTCATACTCTGTCACAAACGCTTCCTGCGGAAATAAAATTCTCAAATACTTTTCTGACAAGAAAAAAACTCTTTACGTCTATGACATAAAGAGGTTCCATCTGAAATATTCTCAGTTTAAAACCTCATTCAATGACCCGTTAAATAAAGTTTTCCTGCAAAATATTCAAGTATCCTGGCTCGACTTCTTCATCATGACACACTTCCCAAACTTTCGTTCAGTGTACTTCTGCCTGACTCCATCCTACAGTGGCGGCACCGCATCGGCTTCTGACCGATTTCCATAAAATATTCTGCTTTGATTTGCTTTTACTCTATCATTATTTTCTTATACTTTCAAGACAGTTTTACCTGATATTTTCCTATTGCATGCTATCAGTTTTTTTGATAGTCTAATCAAAGACAAGGAGGTTTCCATGACAATACAGAACATGAAATATATTATCGCAGTTGCAGATTACAAATCCTTCTCCCAGGCAGCCAAAGCATTATTCGTCTCCCAGTCAACCCTTTCCACCGCAATCCGTGAAGTAGAAAACGATCTCGGCATCCACATTTTTAACCGTTCCAACCGGGGTATTACTCTGACTTATGATGGAGAAGATCTGATTCGCTATGCCAGAGAAATCGTAGAGCAAACGGAATATCTGGAGCAGAGATATCATTCCAGAAAATCCATCCCTATGAGATTCTCTGTATCCACCCAGCATCTCCCATTTTCCGTCCGGGCTTTTATTAAATTTTTTGATGAAATTGGATCAGATAATTATGATGTAGCCATACGAGAATGCAACACCGACAGCGTCATACACGATGTAGCCAACCACCGAAGTGAGCTTGGCGTCTTAATCATCACAGAGGCACATATGAGAACCATTGAAAAAATACTGACCTCTTACGGACTTGTCTTTCAGGAAATTTCAGAAATGAAAAATTATGTGTTCCTGTGCACCTCCCATCCCCTGGCATCCAAAGATTCTTTATCTTTAGAGGATCTGGAACTTTTTCCTTTCGTCACCTACGATCAGGAACTGGAATCCTCACATTTTACCGAAGAACCTCTGTTTTATAATCTTCTCAGAAAAAACGTTCACGTCAGTGACCGTGCCACAAAGCTTGCACTGATCCGCAATACAAACTGCTTCAGCATTGGTCCGGATCTGGCCAACAGCAATGCGGACAAATTTCACAAAAATCTGGGAGAGGTGGCGGCAATACCTCTGAAGGAATCCCTGGGTATCGTACACGCCGGTTTTATCTATCAGAAACATAGAGAACTCAGTCCCTATGCGTTAAGTTATCTCACTTATCTCAGGGAAGATATCCGCACTCTGGTTAATTTTTTATAATAAAATTATAGAATCCTGGAAATTTCTAAAAATATCAAAGATTTCCAGGATTTTAAAATTAAGGCCAAAAATAATCTCCTTCCAATTCATAGCATTTCCTCTAAATATGGTAACTACTTCTCTCCGTTAAACTCTTTTATGGCATCGAGATTGCTGCAATATTCTTAATCGGTGTATCGGCCTGTATAATATCGTGTTAAAAATATAACCCCATCTTCAGAGGAAATTTCCCTCCGCAGCAATGTTTTAAAGTTTTCCATTTCGTATGCTCATGTATCCACCCGTTCATTTTGTGCAGTCAAAGGAAATGTGGTTCTTCTTGATTGTCGGGAAGCTCACTTCAAACTTTCCGTCGAAAAAATGACTAATGTAAAACAAAAAGCCTCCACCGTATCCATAATCGCGATCATCACAGATACAGAGGAGGCTTTGTTATTCTCTATTCTTTTATTTCGTAATCAGTTCCACCTCTACCGGCATGGACTGCTCCACTTCTTCTCCGGCAATCAGTTTCTCCGCCGTCTCCACAGCAGTTTCACCCATCAGTTCCGGCTTCTGCGCCACAGTCGCCAGCATTCTTCCTTCTTCCACGGCTGCCACGGCATCATCGGTGGCGTCAAATCCTACCACCTTGATATCCTTTCCGGATGCAGCGATGGCTTCCACTGCGCCCAGCGCCATCTCATCGTTGTGGGCAAACACACCCTGGATCCCGCCGTCGGACTGCAGCATGTTTTCCATTACCGTCATACCTTCCGCTCTGTCAAAGTTGGCCGTCTGGCTGCTGACGATATCCATCACGCCGTCTGCCGCTTCATGGAACCCTTCGCCGCGGTCGATGGTGGCAGAAGCGCCGGTGGTTCCCTGGATCTCCGCCACTTTGGCTCCTTCTCCGATCTGCTCGATCAGATATTCCGTCGCCATCTTGGCGCCCGCCACGTTATCAGAAGCGATCTGACAGTCCACATCTACACCGTTGACCACGCGGTCCACAGAGATTACTTTGATCCCCTGGGACACGGCATTCTGCACGGCAGGCGCCACCGCATCGGAATCCACCGGGTTGACAATCAGCACGCTGACGTTTCTGGAAATCAAATCTTCCACATCGCTGGCCTGTTTGGCCGTATCATCGCCCGCGTCGACCACTACCAGTTCCACGCCGTCTTCATCAGCCTTTGCCTGTGCCCCTTCTACCAAAGATACAAAAAAGGGATTGTTCTGTGTGGATACGGACAGGCCGATGGCCCCGCTTCCCACGTGTTCGCCGGCGGCTTCTCCTTCTCCATCGATGGTGATGGCGTTTTCACATCCCGTCATAGTTCCGGCCAGCAGGCAGGCTGCTGCCAGAATCGCTGCAAATTTTTTTATCTTCATTTCTCTTCTCCTCTCACTTATCGTTTTCTGTCGGACAGTACTGCTACCAGGATTACCAGACCCTTGATGACATCCTGATAGTAGGAAGATACGCCCAGAATATTCAGACCGTTGTTCAGTACGGCGATGATCAGTACACCCACGAATGTTCCGTAGATTTTACCTCGGCCACCGCTCATACTGGTTCCGCCCAGCGCTACGGCTGCGATGGCATCCAGCTCATATCCGTCTCCCAGGTTCGGCTGTGCCGATCCCAGTCTGGACAGCAGAATCAATCCTGACAGCGCAGACATAAACCCTGATATTGCATAGGCGACAATCTTTGTACGATGTATATTTACACCGGCCAGTTTCGCGCACTTCCAGTTGCTTCCTGTGGCGTAGACCGCACGTCCGAAAGTAGTCTTATTCAGCAGGAAGAAAAATCCGATAAAGATCAGGATCAGCAGGATAACCGGGATGGGAACACGGTACAGATTTCCCTTGCCGATCAGTTTGAGCACAAAGCTGTCCCCCAGATTGGAGATCGGTTTTCCGTTGGTGAAAATCATGGTCAAACCACGGTAAACTGTCATCGTGATCAGGGTGGCGATAAAGGGCTGCAGACGTCCTTTCGTCACCAGCACACCGCTGACAAGGCCTAAGGCCGTACCGATAATCAGCGCAGCGATCATGGCTGCTCCTGCCGGCACGCCGCTGGTGATCATCCCGGCACAGAGCACGGTACTTAATGCCAGAACCGATCCCACGGACAGGTCGATGGCGTCCGTTAAGATAACGCAGGTCATACCAAAAGCAATCAATCCGTTAATGGACGACTGACGAAGCAGTGACAAAAAGTTGCTGCCGGTTCTGAATTCCGGACTTACGATACTGATGCCGATGACCAGAATTACCAGTGCGATCAGCGCGCCCAGATCCTGCACACGGCTTGCTATTTTTTTCTGATTTTCATTCATTAGATTGTACCTCCCGTCGCTAACGTCATAATATTTTCCTGATTCGCTTCTTCTCTTCCGATAATTCCGCGGACCTCGCCTTCTCTAACCACCATAATCCGATCGCTCATCCCGATCACTTCCGGAAGTTCAGAAGAAACCATAATAATTGCCACACCCTTTGCTGCCAGTTCATTGATAATCGTATAAATTTCCTTTTTCGCACCGATATCCACGCCTCTGGTAGGTTCGTCCAGAATCAGGATCTTCGGATCGGTATAGATCCATTTGGCAAACACCACCTTTTGCTGATTACCGCCGCTTAAGTTATTGCATTCATGATCCGGTCCGAAACATTTGATATGAAGTTCTTCAATGCCTTTTTTCACCAGGTCGTCTTCCTTCTTCCGATCCATCACATGATGATTGGATACCCGCGGCAGATTGGCCAGGGCAATATTTTTCTCAATGCTTTCCTCCAGCATCAGACCTTCCACTTTCCGGTCCTCTGTGATAAAGCCGATACCACATTTCATGGCCTGAATCGGAGATTTTATGTAAACCTCTTTCCCATTGATTTCGATGCTTCCGCTGTCGCAATGAAGATTCCCGAAAATCGCCTGCATGATTTCCGTCCTGCCTGCTCCCATCAAACCGGAAACGCCCAGAACTTCTCCTGCTTTTACCTCAAAACTCACATTATGGAAAACGCCGCTGCTGGTCAGATCCTTCACCTTCAGAACCGTATCGCCGATTTTACAGTTTCTGACCGGATACCGTTCGCCGATTTCCCGGCCGATCATCATTTTCACGATCTCGTTCATGTTGGTTTCCGGTATGTTTTTCGTACCGATGTAAGTACCATCCCGAAGCACGCTGATCCTGTCGCACAGTTCGAAAATCTCTTCCATTCTGTGGGAGATATAGACAATGGAAATCCCCTGTTTTTTCAGTGACCGAATCACATCGAACAGTACCAGCGTCTCGCTCTGCGTCAGCGCCGCCGTTGGCTCATCCATGATGATTACCTTTGCATCCACCATCAGCGCCTTACAGATTTCTATCATCTGCTGCTGTCCTACGGAAAGATTTGACATGACTTCCGCCGGAGAGATATGTACCCCCAGTCTGCCCAACGCTTCTTCCGCTTTTTTGCGCATGGCTTTCTGATTGCAGAAGCCGAATTTCCCTTTGATTTCCTTGCCGATAAACAGGTTTTCTTCCACTGTCAGATCATACAGTACATTCAGCTCCTGATGGATAAAGACAATGCCTGCCTTTTCCGCTTCCTGGAGGTTTTTATAATTCACCTCCCGGCCATCCACATAGATGGTCCCCGCGTCTTTGGTGTAAACGCCGGTCAGAATTTTCATCAGGGTTGATTTGCCGGCTCCATTTTCGCCCATCAGCGCATGGACTTCCCCGTCCGCCAGCACAAATCCGGCATCCTTCAGAACCTGATTGCTTCCGAAGGATTTGTCAATCCCCTTCATCTCAATCTGCATTTTGCCGCCTCCCTTTTCTAAAAATAAATATTGCTCAAAACAGACACGCAGACTGCAGGATGATGTTGGCATACGGCGTCGTCTCGCCTGTGCGGATCACTGCCCTGCACGTTTTCGTCTGTTCCTTCAGTTCCTGGTGGGTTACATATTCCACTTCACAGTCATTTCCCATCGCATCCAGAAGATGCAAAATCTCTTGATGTACTTTCGGATTCTGTTCTTTGATTTCCTGAGCCAGCACCACCTTTTCCACCTTCATCTCTTTGATCATCTCTGTCAAGACTTCCATGAAGGATGGTACTCCCAGCTTTAATGCCAGATCGATCCGCTCCGTCTCCTCCGGAATGGGAAGACCGCAGTCGCCCACTGCCAGAGTATCCGTATGCCCCATATAGGAAAGCACCCGTGATATATCGCTGTTTAAGATTCCGTTTCTTTTCATCTGCTTATTCCCCCAGTTCCTTAATCACATCCTCATAGACCGGCATACCGCCCTGGGCGCCGAATTTTTCGATGGACAGACCCGCTGCCACATTTGCAAATTTCAGCGCGTCTTCGATGCCTCTGCCTTCGGTTATCGCCACGGTAAACGCTCCGTTTAAGGTGTCTCCTGCTCCGGTTGTGTCCACTACCTTTGACTTTCTGGCCGGAACCAATACGATTTCCCCGTTTTTCAGGCAGGTGCTGACTCCCCGGGATCCCTGGGTAATCACCAGTTTTTCCGGATATTTCTTCATCAGCTCCTCAAAGGACTGATCTTCCCCAAAAAGGATTACCGTTTCATGTTCGTTGGGTGTCAGATACGTCACCTTTTCCAGGATCTCCTGCTTTACCGGTCGTGCCGGCGCCGGATTTAACACCACCTTCACACCGTTATCCGCACAGAGTTTGGCCGTATACTCCACCGTTTCCTGAGGGATCTCATGCTGCAGCAGCACCATCTCGCATTCCAGCAGGGAATCTTTGATTTCATTTACATAATCAATATCCACGCAGTCGTTGGCTCCCGCCACCACCACGATGGTATTGTCGTTTTCCCCTACTGTGATCAGAGCAAGACCGGTGGGAGCCTGATCCACGATCCGGATATGGCCGGTTTTAACCCCCATGTTTTTCAGATTTTCCAGAAGATCCTTCCCTGCGCTGTCATTGCCCACGCAGCCGAACATCTCCACATCGGCGCCCAGCCTGGCCATAGCCACCGCCTGATTGGCGCCTTTTCCGCCGGGAATATACTTCAGGTCGTCTCCTTTCAGTGTTTCTCCCTTTTGCGGGATTCTTTCTGCCGTTACCGTCATGTCCATGTTAATGCTTCCTACGACTCCTATTTTTTTCATTTCCTCTCTCCTCCCTGTTTCATAATCGTCGTATCTCGCTGTATCAACTCCACATCAAAGTGGTAATTGTCGCTGATTTTTTTATTTTCCACATAATCGATCAGAACTTTAGCCGAAGTCTCTCCCATCCGGGAGATCGGCTGGGCCACCGTCGTCAGCTCCGGTGTCACCAGTTCGCTTAGATTAATGTTATCGTAACCGATCAGCTGAATATCCTCCGGTACCCGGTATCCTTTTTTGCTCAGCGTTTTATAAACAGACACCGCCACCATATCATTTCCGGCAATGATGCCGTCCACATCGGGATACAGCTTTAAAATCTCTTCCGATTTTTTCAAACCCTCCCGAAAGCTGTACCGGCAGTCCACATAACGAGGAACCATCTCATACTTCCTGCACACATCCAGATATCCCTCAAACCGATCTCTGGCGCTGGAGAGAGCCTGATCCCCTCTCATGTTCACAATCCTGCGGCAGCCGCACCGGATCAGATGCTCCGCAGCCAGCATACCGCCTTTATAATGATCCGAACGAATACAGGCCACCTGATTGTCCGCCTGAACTTCCCGGTCCAAAATGACTACGGGAACTTTGCATTTTTCTATGGTTTCCCGGATCCCGCCCTGATTGGTCAGCAGGATAATTCCATCCGCATTCATCCGGCTCAAAAGTTCGATATTATTCTTTTCCTTGTCCAGGTTGTTATTGGAATTGCAGAGCATCATCCGATATCCCCGCCGATAGGCTTCCTCTTCTATGGCCTGGGCCATTTCATTGAAAAATGGATTCTGAATATTCGGTAAAATCACGCCAATAATTTTTGCAGACTTTTTGTAGAGAGTTCTCGCCGCCTCATTTGGTTTGAAACCGGTTTCTTTTATAACATTAAGAACTCTCTGCCTCTTTTCTTCGTTTACCTTTGCCGTTCCATTCATGACTCTTGACACTGTTGACGGTGATACTCCCGCCATCTTCGCCACCTCGCGAATACTGATCATTTACCCCGCCTCCTTTCCATTTTTGAAACCCGTTTCAAGTTGTTTTCATTATAGTCTTTCCACAAACGCAAGTCAACATCGGAATAGAATTTCAACTTTATCAACAATCTCATCCTCCTTTTTTTGTTATAAATCACAAAAAGACAGGGTACTGCAGAAAATTACTCTGCGGTACCCTGCCTGATAAACTCTTTTAATTAAACAATACCCTGAGCCAGCATTGCATTGGCAACTTTCTCGAAGCCTGCAATATTCGCTCCTACTACATAGTTTCCTTCGAAACCATAGCGTTTTGCAGCATCATCCATGTTATGTGTGATATTTACCATGATGTCCTTCAGTTTTGCATCCACTTCTTCAAAAGTCCAGCTCAGACGTTCGCTGTTCTGAGACATTTCCAGAGCTGATGTAGCAACTCCGCCTGCATTGGCAGCTTTTCCAGGAGCAAAGATTACTTTGTTCTCCTGCAGATACTGTGTTGCTTCCAGAGTCGTAGGCATGTTAGCGCCCTCGCATACTGCGATAACGCCGTTGGCAACCAGCTGTTTCGCATCATCCAGATGCAGTTCGTTCTGTGTCGCACAGGGAAGCGCGATATCGGCTTTGATTCCCCATACGCCTCTGCCCTCATGGTACTCTGAATTCGGACGGTATTTCTTGTATTCTGTCAGTCTTGCACGGTTAACCTCTTTGATTTCTTTCAAAGCGGCAACGTCGATTCCATCCGGATCGTATACCCAGCCATTGGAATCAGAACAGGTCACCACTTTGGCGCCCAGCTGATGTGCTTTTTCAATGGCATAGATGGCAACATTTCCAGAACCGGAAACCAGGCAGGTCTTGCCGGCCAGTTCGATTCCGTTCAGCTTCAGCAGCTCTTCTGTCAGATACAGCAGACCATAACCGGTTGCTTCTGTTCTCGCAAGAGATCCGCCGAAAGTAAGGCCTTTTCCTGTCAGTACGCCTTCATATGCGCTGCGGATTTTTTTGTACTGTCCGAACATATAGCCGATCTCTCTGGCTCCTGTTCCGATGTCGCCGGCAGGAACGTCCGTGTCCGGTCCGATATATTTGTAAAGTTCTGTCATGAAGCTCTGGCAGAATGCCATAACTTCTCTGTCTGATTTTCCTTTGGGATCGAAATCAGAACCGCCCTTTGCTCCGCCGATGGGCAGACCGGTAAGAGAGTTTTTGAAGATCTGCTCGAAACCAAGGAATTTGATAATACCGATATTTACAGAGGGATGAAGACGAAGTCCTCCTTTGTAGGGACCGATCGCACTGTTAAACTGCACGCGGTAACCTACGTTTACCTGAACCTGACCTTTATCGTCAACCCACGGAACACGGAATTTAATCTGGCGTTCCGGCTCAACGATTCTTTCCAGAAGCGCTTCTTTTCTGTAAAGCTGTTCATTGGCATCGATTACAGGGCGCAGGGAATCCAGAACTTCTTTTACTGCCTGGTGAAATTCCGGCTGGCCCGGGTTTTTCGCTACGACTGACTCATAGACTTCATCTACGTATGACATTTTTCTACCTCCTGATATGTTTTTCATGAAAAAGAGTACGCAAAAGCGTACTCTTTTTTCACAGAACCCTTTTGTCCATAGGCATTATATCATGATATATGCCTGTGCACAAGAAAAAATTTCGATATTTTGACTTTTTTTTGACTGGAAAATTCATATTCTCTTCTAAAATATGGTTTTTTGATAAAAAAATGAAATTTCCCGGTTCTCATCCTTCATATTTGTCTATTTTTTCCTCTTCACGCTGTAACCGAAGGTTCCCAGGAATTTCCCCAGGCCATAATACGCGCCATGGGAATACACCATCGGTCTCGCCCGGAAAAATTCAAATTTATTTTTGTCGTTCATAAATGATTCGTCGGCATGAACAGCCACCACCTCCGCCAGAAACATATGATGAGATCCCAGTTCCTGTACGGACTTTACTTTACATTCCAGATTGACGGGGGACTCCCGGATCATGGGCGCGCTTACGATGGAAGCTTCCTCCCGATGCAGCTTCATATCTGCAAATTTGTCCCGGTCTTTCCCGGAACGCACCCCGCAGTAGTCCGCCGCTTTTGCCAGTGATTCCGTGGTAAGATTAATCACAAACTCTCCCGTATCCCGCAGCATATGATAGGAATACCGCTCCGGTTTGACGGATATGGACACCATGGGCGGATTCGTACAGACCGTACCCGTCCATGCCACCGTGATTATATTGTCCTTTCCTTTTCCATCCGTGACGCTGACCATGACCGCCGGCAGAGGATACAGCATATTTCCCGGTTTCCACTGCTGCTTTGCCATGTCACACCTCCTCCAGCGCACGCATAAAGGCCGGTATCAGCTGCTTTTTCCTGGAAACCACGCCCGAAAGCATGCAGGAACTTTCATTTGCTTTCATATCCTCAAAAGCCTGAGACACCATATGGCGGGAGCCCTCTCCGCAGAATAACAGCTCCGTAGATTCCTCCACGATATTGGTCAGCATGAAAAATACCATCTGAATACCGTTCTTGCCGCATTCGCTTTTTATGTACGGCTGCAGCCTCTCCTTGATATGCTGCAGTTCATCCGCCGACATGGAGTTGATCTGCCCCACGCCGAAAGTCACATCGTCAATAATAAACTTTTTGAAATCCTGATAGAAAATCTCTTCCGGAGATTTACTCTGCAGATCGCTTCCCGCCCGGAACATTTCCGCTGCAAATTCTTCCACTTCAATCCCCGCTAACTTTGCCAGCTCCTGGCCGGCCGCCCGATCCAGGAAGGTGCAGGTGGGCGAACGGAACATCAATGTATCCGACAGAATGGCTGCGCACAGCAGTCCGGCTATGGCCGGCGGAATATCCAGATTCTTTTCCTGATACATCTGGTACATAATCGTAGCCGTGCATCCCACAGGCTGATTGCGAAATACAACCGGCTGCATGGTCTGCAGCGAGCCGATCCGGTGATGGTCGATGATTTCCAGGATATCCGCCTCTCTGATATTATCAACAGCCTGGGACACCTCGTTATGATCCACCAGGATAACTTTCTTCTTGCTGATATTCAGCAGGTTTCGCCTGGATACCGTACCCTGATATTTTCCGTCCTTATCCAGCACCGGAAAATCACGATGCCTGTTTTTTCCCATGATATCACGGATATCGTCGGTGAAATCATCCATACGGAAGGTAATCAGATTCTTTGTCTTCATCAGATGGCGCACGGGAATACTCTGATTGATCAGCTTGGCAATGGTCAGCGTATCGTAAGGCGTCGTAATCACCGTGCAGTTATTCTCCCGGGCAAATTTCTGAATCACGGAAGATACCTTGGCCCCCAATCCCACGATAATACATGCCGCCTTCTGCTCCACAGCGCACAGATGATCCTCCATACGGTTTCCCAGAATAACCAGATCGCCCTCATCGATAAACTCTTCCATCTTATCCGGATTGGCCGCCCCGATAATTACCTTTCCTCTATCGATAAAATCTTCCGCATCCCCCACCAGAATTTCACCGTTGAGTGTACTGGCAATATTGCGGTACTGCGTTTTCGCCGCCGCAATCACCGTATTGTCGTAAGCATCCATATAAGATCTGGCGATATCGCCTATGGTAATCAGCCCTTCCAGGTTGTTCTCCTCATCAGTAATTGGAAGCGTAACCGCCCCGTTTTCCGTCATATGATTGAAGGCTTCCTTCACGGAAATATCACTTCTGGCGCCTTCGGTTTTATGGATTTCCATATCCTTCACCTGGGTACCGATATCTTCCAGATAAACCGGAGCCGACATCTGAAACCGCTTCAGCACATACTCCGTTTCTTCATTAATCTGACCGGCACGCATGGGAATAAACGTATCTTCTTCCGTTCGGTTTTTTATATCGGCATAGGCAATGGCAGAACAGATGGAATCCGTGTCTGGATTTTTATGCCCTATTACATAAATTGTCTGTTTATTTTCCAACGTTTTTTCCACCCCTTTTTTATTTCTATAGTACCATATTACCAAGAAATTGGTCAATGTAATCATTTTATGATATAATATCCGCAGACAGTAACGTCATACAGCCAGAATCAAGGAAGGAGTCAGTTTATGGAACATGAAACAAACAATACGCCTGCCATGGCAGATTTTGAGAAAGAAATCAATGATTCTTTCAAGAAAATTTCCGAAGGCGACATGATCACCGGAACCGTTATTTCCGTCTCAGAAAAAGAAATTACCCTGGATCTTCAGTACTATGCCGAAGGAATCATCCCGGTGGAAGATTACAGCCGTGAACCAGGCTTTATCGCCAAAGACATGGTTCATCCCGGCGATGAGGTAACCGCCACCGTTGTCAAAACAGACGACGGAGAGGGCAATATCCTTTTATCCCGCGTGGAAGCCAACGATGTATTAGCCTGGGAAAAATTAAAACAGATGCAGGAAGAAAAAACCGTCATCGATGTAACCGTAAAAGGAATTGTCAACGGAGGCGTCATCGCCTATGTGGAGGGAGTACGCGGATTCATCCCTGCCTCAAAACTTTCTTTAAATTATGTGGAAGATACCAACCCTTACCTCAATCAACCTCTCCAGGTTCAGGTAATCGATCTGGATCAGGAAAAAGGACGGTTAATTTTATCTGCCAGAGAAATCCTCCGTGAAAAAGCGCAGGAAGAACGCAAAAAGAAGATTTCCAATGTGGAAGTAGGGCTGGTTACCGAAGGAAGGGTAGAGAGCATCAAGCCCTACGGCGCTTTTATCGATCTGGGCAACGGTCTTTCCGGCCTGGTACACGTTTCTCAGATTTGTGAAAAACGGATCAAAACACCGGATGCCGTTCTGAAAGTGGGAGACACGGTAAAGGTAAAGGTGATTGCCATCAAAGACGGAAAACTAAGCCTTAGCATGAAAGCCCTGGCCGATACGGCCGCAGAAGAAGTGATGGAAGAATCCTTCGAACTGCCCAAAGTAGGAGATGCTACCACCAGTTTGGGTTCTCTGTTTGCTAATATCAAACTGTAATTCAAAAGCAGATGCCAAAGTATTTTTACACGGCGTCTGCTTTTTCATTTTTTCTTAATTTTTTTGTTATTGACTTTTAAAAACTCCAGATGTAGTATATACTATATTAACACATAGTTTTTAAAACTATATTATATCGAAGGAGTGATTATTATGAAGAAAACAAGAAAATTAAAGGATCCAGGCAGCGCGATCACCCATTTTATCGCCATGGTTCTGGCCATGCTGGGCGCCGCGCCATTATTAATAAAAGCTGCCAGAGTACCGGATGTACTTCATGTAATTGCACTGGCTATTTTTATTCTCAGTATGATTTTATTATATGCTGCCAGTACCGTCTATCACTCTCTGGATGTCAGTGAAAACGTGAACAAACGTCTGCGAAAGCTGGATCACATGATGATTTTTGTCTTAATTGCAGGAAGTTACACTCCGGTATGCCTCATTGTCCTTCAGGGAAAAACAGGGACTATCCTCTGTGCCCTTGTTTGGGCCGTTGCCTTAATTGGTATCTTAATTAAAGCATTGTGGATCACCTGCCCGAAATGGTTTTCTTCCCTGATTTATATTGGAATGGGCTGGCTGTGTGTGTTAGCATTTTCCCAGATTTTTCATGCTCTTTCCAGACCGGCGTTTGGATGGCTGCTGGCCGGAGGCATCATTTACACATTGGGCGGTATCATTTACGCACTGAAACTGCCGATCTTTAACGCGCGGCATAAAAATTTTGGAACACATGAAATCTTTCATTTGTTTGTCATGGCAGGAAGCTTCTGTCATTTTATCGTAATGTATTTCTTCGTTGCTCCCATGCCGGTCTAAAATTAAAAAAACTCCCCATAAAATGAGGAGTGCCCAGGCATTACTGCCTGGGCTATTATTATGAAAAAATTTTATATGTGTAATGAACCATTACATATACGATTCAATGTCCTTTCGAACTGTTATTATCATAGCAATATATTATGAACAAATTGTGAACTTTCCGTAAATATCATGTTAATTTAAACAAATTTTTCCTCTTTTTATATGTTTTTTTGTCGGTTTTTACCACATGGTGCAGTTACAGAAAATTCCAGTTACGAAAACAGGCCGCCG
Source organism: Candidatus Ruminococcus avistercoris (assembly GCA_019120315.1). Classification (GTDB taxonomy): domain Bacteria; phylum Bacillota; class Clostridia; order Lachnospirales; family Lachnospiraceae; genus Ruminococcus_G; species Ruminococcus_G avistercoris. The sequence continues at coordinate 42,773 of DWVJ01000037.1, forward strand.
AAAAACCCTTTGATACTGTTCCATAGATCAGATGCCCAGGAACCGATCCCTGCAAAAAAGCTGTCCATGTCCGCTTCGCTGATGTCAATATCCAGACCTGACAATCTGTCATAAAGTTCCTGTACCTGCTGTTTCAGCGCGCTCACATCAAGATCCAGATGGGATATTTTTTCCATCAGATCCACGATTTGCTGTTTATCTTCTTCCGAGAGAGAAATTTCCAATTGATTGGCCGTCTCTGTGACCTTTTCTTCAATTTCCTGCGGATCTTTAATCTCCTCGCCGACCACAATATCCTTTACGGCCCCGACCAGTTCCTCCGCTTTTTTCTGATCTCCGATCGTTTCTCCCAATTCGCTGGTCACCACAAGCTCATTGGTAGCCGCTTCCACATTGTCCGCTTCTATGGCATCCCCTGTCATATTTTCATACGCTTCCATCGTGCCGACCAATGCCGCCGTACCGGATATGGATGTGGGGCCGGCCACTGTTACGTCCACATTTTCCACGCCGGCGGTAGCAAGAGCATTCTGATACATGCCCGTCGTACAATAAGAAATATTCTTCGTTGTCACCTTAATTCCGTTTCCCTTGCCTTTCCCCACCACTTTAACAGAGGAAAGAGCTCTGCTTCCGATCAGTTCCGCAGACAGGAAGGAATCCAGATACTCATGCTCCATTTCATTGGATACTGTCGCTACCGTATAATCTTTCAGTTCTTCCTCCGTCACATCCAGCAGACGAAGCACTTCCGCCCGTTCGCTGTCACTTAGATCCGCGCCCAGAGCAATATATGGTTTATTCAGATCTGCTTTTGAACTGGCTGCCTGGACAAAAGCCGGTTCCCACATCATGCAGACTGCTGTCAGAACTGCAATCAGACCCGCTGCCATTTTTTTTGCCGCCATTTAAAAACCTCCTTGCCAGTGTGTTCTTTCTTACACTATACCACAAGATGAAAAAAACGTGTCTTAAAAAACCATAAACATATTCATAAATCTTTCTATATTTATTCATGGTTTTTTTACAAGTACAACACGGTTTTATCACATTTAACCAATATACTATGATCATAAAATAATTCAAGGTTGCAAGGCAATTATTTTATAATTTCTTTTTCATATGTCGAGTAACATCGACTCTCCTTCCTTTAAAGAAAGGCGTTTCCATCAGGAAACGCCTTTTAGTATGTCGCTTAACGCTGCAAATTCCGCCAATACCAGCGACTCCCCCCGCACATTGGGCGCAAGATGGCAGGCCTTTAAAGCTTCCTCAATTTCCTCTCTGGAATAATGAAAGCCTTCATAATTCTTTAATCCGTTTGCCAAAGTCTTTCTGCGCTGATTAAATGATGCCCGGATAATCTGAAACATCAGTTTTTCATCCGCGGCTTTCACCGGCGGCTGACGATGGGTCGTCAGCCGAATCACCGCACTTCCCACATTCGGCCTTGGCATAAAGCAGTTTGGCGGCACATTGGCTACAATGTAAGGCTCTGCGTAATACTGCACTGCCAGGGAAAGAGCCCCATAATCTTTGGTGCCCGGGCCGGCCTGCATCCTGGCCGCCACCTCCTTTTGAACCATAACGGTAATGGATTCCACCGGAACATGTTTTTCAAAAAGACCCATGATAATCGGCGTTGTAATATAATAAGGCAAATTGGCAACAATCTTGATCGGTTTCCCCTGATTTTTTTCTTCCGCCAGTTTCCTCAGATCCAATTTAAGAATATCTTCGTTGATTACCGTTACATTATCATACGCCTGAAGCGTATCTTCCAGAATGGGAATCAGCGCCGAATCTATCTCGACAGCGCAAACTTCTCTGGCCGCATAAGCCAGGTACTGCGTCATGGTGCCGATTCCAGGCCCGATCTCCAGCACAAAATCTTCTTTCGTCACTTCAGCCGCCGCAATAATTTTATCCAGCACGTGAGTATCTATCAGAAAATTCTGTCCAAACTTCTTCTGAAATATAAATTGATACTTTTTTAATACGGCTATCGTTTCCTGTGGATTGCCCAGATAAGGCTTCTGCTTTTCGTTCATATCTCTCCTGTTCTGTGATAAAAGAAGCTGCCGCAGAATCATTCCTGCCGCAGCCGTCTTTTGAAGCGCTTATTAAAAGTTAAAATCTTTTTCAAAAATGATAATACGACCGTCCCTGTCCAGTCTCTTTCCGGAAACCTTCTTTCCCAGTTTTCCTCTGTGAACCTTCAAAATCGCCTTGTCGACCAGCTCTTTCACAGAAGCAACCGTCATAGGCCTCTCCTCTGTCTGCTGCTCTCCGATTCTGGTATAAAGCGCCAGGATCCCCAGTTCATCGATCTTATATCCGGATTCCCTTGCATAAGTCCTGGCAAAAGTCACCAGTTCATCATTGGTAAACACCGGAATCGTAATTACCGTCGTAAACTTTCTGGCAAACTCCGGATAGTCGGAAAGCAGTTTGCGCATACTCTTCTTCTCGTCTTCCATGATAAGAATCAGACTGTCTGTCCGAAACTCCAGCGCTTTGGACAGTTTTTCCACCGTCTCGGAAGTCATCTCGCCGGCTTTTTCAATTAACAGGAAGCCGCCCGCCAGTTTATTCACCACTTCTGCCGGATCCTTCGTATTCAGCGCCGCTCCGGTAAGTCTGGCCTCCTTGGTTGCTTTCAGACCCAGATCACAGCAAATCGCCCGAACCAGGTTGTCCGTCAGTGTGGTCTTTCCGCATCCTTCGCTTCCCATAACGGCAATATTGCCGCCTCTGGATGTCCTGTCCGCTGCATTTTCATAAACGCCATTGAGAGCGTCCAATATCTGCTGATCCATACCCGGCACTTTTGCAAAATAGCTGAACAGATTTTTCTGCTCATCGGTGAGTTTGTCCGAACGCGTATCGTTCAGAATACGAGTACGCCGCTCCTCCGGAGTTTCTTCCGCCAGGATTCTCTCCTCGATGGACAGTTCTTCCTTGGCTTTCTCTTCCGATCCGGCTGTCTCCTCCGCCTGAGCCGTCGTCTCCAGCTCTGTGACTTGCTCCGGTTCCACTGTTACTTCCGGTTCTGCTGTTACTTCCGGTTCCGCGGATTGCTCCGGCTCTGCTGTTGCTTCTGGTTCCGGTTTGAAATCTTCAATCTCCTCCGGTTGAAAAATCTGCGTATCTCCGCTGGAAGTCTCTTCCTTTGGCTCCTCCTTGGTTTCCTCCAAGGCCATGGCGATGATACTTTCTTCCAGTCCTTCGATACTCAGACCATCTTCCTTGTTTTCCGAAGTCTCTTCCTCTGGGGGTTCTTCCTGTGGTTTCTCCCCGCTGTCCGGCTCCTTATCGTCTCCGAATATGTCTTCTGTCAGAATTTTCTCAATCTGTTTTTCTTTCCCTATGTAATTACCGGAAGAAATCTGCTGTGCCAGACGGTTTGCCGTCTCCTCCAGCAGTTTTTGGATCATATCTTCTGTGCTTTTTCCAGCCGAATCCGTCTGCTTTTCTTCTTCCGGCTCCGCTTCCTGCACTGGCGTCTCTATGGTCTCCTGCGCTTCCTGTGTCTGCGCTTTCTCTTCTTTTTTATCCGGCTCCTGGATGGGCGCTACCGTCGTCTCGCTCAGATTTTCCGGTTCCAGTTCCTTCACAGACTGAGGATCTATCGCATCGTATGAGGAAGTCAGGTCATCCTCTTTCGACTGAAATTCCTGTTTTATTTCTTCTTTTCCTTTATAAATACCAGAAAGCACATCCTTCAGACTGGACGCCAGTTTCTCTTTCAGCTTTTCCGGTTCGATGACAAAGGGTTTTGCTTCAGGCTTATCCAGCGTGACAGCTGCCTCCACAGCCGCTTCTTCCGCTTTCTTTGCCCCCAGCGCCGCCTCTTCTCTTGCTTCATCCAGCTTTTCCAGAACCGCTTCTGTCTGCTGCTGCAGCGCATCTTTCTTCTCCTGCAGCTCTGTGGTAATCTCTTCGTCTTTGTTTCTGTTATCGTACTTTTCCTGCTGTGACGGAGTCAGCGGCTGATACTTCATCTTCAGTTCCATGGCCTTCGTCACATAGACGCCTTCGCTGAACCACAGAATCAGATCGTCACATTCTTCAATACATTTTTCCTTCATTCCGGCTTTGGAATAAAGACAGGCCAGCTCATAGGACCATCTTTCTGTAAATTCTTTGTTTTTATACTCTTCCAGAATGGCGATCTGATCTTCAACGGGAGATTTCTTTGCCTTGTATATTTTATATTTTAAAATATATTTGGAATTATCCCCGGGGGCGTTCTGTGCATACTCCGTATAGTATTCCACGGCATCGTCCACATCGCCCATTTTCAGAGATATTTCCACCAGACGGTATAAAATGACTTTTCCTATGGAGGAACGTTTATATGCCAGAAGCAAAATTTTCTTGCTGTCCTCCAGCATGTCATTCACTTCATAAATATCAGCAACCATGCAGAGCGTGCGGACACTTTTTACCCGACGCCAGTCGATCGTTTCCACGATCTCCAGCGCCCCCTCATAATCCTCTTTTTCCACCAGTGTTGTAATCTGGTCCAGTTTAATTTGATATTCTGATTTATCCAACGCATTCACCTCTGGTTTAATTCTCTGCTCCAAGTGTATCATACACTAAATACGATGTCAAAGCAAAACAGCGGAAAAAGACCGCTGCAGCAGCTCTTCCTGCAGCGGTCCAGTCATACTTATTTTACAGTAATTTTATCCAGATGCCAGATGTCATCCACATACTGCTGAATCGTTCTGTCAGAGGTAAATTTACCGGAGCAGGCCACATTCAGCATAGCCATTCTCGCCCAGCGTTTTTCATCCCGGTATGCTTCCTCCACGCGGCTCTGTGCCTCGGCGTAAGATTTGAAATCTGCCAGAATGAAATACATATCCGCACGATCGCTGCTCTTGGTATTCAGCAAGGAATCATAGATATCACGGAACAATTCTGTGTCGCAGGAGAAGGTACCGTTGATCAGACTCATCAGCACCTGACGGATTTCCTGATCGGTATTGAAATAATATGTGGGATCATATCCGCCGTTATTCTCATAATTAATAACCTCATCTGCAGATAAGCCGAAGATGAAGGCGTTCTCCTCACCCACTTCTTCTACGATCTCCACATTGGCCCCGTCCATAGTGCCAAGGGTGGGCGCACCGTTGAGCATAAATTTCATATTTCCGGTACCGGAAGCTTCCTTGCTGGCCGTGGAAATCTGCTCGGAGACATCCGCAGCGGCAAAAATCAGCTCAGCGTTGCTGACACGATAGTCTTCAATGAAAACGACTTTCAGCTTTCCATTGATGGAAGCATCGTTGTTCACCACATCTGCCACAGAGTTGATCAGCTTGATGGTCAGTTTCGCCCGGCGGTAACCGGCTGCCGCTTTTGCTCCAAAGATAAAGGTACGGGGATAGAAATCCATCTCCGGATGTTCCTTGATCTTATGATACAGATGAATCACATGCAGGATGTTCATCAGCTGACGTTTATACTCGTGAAGCCTTTTTACCTGTACATCGAAAATAGATCTGGGATCTACTTCGATTCCATTATGCTCCAGAATGTATTTTGCCAGACGAACTTTGTTCTGATATTTGATATTCATGAACTCTGCCTGTGCTTTTTCATCATCCACATACACCTTCAGCTTGCTGATCTGGGGCAGATCAGTGATCCACTCATCACCGATGTGTTTCGTTACCCAGTCTGCCAGCAGCGGGTTTCCATGAAGCAGGAATCTTCTCTGGGTGATACCGTTGGTCTTATTATTGAATTTCTCCGGCATCATCTCATAGAAATCCTTCAGTTCCTGTTTTTCTAGAATCTCTGTGTGAAGTCTGGCCACACCGTTGACAGAATAGCCGCCCACGATGGCCATGTGTGCCATTTTCACCTGGCCGTCATAGATGATCGCCATTTTCTTTACTTTTTCCTGATTTCCCGGATATTTCTGCTGAATCTCAATCAGGAAACGGCGGTTGATCTCTTCGATGATCTGATAAATTCTGGGAAGCAGTCTGGAAAAGAGCTCGATGGGCCATTTTTCCAGTGCTTCAGACATAATCGTATGGTTGGTATAAGCACAGGTCTTTGTGGTGATCTCCCATGCTTCCTCCCAGGTGAGGCCCTCCTCATCCAGAAGGATACGCATCAGTTCCGCTACCGTTACAGTGGGATGGGTATCATTCAGCTGGAAGGTTACTTTCTCATACAGTTTGTGAATATCACTGTGGGATTTCTTATATTTTGCTACAGCTGCCTGGACGCTGGCTGATACGAAGAAGTACTGCTGTTTCAAACGCAGTTCCTTGCCGGCGTAATGATTGTCGTTGGGGTAAAGAACCTCCACGATATTTTTTGCCAGATTCTGCTGCTCCACCGCTTTTTTGTAATCGCCTTTGTCAAAAGAATCCAGTTTAAAACTGTCGATAGCTTCGGCATCCCAGATACGAAGCGTATTAACCACATTGTTATTATAGCCTACGATGGGCATATCATAGGGAATCGCCCGTACCGACTGATATCCTTCCTGAATGAAATGAGTTCTTCCTGTCGCATGATCGTATTCTGCACGGACGTAACCGCCGAATTTTACTTCTTTGGCATACTCCGGACGGCGAAGTTCAAAGGGATTGCCGTCTTTGAGCCAGTTATCCGGTACTTCCACCTGGAATCCGTCCCGAATTTCCTGTTTGAACATACCGTAACGATAACGGATACCGCATCCGTACGCACAGTATCCCAGCGTAGCCAGAGAATCCAGGAAACAGGCTGCCAGTCTTCCCAGACCTCCGTTTCCAAGGGCGGCATCCGGTTCCTGATCTTCGATCACATTCAAATCGAATCCCAGTTCATCCAGCGCTTCCTTTACCTCCTGATAAGCTGTAAGGTTAATCAGGTTATTTCCAAGAGCTCTTCCCATCAGAAACTCCATGGACATATAATAAACCGTTTTCGGATCTTCCTTTTTGAAAACCTCCTGACTTTTCAGCCAGTTATCAATAATCACATCCTTTACCGCATACGATACTGCCTGGAACACCTGCTGAGGCGTCGCCTCAGCAAGGGTCTTGCGGTAAAGCGTTTTTACATTGTTTCTGACCTCGTTTTTAAAATGCTCTTTTTCAAATAACTTATTCTGCATGGAATCCTCCTTTTACCACTGTGGGTTTTCACCCTTCGTTCTTTTCCACCGCCAGCGTTACTTTCTCGGAATTAATATTCCACTCTTTTTCATAACCTTTTGTCATGTCATAAGAAACATCCACTGCCAGTACCTCTGATTGTATTTCGGATTCGTGTACTCTCATAATGCCTTCAATTACCTGATTACCCGTCGTATACACATGAATCTTATCCGTCACTTCAAATCCGGCTTCTTTACGCATGGTCTGAATCTTGCTGATAATCTCCCGGACAAAACCTTCCTCTTTCAGTTCCGGAGTCAGATTGGTATCCAAAACAACTGTAACATCGTTATCAGATTCTGAGACATAGCGCTCCATCTGAGCTGTGTCAATGAGCAAATCTCCTTCTAATAGTACAACTTCCTCACCATTAATGTCAAGTTTCAGCTCTTTCGATGACCGAAGTTCCTGCATCGCCTGATTTCCATCCAGTTTGGAGAGCGCTGTCCGGATGCCGTTCAGCAGTTTTCCGTATTTCGGTCCGACGGTTTTCAGCTGCGGTTTGAACGTATAAGTGATGAAATTATCCAGGGCATCCACAAATTCCATCTGTTTGACATTTAATTCTTCTTCTATAATATTCCGGTAAAGTTCCGGAAGTGCAGCCGGAGCTTTCACGTACATATTTCCCAAAGGCTGGCGGTTCTTCAGATTGGCCGCGTTTCTGCAGGCTCTTCCCAAAACCACGATTTTCAGCAGTTCTTTCATATTTGCTTCCAGTTCCGGATCAATCCATTCCTCGCAGACCTTCGGATAATCACACAGATGAATACTTTCCGGTGCGGACGCATCCACACTGCGCACCAGATTCTGATAAATTTCCTCCGTCATGAAAGGAATCAGCGGCGCGGCTGCCTTGGAGATAGTTACCAGCGCGGTATAAAGCGTCATATATGCATTGATTTTATCCTGAGGCATGTCTTTTGCCCAGAATCTTTCCCTGCTTCTTCTGACATACCAGTTGCTCATGTCATCCACAAACTCCTGCAGCGCTCTTGCGCTTTCCGGGATCCGGTAATTCGCCAGATGATTATCCACTGCCTTTACCGTAGAATTCAAACGGGACAAAAGCCATTTATCCATCACGGAAAGTTTATCGTATTCCAGTTCATAATCCATGGGATTAAACTGATCGATTTCCGCGTACAGCACATAAAACGCGTAAGTATTCCACAAAGTTCCCAGGAATTTCCTCTGGCCTTCCGTCACCGCTTTTTCATGGAACCGGTTGGGCAGCCAGGGCGCGCTGTTGATATAGAAATACCAGCGGATCGCGTCTGCGCCGTACTGTTTCAACGCATCAAAGGGATTCACAGCGTTGCCCTTTGATTTACTCATCTTCTGGCCGTTTTCGTCCTGGACATGACCCAGCACGATGACGTTCTCGTAAGGCGCCCGGTTGAAAATCAGTGTAGAGATCGCCAGCAGCGAGTAAAACCAGCCTCTCGTCTGATCCACCGCCTCGGAAATAAACTGAGCCGGGAACTGTTCCTTGAACAGGTTCTCATTTTCAAAGGGATAATGATGCTGTGCAAAAGGCATGGCTCCGGAATCGAACCAGCAGTCGATCACCTCCGGTACCCGGTGCATCTCTTTGCCGCAGACGGGACACTTGATCGTCACGGCGTCGATATAAGGCCGGTGCAGTTCGATCTCATCGGGACAGTTGTCCGACAGCTCTTTTAACTCCGCAATACTGCCGATGGAATGCATATGGCCGCATTCACACTGCCAGATATTCAGAGGAGTTCCCCAGTAACGGTTGCGGCTGATACCCCAGTCCTGCACATTTTCCAGCCAGTCTCCGAAACGGCCTTTTCCAATGCTCTCCGGAATCCAGTTGATGGTATTATTATTCCGGATCAGATCTTCTTTCACCGCTGTCATTTTTATAAACCATGACTCCCGCGCATAGTAAATCAGCGGCGTGCCGCATCTCCAGCAGTGGGGATAACTGTGCTCGAATTTCGGCGCGTCGAAAAGAAGTCCTCTTTTTTCCAGATCCTTCAGGATCGGTTTATCCGCGTCTTTACAGAAAGTTCCGGCCCAGGGCGTCTCCTTTGTCATCTCGCCCTTTTCATCTACCAGCTGTACAAAAGGCAGACCGTAATGTCTTCCCACATTGGAGTCGTCCTCACCGAATGCCGGCGCGATGTGTACCACGCCGGTACCGTCCGTCAGCGTGACATAGGAGTCGCAGGTTACATAATATGCTTTTTCCTTTGGACTTACAAAGGGGAACAGCGGTTCATACTCTTTATACTCCAGATCCTTCCCCACATAAGTTTCCAGTACTTCATAGGCCGGCTGATCCTCTGCGGCAAGCTTGCCCAGCACTGTATCCAGCAGAGCCTGGGCCATATAATAGGTATATCCGTCCGCCGCTTTCACTTTCACATAAGCTTCCGCCGGATTTACACAAAGCGCCACGTTGGAAGGAAGCGTCCAGGGCGTAGTGGTCCACGCCAGGATATACGCATCCTCATCTTTTACCTTAAAACGGACAACGGCAGAACGTTCTTTGACGTCCTTATATCCCTGAGCCACCTCATGGCTGGACAGCGGAGTACCGCATCTGGGACAGTAGGGTACGATTTTATATCCTTTATATAAGAGACCTTTTTCCCAGATCTTTTTCAGCGCCCACCATTCAGATTCGATAAAATCATTGTCGTAAGTGACATAAGGGTGATCCATATCTGCCCAGAATCCTACCATCTGGGAAAATTCTTCCCACATCCCCTTATATTTCCACACACTCTCTTTACAATGCTTGATAAAAGGCTCCAGACCGTATTCTTCTATCTGCTCTTTTCCATCCAGTCCCAGTTTCTTTTCCACTTCCAGTTCCACCGGAAGGCCATGGGTATCCCATCCTGCCTTACGGGGTACCATATAGCCCTTCATGGTACGATAGCGGGGGATCATATCTTTGATTACACGGGTCAGCACATGGCCGATATGGGGCTGTCCGTTGGCTGTCGGCGGGCCGTCGTAGAAGGTATAAGTCGGCCCTTCTTTCCGGTTTTCCATACTTTTTTCAAAAATATGGTTTTCTTTCCAGAATTCATTTACTTCATTTTCCCTGTCCACAAATTTCAAGTCGGTTGATACTTTTTTATACATGCTTTTTCCTCCTGCACTATTGGAATAAAAAAGAGCCCCCGCCCTGCAACAGGACGAGAGCAATGCTTCGCAACCACCTCTTACAACATACTTCCATACGCGTCCCTGATAACGGAGGGAAACCGGCGCTTCCTACTCGGATCATCCTTTCAGACAGGCAACTTGGGAGTGATGTTCTTCTGCACCTACTGATACCGGTCTTCCACCGTCTCCGGCTCGCTTAAAATCTTCGATGCAGCGTACTGTCTCCTTCATCGTTTTTCACCATAAACATTATTCATTATAAATTCATTATATTTAGATTGTCAATGGGTAATCTGCTGCTTCTTTTGCCTTTTTTTCTTTTGCAGCAATTCTTTTTTCGCCCGGATATCATCCGCTTCTGATCTATCGATCAGTTTCATCGTTTTTATAACGTATATTTTCCCGTTTTCCGCTTTTTTTATCCGGACCTTTCCTTTCAGATACCCGTGTCTGGGGCAAAGCGCCACACAGCAGTACGTTTTCGGGTTTAATGAAAACCAGCGGATTTTTTTCCTTACATTTTTCCGGCACAGAAAGCACCGGCCGGCCGCCACCTCTTTATCTTTCATGGCTTCTTCTTTTCCGGGAAACTCCCGGGTGATATATTTTTCACTGTAAGGATAAGCAACGTAAAGTTCTTCCTCCTTGCATCTGGGATGCTGAAAACTGTCAATGGAAAAATTATCCTCAGCCACTGTAAGATCCAGTCTTTTAAAAATCTCCGCCGTATAATAAGCATCCGCCAGAGCATGGTGGAAATCCTTGGACTTTTCCATCCCCAGATAATCGATTCCATACTCCAAAGCTTTACGGCTTTTCCCGTCTTCATAAGTTATACTGAACAGCTTTTGCGCATCATAGAACTTTACCGGGCCTTTTAGAAGATCAAGCAAATGGTAATACTTCATATTTCTTTGCAGTTCCGGCAGATCCATATTTCCCCAGGTACAGAAGATATAATCTTTCCCGCACCAGCTGAAAAAATCCCGTACCGCTTTATAAAAAAAATCTCCTTCCTTTAACTGTTCCATATCCATATCCAGAATCTCTTCTGTTTTAAAATGAAGCTTCTTATAAACCATAGGGCGCACCAGCCGGTGGAATTCCCCGGTCATCTCTTTTTTTCCATTTAACTTCACCGCGCCGATTTCAATGATTTCAAAGGGGAGCCGCTGATTTTCTTTATCTTTTCCGTAAGGACATTGATTCCATTCCAAATCAAATACGATATAATTCATGAGTGTTCTCCTTTTTCTTCTGCCCATTATAACACAGTTTTTATATAATGTACAAAATACATGACGAACCTTGTTTTCAATTATACTTTCTGCCAGAAAATAATAAAAACTATTGACCACATATATATGGAAAGTGGTATTATAATAAGTAACGCCAAAAATGAAAAGAAAGGAAGGAACACCATATGAATCGAAAACTTCTTCGATCTCTGAGGGAATACAAAAAGGAATCTATCCTGACACCCATCCTGGTTATTTTTGAAGTGTTCATGGAAGTCCTGATTCCCTTGCTGATGGCCAATATCATCGATGTCGGAATCGCCAACAGTGATATGAATTATATCCTGAAAACCGGACTGTTTCTGATCTTATTGGCCGTAGTCGCACTGTTTTTCGGCGCCATGGCCGGAAAGATGGGCGCAATCGCCTCATCCGGATACGTAAAAAATTTGCGTCAGGATATTTTTTACAAAATCCAGGATTTTTCATTTAAGAATATCGACCGGTTTTCCACATCCAGTCTGGTGACCAGGTTGACAACAGACCTGACCAACATTCAGATGGCTTATATGATGACCATCCGTCTGCTGGTCCGCGCTCCTATTATGATTGTCCTGTCTCTTATCATGACTCTGACAATCAGCCCGAAGATCGCTCTCATTCTTCTGATAACCATACCGTTCCTGGGAGGTCTGCTGATCTTCATTGCCAAAAAAGCGCATCCCCATTTTATCAAGGTATTTGATGAGTACGATATTCTGAACAATACCGTACAGGAAAACGTAAACGCAGCCCGCGTAGTGAAAGCCTACGTCAGAGGCGATTATGAAAAGGAAAAGTTTCATAAAATTTCCAGTGTTGTCTACGATCTGTTTACCAAAGCTGAAAAAATCGTTTCCTGGAACAACCCGGTTATGATGTTCACTATTTATACGGTCGTACTCTGCATGGTTCTGATCGGCGGAAAAGACATCATCATCGGAACTATGGAAACCGGTCAGCTGACCAGCGTCATCGTATACGCTCTTCAGATCATGACTTCACTGATGATGGTTTCCTTCGTTTTCGTCCTGATTATGATCGCCCAGGCATCTACCGACCGTATTACAGAAGTGCTGGATGAAGTACCGGAAATGACAGATAAAGCAGATGCCAAAACGGAAGTGGCCAACGGCGACATCGAATTTAAAAACGTGGAATTCAGCTACGCCGGAGAAGGCGGAGCCCTTTCTCTGAAAAATATCAACCTGAAAATCAAATCCGGCCAGATGGTGGGCATCATCGGCGGCACCGGAAGCGCCAAGAGTACCCTGGTTCAGCTGATCCCCAGACTGTACGACGTCACAGACGGAAGCGTGATGGTCGGCGATGTGGACGTCCGGGACTACAAACTGGAATCTCTGCGCGATCAGGTTTCCATGGTACTGCAGAAAAACGTACTGTTCACCGGTACCATCTACGACAACGTCCGCTGGGGTGATGAGAACGCCAGCAAGGAAGAAGTGGAAAGAGTCTGTAAACTGGCTCAGGCTGACAGCTTTATCCGTGAATTCCCCGCCCAGTACAATACGATGATCGTGGAAGGCGGAAATAACGTATCCGGCGGCCAGAAACAGCGTCTGTGTATCGCCAGAGCGCTTCTGAAAAAACCGAAGGTTCTGATCCTGGATGATTCCACCAGCGCTGTCGATACCAGAACCGACGCCATGATCCGTAAGGCATTCCGGGAAGAAATTCCAGATACCACTAAGATCATCATCGCCCAGCGTATTTCTTCTGTGGAAGACGCTGACATGATTATCGTTATGGAAAACGGTGAAATCAACGGAATCGGTACCTCGGAAGAACTTCTGAAAACCAACGCCATCTACCGCGAAATCTATGAATCTCAGGTGAAAGGAGGAAGCGAACATGAGCAGCAGTAAAAAAGGCGGCGCCCGGGTAACCCGCAATACGTTAAAAACCGCTGCCCGGCTGTTAAAATACGTAACCGTCGGCTACAAGGTACCGTTTATTATCGTTATCTTCTGTATCCTCATGTGTTCCGTGTCCACTATTTCCGTATCTCTGTCTCTTCGTTTCCTGCTGGATGACTACATCATTCCGCTGATCGGAAATGCCAACCCGGATTTTACGGAACTGTACAAGGCTCTGGCTGTGCTGGCCTGTATCTTTGTCTTGGGCGTCATCGCCTCTTTCATTTACAGCCGGATGATGGTTGTCATCGGTCAGGGCGTACTGAAGAAAGTCCGGGACGAAATGTTTGAACATATGCAGACTCTGCCTATCCGTTACTTCGACCAGAATACCAACGGTTCCATCATGAGTCTTTACACCAATGATACGGATACACTGCGGCAGATGATCAACCAGTCCATCCCGCAGGTACTGATGTCCAGTTTCACCATCGTGGTAACCTTTATTTCCATGGTGGCCTTAAGCCCTATCCTTACTCTCCTGGCTGTGGTGGTAATTCTGCTTATGATCCTCATCGCCAGATTCGTCGGCGGAAACAGCGGAAAATACTTCATCCGCCAGCAGGTTGACCTGGCTAATATCACCGGTTACGTGGAAGAACATATGAACGGTCAGAAAGTCATTAAGGTGTTTAACCACGAATCCAAAACCAAACAGGAATTTGACGAATTAAACGAAAAGCTTTATGAGAGCGCATCAACTGCCCATACCTTTGCCTCCATGATGGCGCCCATCATCGGCAACATGGGAAATCTGCAGTTCGTGCTCACCGCAGTTTTCGGCGGAATTCTTTCCGTAGCAGGAATCGGCGGAATTACACTGGGTATCATGGCCTCCTATCTGCAGTTTACCAGAAGTTTCACGCAGCCTTTTATGCAGATTTCTCAGCAGTTCAACTCCATCATCATGGCCCTTGCCGGCGCGGAGCGTATCTTCAACATGATTGATGAGGAACCGGAAACGGATGATGGCTACGTTACACTGGTCAATGCAAAATGGAATTCTGACGGAACTCTGACAGAATGTTCCGAACGTACCGGCATCTGGGCATGGAAACATCCCCATCAGGCAGATGGGACGGTTACTTACACAGAACTGAAAGGTGATGTGAGATTCTTTGATATGTCCTTTGGCTATACACCGGATCACATGGTGCTTCACGACCTGTCCCTCTACGCAAAACCGGGACAGAAGCTGGCCTTCGTCGGATCCACCGGCGCCGGCAAAACCACCATCACCAACCTGATCAACCGGTTCTACGATGTGCAGGACGGAAAGATCCGCTACGACGGCATCAACATTAACAAGATCAAGAAAACAGATCTTCGTCATTCTCTGGGGATCGTACTGCAGGATACACACCTGTTCACCGGAACCATCAAAGAGAACATCCGCTACGGTAAGCTGGATGCCACCGACGGTGAAGTATATGCGGCCGCCAGACTGGCCCATGCCGATCAGTTCATCCAGATGCTTCCCAACGGATATGACACTATGCTCACCAGTGACGGTGAAGAGCTCTCCCAGGGACAGCGTCAGCTGCTGGCCATCGCCCGGGCCGCCATCGCGGACCCGCCGGTACTGATCCTGGATGAAGCTACTTCCAGCATCGATACCCGTACCGAACGAATCGTTCAGGAAGGTATGGATAACCTGATGCGCGGCCGTACCGTTTTCGTCATCGCCCACCGGCTGTCAACCATCCGCAACAGCGATGCGATCATGGTTCTGGAACACGGACGCATCATCGAGCGCGGTACTCATGAAGATCTGCTGGCTCTGAAAGGAACCTACTACGCGCTCTATACCGGAAAACTGGAACTGGATTAAACTCTATTATCCAAAAAAGTAAATGCTGCCCTGCAGATTTCACAACCTATCTGCAGGGCAGTTTTTTTATTGACTCTTCTACATTTATAGAATATAATTATTCTACAGATATAGAATAATTGATTGCAATACTGTGCCGATTTATCCGACGCAGAGAAAGGAGCGCTCCATGAAAAAAAATAATACTCTTAAAAGGCTTCCGGAAAGCGAACTGAAGATCATGCAGATTATCTGGAGGAAACCTGCCCCTGTATCCAGAACCACCATAGAGCATGCCCTAAAGGATTCCCATCCTCTTGCCCCGACGACTATATTGACTTTGCTCACCCGGCTGTGTGACAAAGGATTTCTTTCTTTGAAAAAAGAAGGCCGTACCAATCTTTACTACCCTCTGGTCGCAGAAAAGGAATACCTGGCTGCGGAAAGCCAGTCATTTCTGGACAGACTGTTCGGCGGTTCTGTGGCCGGATTTGCAACAGCATTGTGTGACAGCGGTATAAAAAAGGAAGAGTTGGAGGAACTGAAAAAAATCTTTGAAAAGGAGGAGTCGCAGCAATGAGAGATATCACTCTGTCTTACCTGTTTCGGATTTTCTGGGCATTATTTCTTGGCTTTATGCTGGTATACTCTTTCCGAAAATCCTGGAACATCGAACACGGCAGGAAAAAACCTTCCCCCGACGCCCCTGGCAATGGCATTGTCATTCTTCAGGATCCGCTGACACTGCCTTTTCTTTGCATCGTTTACATCTTTTTGTTGGTACTGCTTTATGGCATGGACGCCTCCGGCTATGTTTTCAGTTTCGGATTTGATCTGTTTTGTTTTATCACTGTGTATTTTCCGCTGCTGCTTTTTCTGCTGCCTTTTTTGCGGAACCGCTATACTGCCCGGACATGTGCCACTCTCTGGCTGATACCGGTATTTCTGTTCTATCAGCCCATTTACATATACCTGGGTTCTCTTCTGCCGACGCAGCCTGCCTTCTACATTCCACAGCCGGCAGTAACCTTGCTTTTTTTCGTCTGGCTGACCGGATTCGCAATCACACTTTTGCTGCAGATCCTGTCCCATCTGTATTTCTACAGAACGCTGAAAATCAGTTCTCACCCGGTAAGCGATCCACATCTGCTGCAGTTGTGGGAAGAAATGACCCGGGATATCGGTATTTACGACCTGACGCATCCCCTTCGGCTGTGTTACTCTTCCCGCATTCACACACCGCTCTCCATCGGAATGTGTCAGAGAAGCCTGATCACCTGTCTGCCGGAACGTAGCTTTGACAAAGAAGAAGCCGAATTGATTTTCTCCCATGAACTTCACCATATCCAAAGGCATGACACCCACACAAAATTTTTTCTCGGTTTATGCCGCGCCCTTGGCTGGTTCCATCCGCTCGTGTGGATGGCAATTCGAAAAGCAGAGGATGATCTGGAATTATCCTGCGATGAAATCGTCCTGAGAAACGCAGATGAACGAAAACGGAAAAAATATGCCAGCCTTCTTCTCACCATTGCCGGAGATGCCCGCGGATATACCACATGTCTTTCCTCTTCCGCGAAAACGCTCCGCTATCGGTTAAAGGCTGTTATGCCCGGTAAAGAGAAACATCTTGGCCTTTGTTTACTGCTTTTCACTATGATAATCAGCTTTCTGTGTATCGGAAATATCGCCCTGACGACAAAACGTGGAACGGTCACGGAAGTGACCGGAATAGAAAACACAGCAGTCAGAAACGCAGCCTTCCTTCCTGCCGACCAAAATAAAACAGACCAGGAGATTCCCATCGATGATACGGAAGCCCTTTCTGATTATCTAAAGCAGCTTACCATCGAAAAACCGCTGACAGCGTATAACGAGAAAACGCTTTCTTTGAACAAACCTGCTCTTCGCGGCTCCTTTTCAGATACCGGCTCATTTTTCATGTTATATGACCACAGCCTGTCCATCCATGACTCTGATAAATCCAGGACAGAATGGTACCATGTAAGAACTCCGGTTGACTGGGAATATATCCTGAGTCTTTAAAAACATCAGATTGTTTGAAGATTTCTATTGCTATTCACAAAAAGTTCACAAATAAACTCTTTACAAACGAAATTATAAGTGTTATATTACATATAGAACAAAGGAAGTGATAAAGATGAAGAGAACAGATCTCCTGTAACACTCATACATTTGTAAAAAGTAAAAATGTTTATTCTGAAAGGAGATATGACTTATGTTAATGCCCAGTATTTTTGGAGAAAACTTATTTGATGACTTTTTTAATTTCCCGTTTGGTTACTACACAACCAGCACCAGTGATCTGATGAAGACAGATATCAAGGATGCAGACGATCATTATGAGATCACCATGAACCTTCCGGGTATCAAAAAAGAAAACGTGAAAGCAGAGCTGAAAGACGGATACATGACCATCCATGTTTCTTCCAACACCAACAATGATGAAAAAGATGAAAACGGCAAATATATCCGCCGGGAACGCTTCAGCGGAAACTGCAGCAGAAGTTTCTACGTAGGCGATCAGATAACAGAGGAAGATATCAAAGCAAAATTTGAAAACGGTACTCTTACCATGATCGTTCCGAAAAAAGAAGCTCAGCCGCAGGTGGAAAACAAAAAATACATTGCCATTGAAGGCTAACCTTACCCTACTCTCCTATACACCGATGGGCCGCATGATGCGGTCCATCTTTTTATGTAAACATATGCCTGTATTCTCCCAACACCGTCTCAATCTGTTCATTTGATATACTGCATTGGTACTGCTGTGCTTCCTGCTGCAGACGAAAATAAAAATCCAGATCCACCTTCACCTGATAAGGACGGTGATTCTTCTTTACCTTCACATCCCGAACGGTTATTTTCACCTGAGCCATTTTTCTTTTCAGCAGCGGTATCACCACAAAATAAAGATAATCTTCTTCAAAAGACAGATGCCCCAGCTGTTGCCCTGCTCTATCTTCTATCAGGATCTTATTTTTCTGAAAAGACCTGGGAATCAGGCAATCTCCCTTTTTCAGCTTCTCCAGCGCTTTGAAAACTGGATCATACCCCTTTCGCCCCAGAAATGCCGGCAGCAGATAAATTTCTCTTGTGTTTTTATCTTTCTTTACCGGAACTTCTATTTTACGCAGAACTTTTACCGGATGGATAAACTGCTGTGCCAGGTAATAAACCAGAACAGGCTGTATCCGGAACCGCAAATCATGCAACTCTTCATCGCAAACTACACCTGCCCTCTCCTCTATTTTCTCCAAAAGTTCCTTCGATACATGATGTATACTGGTAAGAAACAGATGAAATTCCTCCTCCAGCGGATCCCACATGTATTTTCCCCTGGCAGCCCGGTAATAAAGCCCTTTTGTTTCCTCCGTCTCCATGCTGTAATAAAGATAAATATTTCGTTCGCAGAAAACCGAAGGGTTATATTCACCCTTCCATACCGGTTTCTTTTTCCGGACAATTTGTCCAACATCTTCGTTTCTCAACAGGCGATAGGCCTCGTTTAGCTCCTGCGCCTTACGGATATGTTCCGGCCGGTCGGAACCAATGGCATCGGGATGAAATCTCCCCATTAGTCTGCGGAATTTCTTTTTTATTACGGTTTTATCATCTTCTTCTGAAACGTCCAGAATTTTCTTCGCCTGATCGATATCCATCTTTGTCGTCCTTTTATATGGAATCTACGATATGCTAGCCTTCTTATCAACAGATATAACCCGGTCACATATTTGTTCAAGCCACATACGATTAACTGACATAATAATAACCGAGATCTTTAATTTTGTCAGGTCTTGCAATATTTCTCTAAATTCCTGAATTGTTGATTCATCCAATATAACAAATGGATTAACATAAATAAAAACCTGCGGCGTAACACACAGCCATTTGGCTGTAATTACCCTCATCTGATCAATTAAGGTAATACCTTTTAAATTTTTCCTTGTTTTATATTTCTCCATTAAATACTCTGAATGAATTAATTCAAGTGAATAATATGCCATGTGCTGCTGTAATCGTTTGTTAATGATACCCAGCGAATTGCTGATTTTATCTTGAGCCAGATATGTGATATTATCAACTAAACTCATATCTTTATATATTTTATCCTCTTTATAATCATTGACAGAAACCGCAATATCCGTTCCATTTTTAGGCATCAAAGAAAACAATTCCCATTGCTGTTTCCCAATCTGCATAAGATAATCTCCATTCAAACTCCAGACTCCCAATATATCTCCTCTGTCCAATGATAATTTCAACATATTGCATTTTACCGTTAATACATAATTACTCCTCGAAAGCTCTTCTATATTTTGGGATCCTATAACCGGGGAATAGTATTGATTAACGCGATGAAATGAAATTTTATTCTTTTTTAAAACACCTGTTGTAATTCCATTTCGCAAAACAAACAAAGAATCAAAATCCACAAATATTGAATGAAACCGGTTTGCCAGCAATAAAACACTGATTCCTTTTTCATACAGAAAATTAATCATTTTTTCGATTTCATTAAAATTGCCTTCCCCGATCTGGTTAAAGAAATCATCAAAAACAATCAATTTTGCTCCTTTTTGAACGGCTATCACAATCTCAAGACAAAGTATCTGGCAATAAGATAAATCTTTCACATATACTTCTGCAGATATGTCAGATATGCCATATTCCTGTAATAATTCATTTACCCGTCTTATTAAGATTCTATCCATAACCCAAATATTGGAAATTAAATCAGGGATATTCAATATAATATTTTTAGCCACCGTCATCTCAAAAATCATACTTGTGTTTGCTTCAATATAGTAAATCCCTCCATCCTTAAGACTTTTTGAAATATTTTTATTGCACAACCTTTCATTTATAAAAATCTTTCCTGTATCCGGATTATCTTCTTTGAACAGTATATTAATAATGCTCTGCTTCTCAAGGGGATTGGAAAGCAGCGCCGCTTTTTGTCCAGACGAAATCTGCAATGATACAGAACGCAAAATATTTTGCATATGATCTTGTTTACTTAAATGTTCTATTCTTAAAATTTCATTTTGCATTTAATGCTCCTTATGATATGGCATTGAAATTTCAAAACGACTTCCTATTCCTTCCGTACTATAAGCCATCACTCCGTAGTTATCTCCATAAAGAAGTTTAATTCTTGCATTCACATTAACAATAGCGATGCCGCTTCCTCTGTCAGACTGGATGCTGGAACCATTTTTTCCGTATTCATTCGAATATAATTTGGTATTCAATGCTGCCAACTGTTCCAGATCCATTCCGCAGCCATCATCGGTAATGGAAATAACCATCCTCTCTCCAAACGTATTGATATCGATATCAATATGAAAATCTTGTGTATTATTTTTCATTCCATGCTTAATTGCATTTTCAATAAACGGTTGTATAATCAGTTTAGGAACTCGATAATCCAAAAATATTTCATTATTATCCTGAACGGTTACCGTCAAAATCACCTGATTGCTCAAACGATATTTTTGTATTGCCAGGTAATCCTTCGCCATTGCCAATTCTTCCCTTATCATGATGATATCATTTTTTTGACTGATAGTATAACGGAAAATTCGAGACAATATTTCAATCATATCTGCTGCAATAGGCGCCTTTTCCATTATTGCATACCCGCGAATAGAATCTAATGTATTGTACAGAAAATGCGGATTAATCTGACTTTTCATACTGTCAAATTCCGCCTGTTTTCTCATTAACTGATTTGAGTATTCAATCCCCATAGTACGGTCTACCATATCAAGAATAAAGCAAAGATACTTTATATAATCTTTACTGATTCTTTCAGGTACACTTAGAGAATATTTTTCCTTTACCGCATCAATTTTTTTCACTACTTTACAGAATAACTGTCTGTAAATATAAATTCCGCTGAAACATATCAGAACGAATACTGGCAGTAAGATATAATTACGATAATAAATTATCAAAGCAAAAACGCATATATATGGAATTATAAATAAATATTTAATTGAAAATCTGATTATTTTTATTTTCACGAATTCTCCTTTAATATATCCTGTTTGCATGAATCTTTCTGTATTCTTTAGGAGATATTCCTACATTCTCTTTAAATATCCTGCTGAAATATCTCACATTATTATAGCCTACTTTATATGTGACCTCATTAATATTAATTCTGACATCCAATAGTAATTCCTTAGCCTTCTTCATACGCAAATCCGTCAAATACGTT
Organism: Candidatus Ruminococcus avistercoris; assembly: GCA_019120315.1. GTDB lineage: Bacteria > Bacillota > Clostridia > Lachnospirales > Lachnospiraceae > Ruminococcus_G > Ruminococcus_G avistercoris. Next base: position 64,372 of record DWVJ01000037.1, read on the forward strand.
GTAAAATTTTTTCCTGTCTCTTTTTTAAATATAATCCCGAGATAAGCAGGTGAAATATAAACCTGTTCAGCAACATCCTCCAATTTCAACGGTTTATCATAATTCTCTGAAACATACCCTAACACACGTTTCATAATCAAGGAACCTTCTGACTGATCATCTGTCTGGAATTTTAAAATCTCCTCCATGATTCTTTCCGGCAAAGTATTCATAAGATCATAATATCGTGAACACTTATTTAATTCCAGCGACAATTCCTGGTATATATCCATAAACTCATCAGGAAAATCCCCTTTTTGCTTTATTATAGATAAAATATTTAGTATAACCCCACGAAATATTTTGTATACCGATATATCTTCTTTTTTACAGAAATCCAATGCATTCTGAAAAATGAAAAAAATTTCTTTTTTGATATCTTCCAGAGCATTGCGTTCCACTTTTTCAGACAAACTGCCCAGCAAATCATTTGGCAACACATATTTTTTTCTCGCGCATTCTTCTTTTTCGTTATCTGCATACAAAACCTGATTAACGCCTCGGATAATTCGCATATCAAGCAGGTGACGCGCTATTCTAAAAGAATCTGTTAAATTTTGAATTTTTGAAGTAATCATTCCGAAACCAATTGATACTCCAGTATTGGTATACCCTTCTGTCAATTTCTTACCATTTTTAAGTAATCTGTCACAAGTTCTTTTTATTTCTTCTATTTTTTCTTCTCTATTTTCAAAGTTTAAAATTACATATATATTTTCTTGATGTTCCGCTACCGCAAAATCGAAACATAGACCAGAAAAATATTCTTTAACAAACATAATGAGGTTATCTGTAATATGATTTTTGATACCAATTACAATATTAGAATAATAATCCACTTTTATGATAAAAGCACAAAATAATTCCTCTCGAAATGTATAAAAATAATTTCGATTGATTTCATTTATCGTAATCCTGTTAAAGTCAATATCTCTGTACAAAACGCTCATAATAAAAGAGGTTCTTATTTTTTCCCTGTGATTGTCTGTATTTTGCAGTAAAAATTCTTCATTTCCATCTTCTGATAATTTTTGTGTTAATTTAGCCAAAGATCTGTTCAGTTCATTAGAATTGATGGGTTTCAACAGATAATCTTTTACCCCAAGCTTAACAGCTTTTTTAGCAAATTCAAATTGAGCATATCCCGACACTATAATAAAGTTTATGTCCGTATATCGCTCCTGCACTTTTTCAATCAATTCCAACCCGTCAAAAACAGGCATTGTAATATCAGTGATTACAATATCCGGATGTTTTTCCATAATCATATCATATGCCGTCTGTCCATTTTCCGCATAACCCACTAATTCTAATCCCAGTTCTTCATACAGAATACAGTTATTCAACAAGAAAAAGATACTTTTTTCATCTTCTACTATTAAAAGTTTTTGCATATTTTCACCTTCCTTAGGATGTCATTCAAAAGATAAATATGAAGAAAAAGCACAATCAGATTTTATCACTGATTGTGCCACTCTTCAAAGTCCTAATAAATAAAACACGTGTTTATCAATTTACTGATATTTATCCTTTGACACGGGAATTTGAAACATCATAAAAGCAACGTTCTGTCAAAATAACTCCTGTTTCCGCAACTACAGCTAAATCTCCTACCTGTGCTTTATCTGTATCAATCAGAGCAAACCCTATGTTCTGGCCAATTGTATATGCATACGTAAACATAGTCACTCTACCCGCACTTATGCCATTTACTTTTATTTCATCACCCGCCTGAATATTTGCTGAAGTCTTCGGAACAATAAATCCAACCAGCTTACGACCAACGCCTTTTTCTTTATCCCGTTGAAGCGCCTCCTTTCCGATAAAATCTTTCTCCCAGTCAACCGTCCAGTCAAACCCTGTCTCCAATGGATTCGTTCCTTCCAGATCGCTCATCAGGACATAACCTTTTTCACGTGGAATACTGGTTACAATAACATCCGTTTTAATTTTTCTGACTCCATATTCCTGATCGTATTTTTCCAATGATCGCTCAATACGTTCAGCATCTGACGGAACACAGTATATCTCATATCCCAATTCTCCTGTATATCCGCTTCTGGCTATTTTTACCCGCATGGCATCGATCTGGTTGTCTTCAATATGAAAATGCTTTAAGTCATTAACAGGGTTCTTCAAAATCTTATTCATTAACTCCCGGGAGTTAGGTCCTTGTACCGCATACATTGTTACATCATCCGTAATTTCCGTATAGGTCATATCTTCAAAGGAACGATGTTGATCAAACCATGCAATCAATTCATCAATATACAAAGTTGATATCCAGTAAGTGTCCGCATCTATATGAAATACAATCACATCATCGATGATTTTCCCATCTTCATTCAGCATCGTTGTATATTTTGCAGTTCCTGTTCTGGCTTTTGAAATATTGGCAACAAACATTTTATCCAAAAATTCTGCCGCATCTTTACCAGTTACTTTCAGTAATTTGTGAGTAAAATCATAATATCCGACTTTATTGCGAATTGCTTCATGATCTTTTTGCTTTTCACTAATTGCCATTATTTGGGGATTCTTTTTTACCGGCTGCTTTTTACATTCCTTTCCGTGCCAGCAGATTAATTTCAGATAATCTGTCAATTCTTCTTTTACTTTCGCATTAGAATCCGGATCAGGATTATTCTTCCACTCCCTATTTAATTGAAGAATTCTCTCTTTTGTCGCGGCATTAATTTTCCCTCGTCTTTCCTCCGAATCCATCCATTCCTCAAAAGTACCGATCCATCGGGCATCACAGCCGATATCATCCGGCGTCGGATAAATCGTCTTATCCATACGCATATAGTTCAGACGGGGAGGATTTCCTTTAATCGATACCTCAAACAGGAGATCTGCCGCTCCCAGTCCTGGTTCGTGGGGCGTCACTTTATCCCGTTCCATATATTCATCTCTCACACTGACTTCCACAATTTCAAAGACATATAAAGTGGAGCCGTCTACCCGGATTGTTTCAATCACTTTCGCTTCCAGATTGGATACGCACTCTGCAATTCCATACGGTTTCACTTTTTTCGATGGAAGCGGGGTCAGTCCTGCCACATCGATTTCATTAATCCCTTTTGGCACCGGCAGACCGATAATCTCACTTTCCCTGAGCAACTCATAAGGATAATAACTAATGACACATTCCCCTGTTTCATCCAGATTTTTCCTGCCGTCACGATCATTATTCATAGCAAATGCATAGCACCATCTCATGTTCGGCGGCGCTGACTGGAATGCCGTCCCCATGGAAACAGGCGTACAATTTACATTCCCTTTTTTGTCCATAGTCGTCACAAAATAGCATGCTACCGGCGGCTGTATCCATCTGTGACTGAATCCTGTCGTCTCATACGTTTCCAGACACTCTGCAAAATCCCCTTTTTGCTCCCTTTCTGTTTCTGCAAATATTTCCTGTACATCAAAATACGTAAAACTCATCTTTTTTCCTCCTGATTTTTCTTTTTGTTTTTTGACCGGTCTTGTCGTTTTAATCTTTGTTTTTCTTGTTCTTCTTAATTTAACTTAATTATATGGTGAACATTTACTTTTGTCAATACTTATTTACTTAAATTTAACCACTTATTGTTTACTGAACAACCGAATTTAATTGACTACCAATATTTCCTACGATATAATATACAAAAATACACAAAAGAGGTGTTGACCTATTACAGTTCGAGAAATTGCCGCAAAATTTGGAGTTTCCCCTTCTACAGTCTCCAATGTCTTAAATAATAAAAATGGAGTAAGTGAGGAATTGAGAGAGGAAATCAAATCTGTTTTGCTTAAAAACGGCTATACAATAAAAAGCAATTCCACAACCGCCCCAATTAGACCACGGAATATTTTGTTTCTTTATTATCAGAGCAAAAACTATCAATCTTTACGAAATAATGATATTCTTCCTCTTACTCTCCGTGAGTTAGAACAATACTGCCAGGTAAACGGCCATCATTTTATTTTCAAGCAGGCAGATCATCATACTCTTAATTCTATGTTCGACAGCGATAACCTTATAGAAACAGATGGTATTCTAATGCTCGGAACTGAATATCACCATCGTCCTTCTTCTGCATTTTATTCCTGCGGCAAACCGATTGTCATATTAGACGGATTATATCCAGAAGAACCAATTAGCACAGTTAATATAGACAACGCTTACGGTGTATTTAAATTGATAGAATATCTTTTTCTTATGGGCCATCGGCAAATTGGTTATATTAAAAGCCGCATTCCTTTTGGGTGTTTACAAGCTCGGGAAATCAGTCTCTACTCTGCCCTTAGAAAATTTAATATGACACTGGATAAAAAAAATATTCTTGAAGTAAGTACAGAATCCAAACAAATCCAGGAAGAAGTCGGTCAGTTTTTTTTACAAAAAGATAATCTCCCCACTGCTTTTTTCGCAGATAATGATTTTCTCGCCATTTCTTCCATACAAGCAATTCAGCACGCCGGTTATTCCGTCCCCGACGATATTTCTATTGTTGGTTTTGACGACCTTGATATCTGCACTTTATTAAAACCTTATCTAACTACCTCACATGTAGATTTTTCCAGCATGGCGCGCATTGCTATCAGACATTTAATGAATATGATTGAAGAACCGGATTTTCCTCTGGCAAAACTTACAGTTGCAACAAAATTTATTGAAAGAGATTCTGTAAAAAAAATAAATTAATATATCGGAGGATATAATGACAATAAAAGAAATTGCAGCAAAATTAAGCATATCACCCAGCGCTGTTTCTTATGTACTGAACAATAAACCAGGAGTTGGAAAAGAACTTCGTCAGAAAATTACGAAACTCTTAATAGAAAATGGTTATTCCATTAAAACGGAAGCAAATATACCGCAGGAAAAAAAACAATATACTTCCCCAAAAAGAACCATTTTATTTTTATACTATATTAGCGAACGTTATCTGTTCCTGAGAAACAACAGCGTGTTGACTTTATATCTGAATGCCATTGAAAAAATCTGTAATAAAAAAAACTGCAACATAATTACAAGAAGCGTCAATCATGATTCCTTATATGACGCTTTATCTGATACCGACAATATTGATGGTATTATACTGCTTGGCATTGAATTCTATGAACGGGTTATATTAGATCGCTCCTGCTGCGATAAACCTTTTGTACTTCTTGACGGATATTTTCCAGAATCTCCCATAGACAGTATTAACGTCGATAATTATATCGGTCTTTATCAGGCCATTGACTATTTATACCAAAATGGACACAGAAAAATAGGACATATAAAAAGCGCTATCCCATACGGCTGCCTGCCAGATCGCTGGCGATGTTTTTATGAAATTCTTGACTATTTTGGTCTTTCTTTCTCTCAAAACCATTTAGTAGAAGTCCGAATGCAGGCAGAACTGTTACAGGATGATATACAAAAATACTTAAAAGAAAATACCGACTATCCTACTGCCTTCTTTGCCGATAATGATTACATGGCGGTTTCCGCATTAGCAGGTATACAACAGGCAGGATATTCTGTTCCTGACGACTTTTCCATTATTGGTTTTGACAATATAGACATTGCAACCTTATTAAAACCTAATTTAACTACTATTTCTTTTGACTTTCATGGTATGGCACAAGAAGCAGTGCTTCGTCTGCTGCAGTTGATGGATAATCCCGATCTTCCTATTATAAAGAGCACAATCTCCCCTGCTTTTATCGAAAGGGATTCTGTAAAAAATCTTAATTAAAAATATAAGCGATGAACTTTCGGATTGTTTTATCACACATCAAAAAATTCATCGCTTATTTTTAGTTTTGCCTCTTTCTGAAATTTTTCAACGCATCTACATACATGGCCGCAAATATTACCAGCCCTTTTGCGAAAGGATAAATATAAGGAGACGCACCTGTCAGTGCCAGAATATTATTAATCAAATATAGCAGCACAACACCAATAAGCGTCCCGGGTATAATATTTCCACGTCCGCCAAGGAGACTTGTACCGCCCATTACACACACAGTAACTACGTCAAATTCCATTTCATTTCCAATCGTCCCACTGTATGTACCCACTTTACAACATGTAACAAATCCAACAAAGGCCGCACAAATTCCCGATAGAATATATACTGACATCTTAACTTTATTAATTGGAAGTCCAATACGTTTAGCTGACTCCTCACTGCATCCAATCGCATAACAATAAGCCCCAAATCTTGTTTTTCTTAATATACATTGAAATACAATTAAAATAATCAAAGATATAATAATCAGTATTGCAATTCCAGCCACTTTGAGATCTGCAACCATTCTGAATTCATCAGGGAGAGTAGTCTGAGCTCCGCCATTTGTAATATTTAACGCAACACCCCGCAACAGAGTCATCATGCCTAAAGTAACCAGCATGGAATTCAATTTACAATATGTTACCAATATTCCGTTGATGATTCCCACCGCAGCGCCTACGATAAAAATTATAACTACCATCTGGGCAAAGCCTGCTCCATGATTCATCGCATATACCGCAATCGCAGAACTGCATAGTGCGAGTGACCCCACACTCATATCCATATTTCCTGTGATAATAACAAATGTTCCGCCTGCAGCAACTACCAGTAATGTTGTTGCTCCCCACATAATCTGCATCAGATTATCTTTGGTAAGAAAAAAAGGAGAGATAAATCCACAGACTATGAACATGACGACAAATAAAATATAAAATCCATAAGACAGGAAAAAATTCGATAAGTCAAACTTTTTCTTCACTGTAACAGCTGTTTCATTCATGTATATCTCCTCCACCAAGCGCCAGTTCCATCAAATTATTATTATTAATAGCAAGACCTTCCACGCTATCCACAATTCTCCCATCCTGTAGAACAATAACACGATCAGACAGATCAACCATCTCATCAACTTCAGAAGAAATCAGAAGCACCGAAGTACCATCTGCAGCTATTTTTCTAATAATTTTATAAATCTCCATCTTAGAACCAACATCTACACCTCTTGTCGGTTCATCAAGAATCAACACTGGCGCACCTTTATTCAGCCATTTTGCAAAAACAACTTTCTGCTGATTTCCTCCTGACAGTTGAGAAGCACGTGTTTTTTCGTTTGGTACTTTTATATTCAGTTGCTTTATCAAACGTCTGGTCTCTTCTACTTCTTTATTCACATTGACGAATTTCAATTTTTTTGAACAGTAACTCTCCAGCTTCGCAGCCGTACAATTATTTGTAATATCCATATCCAAAAACAAACCATCATAATGTCTGCTTTCTGTAACATAACCAACTTTTTTTAAAAGCGCATTCTTTTTTATCTTAGATAAAGATCCTGCTTCATTAAGGAAAAAAACTTCTCCGTCATCTATGCGATCCAGACCCAGCATAGCACGAATCAATTCCGTCCGTCCCGATCCCATCAATCCCCAGATCCCAAGTATCTCCCCTTTTTTGAGTTCAAAATCAACCCCCTTAAGCAAGTTACCACTGGCAACATGTTTCACTTTCAAAACAACCTGATCGGATCTGTTTCCTGCCGTCTTCTTTTCAACAGCTGCAGGTTTTTGTCCAATAATCATAGTGACCAAATCCGCTTTTTGAAGTCCTAATACGGCGCCTGTACCACTCATTTTTCCATCTCTTAGGACCAGATAATCATCGCATAACTCTGTAATTTCATCCAGGAAATGAGAAATGTAAATAATTATCTTTCCTTCTTTTCTGAGTTTATTTATTACTTCAAAAAGTTTATTTTTTTCGTATAAACTTAAAGAAGAGGTTGGTTCATCAAATATGATAATGTTAGCACCCATAGCCAATGCACGGGCTATTTCCACCATCTGTCTCGCTCCGATTGTGATATCTTCCATCGCAGCATGAGGATTAATATCGTTTGCTCCAAGAAGCTCCAGATACTTTTTGGCTTCTTTTTCTGTTTTTCTATTATCTGTCAAAAAAGGCATGCTGCTTTTAAACAGATTTCCGATAAAAATATTCTGTGCAACACTCATCGATGCAAAAAATAACGGTTCCTGATGAATGAAAGCAATACCATTTTTTTCTGCATCCTTTGGCGAATTCATGGAAATGCTTTTTCCATCAATCAAAATTTCACCTTCATCCTGCTTTAAAATTCCGCCAAGAATATTCATTAATGTCGATTTTCCAGCACCGTTAATTCCTATTAATGCCAGTATTCTTCCAGGTTCGGCCTTTAAAGTAACATCATCAAGAGCCCGGACACCTGGAAACTGTTTTGTGATATGATTCATCTCCAGCATAATTTTGTCCCTCAATCTCTGTTTCTTAAACGATCCAAAGCAATAATAACCACAATCAATATACCTTTAATAATCAGACCTACATAGTAAGAGTATCCCATCAGATTAATAAAGTTACTTATTACTGTGATAAATAACGCTCCCAATACAGATCCTAATATATTACCTTTTCCCCCGGACAGACTTGCCCCTCCAATAACTGCAGCGCTGATTGTATCGGTCAGCATGGTATTTCCAACCATGGTAGCTCCAGCCATGTTCGTACGGGCTGCCAGAAGAATTCCTGCCAGACAGGCATATATACTTGCAATAACATATGTACAAAAAACATACAGATCTGTTCTGATCCCCGAAACTCTTGCCGTCTTTTCATTTTGTCCAATCATATAAAAAATTCTCCCATATTTCGTTTTAGAAAGAATAATATGACTGATAATTGCTATAACAAAAAATATAGGGATCGAAATCGGCACAATACCTACTTTAATTCCCAAAAACAGAAAAATATCCGGAAGTCCAAAAACACTCTTTGAATTTGTTATCATGACAGCAAATCCATTGGCAATAATCTGTGTTGACAGCGTTACAATGAAAGGAATCATCTTAGCCTTTGCTATTGCAACTCCATTAATCATTCCGAAAATAATTCCAACGCCAAAAATAATAATAATTCCAACAAATACATTTCCGGTTTTTGACATAAACATTGCACCCGGTATTGTCGCCGCCATCAGTACGGCCGGCATTGATAAATCAATGCCGCCGATGATTAGAATAAAAGTCATTCCCAAACATAACATACCGATGGTAGTAAGCTGTTCCAAAACATTAACAATATTGTTTATCGTCAAAAAATTCGGAACCGCTATAGAAAGTATAATTACAAATATTATTGCTGCAATTGCTGTTACTGCATCAAGTGTCCTTTTTCTGTCCGACAATATATTCTGCACCCAGTTGTTGCTCTGTTTATCTGTATTAATTGCCTGACGATTCATATTTTTCTCCTCACAAATTCATGTTTAACTCCAAAGCAATTTTGTTAATTCTTCATCCTGATAATTTTCCCGTGTATAAACCGGCCCTTTTACACTGACTTCTTCCACTTTTTCACCATTGGCAAGCGCAATACACTGATCAACAATTGTCTGAGACATCGTCACAATATCCATCAAAGAATCAGCATCTACATATCCCTCTCCAATAGCATCCAGTCCTTCCTGATATACATCCGTTGCCGCAAACCAGATATGTCCTTCTTCTCCGTTTTTAATCCACTGATTTGTTGACTGAAGAGCTGCTTTTGCTGCCGGAAGAAGGAAATCAGAAGCAATGTAAATACAGTTTGCATCAGGATTTGCTCTCATTGTACTTGGAAGATTTGCCTCCAGCCAATCTGGATCCCAATCTGTATCCAAATCCGTTACAATTTTTGCTCCTTTATCTGCATATTCCTCCACTGCCCTTTTCACGCCATTAACACGGTCAACGGAATTCTGATCAGAGGTAGAACCGCTGCAGACAACCAGATTCAATTCCGTTTCACCCGCTTCAATCATCTGATCAAAAACAGACTTTACAGATGCATATCCCTGGTCTTCTGCATCAACACCTACAAAAGTATCTGGCTTATATTCTCCATCCGGGTTGTATGGTCTGTTTTGAATCATAACGGGAATTCCTGCATCCTGACAATCTTTAATCATTGTATCTGTCGCTGCAACATCCTCAGGACAAATACACATTACATCGACATTTTGACTGATTAAATCTTTCACATCCGAAATCTGTTTGCTGACATCATTATCCGCCGATGTGACAATAAACTCTACTTTAGGAGTACTTTCAGATCCAAATTGTTTTGTATATTCATCTGTTTTTACAAACACATCATTCATTAAAGCATTAAAGGACATTCCCACTGTGATCGTATCATCAGAAGATTTTTCTTCTGATGAATCTTCTGTTTCTGTACTTTCGCCTTCTGCAGATTGAGATCCTTCCTGAGAATTATTTTCTGAACTTCCACATGCTGCCATAGATATCACCATGATTCCCGTCATTAATAATGCAATTATTCTTTTTTTCATAGTCTACCCTCTCTTATATTCTTTGTTTACTTGTTAATACGTACATTTTAAGTTGCGATATCGCTTATGTTTTGTGTAATTATATTAACCTTTTGCTTTTTATTTGTAAATATTATTTACACTTTCAATAAGAATCAATGCACTAATTATAAGATTTAGTGCATTTTTTTCAATTTGACTAACTGATTGTATAAATTTTACAAAAAAAGGCTGTTACCCTTATCAAGGATACACAGCCAATCTTTTTTAAATAGAATAGTATATAGCAATTATTTTTTATATTATCTCCGTCACCAGATTTTCAAACTTTTCTTTCACCGTATCTGCCACCCGCTGCACTTCCTGGTGATCAAGAGGCTGATCTAAAATGCCGGAGGCCATATTGGTAATACAGGAGATACCGCAGACCCGCATTCCCATATGTCTTGCGGCAATCGCCTCGCAGGCCGTACTCATGCCCACCGCGTCTGCTCCCAGTGTGCCAAACATACGGATTTCCGCCGGTGTCTCATAGTTAGGACCCTGAGCTTGGACATACACTCCCTCCCGCAGCAAAATATCCTGTTTTTTCGCCTCCACTCTCACCTTTTCACACAGCTCTTCGTCATACACCCGGCTCATATCGGGGAAGCGGGTACCCAGCTCATCGATATTCGCTCCCCTAAGCGGACTGGGCACGAAAGAAGGAATGTGATCCGTGATCAGCATCAGATCCCCCGGAGTGAAATCACGGTTAATTCCTCCCGCTGCATTGGTCAGAAAGATCGTATCCGCTCCCAGCATTCCCATCAGACGAATGGGCAGCACCACATCGATCATATCATATCCCTCATAATAATGTACCCGACCCTGCATCATCACCACCGGTCTGTCTTTTATATATCCGAAAAGAAATTTTCCCTCATGGCCGGCCACAGTGGATACGGGAAATCCTTCGATTTCACGGTAGGAAACTTCTGCCTCCACTCTCAGTTTATGGGCATAACCACCCAGACCGGAACCGAGGACGATCGCCGTCTTCGGCTTAAAATCTGTCTTTTTGCGAATGATATTGACACAGTTTTTCAGCTTCTGATACATAATCTTCCTCCTCTCATATCTTCAGGACAACTCTTTCAGCCGCGACGTTCCCAAGGTTCCCGCAGGCATATCTACCTGAAAGTTATCCGCGATGGTCGCTCCGATATCCGCAAAAGTATCGCTTTCTTCCATCGGCCCTGTCTGTTTCATCCCCGGCGTCCAGACCAGGAATGGCACATACTCCCTGGTATGATCCGTTCCCTTGTAAGTAGGATCATTTCCATGATCCGCCGTCAGAATCAGCAAATCCTCCTGCCCCATCTTTTCCATCAGCCTGCCAAGACCCGCATCGAATTTCTCTATTTCCCGGGCATAGCCTTCCGGATTTCTGCGATGTCCCCACAGAGCGTCAAAATCCACCAGATTGGTAAAACAAAGACCGTGAAATTCACTTCCGCAGATCTGGCAAGTCTGCTCCATCCCGTGTACGGAACTGTCGGAATGGAGAGTCCGGGTAATTCCTTCGCCGGAAAAGATATCGTTGATTTTTCCAACGGCTATCACATCCAGACCCGCTTCCAAAAGAGCGTTTAATACCGTTTTGCCAAAGGGCTTCAATGCGTAATCACGGCGATTGCTGGTGCGTACAAACTCGCCCTTTTTCTTTCCCACGTAAGGTCTGGCGATTACACGACCCACTTTCCATTCATCCTTCATGGTCAGTTCTCTGGCGATCTCACAGCAGCGATAAAGGTTGGCCAGATCAAAGGTTTCCTCATTTCCGCAGATCTGTAGGACAGAATCCGCGGAGGTATAGACGATCATGGAACCATCCCTTATTTCTTCCTCCCCCAGTTCCTCCAGGATTTTCGTTCCGCTGGCGCTTCTGTTTCCGATAACCTTTTTCCCGCAGCGTTTTTCCAGTTCAGCGATCAGTTCCGGCGGGAATCCATGTTCTGTAAAGGTTTTAAAAGGCTTTTCCACTTTCAGCCCCATCATTTCCCAGTGTCCGGTCATGGTATCTTTGCTGCGGCTGGCCTCCGCCATCCGCATATACCGTCCGCAGGGATGCTCTTCCCCTTCCATACAATCTGCCGGATGAAGGTTCAGCATACCGATCTTCTTCAGATTGGGTATGTTAATCTTTCCCACCCTGTCCAGAATATGTCCGAAAGTATCCACTCCTTCGTCACCGTATTCCATCGAATCCGGCATGGCGCCGATTCCCAGGGAGTCCATTACTATCAGGAAGATCCTTTTATATCGTCTCATCAGCCGTCACCTCTTTGATTTCTTTTTGAAATGTCCGAAACAAACGCTCCTTCACCTCATCGCCGGCAAAGGCCGTTTTTATGGCGTTCTCCATCAGTAACCCAATTTCCTCATCAGTAATATGATATTGTTTCTGAATAAATTCCAGTTCTCTCGTCATGGTGGTGCCGCTTACCGTCCGGTTGTCCGTATTGACGGTCACAAGGAGCCCTTCATCCAGAAATTCCAGCAGCGGATATTCCGCCGGCGAAGGCGATGCTTTCGTCTGCAGATTGCTGACGGGACACATCTCTATGCCAATCTCTTTTTCCCGGCACAGCCTTTGCAGATCTTTGTCTCCTTTCATTGCGATGCCATGACCGATCCTTCCGGCGCCAAAGCGGAGGGCATCCCGGATATTGCCGGTGTCGCCGCATTCTCCTGCGTGGATTGTAAAAGGAAATCCAAGTTCTTTTGCCAGCTGAAATAAATTCTCAAAATTTTTCAGGGGAAAAGACGCCTCGTCTCCCGCCAGGTCTGCGGCACAGACGCCGTGACCCAGGAAATCCCGCGCCGCTTCCAGCATCTGCCTGTTTTCCTCCCAGGAATGATGGCGCATGGTACAGACGATTAGCCCGTACTCCACCTGAAACTCTTTTTTGCCCCGCTTCAGACCTTCCAGGACAGCTTCAATGACCTCCCCTGGCGTCAGTCCCTGTTTAAGGGACTGCATGGGCGCAAATCGTACCTCCGCATATTTCACATTTTCACGGGAAACACTTTTCATAAAATCATATCCCGCTTCGCAAAGCCCTTCCCTGTCCTGAAGACATCGCAGGGGCAGATCAAATTTCTCCAGATATTCTGCCAGACTCCTGCAGTTTTCTCCTGCCTGAAGTTCAAAAAGAGGGATTTCTTCCGCCAGTTTTTTGCGAATGAACTCCGGCGAAAGCGATCCGTCCAGATGGCAGTGTAATTCTATTTTCGGTAATTTCTTTAATCTTTCTTTATTCATAATCCGTTATCTTCCCCACAAGATATAGGAAAAGCTAAAAAGGCAGTTATTCTGCATATCCTTCCAGTGTAGCAGAAACGATCTCTTCCGTATCAAGGTTTACATAAAACGTAAGGTAACGGGAGGTTTCTTTGCAGTTATACTCAAATCCCACATTGAGAAAATCTGACCACGCAGGATCTTCAATCTGGTATGGCTCTCCGAGCACAGATACGATCTCCGGTATGGTGGTATCCCCACTGATACCCATAACACTGTATGCGGGAACTGTCGTCTCGTCCGTATCTTCCAACTGCTGCACATTCACAGAATAAAGAACACCGTCCGCCACTGTCTGACCTTCCTCGCAAATAAATCCAAGACGGGCCGTTTTACCCTGATCTGTGGTAAAATCACAGGTCACGGCAACTGCATACGCCTCTTCCTGGGAAAACGCATCGTCTGTGGGAGTAAAACCTTCCGCAAGAACCTCGTCATATCCCATGCCGATCCGCAGTGTGTGTCCGTCAACCTGCATTTCTTCAGAAATTTCATCGGAAACATTCGCATCCACCATTCCTTCCCCGGCAATATACGCATCCACATCCACATACTTTCTGAGAAGTTCCAACTCTTCTGATCCCTCTTCACTGTCTGTATCTTCTACAGTATCTGCCTCTGTGGTTTTTGCTTCTTCCGACGAAGTTTCCGCTTCGCTGCTCTTTTCCTCTGCGGATTTTCCGGAACAACCGCTTATCGTCATCGCCATAACTGCAACTAATAAATATACAACTGCTTTCTTTTTCATCTCTGATCTCCTTTAATTTATTTATTAAAATATCTCCTTCATTTGAGAAATACAAACGTCTTCTCATCAGACAAATCCGCCCGGAATTTGTATCCCAACCGGTCAAACATTTTCACTTCATCCGTGTCTTTGATCTGCTTTTCCGCCATAAATCGCACCATTTCGCCTCTGGCCATCTTGGCGTACACGCCTTTCTGTACGATTTTCCCGCCGCTGATTTCTCCGAAAACACAGGTAATATAAATATCCTCCGGCAGCAGATATTTTTCAATACACCTGGAATATTCCTTCGATGCCAGATTGATGATTATATGGCTGTCGTCCAGAACCTCCCGATACAGTTTATCGCCCCAATATTCATACAGATCCTTCGTCCCGGCAACTTTCGCTTTTGCCTGCATCTCCAGACGGTACGGCGTCACGCCGTCCATGGGCTTTACCACGCCGTAGAACGCCGACAGAATCCGCAGATGTTCCTGCACATAAGCGAACTCGCCAGACTCAAATACCACAGGCGCCATGTACTGGTAGGCAATGCCCTCATAGGACAGAATCGCCGGTGTCAGCCGGTGATACAGATCCATACTTTTCAATCTGTCATAGTTCTGTTCTGCGATCCGGTCATTACAAACCCACAGCTTTTTAGCCTCCGCGTAGGATAATCCCTGCTGGAAACGGAGGATCTCTTCTGTCTGCTCCATAAAAACCGGCAGCCCCAAAGGCGCCAGGTCATCCGTATTTACATTCATTTTCTTCGCCGGTGACAACAGGATCTTCATGATAGTTCCTCAAGCATCTGCTGCGGATTTTCCGCTGCTTTTACCTTATCCATCGCTTTGATGATCACACCTTCCTCGTCGATCAGATACGTCGTGCGGACTACGCCCATGGATACCTTACCGTAATTTTTCTTTTCCTTCCAGACATCATATGCCTGAATCACTTCCTTTTGTGTATCGGAGAGCAGCGTAAATGGCAGACCGTACTTCGTCTCAAATTTTTTATGAGATTTCACAGAGTCCTTGCTGATCCCGAGGATCACTGCGCCCTTTTCGGTAAACTGCGGATATAATTGGGCAAAACCGCAGGCCTGCTTCGTACATCCCGGCGTGTTGTCTCTCGGATAGAAGTACAAGATGACCTTCTTTCCTCTGTATTCTTCCAGGGTATGCATCTGTCCGTTCTGATCCGGCAGAGAAAACGCCGGAGCTGTTGTTCCTATCTCTAACATAACTTTCTCCTTTTCTCTTTATTTTTTTCTGAATCTCATCAATTATTTTCATTATAAGTGAATTCCCATAGCTTGTCTATTGCATCATAATTTTAATCCTTTTCCTGACGGTAAAACGTTATAAACTATAGGTACGAAAAACAGGAGGGCTTCATACTTGACGCGGGAAGATGAAATATTTAAAAAACTGAAAACCGGCGATCCCACCGCTGCGGAAGAATTGGTCATGCTCTATTATGACGACATACTCAGATACTGCCTGTACCACGTACCGGAGCAGTCTTTAGCCCAGGATGCTGTGCAGGAGACATTTCTAAAGGTGTTCCGCTATTTTGAAAACTACAGACATCGGGGACATTTCCGAGCCTTTCTCTACCGGATAGCCGCCAATGTATGCGCGGATCTCCGCAGAAAACGGACATGGGAACCTATACCGGAACAAGTCCCCTTTGAGGAAAAAGGGCTGAAGGAGGGAGAGGATCGGGAGGATTTCCGAAGACTTGTGGAGCTTCTTCCAGAGGAACTGCAGGAAATCGTTATCCTTCGGTTCTCTCAGGAGCTGAAACTGGGTGAAATCGCGAAGATAACCGATCTTCCGATGCGAACTGTACAGTCCAGGCTCAGGAAATCCCTGAAACTGTTAAAAAGAGAATTCGAAGGGAGAGAAAAGGAATGGAAACCGACCAGGTAAAAAAAGAAATGATAAGACTGGCAGCTCTGGAGAAAGAAAAAAGTTCAACGGATCAAAATCATGTGAACCGGACGGCATCTCTGGCAGCAAACGCCTTCCAGATCGCTATGAAAAGAAAAAGCATGAGTTTCCCGGCTTTTACGATTCGGCAGATCAGGTACACCGGCAGGTACGTCTGGATCTGGCAGGGGCTGCTGCTTATTCTGATCCTGTCCGTTTTTAACCAGACAGCTGGATGGATAACCCTTAAAGATCCTGAATCTGATTTGTTCCTCTATAGGAGGGTACCGCTGTTTCTGTGCAGCGCAGGGCTTTTGTCAGCCTGGAGCTGCGTGCCATTCTTTGCCAGGTCAAGTATATGGAAAATGACAGAGGTAGAGAATGCGTCTGCATCTCTTACCCGCCTTCGGACAGCCCAGCTCATCATTACGGGAATGAGCGCCATTTTGATGGAGCTGATGGTTGCCGTCGGAGCACGCATATTCTGGACTGTGGATTTGACAGGCCTTGCAGCCTGGCTGTTTCTCCCTTTCCTTATGGCCTGGAATCTGATCCTGTTCCTGATAGACAAAAAGCCGGGAAAATATTTCGTCGTCATCAGCAGCGTTTTTATGGGAACAGGCTTTTTCTTCTTTGCTCTCGTTTGGAAATGTATAAATCAGGGTGCAGACGGGACACAGGACTATATGGTGACCTCCGGATATGCATGGATTCTTTGCGGGGCTGCAGCTCTCCTGTGGATCCTCCAAATACAAAAACTGGGAAGGAGAATGACAAATGGAATTATGTATAAATAATCTGACAAAGCAGTTTAAAGACAAGCTGGCAGTGGATCATGTCAGCCTGACCATCACTCCCGGCGTATGGGGACTTCTGGGGGCCAACGGAGCCGGGAAGACCACCCTTATGCGGATGGCGGCAGGTCTTCTGCTGCCCACAGAAGGAACTGTAACATACGATGGAGTACCGATCGATGTGCTGGGAAAAAGCTACCGGGACATCTTCGGATACCTGCCCCAGGAGTTCGGATTTTATCCGGAGTTTACGGTGTATGATTATCTGGACTATGTGGCGGCTTTGAAAGGTCTCTCCAGAAAAAAAGCAAAGGAAAAGATCGACCGGCTGCTGGAGATCTTTACCCTGGCGGATGTGAAGAAAAAGAAGATCACAAAGCTTTCCGGAGGAATGAAACGGCGGGTGGGCATTGCCCAGGCTCTTTTAAACGACCCAAAGGTACTGATCCTGGATGAACCCACCAGCGGCCTGGATCCAGGGGAAAGGGTACGTCTGCGCAACCTTCTGTCTGAGTTCGCCTCGGATAAGATCGTACTCATTTCTACCCATATCGTATCAGACGTGGAGTACATTGCCTCCAGGAACGCAGTCATGAAAGAGGGACGGATTATCGTTCAGGGAACCACAGACGAGCTGATCCGTGAAATGTGCGGGAAGGTGTGGTCTGCGCTGATTCAGGAAAGAGATCTTTACCGATATGAAAAGATCATCCGGCTGGTAAACATCCGCAATGAAGGAAAAGACACTGTGTTTATCCGTTATCTGGCGAAATCTCCCGTTGTACAGGACTCACAGCCTGAAAACCCGCGGCTGGAAGATCTGTATCTGTGGCTTTTTCCCCAGGAAGAGACACATGGAAAGGAAGGTATGTGAAATGAGAGTATTTACAGCAGAACTGAAAAGACTCCTGAAAACCAGATCTATTCTTATACTGATGCTGGCTGCCCTCCTGCTGGCGCCAGTACTGGCATATTTCCCAGCTTCTTTTGCATCCTGGACTTATAAAGACGACAGCGGTCAGGAAATCCGGGCGGAAGGAAAGGCGGCTCTGAAGCTGGAAGCGAAGAATCAGGGACAGTTTCAAGGAGCGATCACCGAGGAGATCCTGGCTGCAGCTCTTACAAGGTACATGGATTTTGCCGCAGGATACGAGGGCGGTCTACCGGACGGCATTTATGATGAAAGGGTGACGGCCGGCGATTACTATGAAAAGGTGGCTAACGTAGATGGACTTCTAAGCCGGGTGAACGAGGCCTGGGCAGATCCGGATACAGGCCTGGCCCCGAGACTTCATAACCTGACAGCAGAGCAGGTCAAAGGATTTTACCCTCAGTGCAGACAGCATTTAAAGGACCTTCTGTTTCTGGAGGGAGGGGCCAATGCCCGCACAGAAAACGCCGTCCGGGAAGCGTTTATCCTCTACGACCAGGTAAAAATGCCCTTTACCTATAAGCCTGGCCTGACGTCGGATGCCATAGAATACGTGGGTATCTATGTATTTCTGTTGGTACTGATCTGCACCTTTATCCTGGTTCCTGTCTTTTCCAGCGACAGCCAGACGCAGGCAGATCAGATTCTAAAATGCACCAGAGACGGAAAGAAGTGTCTGGCCGTAAGCCGTATCCTGGCAGGAATTCTTCTTACGGGAATACTGTATCTTGTCTGCATGACCCTTTTCCTTCTCCTTCTCAATGCCTCCTTTGACTTTAAGGGTCTGGATACTTCCCTGCAGTTGCTGATATCCGTATCAGTGTTTCTTCCCCTGACAGCGGGGCAGATGGAACTGCTCATCGCAGGAGCAGGCTTTGTCTCCCTGATGGCCACGGCTGCTTTCACGCTCTTCCTCTCCGGACAAATGAAAACCGTGGCTTCTGCCAGTATCACCGCCTTTGTCTTTCTCCTGCTGCCTGTGATCGTATATATGATCCTGAGCGGAAACACAGGGAACTGGATCCGCTGCCTGCTGCCTTCCGGCGGCGTAGGGCTTATGAACAGCTTCACTTATGCATCCATGGACACAGGTTTTGCTTATATAGGAAATACCGCTATCTGGCTCCCTTACCTGATGATGGGTGCGGCAGCGGTGGATTCCTTCCTTTTTACAGCTCTGTCTGGGGTGAACTGGTGCCGGAGAGAAAAGTAATATGTATTTGCCCTTTCCCGGATAATCTGATAAAATAAACCTGATAAAATAATATTAAGGAGATGGATATGAACAAGCAACTGCCTTATCTGTATGCCTTCATTACGATCGCCTGTACCTTCCTGACGGGGCAGCTTATCCTGTGTTTTATACCAGATGGCACAAGTATCTGGGCATCTGTGTTTTTCATCTTCATGAACCTGCTTCCGATGTTTCTCGCCTTTGTTTTTGTGCGGATATCCGGCGAAATGTCCAAAATGGGAGAGATTGTTAAAACGGCTTTTTCGCCCCATGAGAGCTGGTATTCCTATGCTGCCGCTCTCGCGGTACCGCTTATATATTATGGCGTATCTGTTTTACTGGGAAATGTGACCTTTACCGGCTCTTCGTTTTCTGCTGTGATCGCTTATTTTCCCTGGACACTTTTACAAGGTGGTCTGGAAGAGGTAGGATGGCGATGGTATCTGCAAACTCATATAAAGATAAAAAAATGTTTTGTATTAAAAATGCTTGTTATATCCGTAATCTGGTTTGTATGGCATTTTCCCATTTACCGTCTGCCGTGGGTCACTGCAGGTTCGTCTAATTACCTTATCTTTTTTCTGATGATACTGGGCAACACTTTCACCCTCGGCACAGTGAAAGAGTTGTCCCGCGGCTCTATTCCGTGTATCGCTGCCCACATGTTGATAGACACAGCGGCTGTTTCCATGCTTGTGGAGAGTGATTTGATAAAAGTGGCCTTACTTGTCTGCGTGGAAATTATACTTTCTTTGATCACTATACATATATTTGATAAAAGAAAAAATCGATAATCGTACAATAAAAATCTGTCCCGAAAAAAATACATATTTCGGGGCAGATTTTTATTCATAACAGGCACTGAATGCAGGTCTCATTTCTTCGATCTGTCTGCGTGTCAGCCTGTAATCCACAGCAATTTTTTCCCAGTTTTCTCTTACAGCCTTCAGAATATCTTCTGCATAATTCTTTGCATCGTCCTCATTAATTCCAAATCTGACAGCTGTCTGTATAGCAAGATCAATACTGATGCTGTTATTCTCTTCATCCACATTCAAGGAAAGCTCATCACCGTAAGGAACCGGATTCACATCGTATAAAGGTGAAAGGATCCACCCGTTCTCTGCAAGAATAAAAAGACTTCCCATAAGGACAGGTTGTTCCGAACTGAAATCATCATAGACGAAGATGGTTTTTTGATTGGCTGCCATTAGTCACTCCTCCTCGGTGCCCGCTTTCTTATGATCAAATTCAGATCCTGAATCTGTCTGCCCAGTTCATCGTCCTTCGCAACGAGAAGGAGATCTTTATCAAAGTTGTTTAGGGCATGTAAAACAGCTGCATAGATCCCCATAGCTACAGATGGATCACCCTTTTCGACTTTCCACAAAGAGGCTCGGCTGATTCCGGCACGTTCTGACACCAGTTCAGCTGATAAACTTCGTCTGAGTCTGGCAAGCTTGATCTGTTCACCCATGGTTTTTAGTATTTCTTCTGTTCCTGGAAGTATATTATACGCAGCTTTCTTCATTTTCATTTACCATCCTTTAATGTTTGTAACGATAAACAATTATCTTTGTTTTGTCAATTTTAGTAAATGTTAAACTTCTCCAATAATCTCCATTTTGATAAATTCAACCTAAAGAGAATATTGACGTTCAGGATGATGAAACTGTAATCGGAATAGACAACCCGGATGGAGCAGAATATCAAAATGAGAAAATCTCCGTATATTCCATTTTCCCATTCACTCGTTCTGACTTCATCAGTGAAATTTTCTTCACCATCATATCCGCTTTCTTTATGTCCAGTTTTCCCGGATTTTTCGAAGCTTTCCGAATAAGTGTAATATGCGGAACAAACTTCTTCTCATCGAAAGGAATCCCGGCTTCGTGCAGGACTTTTCTGATATCTGTCACCAGCGAGTTGATACTCTGCCCGCTGCGGACTCCTGCCCAAATCAGATCCCCAAAATTGCCGGTCTCGGTCAGTGCCAATTTAAATGGCTTATATTTCACTGCCTTCAATGCCTGTTTAATCGTATCCTTTTCCTTCGTCTCACCGATGAAGCACAAGGTAAGATGCAGATTCTGCGCCGGCGTATAATTTCCCTTAATTCCCTGAGTTTTGCAGTCATGCATCAGGCCAGTCAGGGATTTCTTCATCTCATCGGAAAGCTGGATCGCCACAAATAAACGCATTATTCATCCTCCTCTCCAAAAGGAAACCCTTCCCACATCATCTCATTCCATCTGGCATTGGCAGCCTCGGTTTCCTTCTTATCCATGATCCGATTCCGGTCACTCAAAATTGCCAGCACCTCATCTGCCACATCTTCCAGACGCAGCTTTTCATAATGAGATAAATATCCGATCATCCGCCGGGCGGTCCAGTCGGTATTCAGGTTCTTTGTTACCTCATCGCAAAATGGTTCCGGATAGCCGCGCTTCAGCATCAAATGATAAAGTTCCATGCTTTTTTCGCTTCTTGGCTTCATTTTTTCACTCCTTGTTGTTTTATATGAAATTTTGGCGCAGGCTTTGCCAACACCTTGACTTTACAAGTCAACCTTTTCAAAGTGTTTTACAGAAATCCGATATGCTAAAAGGACAAGAACGCCATAGCAGACAATCCCGACTATTAAAATCGGAAACTGCATAAGCAAATGCTCTGGCTGGTAGCTATCCATCCAAACAAATATCGGTATGTGGGCAGTAGCTTCTATCGCTACCATGAGAAAAACCATAGGAATTGCTGCAAAGATAAATGATTTTCCAACCTTGTAACTGCTTTTATAAAATGTCGTGAGAAATACCAAATCAAATACCCCATATAAGATAAATCCAAACCCATACCATGCAACAGTCGCGTCTAAACCTACGGGGTTATTTGTTATATTCATGACATTTCTCAAGATTGCAAATGGGACAGAGAAAAGCAGTTGAAATAGCTGAAAGAAAACGACAAGCAAGCATTTCCCCAAAACACTTTCCAGTTTTGTTACTGGTAAAACGGCTGTGTACCAGACATCATTTGTTTCTCGCGCATTTAAAAAAGTAATGTAAGGCGCTAAACAACCAAACATAAAAATCACACTGTAAGGATAGGACGGCACCAGAACAAGACAACCCAAAAACGCAAAAACAATCGAGGTTGGATGGGTTACAAGCCTCATTTCCTTATACAGTAATGTCATCGTCCCATTCACTCCTTTCTGTACGCAGCATAATTTCTTCCAAAGTGAACGGTCTTATATCATCCAGGGTTTTCAAATGCTCAAAGGAACGCAAAAATGTATCTTTATCTGCGCTTTGCAATACCCGCCCATTCTGAATATAGGTAATATCATCCGCACACCTATCCAAATCAGAAGTAATATGTGTAGAAAACAGAATAGAACATTTTTCGCTTTTCACAATTTGCCGGAAAATATGAAGCAGTTCTTCACGGGATACCGGGTCTAAACCCGAAGTCGGTTCATCCAAAATGAGTAACTCGGCATGATGAGACAATGCCAGTGCAAGTAGG
The DNA here is from genome assembly GCA_019120315.1 of Candidatus Ruminococcus avistercoris. Lineage (GTDB taxonomy): Bacteria > Bacillota > Clostridia > Lachnospirales > Lachnospiraceae > Ruminococcus_G > Ruminococcus_G avistercoris. The sequence goes on from DWVJ01000037.1 coordinate 87,255, forward strand.
TATTTTACTTTCATTCCGTTTGAAAGTTCTTTGAATTTTTTACTTTCATTCAAAGCAAAACGCTTGATATATTTTTGATACTGTTCCTCATCCCAGTTCGTGTAAAATTTTTGAGTAACAGCCGTAATAGTAGAGAGTTTCTTCAGCGGATAAAAGTCAATACCGCCAAACACAACGCCTATGCGTTGCTTGCATTCTTTTTCATGCTGATAGAAATTCTTACGAAACATGATGACGCTCCCGCTTTCTGGCGAAACCATGTTGAGAATAGCTTTTAAGGTTGTACTTTTCCCCGCTCCATTTTTACCAATCAGCCCCATAATACGGTTAGGTGCAAGAGAAAAGCTGACATTTTCCAAAGCAAATCCTGGGTAGTGCTTATTGATACTCTGGACGCTCAATACAGCTTCCATTATTTTTTCTCCTTTCCGTCTGGTGTATCTGCCATATTCAAAGCAGTTTTGAATAATTGAGCAATACCCAGAAAAAAATCTTCTTTCATCAGTGCAATTCCCGGATGTTCCGGTTCTTCATCTCCTAAAACTACTAACATATCTCCGGGCTTAATTTTGAATACATCTCTGGCCTGCTTGGGAAGTACAATCTGGCCGCGTTCCCCCACACGAACAGTTCCGAATATGTGCTTACCCTTGGGTGGTATGCTTTCGCCAGTCTGCCCTTGGTCGTAATGGATTAGGTCATCGAGTTCCACATCATATAGTTTCGCCAGCGCGTCACAATTCAGAATGTCGGGTACTGATTGGCCTGCTTCCCATTTTGCAACAGCCTGCCGGGAAACACCAATTCGCTCGGCTACTTCTTCTTGAGAAAATTTATTAAGTTGACGCAGTGTAGTCAAATTATAGGCGATATTACTTTTCTGCATTTTCATACTTTTCACACCTCCTGCCCTCATTATACTCTTGACTTTTCAAAAGTTCTACCAACTACGGCAAGCAAAAAATGTTATGTTTGGTTGCGTTAATCAACGAATCATCTTAGAAATTCTCTCCAATGGACAAGAAATCATTTATATGTAAAATAGGTTTTAGAGAATAAAAATTAGAAATTACGCATAATATATAGAATATCTTCTCCTTGAAGGCCGTTCATTTTAATGCTATTATAAAGATAGAAGGCTGGAAGGAGTGAAAGTGATGGTAAATAAATTGGAAAAACTCAATCAAACAGCGCTAGGAGAACTTTTGACAAAACTAGAAAACAAGCTTAATGCTGATCTCTTTACTTATTATGGCGAAATAGTGAATGGTGTCGAGCGTGAAGTCAAAGACATAATTGAAGCCTTAGCTAACGATTCTAATAAGCATCGCGCAATCTATGTGTTTCTTACTACACCAGGGGGCAGTCTCCCTCCGGTTCAACGAATGGTCGATATTTTGCGCCATTTTTACGATGAAGTGAATTTTATTGTTCCCGACTATGCATACAGTGCTGGAACAATCTGGTGCATGAGCGGTGATAATATTTATATGAATTATTATTCCACACTGGGTCCAATCGACCCTCAAGTCCAGAATAAAGAAGGTAATTTAGTGGCTGCACTGGGTTATCTCGATAAAATTAATGAATTTTTAGAAAAAGCTAAAAAGAACGAGTTAACACAAGCTGAGTTTCTAATTCTAAAAGATTTCGATCTTGCTGAATTGCGTTCATATGAACAAGCTAAGGAATTGGCCGTAGATATGTTAAAGAAATGGCTGACCAAATACAAATTCAAGGATTGGACGAAACATTCCTCGAACGGAAACGATGTTACACTTGCAGAAAAAGAGGCACGAGCACTTGAAATCGCAAACAAACTGAGTGATAACAATGAATGGAAATCTCATGGAAGGCCTATTAGTATTCAAGTACTCACAGAAGAATTACATTTAAAAATTATTGATTTCGAAAAAGATCCTGAACTGAGTTCTATAATTAGCGAGTATTATGATAGCTTAACTGAGTATATTAGAAGGCATA
>DWVJ01000038.1 GCA_019120315.1 Candidatus Ruminococcus avistercoris
GGGACCAGTTTATCCAAAGGGTATCACCTTATCAGCCGGTTTTCCGAGGACATTGATCTGATCCTGGATTGGCGTGTCCTGGGGTATGGTGTCAATGAACCCTGGGAAAAACGCTCAAACACCAAGCAGGATGCCTTCAATAAAGAGGCGAACCGAAAGGCCTAGGTTTTCCTGGCAGAAACCTTCTGCCCGCAGGTCCGGGAAGGGCTTTCTGCTGAATTGGGCCTTCCGGCCAATCTTTACATAGACGAGGAAGATAAACAGACGGTGATCTTTGCTTACCCAAACCTGTTTACCGATGCCTCTACCTTACAGGTGATTCGATTGGAGATTGGAGCGCTGGCAGCCTGGACACCGGCAGAGCTGGTGGATATTGTACCGTATGCCGCAGAACAGTACCCGCAATTATTCAAGCAGAAAGAGGTTCCTGTTCTGACGGTGGCGCCGGAGCGGACTTTCTGGGAAAAGGCGACGATCCTTCACCATGAGGCCAACCGGCCTGAACACCTTTCCATGCCCCAGCGGTATTCCCGTCATTATTATGACCTTTACTGTATGGCGAAATCGCCTGTGAAGGAAAAAGCGTTTGAACGGCTGGACCTGCTGCAGAAAGTGGTCGATTTCAAGATAAAGTTTTATCCGCGGGCCTGGGCGCGCTACCCGGAGGCTGTTCCGGCCACCTTAAAGCTGCTTCCTCCGTCATACCGCCTGGGTGCGCTGCAGGAAGATTACTCTGCCATGCGGAATATGCTCTATGGGGAGATTCCGTCTTTTGAAACCATGATGGAAGCTGTTGGAGAGCTGGAGAAGGAAATTAACACATTATAAAGATACTTTCCCCTGAAATCTCTCCAAGTGAATATAAGAGTTTTGACACCTCAGCTAATGTCTTTTTCGAGCATTGGGCGAAATGAAGGGAAATAAAACGGGCAAAGGTTGCATGGTCAGGCGCTGGTTTTCCTTCCAGAAGGTACATGAAGTTAATGTCTCGGCGGCATGCAGTTTCGATATCCCGGCTGGAATAGATCCGATTCATGCTGGCGTAGACCATGATCTTAAGCAGCTGCCTCGGTGTCGCCTGATCTTTCTTTATCTTTCCATAAGTCTGATAAAGATCGCTGAGTTCCATTCCCTCCACAAAAGCACTCAGAAGACGGACCGGATCATCTGCCGGGATCAAAATTTCCACATCCAGCGGAAGTTTGATTTGATAGTACAGAGAAGATAGAGTATAATCTTTCTGTAAGATTTTATTTAGTCGCATAAATAAATTTTACACCAAGAGCCAGGCCTTGCACAGACCTGGCTCTTATTCTCTGCAAAAAAAGTGCTGCCGCACTAATTATTTAGTGCGACAGTCCCTTCATCTTTTATATTTGATTGATAAAGCATACTATGATAAGATGTTTTCAACAGTTATTTCGGAGGATAAACAGATGTACAGTAAAAAAGTTTCAAAAGGAAATCGTAAAAGAATTGACTGGATGGTTACTCTGGTTCCATTCGTTCTGATTCTTGGATTATCGATACTTCTTTTCATTTTCCCTGAGAAATCCAACGCTGTGATCAGTCAGATCCGTTTTTTCTTTGGCAACACAATGGGAATGTATTATCTTGTGATCGGACTTGGAATTCTTTTGCTGTCTTTTTGGCTTTCTTTTTCAAAATATGGAGATATCGTACTGGGGAAGCCGGGCGAAAAACCAAAATACTCTTTCTTTTCCTGGGGCAGTATGATGTTTACCTGCGGACTGGCCGCAGATATTCTATTCTACTCCTTTTCCGAATGGGTCATGTATGCTTCCAATCCATATGTTGCACAGATGGGCACGGTCACGGAATGGGCCGGCGTCTTCCCATTATTTCATTGGAGTTTCATCCCCTGGGCTTTTTATCTGGTACTTGCAGTCGCCTTTGCCTTTATGCTCCACGTCCGGAAAATCCGACGTCAGCGTTACTCGGAAGCCTGCCGTCCTGTGATTGGCCGCCATGCGGACGGCATCCTGGGCCGGGTGATCGATCTGTTCGCCCTGTTCGCTCTGCTTGCTGGCACAGCTACGACCTTCAGTGTGGCTACCCCTCTGATGGCAAGTATTATCGTACGTCTTTTTCATATTGAAATCAGCAGAACGATGATAACCATAATTATCCTGCTGATCACCTGCGCTGTATATACCTACGCGGTTCTTCATGGTTTCAAAGGAATCAGTCTGCTGGCCAAGCTTTGCATCTATCTGTTTTTCGGCCTGCTGATCTTCGTACTGCTGGTCGGCGGCCAGGGCAGATTCATTCTGGAAAACGGATTCCAATCACTGGGGAAAATGATTCAGAATTTTATCGGACTGGCCACCTATACCGATCCGGGACGTACAAACAACTTTCCCCAGGACTGGACGATCTATTACTGGGCATATTGGATGGTATGGTGTATTGCGGCGCCTTTCTTCATCGGCAATATTTCCAGGGGCCGCACCATCCGTCAGACCATCCTGGGCGGTTATCTTTTCGGCGTGGGATCCACCATCGCCAGTTTCATCGTCCTGGGGAATTACTCCCTGGGACTGCAGCAAAGCGGAACGGCGGACTTTATCGCACAGTACGCAGCGGACGGCGACCTGTATTCACTGATTCTCAATATCATCGATACCATGCCTTGCGCCCCCTTTGTCCTGCTGGTAACGCTGGTGTGCATGATCCTGTTTTATGCGACATCCTTTGACTCCATCGCCTACACCGCGGCTTGCTATAGTTATCGAAAACTGGAAGAAGGGGAACATCCTCACAGACTGATTACTCTGCTGTGGTGCCTGCTGCTGATTGCACTTCCCATTGCTCTCGTTTTTTCCGAAAGTTCCATGAGCAATATTCAGTCCGTCAGTATTATCTCGGCTTTTCCAATCGGCCTGATCATGATTGTAATGATCGCCAGCTTCCTTAAAGACGCGGGAAAATATATAAATGAACAGAAAAAAAAGAGCTTGTAAATGGCCGACTTCCATTTCAACGTACATATGGACGGGAAGATCACCTTTGAAATCCACTATGAGGAAGGCGTACTGCCGGAGGCATTCCCGGAGGCCCGTACCAGAGTAAGCCGGGCGGCAAAGGCAGCAGTCAAAACCGCCGCCCAGAAAAGCACAGAGGCTATGGCCGCAGAACAATTGGAAGCTGCAGAGGTGAGGCTATGAAAATTTCAAAAGTCGTATTATCCATAATAACAATACTTTCTGCTGTATTAGGATTAACAAAAGTTCTTGCATTTGACATAACAAATCCTATTATGCTTACATCACTTGCCACTCTTTTGCTATTAAGAAGTGTAGAATATAAAAACAACAGAGATAGAAGTGGTTTTATTCTTACTTGTTTAACCGCAGTTTTTGTTTATTTTGTTGTGATTTATAAAGTTTTTATAGGATAAGTAGTTATCCATTTATCAGGAAATTGAACAAAGCGACAAATCCTAATTGCTGTTCTGATTAGCCCCGCTTCGGCGGGGTCCTGTCCTCGCTGCAAATATCTGAAATCGTAAGGGAAGCCGAGGAAATGTTCGACCTGTTCAACCAGCATTTTTACAACGATGAACTGAACCGCCCAGCCATCACTGTATCGCCACAAAGGGAAACAAGCTGATGGCGGCCTAATCCGCCAAGTCCCCAGAAAACAGAAAAAACCGGAAAGCCTATAATATCAGTCTTTCCGGGCATAGATAGAAAAACAGCCCTCCAATTTGGAAGGCTGTTTTTCTATCAAAGTTTGTCCTTTGATATTTAAGCTACCGACGGGAATCGAACCCGTGACCTCAACACTACCAATGTTGCGCGCTACCTACTGTGCCACGGCAGCCTGTGCAGCTTTTCTCTCGCTACAGCAATAGTAATTTTAGCAAAACTTTATATAGATGTCAAGCGGAAAATATATTATTTTTTAACTTTTTGTAATACAGGCTTTCACCTTCTGCCGTATTCTCTGCAGAGCATTGTCAATGGACTTGGCCGGCCGGTCCAGACGCTCCGCAATCTGGATATAATCGGCGCCCTCCAAATACATTTTGAGAACCTGATTTTCAAACTTACTCAAAGTTCTATGGATTTTCTCTTCGATTCCCGCCGCATTTTCCTGATCTATTATGATTGCTTCCGGATTCTGCACGGAAATCTGTCTGAGTTCCGAAGCAAACTCTTCGTCACTCAGGGAAATATACGTATTCAGCGGCTGGTGCTTCTGTCTGTTGGAGCTTTGGATCGCATTGTACAGCTGCCGTTCGATACAAAGTCTGGCAAAGGATGCGAAAGAGACTTCCCTGGCGGGATTAAAATCCCGCAGCGCCTTAAAAAGTCCCAGCATCCCTTCCTGGATCAGATCATCCGTTTCGCCGCCTACCAGATACATGGCCCTGGCCTTTTTCCGCACCAGCGGCTTGTACTTATCCAGCAAATATTCTGCGATTTCGTCCGTGTCACCGTTCTCCCGCATCCGCACAATCAGTTCCTCGTCTGACAATGTCTCAAAGTTTTTCATATCCTTCCTTTTGTCATCCTCTCTGCCTTACAATCTCATAGGCGAGAATCCCGGCCGCCACCGATGCATTCAGGGAATCAATCTCTCCTTTCATGGGAATTGCCGCAATAAAATCACAGGTTTCCCGAACCAGACGGCTGACTCCTTCCCCTTCGCTTCCAATCACAAGGCCAATGGATCCTTTCAGATCCAGATCATACATAGATGTACCGCCCATATCGGCACAGACGAACCAGAGGCCTTCCTTTTTCAACGATTCCATGGTGGAAACCAGATTGGTTACTCTGGCAACCGGCGTGTAATTCAAAGCGCCTGCAGAGGCCTTAGCCACTGTAGCGGTCAACCCAACCGCCCTTCTTTTGGGAATGATCACGCCGTGGGCGCCTGCCTGATTTGCCGTACGGATGATGGCTCCCAGATTGTGCGGATCCTCAATTCCGTCCAATAGAATCAAAAATGGCGCTTCCCCGCGGCTGCGGGCGTTTTCCAGCATCTGCTCCACGGTACTGTACTCATAAGCAGCGGCAATTGCGATTACACCCTGATGTTTTCCGGTTTCCGAAAGATGATCCAGTCTGCTTTTCTCCACGTAATTTATCACTGTCTTCTGTTTCCTGGCTTCCCGCATAATCGTCTTTACCGGGCCATCCTGGCAGCCATCCAGCACATAGAGTCTGTCCACGCTTCTTCCGGAACGAAATGTTTCCAGTACCGCGTTGCGTCCTTCCACCAGATTTTCATTCTGAGTATTTCTTTCCATAAGTCTCCTTTTATTCCAAACCAATTTTCACCAGATCGACAATCCTTTTCATATCGCCGGAAAGATACAGATAACCCATGACGGCCTCAAATCCTGTCGCCCTGTGATAATCTGAAAGGCTGGCATTTCTTGCAATCGTATGCGGCTTGGCGTTCTTCCCACGCTTATAAATCCGCTCCTCCTCTTCCGTCAGATGCAAAAGGATCTTTTCCATCATCTGTGACTGCCGGGCTGCCTTTACCAGACCACTGGCTTTCCGGTGCAGCTGCTGTACCGGCATATTCCCTTCGCTCATGATCATCGTGCGGACCAAAAGATCATAGATACTGTCGCCGATATAGGCCAGCGCCAGCGGCGAGTACGTCCTCACATCCACATCCGCCAGCTGAAACTGCTCTTTAAAATATCTCAGGCTCTCTTCCATTTTACTCCTTCTCTTGTATCTTCCAGAATAATGCCCTGTGCAAGAAGCTGATCCCGTATCTCGTCAGCCAGCTTAAAGTTTCTGGCCTTTCTGGCTTCCTGGCGTTTTTCAATTAACGCTTCAATCTCTTCATCCAGTACTTCTTCTCTTCGCTCAGCCTTCAGTCCTAAAATATCACATAGCGAAACGATTTCCTCTCTGACTGTCTGCAGATACTCTTTGGAATTTTCCTCGCCGCACTCCGTATTGGCAAATTTCACCAGTTCAAAAACTGCAGCAATAGCGTCTGCCGTATTCAGATCGTCGTCCATCGCCGCTTCGAATTTATTCCGGTATTCTTTTATCTGCTCCAGCAGCTCTTTTTCCCTGCCGTTTAATCCGGTTCCCTCCGCTTTGTCTGCCAGTTCTTTTAACCGGTCGGCAGCCGTCAGGATCCGCTCCAGAGAATTTTTGGCAGATTCCATGATTTCCGCGCTGAAATTCAGCGGACTGCGGTAATGGGCGTTCAGCATGAAGAACCGCAGCACCTGAAGATCGTATTTCTCACTGATCTCCCGCACGGTAAAGAAATTCCCCAGTGATTTTGACATCTTTCGATTGTCAATATTCAAAAATGCATTGTGCAGCCAGTATCTGGCAAAAGGCTTTCCGTTGCAGCACTCGCTCTGGGCGATTTCATTTTCATGATGGGGGAAAATCAGATCTTCGCCGCCTGCATGGATATCGATCTCTTCTCCCAGATATTTCTTTGCCATCTCGGAACACTCAATATGCCAGCCGGGACGTCCCTCCCCCCAGGGAGATTTCCAGAATGGTTCCCCTTCCTTTTTCGGTTTCCAGAGCACAAAGTCCAGCGGATCTTCCTTGGATTCCTCCCCTGTCACCAGAAGGGAACGACCGCCGCTTCGCAGATCATCCAGATTTTTGTGAGAAAGCTTGCCATACTCTTTGAATTTTCTCGTTCTGAAATATACGGTGCCGTCCACATTGTAAGCGTAGTCCTTATCGATCAGCGTCTGAATCATAGCAATCATACCGCCGATCTCCTGTGTCGCCAGCGGATGCGTCGTGGCCGGCTTCACATTCATGCCTTCCATATCCTTTTTGCATTCCGCAATGTAACGGGTGGAGATTTCCTCCGCCGTAACCCCTTCTTCATTGGCTTTTGCGATAATTTTATCGTCCACGTCCGTAAAATTGGACACAAAATTCACCTGGTATCCTTTGTACTCCATATATCGTCTGGCCGTATCGAATACAATCATCGGCCGGGCATTGCCGATATGGATAAAATTATATACCGTCGGTCCGCAGACATACATCTTTACCTGACCTTCTGTCAGCGGAACAAACTCCTCTTTTTTCTTTGTCAGCGTATTATACAGCTTCATCTTGTTTCTCCTTCTTTCCTATTTGTCCGCACCTGTCTGTCCTCCAGCAGACAGACTGCATGGGCGGATATTCCCTGAAGACTTCCTGTAAATCCCAGTCCCTCTTCCGTCGTCGCCTTGATATTGATCTGATTCTTTTCCAGGCCAAGGGCATGGGCCACATTGTTTTCCATCTGTTCAATGTAGGGCGCCACCTTTGGTTTCTGGGCAATGATGGTCACATCAATATTACTGATGACATAAGAATGCGCCTCCAGCAGCCTGCCCACATGTTCAAGCAGTGTGATACTGGATATCCCTTTGTACTGTGGATCACTGTCTGGAAAATGCGTACCGATATCCCGCAGTGCAGCCGCCCCCAAAAGGGCGTCCATGACGGCGTGAACCGCCACATCTGCATCCGAATGCCCAAGCAGGCCCTTCTCAAAGGGGATTTCCACTCCCCCAAGGATCAGTTTTCTTCCCTCTTCCAGACGGTGCACGTCATATCCCATTCCAATTCTCATTGTCCTTCCTCCATTGTATTCTATCATAACGTATTCTTATTGTCTTTTCAAATCATTTCTGCAAGTTCTGACTTTCTTCTCAGATCACAGCCCCAAAAGCGCCCTCCAGGTATTTTTCCCGACAATTCCATCGATGGACAGCCTTTTTTGTTTCTGGAATTCCATCACGGCCGCTTTCGTTGCCGATCCAAAGATTCCGTCCGCCCCGGCAGTACCGATGCCGATTTTATAAACTTGAGCCAGACGTTCCTGGATCAGTCTGGTAATGCCGCCTCTGGCTCCCTGCCGCACCGTTGGACATCCATTTAAGGTGTTGGGACCGGCAATCCCGTCCGCCGTCCCGGGATCATATCCCTGCCGGATCAGTTCCTGCTGAAGCCGCATCACCCAGCTGTCCTTTGCAGGAGATGGCTCACTCTCCTGATTCCCCCACGTTTTTTTAAAAGTATCGAAATTCCCATACCTCTTTTTCAGAATGGAAGGCGTACTTCCCCAGTCGGGCAGTTGAAAGTGAGGCCGGTCTACCGGCGAAGTCCAGTCGCCTCCCCATTCCAGCCCCAGCGTCTTCCCGATCTGTCCCACGTTTTCAAAAAAGTTCCCTGATTCATTATAGGCGCCTTTGCCGTCGTTTCGATAAAAGTCAAAAGCTATGCCCCACTGGTGCATGGAACTGTAGGAACTGCCTCTGGCGTTGGTGACGATCTGTCCTGGCTTGGTTCTTCCCTGCGCATACAGCGCATCCTGTTCCGCCGCACTTCGAAAGCTTTCTCCGATTTCTATTTTATACCCTCTGTCCGCACAGGTTTTTTTCAGTTCTGCCGCTTTTTTCTGCAGGCGGGGATGACATTTGCTGATATCTTGACCCATATACAAAATCTCCTTATTATTTCCTCACGGAACACCATTCCGTGATGCTATATAATATTCTTTTTATGACTTTTTGTCACCGTGGCAAAACGTTGCTGTTAAAAGAACGGATTCTGTTATATAATAAAAAGGAATCACCGGAGATTCTGATAAATGATTCCAGTACCTTCATATCTGGCTCTTCTGCCGCTTTGTATCTTTTATCTGCTGTTTTCATTTATCCACGACAGCACGGTCATCACCGAGAGCGCAGGACGGATGACGAAAGGGAATATTCCCACGCTGTTTTGTAAAGCAGATGTTCCTCCAGAATTTATTCATATTTTTTTATTTTTTCTATTGACAATTCATTTTTATAATTGTATAATGGCAAAGCAGGTTGCGGTTGGGACCTGTTGAAAAGGAAAAAATACGGGATCTTAGCTCAGCTGGGAGAGCATCTGCCTTACAAGCAGAGGGTCATAGGTTCGAGCCCTATAGGTCCCATTCCTTTCAAAAATCAATATGGCGAGATAGCTCAGTTGGCTAGAGCATACGGTTCATACCCGTAGTGTCGAGGGTTCGACTCCCCCTCTCGCTACTTCTTTTCAGTCTCGGAATCCTTGAATCTTAAGGGTTTCGGGATTTTTTTACATCAAAAGGCACGGGATCATATCCCATGCCTTTTATCCTTAAAACTCCCGCTGTATCATATCATCTTCTTATATGTTCCCATTAAGCAGCATCCGCATCACCGGCTGTGTCAAAGCTGCCGGAACTATTTGTGCCATTATCGCTGTTTGTATCTTCATTATTCTTATCAGAATTGTCAGAACTGTCCGTACTGCTGTCCGCATTTTCATTCTCTGTGTCAGAACTGCTGTAACTGCCTGTACTGCTGTCCGTCGTGCTGTCGTCGGTTCCGCCGCATCCATAAAACGCGGCCATGGACAGCACCGCAACGCCTGCCAGCAGCAATACTCTCAATCGTTTCGTCATCATAATACTGTACTCCCTTCTGTCACATTTTGAAATCCTGGTTGCTTCCCCCCGTTTTTTCCACCTCCTTTTTCACATAGTATACAGACAAAGCGTGACCATTTTGTGGCAGTCATGTGACTATTCTGTGTAGACCGGTTCCGTCTTCAGCGCAGCAGGCAAAATCTCCGCCGCGCTGCGTGCCGTCCAGCGGGCTCCCTCTTCTTTTGCTTCCCTGGTTGTCCGAAACCCGAAACCATACGTTACAGCCAGAAAATCCACACCCGTTTCCCGGGCTCCCCGTGCATCGTAATGGGTATCTCCCACCAGCAAAGTTTCTTTTCCCCCTGCGCCTGCCTTTTTCATTCCCATATAGATTAGATCCGCCTTGGTAAAGCTGTCATCTCCATCTGCGCCGCAGACAGCATCCATACAGTGTAAAAGTCCCAGATGTTCCAGCATTTCCAAAGCGAAACTTTCTCTTTTCAGCGTAGCCACTGCCAGAAAACACCCTTTCTCTTTCAGAAGGCGCAGCGTCTCTGAAACTTCCGGATAGACGTAAACCTCGTACTTTCCTTTGCTTTGGTAATATTCCCGATAGGCTCTTACCGCCCTCTTCGTCTCCTGGATGGTCAGCTTTGCCAAGCCGGCAAAAGCCTGCGGCAGCGGCGCTCCTATGACTTTTCGTACAAACACTTCGCCGGGAAAGGGTTTACTTACCGCCGCAAAAGCTGCCTGATAGGCATGACGAATGCCCTCAAAGGAATTTACCAGCGTGCCGTCCATATCAAAAAGAATACACTTATACATGATCCTTCTCCTCATACGCCGACCGGGTCAGAAAATGCAGTTCCATCTGCAGCTCTTTTATCTGTTTGCGGATCCGTTCCTGCCTAAGCGCTGCCGTCTTTGCATCCGTCTGCAGATTCAGTTCCGGGCTGTAATAATGCCTTCCCCTGCGATGGCCGAATCCGTCAAATCCTGCCAGCGCAGCCTCGTTGACTTTGCATTCTTTCAGCAGTTTCAGCAGCATCAACCCGGCGTTGTCCAGGATCAGTTCGTCCCCGTTTGTATACCGTTTGTAATCCACCCTGAGACTGTTTTCTATTTTGGCCGGGATATTGGAGGTGAGAATCACCAGCACATCCTTCATACTGCGAATTTCCCGTTCAATGATGTCCATCCTTTTATGATTGCTCACAAAGCAGGCGTCCATCCGGTACGCCGTATCCACAAAATTTACGCTGATGACATAGGGATGCTCCCGACGGATAAATTCCATGATTTTTTCGTATTCTTCCTGCAGACTCTGTCCCGGCGCCAGAAGAAGAATCTTCCTGCCGCCAATCCGGTTTCTGATTTCTTCCACCGCCTTTGCGTCATCGATCTTTCTGTTCTGAAACTGCACATAAAGACGCTCAATTTTTGTTCGGTCGTAAAGCACCTTGTCCTCTCCCGGAATGGACTGAATGATTTCTTCGATATCTTTCATGGTCAGCGTCCTTTTGTTCATCAGATAGGAAGCATAGTTGGGATGACAGACATAGCTGGCCGCAATATGGTAGGGAATGGAATACCCCCAGTCGTATTGTCGGCGGATGGCTGAAATGTAATCGTCATAAATATCCATCACCATGGTCGTATCATAGCGGGAGACAATATTTTTATTGATATACTGGGTAATCAGCTCGGTGGGCAGATTTCCTGCTCCCCGGCCCATGCCGTAGACCGAAGCGTCCAGGATCAGCGTTCGCTTGGTCTGAATCTTCCCCAGCACCTGAGCGTTGGAAAACGCCAGCTGAAGATTGTTATGCCCGTGAAATCCCAGATGGATTCCAGAATTCATATTTTTGTCAATCAGATAAAAGCAATGAGACACATCGTTGCGGTACATGCTGCCCAGGGTGTCTACAATATAAAACGCATAGGGATTCAGCCGGTTGATTTTCTCCACCAGCTTCAGCAGCTCCAGATCGCTGTAAAAGACTGTTCCCACCGGCTGCATAAAAACCCGGTAACCTTTTTCCATGATGATTTTCGCCCATTCAAAGGCTTTTTCCATCTCCATCTTGTGGAAAGTCAGGCGGATTCCTTCGATACTTTTGCCATCACATGGTTCCAGCAGCACCGGATGCAGTTCCTTTTCCCCGATGGCAATCATAGCCACAAACATGGAGATCCTCTGGCGCTTGGCAAGCAGTTCCCGGATAGCGCCCACACTGTCAAACAGGGAAGATTCCCTGTCTTTTACCATGCCGGTCAAAAAACCGCATTCTATGATATCGATGCCGGCCCGTTCCAGCTTGTCCAAAATGGAGCAAATCGTTTTCCTGCCGAATCTCCAGTCGTTAATGTACCCTCCGTCCCGCAGGGTACAGTCCAGTACCTTTATGCTCACAGACGTCCCCTCCTCTCCCTCATGACCAGCCGCACATACTCCAGATCTCTGGCTGTGTCTACCGAAAGGGTGTCAGCTTGTACCGGGATCATCTTCAGCCGTCTTCCATTTTCGATGAACCGCAGTTCGTTAATATCCTCCACAGCCTCATTCTTTCCCCGCGGCGTCTCAGCAAAAAAACGAAGCGCCTGCAGGGAATAAGCCAGGACGCCCAGATGCTTATAGTAATCAAACAGTACGCTGGTCTTGGGATGGGGCAGGGGACTTCTGGACATGAAAAGAGCATTTCCCTGATGATCCGTCACCACCTTGATATTGGACTCATCCACCACTTCCACCGGGTGGCGGATTCTCGTCATCAGATTAGCTGCAAAAAATCCTGCCATATGCTCCGGAAGTACCTGTTCCATCACGCCGGCTTCCAGCAGCGGCTCATCTGCGTTGACACAGACGTAAATGTCCGCCGGAGTCTGCTGCGCCGCTTCATAAACCCGTTCCGTACTGGTTTTATGCTCCGGCGAGGTCATAATACAGTTCATTTCGTTCTCCCTGCAAACCCGCTGCACTTCCTCATGGTCTGCAGCCACATAGATTTCATCGATCCTGTCGGATTTTTTCATCTCCTGATAAACCCACCACACCATAGGTTTCCCCTCAATATCCGCCAGCGGTTTCCCCGGCAGCCGGCTGGAATGGTATCTGGCAGGTATGATCATCACTGTCCGCATAGTTTTTCTCCTCTCATTTTCCAAAAATGCCGGCCAATGCCCGCAGCGGTCTGGTCAGTTTCCAGCAGGTGGAGTTTTCGTATGTTTCCGCCACCTGACGGATCTGCTCCTCCACATCCAGTGAATCTGCCGTCAAAACGGGAGGCGGCGCATTTTCCTGACCGGTTCTTTTCTCTTTTCTGTCCCGTTCCCGTTTATACAGATTCCAGTTTTCCATCAGCCGTGCAGACCACATCCGAAGCACCGCATCGCTCACCGCCTGATATCCGTCGGGCAGATCACCTATCACTTTTTTACAGCAATTCTCCCCGTCCTGCATGTCAAAGGTCAGGATACTGGGCAGGTAGATGGCAATTTCTTCTTTCAGCAGCTGATTTCGTCCGTTGACTTTCAGATCAAAGTGCAGGATCAGGAAATCCCGGATCCGCTCTTTTAAGGGCAGCAGCGCCTGATTAAATATATTTTCCTCCTCGTAGGAATCCAGCAAAGCCCGGATCACATAATGCTCCTTTACCGCGCCCAGGCAGCCGCCGTTTATCTCCTCCTCGCTTTCAAATCCAAAGAAAATCCGGTTTAGCCGCATTCTTTTCAGATTCAGCTGTACCCGCATGTCCGGCTGCAGCAGGATGCCGCCCTGCTCATACAGAATCCTAAGTCCTGCATATTCCCGGACGAACTCCATATCGCCCTGTTCCATGGCCCGCTCTACGCAAGACGGGTACTTCTTTATCTCCTCTTTTTGAATTTCCCGAAGGGTAAGCTTGCCCCTGGGAAAATACTCCTTAACCGCCTCTATAAATTTCTCAGAAATGTCTTCTTCTTTGCTGACGCAGATCAGATGCTCCGGTATCACATCCCGGTGGATAAAATCAAGGATTTTCCTGGTTTTCTGATCCTTTCGAAGATAGGGATTCAACCGGAAATCTTTCTCGTACTTTTTCAGAAATTCGATAAAATCCGCCTGAAAAAGAGCCCGGGACTGGAACATATTCCAGTACAGCTGCTTTGCCGTACAGTAAACCACTTCCTCCCGGAAATGCGGATCGCTGTCATCTAAAAAAGCCGAAAATGCATCGATAATATCGATCATGGAACCGGTAAAGGTGGTGGAAATAGTATTTGCTCTTCGATAATAGCAGTAAAAAGGCTCCTGCACGTATCCGATGTGAGGATACCTGGTTACCAGAGCAGGGATTAAAGCGATATCCTCAAAAAGCATTTTTTTATACCGTTCCCGTTCCCAGATTCTCCTGGCATACAGTTTATTGACACTGTAAGTAATGTTGTTTCCCCGGATCAGGTATTCTGCCAGATCGATATCCTTTTCCGCAAAAGTCTGGACTACCGATTCCTTTCCTTCCTCCACATAAAGGATCCGCACATCGCACATGACCATGTCGTAGTCTTCTTCCATGGCTTTTTCATACATTTTCTGATACATTTGGGATTCCGCCGTATCATCGGAATCCAAAAAAGCGATATACTCTCCCCTGGCCAGTTCCACTCCGGTGTTGCGGGCCATACCAAGTCCCTCATTTTCCTTGTGGATTACCCGGATTTTCTGCGGATACGTTCTGGCATAACAGTCGCAGATCCATCCGGAAGCGTCTTCGCTTCCGTCGTCCACCAGGATAATCTCCAATTCATCCAGCGACTGAGCCAGTACGGAATCCACCGCCCGCTCCAGATACTGTTCCACCTGATAAACGGGTATAATCACCGAAACCTTGATTTTTTCTTCCATCATCTGCCTCCCAGATATTCCAGAATATTTCTCAGTTCATACACCGTACCCGGCACATAATAATGACGCCCGGAAAACTCCCGCCAAAATTTCCGCAGATAGCGCATCAGCACCGCATCTTCTTTCCAGAGAACCTTCCCCAAAAACAGCCGATACAGCATAACCGTAGGGATATCCAGTCCAAACACCAGCCTGCCTGTCAGCGCAGCGTTGGAGCATACGGTCAGAAGATTCCATCGCCGTGCATCCCCGTTCAGTAAAATCAATTCCCACGGTACATCACAGTCATACTTTCTGGTCAGCCCCTGTTCAAAGGCCGTATTTTCTTTATTCCTGGGATGGGGTTTTACCAAAAATCTTCCTTCCCCTATGGTATGGCGGCACTCCTCCATCAGCGAAAGATCGTTGGTCGTGATCCCCTCCGCCCTGAAGGACTGCTCCAAAAACAGGAAGTCTTCCCACTGCTGCGGTTTTTGATAAGCAAAAACCGCGTTCATACATTCCCGCAAGCGCTGATTTCCAAGGGAGACCTTCGGCAGCCGCCTGTTGGGAATGCCGTCTCCCCGCATGGCAAGGCGTGGTTCGTACAGCAGCGTATTCGTCACCAGCTCACCTATCTTTTTCCCTTCTTCGGTCCGGTTGACCATCGCTCTGTCTTCTTTGAGGTAATCGATCACATAGGAAGAAAAACCGTCCTCATACCAGATAAACTGTGGATGCCTCTCATAGAGACGGCAGGCCAGCATCCGGGAAAAGGTATCAAAATTGGCGAAATATACCGCTTCATAATCTGCCGGTTCGTCATTTAAGATCCAGCGGAAAATACTGTCTGTTTTCTCATACCCTTCTTTGATTTTTTCTGCCTCTCCCGATACATACTGGCGGCATAGTTTTGCCGTCTTAGCATACAAGATACGCTCAAACAGTCTGCTTTCCTGTAATCGCTGTGTATAATCCGACGCCCCCGGCAAAAGATCCGTGAGCAGAAGTTCGGTCTGCTTCCCCCGCAGAAGTGTATGTCTGATATGCAAAGCGGTAAACAGCTGATAAACGGAATTCACGATCATCAATGTCGCCTTCTCTTTCATGGTCTTTCTCCTTCCTCTGATTCAGGATACAGCTTTTCGATCTGAAAATGGCGCCGGAGATTTTCACAGGCTGTGGAATCCACCGTATAAACCATTTTGGGTTTTCGGAAAAAAACATAGGGCAAAAGCTCCGCAGGAAAAGGTTTTTTGATCACCCGTCCTTTGGGAAAAATACCGGTGTAATCCAGGCGATCATCCGGATGTCTTTTTATCAGCAGCCGTACCCCGCCAAGCGGCCCTTTTGCCAGTTCCCGGTACAGATGTTCCTGCTGCTTTTCATTCATCACATGCAGCCCGGCAAAATTCTGAGTCAGCAGGATCCCTTCCGCGCCGGTCCAGATTTTTCGGCACCTGAAAAAGCGCAGAATCTTTCGCCGTTTGGCAGATCCGATACGTTCCAGCTGATCCTCGACGGAAAAGTCCACATAGTGTTTGCGGTCTTCTCTGACGCTTTGCGCCCGTTTCAGGCAGACGATCTCCTTGATCAGCGGATGTGATCCGTCGAACAGGCCGTACTTTTGCGCAATTGCGCTGTGCAGAGGATATTTTTTTTCCAGCTCCCGGCGCAGCTTCTCCGGCCGGCTCAGCATCCCGGCTGCATCTTCCAAAAAGGAAAAGGGGATCCTTTTTTCAATTAGATAAAGGGTAAAGTAAAAGTGTGCCCCCGCCGCGTAAATATGGGAAAATCCTCCGATCCTTTCGGGAATCCTTTTTTCACAGCAGCGGATCACCCTCCGGACGATTCTTTCTTCCCGGTCATGGGGGATCTCCAGATAAGGAAACAGATATACTCTGTCAAAAAAACCTTTTTCCAGTTTCCGGAACCAGGGGTATTTGTCCTGTATAAAATCCGGAAGAATCAATACTGCTCTGTCTTTTGGATGACAGGTCATTCGATGCAGCATGACCTCCAGCAGCTGGTATGAGCTGACCGCATGGTAAAGAACATTACCCAACATGAATCACATCCATCAATCCCTTCAGCTCCTCCATAAATTTTTCGTTTTCCCGGCGGCACAGGTTCAGCATGGGGCCGCAGGCATCCCGCCCGCTGATGGGAATCTTACGCCCCATCCGCCTCTCTGCCTGCAGGTAATCCTCTGTAAAGTCCAAAATCCCCTGATGAATCCGCCGGATTTTTTCCGCTCCGGCAGGGTTTTCCTTCAATCGGCATCGGTATCCTCCCTTTCCGTCCGGATAAATCCCCTGCAGGCTGCCCCAGGGAGCTCCCAAAAGCAGTTCCCAGTACAGATTATGTTCTTTTGCGGGATCATGGAATTTCCACACATCCCTGTTTTCCCGCTGCGAATACAGATAGCTGACCAGACGCCCGCTCACCAAAAATGTCTCGCCCACCTCGCCTTGTCCGATCCGGGCGGAATCCGTCCCCGCCAGAATACCGGTAATCGGACAGTTCAGATTCCACAGGTGATTGACTGCCCGATCCAGCATCACCGCTCCGCTGCCCGCCCAGCCGACATCTACGGCAGCTGCGCTTCGGCAGCCGGCCAGCAGTTCCCGGTAATAAAGCCCCGCCGCCTCTCGCTGTCCCCGGTAACTTTCCAGAATCTGATTCCAACGCTTCATCAGATATTCTTTGACGATTTCCACATTTCTATGCGTCAGAAGATGATCCGGAAATTCTTTGTACCTTCGACAAAAAGATGGCAAAAGAAAAGAAAGTTCCATACTCTCAAAAACCTGACCCAGCGTAAAACTGTGACCGGTCTTATGATACAAAAAACGCTGGAAGTATTCATGCTTATAGAAGGCGGCCGTCACCTTCAGCGCCGCCAGACGGGACCAGAAGGCATAACTGATCCGCTCCTTTTCTTCCGGATACATTTTCCGGTAAGCCTCCATCAGCACCGTTCCGTCTCTGGAAAAGAACAGGATCTTATCGATCCCATGGCTTCTGACATAATGGTGGATAAACCGGCAGTAACCAGTTACAAAAAGCCCGCCGTATATATAGCCGTATTCGTATTCCCTGGAAAAATTGCAAAGTCCGTTATGGATGTGACAGTTCACCAGACTGCGATAGAGACTGCCCGTTACCAAAGACATATCCTCCGGCCGATAGGGTGCTCCAGCCTCATTGACGTTCGGATAATGGTAAGCCGCAAAACCGTGGCGGCGAGCCTGATAAAAGTCAGAATCCAGCTGATCGCCCACGTGGACATAAGACATCTCCTTCCCCATGTGTGCCTTTACTTTCTCGTAAAGGCTGCCCTCCCATTTGGATGCCCCGCTGTCCGAGGAGACAAAACAGTATTTCACCGCTTCAAAACCGCAGCGATCCAAAAGTTCCCGAACCCGCTGTCCGCCAAGATACATATCGGACAGCGCCGCCAGACATTTCCCCTTCCTTTGCAGCCGTTTTACTACCTCCAGGAAATACGGGTTCCCGCTGCAGCATCTTTTTTCCATCTCCCATTCCGCCGCCATTCCCGTTTCCCGGTCAATGCCGGACTCCTCCTCCAGTATGTCCCAGATTTCCTCCAGGGTAACCTCGCCGCATCTGCCTTTTTCCATTCTGGCCTTTTTTTCTGCCCAGATGCGAAGTTTTCTAAAATCCGGATAATTCAGCGTCATTCCCACCAAATAAAACAGATCGGCCGGCCGGGAAACACAGCGCAGGATCAAAGTGTCAAACACGTCGAAGGATATCACATCAAAAGAAGAAAGACGAAGGGCCAGACTTTCCGGCGGCACCTTCGCGGACAAAGAAGACTCGCTGCCTCCGGTATAAAGGCGTTTCCCGTCTCCGATCCCACATTCCCGATCCGCTGCCCAACGGATCTGCTTTTTGACATACCCCGCCGTACGCCGGCAGTTTTCCACAAACCATTCTTTCATCCGGTTCCACCGTCCCTCATCCCTTCATAAGACGCACACACCCGATCCGGCGCGCCTGCCATCCGCAGCTTTCCTTTTTCCAGCCAGATCGCTTTCGTGCAGTTTTGCCGGATCACTGCCATAGAATGGGACACCATCAGCACCGTGGATCCGCCGTGGATCATTTCCCGGATCCGTTTTTCGCTTTTTTTGCGAAAGAAAAGGTCTCCCACGCTGAGCACTTCATCCAAAATCAGGATTTCCGGGGCATCCGCAGCTGTGGCAAGGGCAAATCCAAGCCTGGAAACCATGCCAGAGGAGTATTTGCGCACCTTCTCCTCCATAAATCCTTCCAGGCCGGCAAACTGTACGATAGCTTCATATTTTTCATCCAGAAATTCCTTTGACAAACCGGTAAGCGCACCGCTTAAGTAAATATTTTCCTTTCCGGTCAGTTCCGGATCAAATCCTGTTCCCAGCGTCAGCAGCTGAATCTTATCCCGGTCCGCCTCCACCCGTCCTTGTGTGGGCCGTAAAGCGCCGGCGATAATCTTCAAAAGGGTACTTTTCCCGGAACCATTGGCGCCAATGATGCCAGCCACTTCCCCTTCTCCCACCGTAAAGCTGACATGATCCAACGCGGTAAACGTCTCATATCTGTCCCGTCTTCTGATTCGGCGGATAACCGCTTCTTTCAGGCTGGCAGCCTCTTCGCCGGCCCGCCGGAAGCGCATGGTCACATCACGAACGACGATATCCATCTCTCACCCCTCCTCCTTCAAAGCTTCTCTTTCACAGCCGCACCATGATCCTGTCTCTGTTTTTTTCAAATACAACCCATCCCGCCGCAAACAGACCGATTCCCCACAGAAACATCTGCGCAAACTGCCCGGCCGCCGGAATCTGTCCATACAGAATCACCTGCCGCATACCGTCGATGTACAGATACATGGGATTGTGAAACACAACTTGCCGGATCAGTCCTCCCAGTTCTTCTGCAGGATAAAAAATCCCGGAACAGTACATCCACAGCGTCAGCGCCACCGTATACAGATGTTTCAGATCGCCGAAAAAAACGTACCCCACCGATAGAATCCAGGACAAACCCAGAGAAAAAAGAAACAGCGGCAGCAGAATCACCGGCGCCATCAGCGCCGGCAGCCGGATCTTTATCTGAAAAACGATCAGCATAACCACGTACGCCGCCAACGAACAAAAAAAATTCACGATGGCCGTATATACTCTGGCCGTCACAAAAATTTCCATGGGAAATTTTACCCGCAGCAGCAAAAGCCGGTTGTCGGTCAAAGCGGTGAGCGAAGCGCTGGTAGCTCCTGTAAAGGTCTGCCACAGAAGATAGCCTGTCAGATAATAAACTGGAAAATTTGCAATGCTTTTTTGAAACATACGGGAAAAAATCAGGGAAAGCACCGTCATGGACAGCAGCGGATTTAAAATGCTCCAAAAAATCCCCAGGGCAGACCTGGCATACTTACGTTTCATCTCTCTTGCCGTCAGCTGCCGGATGACAAATCCGTACTGTTTTCGCTTCTCCCCCGCCGTCATGATCTCCCTCCTTTTTGCCGCTTTTTCCAAAAGCGGTACTGGTTTCCCAGAAATCGGATATACAGGTAAATCCTGTGCTGTGCCAGATGATATTTCACGTGATGGTTACTTTGGATCACGCTCCCTTCATACCAGGCGCTTTCTTTGGCGTTACCCTTTCGCAGCCCCAGCATCGTCAAAAGACGCTTCGGCAAATGGAACCGGCCAAGATCCTCATTTTTCATAGGAAGCGCCACAGGCTGCTCCCCGCCTTCCACCATATCTTCAGAAAAAGGAAGCGCTCCGAAAATCTTTGCTTCCTGCCTGGAGGGCTGCCCCATAAACGCGCTCAGCAGCTGGCGGACCACATTCCGTTCCCGGATCATATCCGCTTTGCAGTAGCCGGTTTTTTTGATTTCCATGGCATATAAGGAAACGTATTCCATAAGACAGCGTTCGTTTTCCTGACGGAATCTTCTTACCTCCTCACGTATGGAACCGAAACGCGCAGCATAGACGTCCTTTTCCTTTTCATACCCTATGGTCATCCCGCAGGGCGCCGAAAACACCGCTTCAAATATGCAGTTGTTAAAATGCGCCTTCTCCCACAGTCCGTTTCCGGGGCCGAAATAGTACCAATGATACTCCCTTTGCAGCACATCCGACGGCAGATCGTAAAGCCCCCAGTAATATCCTTCCATTCTGCGCTTCCGACCCATGTAAAGCAAAATCTCATTTAATGTTCTTTGCATGGAACCAACCCAGCCGCTGTCCACCACAGCATCCTCTTTTTCCTCCAACAGCCCTTCCTGGCGAAAATAACCAATCAATGCAGGAAGCGCTTTCTTCGAACGGTAATCCACAGCCTCCAGAAATTCTTCACAGCGGCTCAGCCTTTTTCTGATCATCGGCAGACTGCAAAAAGGAACCACTTCATCGTTTGCAAAGGGAAGTCCCAGGCGCTTGAGCACCTCTTTTCGCTCCCTTCCGGAAAGTCCCGCTCTTTGCAAGATCCGATCCGGCGTCACGCCAATCCCCCGGCGGCAGATAAAGTCAAGCGCTTCTTCCCGGTCAAGATGATACATGGGAATCCTCAAAGAATACCGGGAACAGTTCAGATACCGGCACTCTAAAGGAAGCTGCAGGGCGCCGCAGATCACAAGAGCGGCCCGGTACATGAACCAGCCATCCCGCGCCAGAAAATACAGACGCTTTTTTCCGCTCTTTACCGCATTTTCCAATACCCACATCACAAAACTTCCAAGAGCCGGCGCAAATACATGGCTGACCGCCAACATCCCTGGATCCTGCTCGGCAATCTTTACCTGCGCTGCCGCCTGGTACATCCTGGGATCTTCTTTCAAATATTTTCTGTACTGGTCTTTTCTCTTTTCTCCCATCCTTTCCAGCCTTTCATCCGCTTTTTAATATAATGCCGCGGTCCCGCCGGTATCGCCCCTGCCAGCAGCGGACGCAGTACATGATGGAAAGTCCCGCCGTTTAAAATTCCCAGCCGGCGAAAACCCTGGTACCGCATCTTCATCTCCCGGATGCGCCGACGATACGTCCGCTTCTTATGGGCTTTATAATCTTCCGTATACTGCAGCAGTGTATCCTGGATATTATAACCCTGGTATCCCCTTTTATGCAGACGCATAAACAGCTCATAGTCTTCACAGAGCAGATATTCCTTTGCCGTATTATAACCGCCGTTCTCCTGCAGCACCCTTTTATGAAACAGCACTGTGGGATGGATATAGGGTGAAGTAAAGAGAAAATCCCTCTTCCCCGGCACGGCAGGAACCTTTCGGCATCCCCAGACGCCCCGTCTGTCGATCAGTTCCACATTTGATCCCACCCATTGATACCCGGGATGCAGTTCCAGAAAGCGAAGCTGCTTTTCCAGCCTGTCTTCCCGGGCGACATCGTCATCATCCATCCTGGCAATATACCTTCCGACCGCCCGGCGCAGACATTGATTCAGCCCATAAGCCAGACCGCGGTTTTTTTCTCCGCGGATCAAAACAATCCGTTTATCCATATCCGCCGCCTGGCGTATCGTCTGACGGTAAGGTTCCTTTGAGCCGTCGTCATAAAGGATCAGCTCCCAGTCGGAAAAAGTCTGGCTGACGATAGACCGTACCGCCCGGAAAAAACGTTCCGGATCTTTTGGATTGTAAACTCCCATGATTACGCTGATCTGTACGATTTCGCCCATAAAACCTTCCACTTCCCTTTTCCTTTCTATCTTTTGCAGGATTCTCGTCATTTATGTATTGCGTCTGCCCGGCGTTTTTGCTATAATAGAACAAATCTTAACATCATTTATTTTTTCTTTCGGATCTTCTTCCGAATATTCCATTTTATTAACATAGCGTACCGCTCAAAAGACAGGTTTTTCCTGCAGCTATTATTATGCCCCGTTTTCCTTTTTATATAGATCATTTACCCGGAAAGGAGGAATGCCCGATCCCGCCATGATCCCTTGTGAAAAAAGCAAAAAAGAAAGGAGATTTTCATGAAAAAAAGAACTACTGTTTTATGCTGTGCCATCGCTTCTATCTGTCTGCTTTTCTTAAGCAGTCTTCTTGGCATCGCAGCCACTGCCTGGGCCGGCGTATCGCGCCCGGAAACACCGTCTGCCGCGCAGAAATTGTGGGATGAAACGACACATCCGGAACAGACGCCCAACATCCAGGTCATTTCCGAAGACTCCGGCGAAACGCTGGACGGCGATTTTTTCGGCGCAAAAGTGATCGACGGCGTCACAAAGGCCGAACCCTTCGGCCCCTGGGATAACCTGGATACGGAAAAAACGGTCTATCCTGCGGATATCCTGACCTCTGTGCGGATCCATGCCTCAGACTATTCCATGCAGGGAGAAATCGGCATGTGGTACCGTAATGTAGGTACCTGGCAGGGACGTTCCGTGGATCTGAAAGCCACCCTCGCCGACTATGATTTTTACACAAAGGATGACGTTCCCTCGCAAATGATTCTGTGGGGAATGCGCGATCGTATCGGATTCTGTGTGGCCGGCGAATCCTACATCGATATCCGCTATGATTTTTCTGACAGCGAAACCGGAGAGCCTCTTTCTCTCCCTGCTTACATGACCTTCGACGATGTCGACTGGGGACAGGCCATCGAAATCACCGACAATCCGGGAACTTTTTATGTCCCTCCCCTATCCAGTCTTCGCTGTCTTGCCTCTGACAATGGTTCCGTCATCTTTATCTCCGACGGCAGCTGGTATGACGACCGCTCCACGGCTGCCCATAATTCTGCCATCGAAGATTCCTTTATGACACGCTTCGAAGGAACCGGACAGACACAGCGTTTTTACTGCGGATATTACTTCCGTGAAGGATATGTGAGTACCTTGAATTTCCTCTCTGATTTTTCAGATACGGAGTCCATGGCGGTTTTCTGCGACTCCCTGGACTATTTCGGATACAGCGGACAGCCTCTGGCTCCCAGCGAACCCTCCACGCCGGTGAAGGAAGTCGCTGACCTGGATGAAAAAGGCCAGGAAAACACTCTGTCCGACCTCTGTGAAGCCTATACTTACTCTATCTACCATACCGTTCCCAATGAAGAACCCACCAGCTACTATGAATCTTATACCCTCACCGACCATCTGCCCGAGGGATTGGAACTGGTCAGTGCCGCCGTGTATGACGAAACCGGAACAGAAGTGACCGGAGATTTCACGATTCAGACACAGGGACAGACGGTTACCTTCACTGCCAACGATACAAACCGCGCCGGATTTTACTATGATACTTACCGATTCGACCTGCAAGTAAAAATCCGTGAAGATGCCGATCTTACGCCCTATCTTGTTTCCAGAGAAAACGGACCGGAATACGTTCTGCCAAACCGAGCATCCGTATCCATTCTGCGGGACGGCGCTATCGAAAAAGAAACCAATGAAACGCAGACACATATCCGCACCCTTTATCAGAACGGACTGGTGCAGATCCATAAAAGTGACGAATTTTCCGGCGTTTCGCTGCCGGACGCAGAATTTACGCTGTACGAATGGGATAGCGCCGCGCAGGAATACCGTGAACGGGAAACTCTGGTCTACGATGAATCTGCAGAAATATATCTTTCCCGCGCTCTTTGCGCCACTTTAGATAACGAAGGACGGTTCAAAATCGTCGAAACCAGAACACCGGATCAGTATCAGGGCAGCTGGGAAGAAGAATTTACTCTTACAGAAAATGATCAGATACTTTCTTTCGATGTGACCAACACTCCCATGGCGGATCACACCATCACCAAAACCGCCGTGGTCATCCGGGACGGCGGTATCATCAAAGAAGCGCCCGATACCTTCGATCCGCCGGTTGATGTTCTTGCCGGTGACATCATCGAATATCAGATCGATGTGGTGCGAAACTGCACCCCCGGATACCGTTCCGGCACGTTCACCGTCACCGATGAAATTCCCAGTGAAACCGTATGGGAAGAAGAAACCTTAAAAATTACCGGTGAGATCACCAATCCTTCCCCCAACTGCGCCGCATCCATCGACTCCATGTCGGAAGAAGACGGCGTGATCACCTGGGAAATCACAGATCTGGACAACGGCGAAGGAGCGCATCTGACCTTCCAGGTAAAAGCTCCAAATGAAGACGCTCTGCTGACCAACGCCGCCTGGCTGCATTTTCCCGGAAAAGAGGATCAGCAGTCCAATGAAACGGCACATCAGGTACAGCCCCTTCCGGAAACGGACGAAACGCCGGAAAATCCCGAGGAACAAAAAACCGTCACGGACTCTGGAAAAGGCTCTGACACTTCTGCCACGAAAAAGACAACGGTGACAAAACCTTCGTCTTCTTCTGCATCTCCCGCTTCATCTTCTCCAAAAACAGGCGACAGCCATCCGGTTGTAATCCTGTCTGTCCTCCTTCTCGGATCACTGGGATTTGCCCTTTTCCTTTTCATCCGAAAAATATATCGTCATAAAAAATCCAGCTGAATATGTTAAAGAAAGTGCCGGAAGGAAGTCATTTTTCCTTCCGGCGCTGTTTCGCATAAAAAGGCAATGATACTTCATTGCGCATGATTAATATTTTGTGCTATGATCAGATCATACTCTGTGGAAATTTTACCCGCTTTGAGAAAGGAGCACCCATGAAAGTCATCACTGAACCAGGCGTATTATCCCAGTCGGAACGTTATTTTTCCACGCCTTCTGCCCTGGCGCAGCAGCTTTTTTTCTATCTGACCCGCTGCGGCCATTATTACTGTGATCACCATTACCATTTCCTTGATTCCTGCGATGTGGGAAAACTGGAAAGTCATAAAAACTTTCTGCTGGACTACATCCGCAAAGGTTCCATGGAAATCGAAGCCGACGGCAAAACGTATCTGGCAGAAGCCGGACAGATCGCCCTGACAGACTGCCGCCGCCCCCACCGTTTCCGGGTATCCCGCTATGCAGAACGAATCTGGATCCACATAGACGGCAGACAGGTCCGCCCTTTTTTCGAGCAGATCATCGCCTTTCACGCAGGCCGCCCGGTGTTTACTCCCCATCCGGAAAGCCGGACGGAACGCCATATGACGGAACTGGTTTCCCTGTTAAAAAACGGCATTCACACGGAAGCAGATCTGTCCAAACGGATCTATGCCCTGCTGTGCGATCTTCTGATCCCGCCGGCACAACCGTCTGCAGACTGCCAGGATCCCGTCAGTCTGGCCCTGGACTACATGAAGCGCCACTTGTTTGAAGACCTCTCTGTCCGGGAAATCGCCTCTGCGGCCGGCTTAAGTCCCTCCCATTTTTCCCGGCAGTTTCGCAGCCGCACCGGATTCTCTCCCCACGAATATCTCATCCTCCATCGAATCGACGAGGCTAAATCTCTGCTTCACACCACGGATCTGTCTGTCAAGGAAATCGCCTACCGGACCGGCTACCACAGCGAAGTGAATTT
The DNA here is from genome assembly GCA_019120315.1 of Candidatus Ruminococcus avistercoris. Lineage (GTDB taxonomy): Bacteria > Bacillota > Clostridia > Lachnospirales > Lachnospiraceae > Ruminococcus_G > Ruminococcus_G avistercoris. The sequence continues at coordinate 25,716 of DWVJ01000038.1, forward strand.
CATCTCTTCTTTCACCGGAAAAGTGGGACTGTCCCCATCAGCCTTTCGTAACACCCGATTTTTCTGAAAAAAGATCCCCGGCAACGGGATGTACCGTCGCCGGGGATTCTGTGATCTGCTATCTTTATTTAAAATATTCCACCCCGGACTCAAAGATCTGAATATCCTGCTGTCCGTAGATGTTGATGGCTACGCCGTCATCACGCCGTTCACTGTGAGCCATCTTGCCCAGAATTCTGCCATCCGGACTGGTGATTCCTTCGATGGCACGGTAGGAGCCGTTTACGTTCCACTCCTCATCCATGGAAACATTTCCCATGGGGTCGCAATACTGGGTGGCCACCTGGCCGTTGGCAAACAGTCTGTCCAGCCATTCGTCACTGGCCACAAACCGTCCTTCTCCGTGGGAAGCAGGATTGGTATAGACGCCGCCCAGCTGTGCTTTTCTCAGCCAGGGTGAATGACTGGTCACCACTTTGGTATAAACCATTCGGGAAATATGACGGCCGATGGTATTGTATGTCAGGGTAGGTGAATCGGCACTCTGTCCCACGATCTTTCCATAGGGCACCAGACCCAGTTTGATCAGCGCCTGGAATCCGTTGCAGATACCAAGAGCCAGCCCGTCTCTTTCCTCCAAAAGCTTCATCACCGCCTCCTGGATCTTTTCATTGCGAAATGCCGTGGCAAAGAACTTGGCAGATCCGTCCGGCTCGTCGCCCGCGGAGAATCCGCCGGGGAACATGATGATCTGCGCCTGTCCGATGGCCTTTTCAAACACCTGCACAGAATCCAGGATGTCCGCTTCCGTCATGTTTTTAAACACCCTGGTAACCACGTCCGCTCCGGCCCGTTCAAAGGCTTTTTTACTGTCATATTCACAGTTGGTACCCGGGAATACGGGGATGAAAACCGTGGGCCGCGCCGTTTTGTGGCGGCAGATATAAACGGAACTGTCTTCATAGAGTGGGCTTTCCACCGGATTTCTGCGATCCGTTCCTCTGGTTTTGAACACCTTCTCCAGCGTTCCCGTCCAGGCTTCCAGCGCCTCGTCCACCGGGATGATCACATCTGCGTATGCAAAGACATCTTTGTCTGTCACCTCGCCGATCACCCGGTAGGTGCAGGCCAGTTCTCCCACTTTCCCATCAGGAACTTCACAGATGAGATCGCCGAATCCCGGCGCAAAGAAATCTCTCGGATCCAGATCGTGTTCGATCTTCACACCCTTGCGGTTTCCGAAGGCCATCTTGCTGACCGCGGCAGCGATTCCGTGGCGATCCAGCGCATAGGCGGACACCACCCGGCCAGCCTGTATATCCTGATACAGCCGGTCGTAAAGATCCATAACCTGCGGATAATCCGGGAGATCGTACTCATCCTTGGGCAGGCGGATCCATACCAGACGGTTCCCTGCTTTTTTCAGCTCCGGTGTGATGATATCCTGCTGTTTTGCCACATCCACGGCAAAGGAAACCAGCGTGGGAGGCACATCGATATCATTGAACGTTCCGGACATACTGTCCTTGCCGCCGATGGAGGGCAGACCGAATCCCAGCTGTGCATTATACGCTCCCAAAAGCGCCGCAAAGGGCTGGCTCCAGCGGGAAGGATCTTCCGTCATACGGCGGAAGTATTCCTGGAAGGTGAAACGAATCTTCCGGTAATCTCCGCCGGAGGCGATAATCCGGGCAATGGACTCCGTCACCGCATAGACGGCGCCGTGGTAGGGGCTCCAACTGGATACGTAGGGATCGAAACCATAACTCATCATGGTCACCGTATTGGTCTTTCCATTCTGTACCGGAACCTTGGCCACCATGGCCTGGGTTTCCGTCATCTGGAACTGTCCACCGTAGGGCATCAGTACGCTGCCGGCTCCGATGGAAGAGTCAAACATTTCCACCAGGCCTTTCTGAGAACACACATTCAGATCTTTCAGCATATTCAGCCATGTTTCCGGCACATCCGGCATTTCCTCCCGGCGGTTCAGCACATTTCCTTCCCGGGACGGAATATCCACCAGCACCTGCGTTTCCTGATGAGCGCCGTTGGTATCCAGGAACGCTCTGGAAATGTTGACGATCTCCTTTCCTCTCCATTTCAGCACCAGACGGGGACTTTCTGTCACCACAGCCACTTCCACGGCTTCCAGATTCTCCTCGTGAGCGTATTTCAGGAATTCAGCCACATTGGAAGGATCCACCACCACAGCCATACGCTCCTGGGACTCGGAAATAGCGATTTCCGTTCCATCCAGGCCGGCATATTTTTTCGGAACTTTATCCAGGTTGACCTCCAGGCCGTCCGCCAGCTCTCCAATGGCTACGGATACGCCGCCGGCTCCGAAATCGTTGCATTTTTTGATCAGACGGCTTACTTCCTCCCGGCGGAACATTCTTTGAATCTTTCTCTCCGTGGGAGCATTTCCTTTCTGCACCTCAGCGCCGCAGGTCTCGATGGACTCTTCCGTATGCACTTTGGAGGAACCGGTGGCTCCTCCGCAGCCGTCGCGGCCGGTGCGGCCTCCCAGAAGAATGATGATATCGCCCGGATCAGAAGACTGCCGGATCACGGCACGGCGGGGGGCAGCGCCCATCACGGCCCCGATTTCCATACGTTTGGCCACGTAATCCGGATGATAAATTTCTTTTACGTATCCAGTGGCCAGTCCGATCTGATTTCCATAGGAACTATATCCGTGAGCCGCAGAGCGGACCAGTTTCTTCTGCGGCAGTTTCCCTTTCATGGTTTCCTTTACGGAAACCGTGGGATCGGCCGCACCGGTCACACGCATGGCCTGATATACGTATGTTCTTCCGGAAAGGGGATCCCGGATGGCTCCGCCAAGACAGGTGGCGGCACCGCCGAAGGGCTCGATCTCCGTGGGGTGATTGTGGGTTTCGTTTTTAAAGTTGATCAGCCACTCTTCTTCCACTCCGTCCACATCCACCGGAACCACGATGCTGCAGGCATTGATTTCCTCGGACTCTTCCTGATCCTGCAGTTTCCCTTCCGCTTTCAGTTTTCTCATGGCCATCAAGGCCAGATCCATCAGGCAGACAAACTTATCTTCTCTTCCTTTGAAGATTTCTTCCCGATCCGCCAGATACTGCTGATACGTTCTGACGATGGGCACCTTGTAGTCGCCTTCCTTGAAATCCACCTTCGTCAGTTCTGTGGAGAAGGTGGTGTGGCGGCAGTGATCGGACCAGTAGGTATCCAGCACGCGGATCTCCGTCATGGTGGGATCCCGCTTTTCCTCTCCGCAGAAATAACGATGGATGTGAAGGAAATCTTTAAAGGTCATGGCCAGATTCAAAGACTGATACAGCTCTTTCAGCTGTGATTCGTCCATAGTCATAAAACCGTCGAAGATTTTCACATCCGCCGGCTCCTCAAACACGGTAACCAGGGTATCCGGCTTTTCCATCGCTGTCTCTCTGGAATCCACCGGGTTGATACAGTGGTTTTTGACCGCATCAAACTCTTCATCGGAAATGCCGCCTTCCAGCACGTAGGTGGTGGCGGAACGGATAATGGGTTTTTCATCCTCTTTCAGGAACTGAATGCACTGCACGGCGGAATCCGCCCTCTGGTCAAACTGTCCCGGCAGATATTCCACTGAAAACACTCTGGCTCCATCTGCCGCTTCAAAATTTTCCCGGTAAAGGATATCCACCGGCGGCTCGGAAAATACGCTGACGCACGCTTTTTCAAATACCTCGTCCGAGATATTTTCCACATCGTAACGGATCAGCACCCGCACATTCGTCACATCGGTGATTCCCAGATAGCTGCTGATCTCATGGCTCAATTCTCTGGCCTGCACTGCGTAATCCGGTTTTTTCTCCACGTATACTCGTCTTACCATATCTATTTCTCCTCTCCCTCTTATCCTAAGGCTGCAATAACTTCCACTTCACAGAGCACGTCTTTTGGCAGTGTCTTCACTGCTACGCAGGAACGGGCCGGACGTCCGGTGAAGTATTCTGCGTACACCTCGTTGAAGGCCGCAAAATCCTCCATATCGGCCAGAAAACAGGTGGTTTTCACCGCCTGCTCATAGGTGCATCCCGCTTCTTTTAAAACCTCTCCCAGATTCATCATTACCTGACGTGCCTGCTCCCGGATCCCCCCTTCCACAATATTTCCCGTGACCGGATCGATGGGAATCTGTCCCGAAGTAAAAACCAGACTTCCTGTGATTACCGCCTGGGAATAGGGGCCGATGGCCGCCGGCGCTTTTGTCGTGCTGACTGTTTTCATGATTGCTCTCCTCTCTTAAGGTCCATTGGATCTTCTTGCTTGTCTATAAAAACCATTATAGCGAATAACAGCTGTTCGCGTCAAGAAAAGCAGGAATCTGACCAGAACTCTTTGAGGATAACCTCCATCTCTCCTATCCGGCAGGAATGATACTCCTTCCATTCTCTGGGAAACAGCCGCAGATATTCCTCCGTCAAGAAACGGTCGTCCAGCAGCGCCACCACGCCTCTGTCACGTCCTGTACGAATCACCCTCCCGGCCGCCTGCAGCACCTTGTTCATACCAGGATAGCGGTAGGCGTAATCGAATCCCTTTTCACCGTGTTCATCGTAATACTTCATCAAAATTTCCCGTTCCACACCCAGGCCGGGGAGCCCGGTTCCCACCAGCACCGCTCCGATCAGTTTTTCTCCGGTCAGATCGATACCCTCGGAGAAAATCCCGCCCATGACGCAAAAACCTGCCAGCGTGTAATCATGACTTTCCTCGAAACGCTGCAGGAACTCTTCCCGCTGCGCTTCCTTCATAGAGGGGGACTGGATCAGATACTGCAGGCCTTCCTCCCCCTGATACCGCTGCCGAAATACGTCCAATACTTCTTCCATCATCTGATAAGAAGGGAAAAAAATCAGATAGTTCCCCCTGCGCGCCGACAAAATCTCATGAATATAACAGGCGATCTTCTCATATTCCCGGGGGCCTCTGCGCCGGTAGCGGCTGCTGACCTCCCGGCCGATGAGAATTTTACGGTTTTCTTCGGGAAAAGGAGATTCCACATAAATGGCGTAATCTTCGCCGTCGGCGCTTCCCAAAAGCTTCCGGTAATAAGCGATGGGCAGCAGCGTGGCGGAAAAAAATACCGTTCCTTTGCCATCTGACAGCACCTGCTGCAGATTGCCTGCCGGATTGACACAGAAAAGGCGCAGGTAAAAACGTCCCGCCCCATCATGATACGTGTAGACCACATAGTTTTCATCCAGAAGATCACAGACATTTAAGAAAGTGTTCACCTGGAAATAAAATTCCAACACCTCTTTTCGCAGTTCTCCTTCCGGTACTTCTTCCAGATAATTCTCCAACTCCGCCTGCAGTCCCGCCACGGATACGGGAAGGGCTCCAGGACCTGGAAGTACCCGGAAGGAGTCGCTGCATTCCCGCTTCATTTCCAGCAGCTGGCGGTTGCATTTTCCCAGCGCCCGGAGCAGCTTTTTGTTTCCGGTCCCTTTCACCTTTGACCGGATCTTCAGGATATCCTCTTTGCAGATCAGGGCGCTGTACATCTCACGTCCCCGTTCCGCCAGATTATGGGCTTCATCAATAAGAAAGAGATATTCCCCTTTTTTGCTTTCGCCAAAAAAACGCCGCAGGTGCGCCCTGGGATCAAAGACGTAATTGTAGTCGCAGATCACCGCATCCGTCCACACCGCCAGATCCAGACTCAGCTCATAGGGACAGACATTCCATTTTTCACTGTGCTTTTCCAGCACTTCCCTCGTGTACTCGTCCCGCCCGGTCAATAATTCGTAGAGCGCATCATTGATCCGGTCAAAATGCCCTCTGGCCCGGGGACAGGAAAGAGGGGTACACTGGGGTTCTTCACAGACGCACATCTTTTCCTTGGCCGTCAGAGTGATCACCTTATACTGCAGCCCATGATCTTTCAGGATGGAAAATGCTTCCTCGGCCACGGTACGGGCGATGGTACGGGCTGTGAGATAAAAAATCTTATCGCCCAATCCTTCCCCCACGGCGCGCACTGCAGGGAAAATCACGGACATCGTCTTGCCCACGCCGGTAGGCGCCTGCACAAAAAGCTCTTTGTTGCGGCGAATGGTCTGATAGACACTGGTGACGATGGTTTTTTGCCCTTCCCGGTAGGGAAATGGAAATTCCAGTCCTTCCATGGACGCGCTCCGGATCCTGTGCCAGCTGCACTGAAACAGCGCCCATGGACGATACCGCTCCAGCAGACTGTCAAACCACAGTTCCAGTTCCCCTGGCTCATATTCCTTGGCAAAGCGGCGGATATCCTCCCCCTCCAGCTGACAGTAAGTGATCTGTATGGTTACCCGGCTGCAGTCATGATCCCGGGCATACATCCAGCCGTAACACATGGCCTGGGCCTCATGGAGCGGATCGACCCCGTCCATCTGTTCCAGCAGACGGTTTGTGCCTTTGATCTCATCGATGAGCACACCGTCCTCCCCTGCCACGATACCGTCAGCCCTTCCTTCCAGCCGCAGGCGATACTCGTCATACTCTTTTTCATAGCGCAGCGTCACTTCCGGCTGATAATCCTCTCCCATACTCTTTTGAATCTTCCGGTGCACCTTGGCCCCCAGCTGCATGGCTTCCCGGTCCGGCGCCCCTGTCCTTGCACTGTCCAGATCACCGCAGCGCAGGATAAATTCCACCAGAGCGCGCACCGACAGTTTGATCGTCTCTTTTTTTTCCATCTCTTAAAAAACAAATGCAGAATGCCTCCACGGCATCCTGCACCTTTCTTTCCTCTCTGATACTATATTCAGGCAATCGCAAACTTTTTCAGCGTGCGGTTAAACTCCTGGTTCTCACCGTAACACTGTACCGTGAGCGGCTTTGTAAGATCCATACTCAGAATTCCCAGAAGGGATTTTGCATCGATCACCACCCGATTATAGAAAATGTCAATATCAAAATCACATTTTCCGGCAGCAGCTACAAACTCACGGACATCCTCTGTGGCATTCAATCTGATTTTACATTCTGCCATAATATCATTCCTCTCTTCATAAGACATATAAAATTTTTTCGTTTAGCATATTATGGCATTGTGTTTTCTGAAAGTCAATCGCATTCCTGCCTAATTTTTACCTCTGAAACCAACTTTTTCCGGTAAATATTTACTAAATTTCAGAATTCCTGTCATCCGAGAATACTTTTCAGTTCTTCCATTTTGATCCGATGGAACGTTCCCTCATCAGCTGCCTGGGCATATTCCGGATGTACCGGGATCTTACCCAGCACGGGAAGCTGATATTCTGCCGCCACCTGATCGATCTGGCTTTCTCCAAAGATGGAAATCTTTTTCCCGCAGTCCGGACATACCACGTAGCTGTAGTTTTCCACCACGCCAAGAACCGGAATTTTCATCATTTCCGCCATCTTCACCGCTTTTTTTACGATCATCTTCACCAGATCCTGAGGCGACGTCACCACCACGACGCCGTCTACGGGAAGGGACTGGAATACCGTCAGCGGTACATCGCCGGTTCCCGGAGGCATATCCACCAGCAGGAAATCCAGTTCACCCCAGATGACGTCGGTCCAGAACTGTTTTACCATGTTGGCGATCACCGGACCTCTCCAGATCACCGGGTCATCTTCATGCTTCAGCAGCAGATTGATGGACATGATTTTGATCCCGTTTTCCGCCGTTCTGGGTTCGATTCCCTTTTCACTGGCCATGGCTGCCTCTTTGATCCCATACATTCTGGGAATAGACGGGCCTGTGATATCCGCGTCCAGAATTCCCACCTTAAATCCCTGAGCTGCCAGCTGATTGGCAAAAGACGCGGTGATCAGAGATTTCCCCACGCCTCCTTTTCCGCTGATGACGCCGATCACCTTTTTAATATTGGAATCCTGGTTCATCCTGGCCCGGAAATCATTTTTCGCCGGTCTGCTGGAGCATCCCTCACAACTTTCTTTGGTACATGATGTATTACTGCATTCTTTCGCCATGTTTCTCCCTCTTTCCTCTTTATTTGATAAACCTGTCAATGGCTTTCTGAAGCTCTTTTAGCGTTTCCCGGTCGCCGCTTTCGATGGCGTCCACGATACAATGCTCGATATGATCCTGTAGAATCACCTTTCCCGTGTTATTGATCGCTGCCTTCACCGCCGACAGCTGGATCAGCACCTCACTGCAGTCCCGGCCGTCCTCCACCATACGTTTGATGGACTCCAGATGGCCGATGGCCCTGGACAGACGGTTCAGCACCGCCTTGGTATTCTGATGGGTATGGGTGTGGGTGTGAAGGTGGGAATGTTCCACTACCGTCCCGTCCTCCATCACATGGGTATGTGTTCTGCTGTTTTCCGTCAATCCTTTTCCTCCTGTATTTCGGGAAACATTAACATTCTGTAAACGTCATCCTTTGTTTGATGCCGGAAGTTACGATGTCAAACACGATATTTCCATTTCCCTGGTCGATCATATCGTATTTCAGCACCTTGTCTTTAAATTTGTTCTTCACATATTCCTCCGGATTATCTGTCTCGATCTCGTCAAAGAACACGTCACGCATCTGATTGTTGGCACATTGATTAAAAATTTCCCAGATTACTTCATACGTTTTCAAATTTTTTCCTCCACTATTATACCAGTATATCCTTTATCCCACAACCTTAACCGGGGGATATCCTTATACCTCTTCTTCGTCAAACTCCACCATGGTGTAATATCCTCTGTCTGTCACATTGATTTCCCGCACGATTCCCGTTCTTGCTTTCAGCCTTTCATGGGGGCCATAGTTTTTGCTCATGGCCACCGCCGGAATGATCGTATAATAATAGGAAGTGGGAAGGGCGCTTTCCGTTACCTCCACTTCCTGCCCTACCTCCAGCAAACCGTGGCGTTCCATCTTAAATTCCATGCTTCTCACTGCTTTTTCCTCCATCCATGCAAGAAAATTGTAAGAGAGTTTTCGACATTTGTCAAGTATCCTCCTCTTTTCTTTCCAAAAGAAAAAGGAACGCGGATTCTCTCCACATTCCTTCATTTTCTCTTTTTATCCGATGACTTTTCGCATAATCTGTGACCACTGTGTCAGTCGCTGCGGTTCATAGCAGATGGTGGAAATGTCCTTCAGTGTAAATTCCACCGGGCAGTTATATTTCTGCGCCGCATGAAGACGTATTTTCAAATCTTCCTCCACTGTCTCCGGATTCCAGCTTGGAGCGGCGATAAGAGCAGGCGCAGGTTTATTGGAATAGACATATTTCCCCTCCATAGCCTCTGCCATTTTCTCGAAGTCTTTCACCCAGGCGCTGACAGAAATTTTATGAATTCCTTTGATCTGCTTTACGTATTCCATCCGGTCATCCAGCGGTTCGCAGCAGCCGTAATATCCCAGGCCAAATTTATCATACCATTCGCTGGCGTACTGAAACTCAAATTCGTTGTGCATTTCCGGCGAAACGGTATAGAGGATCTGAGCCATTCCATAAGTCCATACGTCTTTCAATTCCGGTTTTTCCGGATTTTCCGGCAGAAGATCTGTCCAGGCGCCGGTACAGTGTACTACCTGCTGCTGTCTCATCAGACAGTCCATATCTTTCAGCTTGTTGATCGTCGCCAGGTGCACGTCGAGGGTACGACGCATCAGAGCATGCACCCAGTCCTCATCGTACAGCATTTTATCGTATAACGTATCGATATCCGACCATTCCATAAAGTGATCCCAGGGACGGTATTCATACTCCGGTCCATCCATGATCACCTTCAGAATATCTCCCACAGCCTCGTTGGCCATGGCCTCTCTGCGGTTTGTCTCCTCTTCGTCCAGATAGAAGTTCGGCACATTAATCTTATTAATATCATCCCAGTCCTGCAGCTGACTGAAATAGGAATGCGCTTCCACCACATTTCCATCGTCCCTGGTCAGCTTTTCTTCGATGATATCCAGACCGAAATTCAACCCCCGGATGACCTTGGGAATATAGATAAAAGGTTCGTATACCCAGTCATCCTGAATATGTTTGTTGCGGTAGAGAAGCTGCCGTAAAGTCGTCTCCATCTCGCGATAAAAAGGATCTTCGCACTGCAGCGTCAGTTCATCGTCAATATTCATCTCGTTCCAGGGAAATTCGCCCATGAGAAACATAGGTTTGTCCACTTTTCTGGCATTCAGATGATACCACTGCTGTTTTCTCTCTTTTTGAATCGGCAGCTGTGAAAGCTCCGCCAGCTGATCTGCCAGTCTTCTCAATACTTCAATATCTTTTTTCAACATAGCGTTTCCTCCTGCATTTTATTTCAGAAATACGTCCTTTTGTTTCCTGAAATCAGAATAGCACAGGAATGTGCCAAAGTGTTAGGACGTTGCGGAGGAAAACTTGGACAAAACACAGATTACCGTCTAAAATATCTGGGCGGATATCCCATGATCTTTTTAAAGAGACGGCTGTAATAAGCCGGATCCAGATACCCTACTCGCTCAGCTGCTTCGGATACATTCAGTCCTTCCTTCTGCATATATTCCAGTGATTTCAAGATTCGCAGCCGATTCAGATACTCGGTGGGTGTCAGGCCGGTCACATCTTTGAAGACGGTACGAAAATGCCCCACGCTCCAGCCGGCCTTTCCGGCAATCCTGTGGAAATCCGGTTCCTCTGCCAGATTTTTCTCAATAAACGCCAGAATCTCATAGATCTTTTCCTTTTTACTTTCCTTATACTGTCCGGTCTGCTGTGCCTTTCTTCTCCGATTTCTTCCAAATTTTATCAGGATCGTCTGCAGACAGGCCATCTTTATATCAGCCATGCCACCCTGGTGATTCTCCTGCTCTTCCATCATCATACGCAGCAGAAACTCGACCTCTTTTTGTTCTTTTACATCAAGATGAATGATTCCCTGCCGATTCAGTTGACTTTGCCGGGAATCAGAACCATATGTTTCACCGCCGTTATCCACCCGCCGCATCTGTTTTCGATACTCTTTTTGCAATTTTCTGGGATAAAACTGGCAGTTGATCAGCTCCACAGGCGCCTGAATCTCATAGCCGTGTTCTTCATCCGGTTCGATCAGAAATACATCGCCGGGAATCAACGGTACCGATACCTCTTTATAAATGTGGATACAATACCCTTTTGTGATAAGAGCAAATTCATGAAATTTATGGCGGTGAGGTTTCACTGATATGATATGATTCCAGACGGTAACTGCAATGGGTGTATCATCCTGCGCCGGAAATTCCAGATACCCGTTGTGGCTTGGTACCATCCAGCCGTTTTTATCCTGCATATTCATCTTAACGCCTCGATTCATTTTCCCAGCAAAGTTCTATGTTTTCAACTGCATATAAAGGGAGATTGATTAAACCGTCTTCTTCTTTATAATCAGCCATAGACACACGTACAGAAACTGAAGGATGATATTTCTCCCGGAATACTTTCAGACTTTTTGCCTTAAGATTCACCTGGGCCTTTACCTCCACCGGCACGATTTTCTCTCCCGTATCCAGAATAAAATCCACCTCCGCAGAATTGCGGTCATTTGTATAATAATAAATTCCCAAATCCTTCAATGTTTTAAGCTGCTGACATACATACTGCTCCGTCAATGCTCCTTTAAATTCTGTAAATAAATCATTGCCATCCAACAAAACTCCCCGCCCTAATCCTGACATACAGCTTAAAAGCCCGACATCAAGAAGAAACAATTTAAAAGCTTTCAGATCTTCATAGGCTTTCAGTGGAATTCCCGCCGCGTTTACCCGATTGATGCGATGAATTAATCCGCAATCACAAAGCCACATAATTGCGGTTTCAAACTCCTTTGCTCTGCCTCCTTCACGTACAAGACCATAAACAAATTTCCTGTGCTCTCTGGAAAGCTGTGATGGAAGACTGTTCCAGACCATGCGGATTCGCGGAACCAATTCAGAAGGAGCATGTTTGGAAAAATCCTGTTCATATGCCGTCAATATCCGTTTCTGAATATTACGGACTTCGTTAAAATTTTTCTCATCTATAAAACTCTGAACTGCCTCCGGCATACCCCCTACAAAATAATACTGTTTTAGCACATCAAGATACGTCTGTTTAAAGGCAGTAATCATCGAATAATCGCCCTGGTCAAGCAGATGCATAAACCGCTCTCCCAAAACAGCCATCAGAAATTCACGGAAGGACAACGGATAAAGGCTGAGGAAATCAACTTTCCCCACGGGAAAGGAAGTTCCTCCATGCAATGCAATTCCAAGCAAAGAACCTGCGCAGACGATATGATACTGCGGTGCATTTTCATAAAAATATTTTAAAGATGAGAGCGCTCTTGGTACTTCCTGCACTTCATCAAAAATTAATAACGTATGATCAGGTCTTATTTTTTTTCCCGCATACAGTTCAATTCCCATGATAAGGCGATCCGTATCCAAATCCGAATCAAAAAGCTCTGTCATTCTGGAATTTGAATCAAAATTAATATAGACCGTATCTTCATAAGCTTTTTTCCCAAATTCTTTCATCAGCCAGGTTTTCCCCACCTGTCTTGCCCCTTCTATAATCAAAGGTTTTCTATACTTTTTTTCTTTCCATTTGTATAGTTTTTCTATTGCAATCCGATACACGATTTATCCCCTCCATTTTTTACATACTTACAGTATAACACTTCATCCACAAAAAATACACGGAAAATTCGTTATTATAAACATTTTTTTCAACGAAAAAATGAAACTATTTCCTTTTTTTACAATGAAAAAGTGAAAAAGCGCTGCCTTTCAGCAGCGCCTGAAAAATCTTTCTTAAATATCTCTCCCTTTTGTCCCGATAGCATGAATCACAAAAGGAATAAAAAGTGTAATAAGAGCCGCATATCCCAGATATGCATATCCCTTGCTGACCACCGCCATCAGACCAAACTGAGCGATGCCAAAGGCGATAAAGACAAAAATCAGCGTAAATACCGCGTTTCTGAGCAGATGACCTTTTTGCTTCTTCGCCGGAGAATCCATACGGCGCTCCACCGCGTTGACACAGCGGGTAACGATGCCGGAAATCATATTGACCGCTGTGGAAATAGCTCCCAAGATAATCAGCAGTGAGATGACCGGCGTCAGGATGCCCGCGCCCACACCGTTCTGCACCAGCACCAACATAGGAACGGATGCCGTTGCCAGTTCCGCCACATAGGAAACCGCCAGTAAGCCCACGATGGACAGCTCCATGGCGAAAAAGTTGCAGACAAACATACCGATAGCCGCACGGTTAATCTGTTTCACATCCGTCACCGGTTCCACATGCTGGTACATGACAGAAACTGATGCCAGCTGGAAGAAGAAGTACAGCACCGCTGACCACAGAGCCGGCCCGAAAGCGCCGCTCTCCTTGGAGAGCACCGTCATCTCGCCTGCACTCATCCGCGCCGCGGAAGCCACGATGCTGTCCCATTGAGCAATGATATTGGGCACCAGTACCAACAAAAGGCCGATGATAATCAACACGCTCAGTGTGGACGCACATTTGCGCACCACTTCCGTGCCGAACAGAGCGATGACAAAGATGAATGCCGCCACCAGTACCGTGCACAGCCAGTAGGGCAGGCCGAACAAGGTCTCCAGCGTGGAACCGCCGGTGGCAAACGCCGCGGCGGAAGCCGTTCCGATCATGATCAAATAGCAGATTTCATAGAGGTTTGACATCACATGTCTGGTTTTTCCATAGAAACTGTCGGAAAAGCTGCGGTAATCATAAGTTTTATGTTTGTATGCGTAGCGCATACCGTACCAGAAAAACAGAGAATACAGCCCCTGCGTCAGAAGGGGCAGGATAAGACACCATATTCCGTAATTGATAAAGTATTGATAGATCTGTGCGCCGGAGGCGAAACCGCCTCCAAACTGGGTGGTGAAGGCCACGAAGGCTATTCCCATGGCCAGAGGCATTTTGTTTTTATCCACAAGCAGTGTGTTCTTTCCACTCATTATATTACCCTCACTATTTCTCTTTATTAAACTCGACCACTTTTCCCGGATTCAGGATCAGTCGGTCGTCAAAGGCCAGCTTGATAGCCTTATAAAGCCGGATCATCCTGGGACCGACAAATTCCTCCAGGAATTCCAGCCGTCCGTTTCCGATGCCGTGTTCGCCGGACAACTGTCCGCCCAGTTCTTTGGAAAGAGCGTACAACTCTTTCAGGCAGGCGTGGGTGGCGCTTTTCCACTCTTCATCACTCATGGAAGCATCCCGCAGCATCTCCGTGTGGATGTTTCCATCGCCGCAATGTCCGCAGGGCTCCACACGGATCCCGTGGGACAGGGCGATCCGTTTGGCCGCCTTCACATATCCGGCGATCTGTGAACGAGGAACCACCACATCACATTCTTCCTGGGAAACAGAATCCGCTTTCATGCCCTCCAGGATGCCGCCCCGCACTTCCCAGACGGTTCCGGCCCGCTCCGGGGTGTCGGCGATACAGCAGTCATAGGCGCCGTTGGCCAGCGCCGCCTCAGCGGCCGCTTCCACCGCGCTGTCCAGCTCCTGACGGCTGGAAGCGTCATACATGACGATCAGCACAGCTTCCCCCTGCTTCACCGGAAACTGCTTGTTCAGCGTCCGCTCCACGATATCGATCAGTTCCCGTTCCAGGAATTCGATGGCTGTGGGGACAAAGGGCAGTTCCAGAACCTTGGGCACCATATCCGCACAGGCCTCCAGACTGGCAAAGGGCATCACCAGCGTGCAGGAGCAGGTGGGCGCGGGCAGAAGCTTCAGCGTCACCTCTGTGAGAATACACAGCGTTCCCTCGGAACCAATGATCAGATCTTTCACCGCATAACCGGTGGTATTTTTCACCACATTGGAAGAAAAATTCATGATGGAACCATCCGGCAGCACCGCTTCAATACAGCGGACGAAATCCCGGGTCAGGCCGTAGCGGACCGCCTTCATACCGCCCGCATTGGTGATCACATTGCCGCCGATGGAAGCCGTTTTTTCTCCCGGATCCGGCGGATAAAACAGTCCTTCCGCCGCTGCCGCCGCCTGGATGTCCAGCAGAAGGGCGCCCGGCTGCGCTGTGATAGTCTGGTTTTTATGATCCACCGGAAAGATCCGGTTCATCCGCATCACCGACAGCATGATGCCGCCGTACTTACAGGTGGCTCCTCCGGCCAGACCGGTGCCGGCTCCGCGGCAGACCACGGGAATATTCTTTTCATAGGCGTATGCCATGATGGCCGACACCTCTTCTTTATCGATCACTTCCACATAAAGCTCCGGCGGATAGACGCCGTACTCCGGCATCTCGTCCCGGTAATATTCTTTCTCGATCTCTTCGCCCACCCATACGCGGTCGTCGGCAGTCACCGAACGAATATAGGCGAAATCAGATTCATCCATCTTTTTATAAGGATAGGCCATCTTTTTCTTCCTCCTTTCGTCTGACTGCCAGTTCTGTCAGTCTGGGAACCACCTGATACAGATCGTCCGTAATACAGTAATGAGCCGTCTTGAATATCTGTGCCTCGGGATTCTGATTAATGGCAACGATACATTCCGACTGATTCATACAGGAAGTAAACTGAATCGCGCCTGATACGCCGCAGGTGATGATCAATTTGGGCCGTACCGTTCTGCCGGACAGTCCGATCTGATGAGCCGTATCTCCATATCCATTCTCCACCATAGGCCTGGTGAAGGCCAGCTGTCCTCCCAGCGCCTGCGCCAGTTTCCGGCAAAGAGATACGCCGATTTCGCTCTGTGCTCCCCGTCCGGCCACCACGATGATCTCTTCTTCTTCCAGACTTTTCTTCTTCTCCAGAATTTCCGAAGAGAGAACCTCGATCCGCGAAGAGAGCATTTTTTCATTTACCGGACAGACGATCACTTCCCCCTTTGGCTCTTCCACTTTCTGCGCCCGATCCATGACACGGTAACGTACGGTGGCAAACTGGGGCCGGGACTTGGCGATGGCGATCTGTGCCATGATATTTCCGCCAAAGGCCGGCCGGATCTGAATCATGTCAGAGTTTTCTTTGATGTCCAGCTGCGTACAGTCTGCCGTCAGTCCCGTATGAAAACGGGTGGAAAGTCTGGGCGCCAGGGATCTCCCCAGTTCGGTAGCTCCGATCAGCACGGAACTGGGCCTGGTGGCCGCAATACAGTCCGCAACCACATCCGTATAACAATCCGCCCGGAAATACTCCAGATTTTTATCTTCATAGACGTAAACCCGGTGAACGCCGTACTGCAGAAGCCTCCTGGCATTTGCCTGCGTACCTTCCCCGCCTGCAATCACACAGTTTACCTGATATCCGGCCTTTTTCGCCAGCTTGCCTGCTTCCCCGATCAGTTCAAATACCACGGGATGAATTTCCTGCTGCTCCTGTTCTGCAAAAATCAGAAAATCCTTCCACTGCTCTTTATCCACTTCATTGGCCTTCTGCTCGAAATGTATGGCTTTTTCCGGACATTGGCGCACACACAGGCCGCACATGCGGCAGGTATCCCCCACGGTAATGCCCTGCTTTTCAATCTTCAGCGCTCCGAAGGGACAGACGTCCACACACTGACCGCAAAGCGTACAGATGTCTTTGTCAAACGTTAAAAATTCCATTTTCTTCTCTCCCTCAGATGATTTTCTTTTCTGTTAATATCGCAAACAGAGCATCCGCCTTCTCCTGCGCGTCGCCTTCTATGTATACCTGCTTTTCCCGTTCCGGAGGAGCAAACATCCGCTCCACAGTAGTAGGAGATCCGATCAGACCGTATCGGGTCAGATCCTGATTGGGCAGATCAGCAAATCCCAGTACACGAACCTCTTTATCTCTGGTTGCTTTTTTCAACAGATAGGAGGGCAGCCTTGGAACACAACTGTCCTTATCTACCGTGATCAGACAGGGGAAGGGAATCCTGGATACCTGGGTTACTCTTCCCAGCTTTTGCCGCACACATACGGCCTTCTCATCCACGTCCTCGATCCCAGCCACCCAGGCGGCATGGGGAATATGCATATGCTCCGCGATGGCCGGACCCACCTGCGCCGTATCACCGTCTGTGGTCTGCTTTCCGCAGATGATCAGATCCGCTCCCCCCAGCACTTTAATTCCCTGATACAGGGTATAGGAAGTACTCAGGACATCCGCGCCTGCAAATTTGCGGTCAGAGAGAATCACCGCCTCATCGGCTCCCATGGCGTACGCGTCCCGCATCATACTCTCTGCCTGAGCCGGACCCATGGTCAGTACCGTGACCGTTCCTCCCGTTTTCTCCCGGATCTGCAGCGCCGCCTCCAGCGCAAACAGATCATAGGGATTCGTCCTGGTTTCACTGGTAAGCCTCTTCATGGTTCCCGTCTCCGGGTCAATATCCACTTTGGTACCTGCCGGTACCTGTTTCATACATACCACTATTTTCATGATCTTTGTTCCTTTGCACTTTATTGCTTTGTCACGCTAAAATGACAAATTCATTATAGCACTAATAAATGCAAATGTCTATCCAACTAACACAATTTATGCATGCTTTTCTCACAGAAATCAGGCCTGTCCCCGGTTTTGTTCGATCAGATAGTAAGACAGCAACAGGCGGAATTTTTCCCTGGGCTCCTCCAGTTCCAGCCCTGTCATCTCTTTGATTCGTCCGATCCGATAAAGCAGCGTGCTCCTGTGAATCTGCAGAATTTCTGCCGTCCTGGCCAGATTGCGGTCCTGTTCCAGATATATTTTCAGCGTCCGGCTCAACTCAGCGGTATGGGTCGCGTCGTATTCCCGCAGACGGAGGATTTCTGGGCTGCACAAAAGAGAAGCCGGCAGTTTTTCCAGAGCATTTTCCAGCACAAAGTCCATCTGATAATCTTCAAACCGATAACTCCAGAAGGTATCGTTGATTTTTTGTCCGGTCTCATAAGCACAGACTGCCTGTTCATAATAAAGAGGAAACATCTGCAGATCACTGCTCAGCGCACTGATCCCCGCCTTCATCAATCCTTCTCTTAGCATAACTGCAATCCGGTTACCGAAAGACCCTGGATTCATATCACTCAATGTACTGTTCACCAGCATGACCACACATTTTTCATAGAGAAAGGCACAGGAATCCGGAAAATGATCCATCAGACGGCTGCAGAAATACTGTACAGAATTGGTATGAATATCCCTTTCCTCAGGGAAAAAGCAAACGCAGAAATAATCATCTTTCGCCGTCCAGCCATACTGCAGCAGCGCCCGATCCAAAGCCTGCATATCCTCCTGTTCGCCTTCCAGCATTTGAAAGAGAACTCTGGATAAGGACATGGCATGGTTCATGACCAGACCCTCCCCAGCCTTTAACACCTCCAGCACAATGCCGGAGAAAAAGTCCAGCAGGTAAAAATCTCCCGGACGGATTCTTCTTTTAATCTCATTGACACAGATCCTTCCCCGATACTTTTTGTTATACCAAAGATTCTGGTAAAGAATGGCATAACCAAAGGTTTCCGCCGGAAATACGGAAGGCCCGGTGGTATGCATGGTGGCCAGATAATCTTCATTTACTTTAAAATCGTTGAGGATATCCAGCGGCAGGATATAACCTCCCTGCGCGTCATCGTACTCCCACCGGTGCTGCCTCGGCGTCTGATTGACACTGGCCAGCAGATAAAAATTTTCATCATGGATGAACATAGAATTATCAAACATAGGCGCTGCCCTTTTAAACAGCGTTTCCAATGGTTTCTCTTCCCATATGGCTTCCCGCAGGGAATCCTCCCACCGGTGGAAACGGTGAAAGACGGATTGTATCCTGACAAAGACTTCCTCCAGAGACACTACTTCCCCGAAACATAAGATTTCGTTATTTTTTCGCAGAGATGGCGCCGGCGCACCGATACAGATCAGCCCCTTTCCCCTGATCTCCGGCAGAAAATCTTCCGTCCGTCCAAAATAGATCACATCGTCATACAGTTCTGCTTCCGGATTATACCACATCACCTGATACCAAAGACCCGGAGCGCCTTTCGTTCCCGGTATCAGAGTACCATGATACTCTTCCATGGAATCTGCAATCAGCTGCATCGTTAATTTCATAATTCGACACCTCCTATATTATGTAGGAATAGAGTCCGGAAAATTCAGGCAAATTACGGACTATACTTTTTCTTTTTTTATATAATGGATTTAACAGAGAAAATCAAGATTTCAGATTTCTCTCGTGTAACTTGTTGTCGTTTAGTATGTATGAATGGAGGATTGTTATGTTAACACCAAGACAAAACATGATGGAAGTCATCAAAGGAGGAAACCCGGATCGCTTTGTAAAACAGTATGAAGCGCTGGAATTTGTCATGACCACACCTTACCTTCTGGAGTACCCCACCATGCCGGAAGGACCGGGCGCAGATCCTGTCGTCTGCGGATGGGGCTACACCAATGCCTGGCCCGCAGGACAGATCGGCGCATTTCCGGTTCACGATGCAGAGCATCTGATATGCCCGGACATCACCCGCTGGAAAGAGTACGTGAAAGCGCCCAATATTGATTATCCCGAAGAAGCCTGGAAAAAATGTCAGGAAGATGTGGCAAAGGTGAACCGTGACGAAAAATTCGTAACCGCTTTTGTTGCGCCCGGCCTGTTTGAGATGACCCATTATCTCTGCGAAATCCAAAACGCCATGGTAAACTTCTATGATGAACCGGAAGCCATGCACGAACTGATCGAATACATCGCCGACTGGGAACTGAAACTGGCGGAGGATACCTGCAAATATATGAAACCGGACGTTCTGTTCCATCATGACGACTGGAGAACACAAAGATCCACTTTCCTCAGCACAGAAATGTTCCGTGAATTCTTCCTGGATCCCTACAAGAGAATCTATAAATATTATCACGACCACGGAGTGGAACTGGTGATCCATCACAACGACTGTTACTGCGCTCCCTTCGTTCCCACCATGATCGAAATGGGAATCGATGTATTGCAGGGATGTATGTCCGTAAATAATCTGCCGGAGCTGATCAAAGAATACGGAAAAGACATCACCTTCATGGGCGGTATCGACAACAGTCTGGTTGACCGTGCCGACTGGACACAGGAAATGATCGCAAACGCTACAGATCAGCTTTGCCGCGACTGCGGGAAACTGTACTTCATCCCTTGTACCACCCATGGTCTGAGCTTTTCCTGTATCCCCGAAGTTTATCCGGCTGTTGATCTGGAAATCGAAAAAATGACAAAAGAAATGTTTTAATCAGACATTTTAGACTATTACAACTGCTTCCTACGAGAGAAAACCCCGGTATGACAACCGTCATACCGGGGTTTTCTCTTATACATTAACCTTGTTTTTAGAAAGGAGGTTCTACTTTTCCTTAACCGGTCCGATCAGACCTTCTCTGTAAGCGCTGATGTATTCCATGCAGTAGTCGTCCAGACCAAGCAGGGCTTCCGTCGCATAGATCAGACCCATCATGTCTCTGTTCAGCGGATCCAGGATCGCGC
>DWVJ01000039.1 GCA_019120315.1 Candidatus Ruminococcus avistercoris
GCGCGATCCTGGATCCGCTGAACAGAGACATGATGGGTCTGATCTATGCGACGGAAGCCCTGCTTGGTCTGGACGACTACTGCATGGAATACATCAGCGCTTACAGAGAAGGTCTGATCGGACCGGTTAAGACAGAGTAAACCCGATTAAAGGGCGGGTCATGAGGAAGGCCTGTTTTTTAATAAATATTATCTACAAATTAAGAAAGCGGAGGAATTAAGTATGTCACCAAAAATTCAGGAAGTAGCAGATTTAGTAGCAAAAGGAAAAGCAAAACTGGTTGGACCGGCAGTACAGGCAGCTCTGGACGAGGGATGTGATCCCACAGAAATCCTGAACGGCGGTATGATCGACGCTATGGCAGTTGTTGGTGAGAAATTCAAAAACAACGAGATTTTCGTACCGGAAATGCTGGTAGCAGCAAGAGCTATGAAGAAAGGTGTAGAAGTTCTGAAACCCCATCTTTCTGCAGGAAGCACAGGCGCTATGGGTAAACTGATTATCGCAACTGTTGCAGGTGACCTTCATGATATCGGAAAGAACCTGGTTGCTATGATGATCGAAAGCGCTGGTTTCGAAGTAATCGACCTTGGCGTAGACGTTCCGATCGAAAAAATCATCGAGTGCTACAAAGCTAACCCGGATACAAAGATCATCTGTCTGTCAGCTCTTCTGACAACAACAATGCCGTCCATGAGAGATACTGTTGCAGCTCTGAACGAATCTGACTTCAGAAGCAACATCAAGATCATGGTTGGTGGAGCACCGATTACTCAGGAATTCGCTGATGAAATCGGAGCAGATGGCTATTCAGAAGATGCAGCAAGTGCAGCTACACTGGCTAAAGAACTGGCTAGCAAATAATTTGCTTACATATGACCGCCGTACCGTTTGGTGCGGCGGTTTTTTAGCATGACGGAACCGGAGGACATAGTGTGAAAGATAGTTGTTTTAAAAATGATACGGGCAGATTTTACTGCGATGAGATCGGTATGATAACGGTTTTTTCGGTCAGATGAGAAAAATAAACTGCACCGACCTCCATGTGGATTTGGAAATGAGCAGTATATGAAAAATCTGGTCATTCCCAATGGTGTGAAAAGAATTGGTTTTTTTGATGACAATGATTACGAGATGGATGTGTCAAGCGTCACGTTCAGGGGGATTCATGTTATAGGAAAAGTCCGTTTACCCGAGACGCTGATATCCTTAGGCGCATGGACATTCTCTCAATGCCTGTTGATGGATTTGGAGCTTACGGCTAGCCTTATTGAGATTGGCGCAGGAGTAATGATGAATTGTTATATTCACAAGTTGCGAATTCCTGAGAATATGCCCATACCCCATACACAGGAGTTATTTTGTGTTGGCCGGCAGTTCAAAGAAACGATTATTGATACTTTAATTGTACCCCAAAACTATCCTTATAAAGGGTTAATGCCGGAAGCATTAATAGAAAATATTGTTTTTTATTGATCATTTGGTTTAGATGATAGACATAGAATGAAGTTTATAGCATTTTGCGTTGTATTGAACGAGCAGGAGGATAACTGGAAAACGCCAGAAAGGAAATGGAAAAGATAAACGGAGAGGGGACTTTTTTATAAATCCTTCAGCAATTAAAAGTTTCATAGCTTGTTTGACAGCTTTTACCCATTTTGGGTTGGCGATGGTGACGTTTAACTTGTCCTCCAAAAGGTTGAACACAGGAACTTAATATTTACCAGTAGATTCCATACAGACATCACGGCCGGAATTGTCCAACAGCCATTTTTAAACTCAAGAATGTAATTGTTGAAGGTGGAGAAACGTTTCTTCTGATAAGAAGGCTGAACTCCGGAAGTGGTTTTGATGATGGTGGCGACGAGAAAAGATTTGTGGACATCGACGCCACAGCAGGTTTGATAAACAACTTTCACAGGCAAAGTTCCTTTCTGAAAAATAGAGAGAAGCCATTGACTGTTCCACCACACATTTAACAAGAGTTAAAACAATTCTTAGTGTACGGTCTAAGAGAGCCACTTATTTGTGCTTGAAAGGTGAAACTTACACTGATTAAAAGGCTGTCTAAAGCGGGAGAGTTTTTACGACTCACATCTCCGTGCTTTGTAGTATAGCTTCTTACTTTTAGTATAGGGCAAAACGTAGAGGAAGTCGAAACTTTCATTACTGTTTGTGCCGCCAACTGAAAGGCGGCGGAATGGAGATTAAAATGGAACAGAGGATAAAGATAACAAAATTCCGGAAAAACATCAGCAGGGAAACGGTATTTCAGCTTCTCAACTGCGGGGAAGATAATCCCACGTATCAGCAGATGACGGAGGAATTTGAGGAATTGCTGGAACCGGTGAAGGAAAAACTGAAGCCGGAGGCAGTGATTGGCTTTGGGAAAGTGCCGGAGGAGTTGTCCTGCGATAAGCTGAAAACCGGCGAAGATGTGATTTACGTGCTGGCGACAGTGGGAAAAGCGGTCAGTGAATTCAGCTCAGCCTACTTTGACGATGGGGATTTCCTGAAAGGCATGCTGATCGACGCCATGGCGGATGCCTGTCTGTTTGCCATGGACGATGAGATCGAGGATGTTTTAAAACACGAGTGCGCGAAACGCCATATCGGAATCCTCAGCAGACTGGAGGCGCCGGAGGATGTGCCTATGGCAGCCCAGAAAGCAGCCTATGATCAGCTGGATGCGAAAGAAAGTCTGGGGATTTCCATCAGTCCTTCTTATATGTATGATCCGGTGAAAACTTCCTGCCAGGTCATGCGGGTGACGGAAGATGCGACTGTTTTCAAAGCACAGCACAATTGCAGAAAATGTAAAGCAAAGGGGTGTACTATGAGAAATATTCAGCCGATTACCATAACCGTACAGAATAAGGATAAAACCTTTCAGGTGATTTCCAGAGAATATGAGACCATACTGGATGCCATGAATAAGCAGGGAGCCTATTTCAGCGCAGTATGCGGAGGAAAAGGAAACTGTGGAAAATGCAAGATCCGTCTGCTGGAAGGGGAATTGGAGATCACGCCGGCCGACCGGAAGCATTTTACACAGGAAGAGCTGGAAAAAGGATATCGTCTGGCATGCCGGGCGTATCCAACGGACGACATTACCATCAGCATGGCTACCCAGGACGAGGCAGGATTTTCCATCCAGGTGGGTCATGGAACCCAGGAAGAGGAAACGGAACAGGTGGATGAGAGCGGTTATGACATCGCCATCGATATCGGAACCACCACGCTGGCGTTTCAGCTGGTGGGAAAGACTAGCAAAAAACCGGTGGCATCCTTTGCCACTTTGAACCGTCAGAGGGCTTTCGGCGCCGATGTTATTTCCAGGATTCAGGCTTCCTGCGACGGGAAAAAGGACGAGCTGCAAAAGAGCATCCGGGAAGATCTGATGACGGGTATTCAGGCGCTGGTAAAGGAAAAAGGGATCGAGCCTTCGCAGATTGACCGGATTGCCATCGGCGGCAACACCACCATGGGGCACCTGCTGATGGGATTTTCCTGTGAAGGCCTGGGGGTCTATCCTTTTACGCCGGTGGATATCGGGCTGATTGAAAAGCCCTTTGGCGAGGTACTGGGCAACGACTATCTGGATGCCACAGTGATCCTCCTGCCGGGCATCTCCACTTACGTGGGTGGCGATATTGTTTCCGGTCTTTACGACTGTGATTTTGGCACCGATCCTAAAACGGCGCTGCTGGTGGATCTGGGAACCAACGGCGAGATGGCCATCGGGAACTGTGAGCGGATCATCACCACTTCTACGGCGGCGGGACCGGCTTTTGAGGGCGGCAATATTTCCTGGGGCATGGGAAGCGTACAGGGAGCCATCTGCAATGTGAAAATCCAGGACGGGAAAGCAAAGGTGACTACCATCGGGGATAAGCCGCCGGTGGGATTGTGCGGTACCGGCGTCATCGAGACGATGGCGGAGCTGATCGAACACGAATATGTGGATGAGACGGGCCGTCTGGAAGACGAGTATTTCGATGAAGGGTTTGAACTGGCAAAGACTGTGGACGGGAAAAAAATCACCTTCACGCAGCAGGATGTGCGGGAAATCCAGCTGGCGAAATCCGCCGTTCGCGGAGGCATCGAGGTGCTGCTGCGCCGGTTCGGCGTGACTTATGATCAGGTGGATGCCGTTTATCTGGCCGGAGGATTCGGTTACCATATTAATCAGGAGAAATCCATGGTCATTGGTCTGATCCCCCATGAGTTTGACGGGAAGATAAAGGCCGTGGGCAACAGCTCCCTGGGCGGCGCGCTGCGGTATCTGACGGAAGAAAACGCAAAAGAGGAAATCCGGCAGATTCTGGATCACTCCACGGAGATTGATTTGTCCCAGGATCCGGATTTCAATGATCTGTATATGGAACACATGTTTTTTGAGTAGGCGAAAAGGACTTTATGGATTTATTTGACTATATGAAAGAAAAGACGCTGGAGAAGGAATCTCCTCTGGCGTCCCGGATGCGGCCCACCGTGCTGGAGGAGGTGGTGGGGCAGGAGCATATCATCGGTCCGGGCAAACTGCTTTACCGGGCGATCAAGGCGGATAAGCTTGGCTCCATCATTTTCTACGGGCCGCCGGGTACGGGAAAAACCACGCTGGCCAAAGTGATTGCCAACACCACCAGCGCCCAGTTTGAGCAGCTGAACGCCACCACTGCAGGGAAAAAAGACATGGAGGCTGTGGTGGAGCGGGCGAAAAATCTTCTGGGCATGTACGGTAAGAAGACGATTCTTTTTATCGATGAGATCCACCGCTTCAACAAGGGGCAGCAGGATTATCTGCTGCCTTTCGTGGAAGATGGGACGCTGATACTGATCGGCGCCACCACGGAAAATCCCTATTTTGAGGTGAATAGGGCATTGCTCTCCCGGTCGGTGATTTTTGAACTGAAGCCGCTGAAAAAAGAGGAGATCGAAAAGCTTCTGGTCAAAGCGGTGACGGACAGCGAAAAAGGCATGGGAATGTACCAAGCCAAGCTGGAGGACGATGCCAGAGAGTTTCTGGCGGATATCTCTGGCGGGGATGCCAGAGCTGCTCTGAATGCCATTGAACTGGCTATTCTTACCACGCCGGTATCGCCGGACGGGAAGATTCATATCGATCTGGATACAGCGTCGGAATGCATCCAGAAGCGGGCGGTGCATTATGATAAAGACGGGGATCAGCATTATGATACCATCTCCGCCTTTATCAAGAGCATGCGGGGTTCGGACCCTGACGCAGCGGTGTATTATCTGGCCAAAATGCTTTCTGCTGGAGAAGATATTAAATTCATCGCCAGAAGAATGATGATCTGCGCTTCGGAAGATGTGGGAAATGCCGATCCGCAGGCGCTGGTGGTGGCTGTGGCCGCCGCCCAGGCAGTGGAACGGATCGGGATGCCGGAGGCCCAGATCATACTGTCCCAGGCAGTAACCTATATTGCCAGCGCGCCAAAAAGCAATGCGGCCTGTGAGGCCATCGGCGCGGCAATGACGGCGGTGCAGGAATGCAGGACATCCGTGCCGCCCCACCTGCAGGATGCACACTATAAAGATGCTTCCAGCCTGGGCAGGGGAACCGGTTACCAGTACGCCCATAATTTTCCCAATCACTACGTAAACCAACAGTATCTGCCTGATGAACTGGAAGGGAGAGTATTCTATCAGCCCACGGAAATGGGATATGAAAAGAAGATCAAAGACTGGCTGGAAGAACTGAAAAAGTAAGAAGACGGCGCGCCAATCAGCGCGCCGCTTCTTTTTGCGCAAAATAACGCCAGATGAGGCCGGCGATCAATCCGGCGGCGGCAGGACAGACCCACCCAAGTCCCAGAGAGAAAAGGGGCAGATGACTGGCAGCTGCCGTCAGGATTCCATTTAGATGCAAAGCGGAAACGGTCTCCCCGGGCAGGGCATGGATAAAATCCAGGATGGCGGCGGCCAGGGTAAAGATGGTGACGCAAAGATAGATCCGCCGGTCATTATCAAACCATTTTCCGGCCAGGGCCAGCAGGATCAGCGTGATGGCCAGCGGGTAGAGAAACATCAGTACAGGCAAAGCCCAGGCGATGATGGTTTCCAGACCCAGATTCGCTGCGGCGAAGGAAAAGATACAAAAGCTGGTGGCCCAGACGCGGTAGGAAAAGGACCGCGGGAATAGCTGACAGAAGGTCTGGGAGCAGCTGATGATCAGGCCTACGGCCGTCTTCAGGCAGGCGAAGGTAACCGTCACAGCTAAAATCACGGCGCCAAACGTGCCAAAATAGTGGCGCGCAATGGTAAGAAGTGCTTCCCCTCCGTTGGAAGCGGCGGGATAGATCCCGCGGCTTTGGGTTCCGGCCACGGCGACAGCCAGGTAGATCACACCCATGAGACCACAGCCAAGACAGCCGGCTTTGACGGTGTTGACGGCGATATCTTCCGGTCTGGTGATGCCAAGACTGCGGATGACGTTTACCACCACGATGCCGAAAGCAAGTCCGGCCAGAGCGTCCATGGTATTATACCCTTCCAGAAATCCGGACATAAAAGCCTGGCGGACATAGCCGCCTTCCGGGGCAATGGATGCTACATGCCCCATGGGCATTGCCAGGGCGCTCACCAGAAGAATGCCAAGACAGATCAGGAAAAGAGGGTTCAGTATTTTCCCGATCCAGGTGAGAATATTGCCGGGACGCAGAGAAAACCAGAGTACGGCTGCGAAAAACAGCAATGAGAAAAAAGCCAGCGCGGCGGATTGGTTCCCGGAAGACAAAAGGGGGGAGATCCCCACCGTAAAGGGTACGGTTGCGCAGCGGGGGATGGCAAAAAAAGGGCCGATGGTCAGATAAAGAGCGCAGGTGAAGAAAAGGCCGTATCGTTTTCCAACCCGGCTGCTAAGCTGGGCCAGTCCGCTGCAGCGGCTGATGCCAAGGGCCGCCACGCCCAGCAGGGGAAGACCCACGCCGGTGATGCAAAGGCCGGCGGCGGCGATGAATACGTTCCGCCCGGCCAGCTGGCCCATGGCAGCGGGGAAAATCAGGTTTCCGGCGCCGAAAAACAGGCCGAACAGCATGCTGCCGACGGCGGTCAGTTCGCGAAATGACAGTTTCTTTTTCATATTGATCTGCTCCCTTTTACAATTCGTTCCTTTTATGGTAGCATAATAGACAGCGGATGTAAACGGAAGAAAAGGAGAGAAACCGGCATGACGAAAGAAGAACTGGCACTGGAAGTGATAGACAGACTGAAAAAGGAGTATCCGGACGCGGGATGTACCCTGGATTATGACCAGGCGTGGAAACTGCTGGTGAGCGTGCGCCTGGCAGCCCAGTGTACCGACGCCAGGGTGAACGTGGTGGTGGAAAAGCTGTATGAAAAATATCCGGATGTGAACGCTCTGGCGGATGCGGATGTGGCGGACATCGAAGAAATCGTACGTCCCTGCGGCCTGGGGAAAAGCAAGGCCAGGGATATCAGCGCCTGCATGAAAATTCTGCGGGACGAATATGATGGAAAAGTTCCGCGGGATTTTAAAGCGCTGCTGAAACTGCCGGGGGTGGGCAGGAAAAGCGCCAATCTGATCATGGGAGATGTGTTTGGAGAACCGGCCATCGTGACGGATACGCACTGTATCCGGCTGACAAACCGGATCGGTCTGGTGGACGGCATAAAAGATCCCAAAAAGGTGGAGATGGAACTTTGGAAAATCATTCCGCCAAAGGAGGGCAGCGATTTCTGTCACCGGCTGGTGTATCATGGCCGGGATGTCTGTACGGCCCGAACGGTTCCCCACTGTGACCGGTGCTGTCTGAATGATATCTGTAAAAAAGCTGGCGTATGAGGCCAGCTTTTTTAGGTGAGTTTCTGCAGGCAGTCAGTCCTGGCTGCGGAAGGTGATGTGTCCGGTCTGGGGATCCATGGCGTCCACGATGGCCAGAGATTCCAGATGGTATCCCAGGTTGCGGATGATGCGGCCGCCGGCCTGGAATCCCTTCTCGATGGTGATGCCGATCCCTTCCAGGGTGGCGCCGGCCTCGGTGACGATGGAGATCAGTCCCTGCAGCGCGCAGCCGTTGGCCAGAAAATCATCGATGATCAGGATGTGGTCGTCTGGCCCCAGAAATTTTTTGGAGACGATGACCTGATTTTTACATTTGTGGGTGAAGGATTCCACCTCGGCCACATACATTTCCCCTTCGATGTTGATGCTTTTGGATTTCTTGGCGAAGACCACCGGCGCATGGAAATGCTTGGCTGTCATACAGGCGATGCCGATACCGGACGCTTCGATGGTGAGGATTTTGTTGATGGGTTTGCCGGCGAACCGTTTTTGGAATTCGGCGCCGATCTGATCGAAAAGTTCAATGTCCATCTGGTGGTTGAGAAAGCTGTCCACTTTCAGTACATTCCCTTCCTTTACGATTCCGTCTTTCTGGATTCTTTCCTCTAAAAAGTTCATAGTACCTCCCTTGGTTTTACGCGATGCCCCGCAGAACCAGCATCAGAAAAATCAATGTGATCAGCAAGACGGCGCATACCAGCATGATGCCGGTGCGGCGCTGCCTTACGGCCCCCTGTGGGGATGTGGTTTCCAGAAAGCCGGCTTTTCGCAGAGCGGTGACAATGGGTTTATAAATCAACAATATGATTACGGTGTTCAGTCCGCCCTTTAATAGATTAAAGGGAAGAAAAGCGGGAAGGAGAAGTTCTGCTACCGCTTCCCGCGGATAGCCCATGTAAATGGGGGTGATCAGATAATTCCACAGCAGCATGACAGCCGTGGTGAGAAGACAGCCGGCGACCAGCCCGGTGATGGCTCCTTTCATGGTGTGCTGCTTTTTGTAGATGAAAGCGGCAGTACAGGCAAAACAGCAGGTGGATAAGATATTCATGATGCATCCGATGGGCCCGGTCTCGCTGACGGTGACCATCTCGATCAGAGAGACGATCAGGGAGATCAGAAAAGAAGTCATGGGCCCGAAGATAAATCCGCCGATGGTGATGACCACGTCTTTGGGGTCGTATTTCAGAAAAAGGACCACGGGGAAACGTCCCACCACCATCACGATGTAAGCTACGGCACAGAGCATGCCGATCATGGTAAGTTTTTTTGATTTCACATTCATGTCAGTTCCTGTTCTTTCTTCCTTTGTAACAGAAAACCAGTTTTTTCCGTCCAGTCATCATCTTACCATATCAGAATGGGAAAGTCACCATGGAATTCTTTTGCTTTGCCTCTATCGCCACCTGGCGGTAAAAACGGCCACGGAACGGGGGCGCAGGATGAAGGTGTCGTCGATATGGATCTCGTCGCATTCCGGATAGAAGGTCCGTCCCTCGCCGTCGCCGAAGGTGTTCACGCTCAGATACCAGACGCCGGTGCCGGGAAGCTTTGGCAGGGTGATGGTCACGTCTTCCCAGTAGGTGTTGATGGAAAGACAGACCACATCGTCGTGTCCTTTGTCTGTGTCGTATCCTGCGAAACACACGGAACAGACCATGGCGTCCCGGGGCAGGGCGGTGTTGTATCCGTCGATATCATAATTGCGCAGCCGTTTCATTCCGCAGACGGCCTTGGGCAGCTTTTTGCGGATGATGGCGTGTTCCAGGCGGTAATGGATCATGAAACGGAAAAATTCGTACAGATCCCGATTCTTTTCCAGCAGATTCCAGTCCAGCCAGGAGATCTCATTATCCTGGCAGTAGCCGTTGTTGTTGCCGTACTGCGTGTTCCCGAATTCGTCGCCGGCCGGAAACATGGGGGCGCCCCGGCTGCACATGAGGACGGCGCAGGCATTGCGGATCATGCGGAAACGCAGGTTCAGAACCTGCGGATCATCGGTCGCTCCTTCGTGGCCGCAGTTCCAGCTTCGGTTGTCGCTGGCCCCGTCGGTATTGTTCCATCCGTTGTTTTCATTGTGCTTTTCATTATATGAGTAAAGATCATAAAGGGTAAACCCGTCGTGACAGGTGATGAAATTTACACAGGAATTGTATCCGGCGTATCCATTGGGTTCATCGGGCTGCTCCTCTCCATAAAGATCCTTGGAACCGGCGATACTCTGCAGCGCGGTTGTGGACTCCCAGTTGTCCCCTTTTAAGAAAGAGCGCAGGGAATCCCGGTACCGGCCGTTCCATTCCGCCCAGCGGCCGTGGGCCGGAAAACTGCCCACCTGATACAGCCCGCCCGCGTCCCAGGCCTCGGCAATCAGTTTTACGTTGCTTAGGATGGGGTCTGCGGCGAGAGTCTTCAGCAGCGGCGGATTGTTCATGGGCGAACCGTCTTCATTTCGCCCCAGAATGCTTGCCAGATCGAAACGGAAACCATCCACCCGGTAGCTGACGGTCCAGTAACGCAGGCATTCCAGGATCATCTGCTGTACGATGGGATGATTGCAGTTCAGCGTATTTCCGCAGCCGCTGAAATTGTAGTAGTTGCCGTCCGGCGTGAGCATGTAGTAGATGTTATTGTCCAGCCCCTTAAAGGAAAAGGAAGGTCCCTTTTCGTTACCCTCCGCCGTGTGGTTGAAGACCACATCCAGGATCACTTCGATCTCATTGTCGTGAAGGGTTTTGATCAAATCCTTCAGCTCGGTGCCTTCCTGATTGTATTCGTTGGCGGCGGTGTAGCTGGTATTGGGAGCGAAAAAACAGACCGTGTTGTACCCCCAGTAGTCCAGCAGCCGGTTTCCGTCCACCATCCGGGCGTTCATGGTTTCGTCAAACTCAAAGATGGGCATCAGT
Organism: Candidatus Ruminococcus avistercoris; assembly: GCA_019120315.1. Taxonomy (GTDB): domain Bacteria; phylum Bacillota; class Clostridia; order Lachnospirales; family Lachnospiraceae; genus Ruminococcus_G; species Ruminococcus_G avistercoris. Next base: position 10,732 of record DWVJ01000039.1, read on the forward strand.
TCCACCGCGTTGACGCCCAGATCCTTCAGGTAGGGAATCTTCTCCTTCAGGCCGGCGAAGGTGCCTTTATGAACCACGCCGGAGGAGGGATGGCGGGTGAAGCCCCGCACATGAAGCTCATAGATGATCAGGTCGCACAGTTCCCGGGAGGACTGGGGCATATCTCCCCAGTCGAAGATATCCTTCACCACGCGGGCATGGTAGCTGCCTTTCTTTTCGTCCCCCCAGACCCGCTGTCCGGCCACGGTGCGGGCATAGGGATCCAGCAGGATCTTCTTTTTGTCAAAGAGAAGCCCCTTTTTCGGCTCCCAGGGGCCGTCCACCCGGTAAGCATATTCGAATTCTTCGATGTCAAGACCGAAGACGATCATGGAATAGACGTCCCCGATCTTATATTCCTCCGGGAAAGGAATCACGGCGTAGGGCTCCTCCTCATAGCGGTGAAACAAAAGCAGCTCACAGGCAGTGCCCTCATGGGTATGTATGGTGAAGTTGACTCCCACCGGCAGGGCATAGGCGCCGTTGATGTCAAACATGCCCGGCCGTACCAGATATCCGGCGATCTCCCCCATGGGAGCGATGGAAAGGGGATATTGGGGAGTGAATTTTCTGCTGTACAGTTTCAAATGAATCCTCCTGTCTTTTGTGTGGATGATTTTTAAAGTTGTCTGTCTTTTTATTATACGTTTTTTGTCAGAAAGCGTCAAATAATATTGACTGTATGCAATAATATTAATATAATTAAATATAGAAAAACTGATTCGAAAAAGGAGGTGAACGGGTGTGTCAGATTTGACCAGAAATGAAATGGAAATGATGGAAGTGTTCTGGAAAGAAGGGCGTCCCCTTTCCCGCACGGAGATCATCAAATGTTCTCCAAAAGATAAGTCCTGGAAGGACAGTTCCGTCCATATCCTGCTGAACAGTCTGCTGAAAAAAGGAGCGATCCGGGAAGCCGGTTACGTGAGAACGGGCAAGGGCTACGGCCGTACCTTCGAACCGGTGGAGTCCAGCGAAGAATTTTTCGCCCAGCTGGCTGCGGAGACGGTGAGAAAGACCAGCCTGCCGCTGTTTTTCTCAGCGTTGTTTGAAAATGAAGACATATCAAAAGAGACTCTGGAAGAGCTGGAGACGCTCATTGAAGAGAAGAAACGAAAGTCAGAATGATATGGAATATTATTATGAAGTAAAAGATGTGGGAGTCAGTATTTACTCTGTGGCGATGGCCGTCTTATTTTTCTCCGCAGCTTTGGCATCGGCTGCCATCCTGCGAAGAAGGACGGGCCATCTGATGAAACACGGGTATGGCGTCTTGGTTCTGGCCATGATCCTGGCGGGGATCCGCCTGGCGGCGCCGCTTGATTTTTCCTTTTCCCGGGTGATCGGGTCAGAACGTATCGTTCCCTGGATACGAAGTGCATTTTTGCAATCACTCGGCGAGATGGCAGTGTGGAAGCTGGCGCTGGTTTTGTGGGGAATCGGAAGTATCCTGTATCTGGCGGCAGGGATCGGGCTTTTTGTCAGAGAACTGCGGACGATGCGGGACAGTACGCCGGTGGAAAGCGATCAGGTAAGGCGCGTTTTGCGGGAAATGCACCTGAAGGGCGCTGTGGTGATTGTCTCCCGGGAGATCGACGTCCCGAAGGTGATCGGATTTCGAAAGGCATACATCTGTCTTCCGGAACTTTTCGTGTCAGACGAGGAGTTAAGAGAGATCCTGCGCCATGAATACGAGCATTACAGAGGCGGAGATTTCTTTATTAAGCTTTTGTATCTGGTTCTGAGCGCGCTGCTGTGGTGGAATCCGGTGATCCATTTGTTTCGGAAAGAACTGGATCGTATTCTGGAACTGCGGTGCGACGCGAGAGTCACAAGAGGTATGAACGTAAGACAGCGGGCAGGATACGCGGAAGCAATCCTTCACGTTATGCGTCAGACGACAAAAGGAAAGGATCTTCTTAAGACAAATACCGGAACACTGTTTCGGAAAACCAGGGGAAAATTTATCCGGCAGAGATTTGAATTGATGCTTTGCGAGAAGGCATCTGCAAAAAGAAAAGCAATCCCTTACCTGGCGGCGGTTATTGTTTTTGTGCTTTCTTATTTTGTGATTATTCAGCCGGAATATCATGAAATACCGGTTGAGGATCAAAAAGGTGAAATTCTAATATCGAAAGAAAATGCTTTTATTTTGCAGAAGAAAGATGGAACCATGGAAATGTGGGTCAACGGTGAAATGTTTTTTGAGGTAGGGGAAGAGGATTTGTTTTGCCCGCCTGGATCTGAATTGGAGATTGTTGAGGAGGAATGAGGATGAAGAAAGGGTTAATGTTACTGCTTCTTGTTGGGGTGAGTTTGTCGTTTTGTTTCCCGGTATTTGCAGCGCAAAAAGTCTCTGCAGAAAGTTTTTCTGAAAATGTAATTCAGACTTTACGGGCAGAAAAGACGGAGTGGCGTTATCGGTATTATAATGGAAAATGCCAGAAAAGGTTATGGTCTGTAACATATCAACGTTGGCTGACAGATTGGATCGATTGTTGAGATGGTGAAAATGGAATATGGAATCACGGTGCGGTGCAGCAGTTTTTATTGCTGCACCATTTTTATGACACAAAACGAATCATATAAATATTAATACATAATATTGACAAAAATAGAATATTAAAATATAATCAATTTATGAATGAACGACTAAAAATATAGAAAATATATTTGATCTGGAACCTATAAAATGGCATAACGTATGACAAAGGAAGGGGTGATTCCATTGAAGTAGATATCGGTGGTAAAGGTAAATTCGATAATGAAAGCAATTATAGAAAGGAGATCACGCATGAAGAAGTTTTTGAAAATATTATGTGTGTCAGCATTGATTACATGCATGATGGCTGTGAATGTATCAGCGGCAAGATTTACGTTTACTTTTAATAATTCTGGGACAGATTGTTCCACACCTGCGACTAAAAGAAATTCAAGCAATAGTGCTTCAGTGTCTGTTACAACGGCAGGTAATTATACTTACCAGTATGCTGTAGGAAGAGGGCAATATTCTAATTACATTACAGGCTGGGTAACAAAGACGGGAAAAGGTTCTTTTAGTATTGGCTATAACAGCAGGCCAGGGCTAAATGATTCTGTATACTTACATGGAAGGACAGTAAACAGTTCCGGTACTTCATCGGTTAGTGGAGATTGGACTCCGTAGTAAAAAATTAAGCAGACAGAAATGATATAATACAGGGATATTGGAAGAAAAATTTCAATATCCCTGCCTTCGGAGGGTGATATGAACAGGTATATAAAAAGCGGAGTATTGTTATGCACAGTTTGTGCTGTGCTGCTCTCTGCCTGTGCTCCAAGGGGCAAGTCTTTGACTTCATCGGCAGAGGAAGCCACTGATCTTACTTATACAGATTCTCATGTTACAGGTACGCTGTGCGAAGGGGTCTTAGTAGATGCGGAACTTCCGGATTTAAGTGAAGTCTCTTCTTATCCGGTCATATCCGGCCGGATGAAAGAGACGGATGAAAAGGTGATCCGGCAGGTGATGGATTATTTTTTTCGAAATCATAAGCCAGAGGAGATTCACGAACAGAAGAGCCCGGAATCTGAAATGGTGAATTATTACATACCGGGAAGCGGCGAGAATTGGAAGAAGAGCTTTGCCATTTATCAGGCGGCGGACGAAACAGGCTTCTATTTCTCGGACGATGAAGCTTACCCGTATCCCTATATCACTGATGACAGGGCGCTTTTTCCAACGCCTGGAACGGAAATCGCTCCTTTTGTAGATTCAGGGATTGTAGATCTTCCTTTTATGACCAGGGAAGAGGCTGTGAAGACCGTCCAGAAGCAGCTAAAGCAATGGGGAATTCCTATGATAGGCAAGCCGCTGGTTTACACATTAGATGGCGGGAATCTGTATGAGCTTTTGGATAACTGGAATCAGAACGGGTATCTGCAGACGGATCTGAGCGGGGTTTCCAGGAAAATGCTGGATTGCTACTATATGATCTTTGATACGGGGTATCAAGGAATTCCCTACACGTTTTTTCAACGTGCAGTGGATGGAAGGTACTATGATGGGGCCAGATTGGAACTGCATTTTACGGAGCAGGGAATCATTCAGATGGAGTACCACTGGGCGGAGTATGAGGTGGAAGAGTTGGAGCAGCAAAAAAGCTGTCTTTCCATCGAGGAAGCTTTTGCATGTCTGAAACGGCATTTTGAGCAGACGGTATTGACCTCAGAAATCGATATTCCCAAAATCTATTTTCAGTATGTGCCTGTAAGTGCAGAGGAAGCAGAAGGGTCTTACGTATTCGTCCCGGCATGGGTATTTCAGCCGGCGGGGGAAGTTGCGGGGACATACAATTATCTGGATCCTGTACTGATCAATGCAATTACAGGAGAAGAGATATAAAGACGAGGTGATACACCGTTGTTCAAGGATACAGGGAAACGATTATTTCTGCTGGGAACAGCAATCTTTCTCCTGGGGGGATGCGCTTCCCGGGAGACGCCGCAGTCTGTGCAGGAGAGCAAAAATGCCCGGCTGCAGTATGAGGAACGTCGTGTCAGCGGCACGTTATGTGAGGGTGTAACCGTGGACGCTGATTTGCCGGACATGAGCCGGATTACGGAATATGATGTTATCCTGGCACGTATGACAGGGCCAAGGGAAAGGGATATTCAGTCTGTAAAGGAGTATCTGTTTCGGAAAGATGCTCCGGAAAAGATCGTGGAAAAACGGACGGTGGATGGAGACATGCTCCATTACTATGTTCCGGTGGACGGGACAGAGGAAGAAAGAAGGATGGTCGTGTATCTGACGCCAGGCGAGCGGGGACTTTCTTTTTCCGATACACAGGCCTGTCCCTGGCCGGCTATTTATTTGAAGCGGTCAAAGGCCGTTGACACTGTGAAAAAATATCTGAAAGAGTGGGGATTTGATACGGTTGGAGAACCGCTGGTATTTTCTGTACAGGGATCGGATCTTCATCAGCTGCTGGAATACTGGAACGAAATTGATTTTTATGATACGCCGATTGCCGGAACGCCCAAAGAAAAACTGGATTGCTATTACATGGTTTTTGACACCGGGTACCATCAGATCCCCTACACTTATTTTGAGCAGGCGATTGGCGGAGTTTACTCCCTTGGCCAGCACTTATTTGTCCGCTTTACTGATCAGGGAATTGTCTGGCTGAGTTCCTGCGCGGCACAGTATGAAGTGGAAAAGGTTCTGGAAGAGCATGAGAAATGTATTTCCATAGAGCAGGCCTTTGCGGCAGTAAAGGAGTATTATGAAAATATGGTGGCGGTGTCAGATCTTGAGATTGAGAAAATATATTTTCAGTATGTACCGTCTGATGTTGATAGAAAGACCGAGACGTATACGTTCAGGCCGACCTGGATTTTTCAGACAACCGGTGAAATTCAGGGAGAAAAGCTCTATCTGGAACGTGTATCGGTGGATGGGATTACGGGGGAAGTGGGATGAATCTGTGTAAAAGTTTAAAGATAGATTTGACGCGGGCATTTCAGAACAAATGGTTTCCCGCGGGCATTCTGCTGACGGCTGCGGTGCTGGCGGCGAATCTTCCCTGGGAGAATATGCCGGATCCTTCTGTCCTGTATCTGGTAAGCCTGATTGCCTGGGGCAGCTATACGCAGATGATCTGTATCTGCGGGGTCATACCTTTCGGGACGGCATACCTGGCGGAGCGGGAGCATCAGTATATCCGTTATCTGGTCTTTCGCAGCGACATAAAGAGTTATCTGCGCTCCAAGGTGATCGTCACCGTCTTTTCCGGATTTGCGACGGTTTTCCTGGGTAAACTGCTGCTGGCGGGGACGGCGCGTCTTTTTTGCCCCACGGTCAGCCGGTGGGAATGGTATGATCCGGCGGAAAAGGGGATTGACTGCCTGAAAGCGCTGTGCCCCTGGGGTTATGTCCTGGCAGACGCTTTTTTATATGCCCTGGCCGGGGCGGCCTTTGCCCTGATGGCGCTGCTGGTGTCGGCGGTGACCAGAAATGTGTTCGTGACGGTGATGTCCCCCATGGTGCTGTATTTTGCCATTTCTTCTGTGGAACAGTGGTTTCATGTTCCCCAGTGGATGGATATCATTGCGCTGCAGCGGGGATACATAGCAATCTATGCAGACAGCGTACTCTTTACACTGGCGCATATTACAGTCATGTGGGCGGCGGTTATGTTCCTGACCGGTATGATCTTCGTCCGTTACGGGGAGAGGAGGTTTCAGAATGAGTAGCGTGCGCTGTATGGCCAATCATTTTCGAAAATGGCCCAGGAGTCCCCGGATCTGGATGGTGTTTCTGATTATGATGACTTATTGTACGCCGTATTTTACCACGACGATCCGCCAGTTCTGTCAGGATTACGATGCGGCATGTACCGGATGGCTGCTGCCGCTGGCATTGACTGTGGAAAACAGGCGGCTGTGGATCATGCTGCTGCCGATGCTCTTGTTCTGCGACGCGCCTTTTCTGGATGAGCAGCAGCCCTTTCTCATCGTGCGGACGGGACGGCTTCGGTGGGGAGCAGGGCAGATTCTCTATATCTTTGCCGCCAGCGCCGTCTTTTATCTTGTCAGCTTTCTGATCATGGCGCTGATGCTTCTTCCGTATCTGGAATTTTCTCTGGACTGGGGAAAAGTGATCCGGACGCTGTCCCAGGGGTATATCAATCAGATGTATGCCATGGATCCCCTGCCGGAGGCGGTGATCTTGCAGTATACGCCGCTTCAGGCGACGCTTCTGTGCGGAGCCGGTACCTGGGTCGCCTCTTCTTTTATCGGTCTTCTGATGTTTCTGTGTAATCTGTGGGCACGCCGGGAGGTGGGGATCCTGTTGGCAGGCTGTTTTGAGGGACTGGCCTTTTTCGTGGAACGGATGGCCTGGTTTGAAGGAAGGTATCTTTCGCCGGTTTCCTGGGTGAATATCAAAGACATTGGTCTTGGTACAAAGTGGTCGCCGTCCTGGACTTACGTATTTGTAACAGGCGGTATTTTGCTGACGGTACTGTCGGCGCTGATCCTTTTTTCCGTGGGAAAAAAATCCATCGAAGTGATCCGAACAGTGTAAAAGGGAGGTGCGGTAAATGGCGGATGTGGTCATCCAGCTGAAGGATGTGTGCAAAACCTTTGGAAAAGCGGAAGTGCTAAAGCAGGTGACGGCGAAATTTGAAGCCGGAAAGATCTACGGGATCATCGGAAGAAACGGTTCCGGCAAGACGGTGCTTTTTAAATGTATCTGCGGATTCGTTCCGGTGACCTCCGGTACGATCCGGGTCAGAAGCCAGGTGGTGGGAAAGGATGTGGATATCCCAAAAGACATGGGAATCATCATAGAATCACCGGGATTTTTGCCCGGGTACAGTGGCTTTCACAATCTGAGATTCCTGGCAAGGATCCGAAATAAGATCGATGATGAGAAAATCCGGGAGACACTGCGCTTTGTGGGGCTGGATCCGGGAGACAAAAAGCATGTGGGCAAATACTCCATGGGTATGCGGCAGCGGCTGGGACTGGCTCAGGCCATCATGGAAGACCCGGAAATATTGATTCTGGACGAGCCCATGAATGGCCTGGACAGACAGGGAGTAAAGGAGATCCGGCAGTGCCTTTTGAAGCTGCGGGATCAGGGGAAGACGATTCTTCTTGCCTCCCACAATGCGGAGGATATCCGGGTGCTCTGCGATCGGGTGTATGAGATGGACGCAGGAGAGCTGTTCCTGGCGGGAGAACAGCCTGTCTGAGCGGGAAGTTTCTCAACTGTCTGATTTACTTTTGCGCGTTAAAATGGTATGATATTCATAACCGGCACGGATACTGTAAGGGTGTCAATGCCGGTTAATTTTTTATATGGGAGAAGGATTATGACGATAAAAGAGCAGGCGGCTGTGATGAAGCTGAACAGCACGAAAATGGCGGTGACGACACTGGAAGAGAGGAACCGGGCCCTGGAAGGGATCCGGGAAGCTCTTCTGGCGCACAAAGAGGAGATTTTTAAGGCAAATAAAGAGGATATGGAGCGTGCCGGGAAGGAGGGGATCGCGGCGCCCATCCTGAAACGGCTGAAATTTCAGGAGGAAAAGCTGCAGGAGGTGACGACGGGGATCTTAGATCTGATCGGCCTGCCGGATCCCCTGGGGAAGGAGCAGATGCGCCGGGAACTGGACAGGGACCTTTTATTGATCCGGGAGAGCTGTCCCATCGGTGTGATCGGCGTGATCTTTGAGGCGCGGCCGGACGCCATGGTGCAGATCGCTTCCCTTTGTATCAAGAGCGGAAACTGCGCCATCTTAAAGGGCGGTAGCGAAGCCATGAAGACCAATAAGAAAATTTTTGAGATCATTTATCAGGCGGCCGCTGCGGCGGGCATGCCGGAAAACTGTATGTTCCAGATCGAGGCCCGCAGCGACATCACGGAGCTTTTGGAATGCCATGAGTCGGTGGATCTGCTGATTCCAAGAGGCTCCAATGAATTCGTGCAGTATATCATGAATCATACGAAGATCGCAGTGATGGGCCATGCGGACGGCATCTGTCATATTTACGCGGACAAAACGCTGGATCTGGACAAGGCGATCCCGGTGATCCTGGATTCCAAGACTCAGTATACCGCCGTTTGCAATGCAACGGAGACTTTGCTGGTTCATAAAGAGATCGCAGGAGAGCTTTTGCCCCGGCTGAATGAAGCTTTGCGGGCGAAGAACGTGGAAGTGAGAGGGACGAAGGAAGTCCGTCAGATCGTGGAGTGTGAACCGGCCACGGAGGAGGATTTTTCCACGGAGTATCTGGATCTGATCCTTTCTGTAAAGATCGTGGAGGATATCCAGGAGGCGGTGGATCATATTAATAAATATGGTTCTCACCACACGGATTGTATCCTCACGGAGGATCCAAAGGCGGCCAGACTTTTCATGCAGTATGTGGATTCCGCCGGCGTATATCAGAACTGTTCCACCCGTTTTGCCGACGGTTACCGTTACGGATTCGGCGCGGAAGTGGGTATCAGTACCGGAAAGCTTCATGCCAGAGGGCCTGTGGGGCTGGAGGGACTGTGTACCTACAAGTACAAACTGTTCGGCAACGGAAATATCGTGGCGGATTACGCCGAGGGTAGAAAACAGTTTCATTTCAAAGACTTATAAGAGCGGCAAAGGGAGAAAAAGATGCTGGATAAGACATGGATTCCTGCTTTGGAACAGGGACTTCCTTTCTGGGATAAATTGACACAGAAGGAGAAGAAAGAAATCCAAAGCACAGGGGAAGTACTGGAGTTCGAAAAGGGAAGGACGATACATCGCAGCGATGAGAAGTGTATGGGAGTGATGCTGCTTCTGAAAGGACAGATCCGGGCGTATATCCTGTCGGAAGACGGCAGGGAGGTTACGCTGTACCGGTTGTTTGCCTGGGATCTGTGCGTACTGTCCGCATCCTGCGTGCTGGATGCGGTGGCCTTCGATGTGCAGATCGAGGCGGTGGAGGACTCCCGGGTGATCTTGATTCCCGTTTCGTATTATAAGACGCTGATGGAAAAAAATGCGCAGGTGGAACTGTATACTTATAAGATCTCCACAGAACGGTTTTCCGATGTGATGTGGACGCTGCAGCAGATTCTCTTCATGCGGGCGGATCAGCGTCTGGCTGTCTTTTTATGGGATGAGATCAGTAAGAGTAAGACGGACACGGTGACCTATACCCACGATCAGATCGCCCGCTATATCGGCAGCGCCCGGGAGGTGGTATCCCGGGTACTGAAGTACTTTCAGCAGGAAGGCATCGTGGCTTTGTCGCGGGGGAAAATCCGCATTCTTGATAAGAAGAAGTTAAGAGACTGTCTGTGTCAGTCTTGATCAGCGGGAGCGCTTTCCTGCCTTGATTTCATTCATCCATTCCAGGATATGATCCCGGAACAGCTTCAGATCACTGTTCGGTGCCGGTTTTTCTCTGGTCAGCATATAAGTCTCCCAGGGATAGCTGCCGTCGGAGAAGGGGATCAGAACCATCGTATCATCGCCGGACATATCGTCGAACATGAATCCGAGAGAGAGGGAGACGCCTTTATTTGCCCGTACCATTTTGTGGCAGAGACTGAATCCGCTGGTTTCAAAGACGATATGGGGCGTAAAGCCGGCAAGGCGGCATTTTTCCATAAACATATGATGAATCTGGAATTCGCTGCTTTCCAGATAGATGGGTTCGTCTTTAAGATCCTGGATGGTAACGGAAGTTTTTTTGCTTAAGGGATGGCTGCGGTTGACCAGAAGGCATACCTCAAACTGTTCCAGGGGCGTTGCGATCCAGGGGGAGAAATCCGCCGGACCGATGGTGAAGGCCACATTTCCTTCCTGGGCGGCAAAGAGGCGCTCCACTTGCTTGTCCGGATATTCCCGGTAATGGACGCTGATGTGGTGATATTTTTCCCGGAAGGCGGTGATGCAGTCCGGGGTGACCAGACGCAGGATGCCATAGGCGGACAAAAGGTCGATCTCGTGATTCTGACGCTGGGTGATTTCACGGATGCCGTGGCGCAGAGCGTAGTAATCGGTCAGCAGGGTATCCAGATGATCGCAGAGGTACTGACCGGTTTCCGTCAGTGTGACGCCGGAGGTGTTCCGGTTTAAGAGGGTGGTCTGCAGTTCGGATTCCAGGTTTTTAAGGGTTTTGCTTAAGCCCTGAGGCGTGATGTAAAGTTGCCGCGCCGCTTTTGTGATGCTTTTTTCCCGGCAGATGATTTTAAAGTATTCCAGCTCCTGAATGGTCATAGGCCCTCCTTACATAGCAAATGGTTGATAGGCATCAAATTTCTATTGATGGCGAAATATTTAATGCAATGATAAGATAATTACGAATTCACTTATTATAATATATCAAAAAAAGGACATGGTGTCATGGGATTACCGGTCCTTTTTTTGTTGGGCCGGCATCAATAAAAGGTTACAGGGGTGCAATGAATTATTGATAGGTGCAGTCAGAGGGGAATTGCTATAATAATCTTATCTAAGAGACCATAAAACTATAGGAGGAAACAGGATGAGTGAATTTAAGCTGACATCAATCGAAGAATTTGAAGCAGCCACAGAAAGACTCCTGGAAACGGGAGCGAAAGTAGGGGCGGATGCCTGGCAGTTTCGTGTAAAAAACCAGACCCCCCACTGTAAATTCGGAGAGCAGGGAATCTGCTGCAGGATCTGTTCCATGGGACCGTGCCGTATCACGGCGAAAGCGCCAAGAGGAATCTGCGGATGTGACGCTCATGGTATCGCCGGAAGAAATTTCCTGCGGTTCGTAGCCGGCGGAGCAGCCACCCATTCCGACCACGGCCGTGAGATCTGTCATACGCTGACTCATGTGGCGCCGGATGGAAATTACAAAGTAAAAGACCCGGAGAAACTGATCCGCATTGCCGGGGAATGGGGTGTGGAGACAGAAGGAAAGGATATCTATGATCTGGCTCACGAGATGGCGGAACTGGCTCTGCTGGAATACGGCAAGCCCCACGGCGTACAGCGCTGGCTGAGCCGGGCTCCGGAACACACACAGAAGCTGTGGCATGATGCTGAGATCGAGCCGCGCGCCATCGACCGTGAAGTTTCCACCGCCATGCATATGACCCATATGGGCAACTCCAGTAAACCGGAGGCGCTGGTCCGCCAGTCACTGCGTTCCGGTATGTCCGACGGATGGGGCGGTTCCATGTGCGGAACGGAGTTTTCAGACGTTATGTTCGGAACGCCAAAGCCGGTGGATACGGAAGCCAACCTGGGCGTTATGAAAGAAGAATGCGTCAATATCATCGTACACGGTCATGATCCCAGTCTTTCTGAGATGATCTGTGAATACGCCGAAGATCCGGAAATGCTGGAGCTGGCAAAATCTGTGGGAGCCAAGGGAATCAATGTGGCTGGCGTGTGCTGTACCTCCAATGAAGTCGCTATGAGAAGGGGAATCCCCATGGCCGGAAACTTCCTGCAGCAGGAGAACGTGGTGCTGACGGGAGCCTGCGAGGCCATCGTCGTGGACGTACAGTGTATCTTCCCGGCCCTTGGCCCGCTGTCCAAGTGTTTCCACACAAAATTTATCACCACATCTCCCATCGCGCAGATGCCGGATTCGGATTTCATCCGTTTTGACGCTGACACGGCAGGGGAGAATGCCAAATTAATCGTCCGCACGGCAGTGGAAAACTTTGTCAACAGAAAGAAAGAACTGGTACATATCCCGGATCTGAAACAGAAAGCAACGGTAGGTTACTCTGTGGAAGCCATCGTCAAAACGCTGGACGGTGTGACCAATACGCAGGTGGACGTGACTGGAACCACAAAACCGCTGATTGAATGTATCACCTCCGGCGTCATCCGCGGCGCGGTTGCCATGGTAGGATGCAATAACCCCAGAGTCCGTCCCGATTCCGCTCACATCGGACTGATGAAGAAACTGATTGCCAACGACATTATCCTGGTGCTTTCCGGATGTTCCGCTCAGGCGGCTGCCAGAGCTGGCCTGATGGACAAAGAAGCGAAAAATCTTTGCGGCGCGGGACTGAAAAGAGTCTGCGAACTGGCTGACATTCCGCCGGTACTTCACATGGGTTCCTGTGTGGATATCAGCCGTATGATGATTCTGGCTTCGGAACTGGCAAAAGATTCCGGACTGAATATTTCTCAGCTGCCGCTGGTGGGCTGTGCGCCGGAGTGGATGTCAGAGAAAGCCGTTTCCATCGGAAACTATGTGGTTGCCACTGGTATCGATACTTTCCTTGGCGTGGAGCCCCAGGTGACAGGTTCCGACCAGATGGTATGGTGGCTGACAGAAGGGATCCGCGACTGGGTAGAGGCTGCTTATACTGTGGAAACCGACATTGAGAAACTGGGCGACGCCATGATTGCACGGATCGAAGAGAAACGTGCCGCACTGGGAATTTAAGGAGGAAAAAGCAGTGACATTATTTGAACGGGTATTTAGTGGAAATGATGCTGTATACGGCCTGACAGAGGGAGCCATCGACGGCGCCATCGCTCAGTACGGCGAGGACAAAGCAGTCAGCTTCCCGAATACAGCATACAGCCTTCCCTGCTACTACGCAGTGACAGGAACCAAAGTAACCAACTTAAAAGAATTAAAAGAAGCGCTGGGCGTGGTGAAAACCCT
>DWVJ01000040.1 GCA_019120315.1 Candidatus Ruminococcus avistercoris
TTATCCTATTACTTAGTAAAAGTTGGAATATAAGTTGTAGAGCCGTATACGAGACCCGTACGTACGGTTCAATGGGAGGGGCGAGATTTTATTCTCCCTCTACCCTATTATTTAAAACAAAACAGGACATACGGTGAACTTTTTTTAGCTAATATGGTTATATAAGATGTAATGTACTTTATGATTGGAGAAAACGCTATGAAAGACAGTAAACTGATTCAGAAAATACATGGCGGAAATAAAGAGGCAGTTGGGATTGTTGTCGAACGATATTATGAGGATATTTACCGTTTTTGTCTGTATATGGTTCAAATAGAGGATGATGCTTACGATATTGCTAAAGAAATATATGTAAAGATGGATTTTGAATAAAAAGGAAATAGTGTCAAAAATATTCAATATCAGGTTGTAAAAAGAGAATGGGATGCGTATAATTATATTGAATAAAAGAGGTAAAAGTGTCAAAAATTTTCAATTAAAGGAGAGATGAGGATGGAAATCAAACGAGATAAATATCTTCAGGATCTGATCAACCGGATGCATAACCAAATGATAAAAGTAGTGACGGGTGTGAGAAGATCAGGGAAGTCCTATCTCATTTTTCACATATTTCAGAATTACCTGTTGGAGCAGGGGATATCTGAATCCCATATTATCCGGATTGAGCTGGATCAGAGAAAGCACAGGCAGTACCGTGATCCGGACGTTATTCTGGAATATATAGAATCCTGCATTCAGGATCAGGAGATGTATTATATTCTGCTGGATGAGGTGCAGCTTTTAAATGAATTTGAAGAAGTATTAAATTCGCTTCTGCATATTGACAATGCAGATGTGTATGTGACAAGAAGCAATTCCAGATTTCTCTCTAAAGATATCATAACGGAATTTCGCGGCAGAGGAGATGAAATCCATATTTTTCCGCTGACATTCAAAGAATTTATGCAGGTGTACGAGGGTGATATCTATCGCGGATGGGCAGATTATATGCTGTATGGAGGACTTCCTCTTACCGTGACCATGAGGACAGAGGAACAGAAAATTTCTTACCTGACAAGCCTGTTTGAAGAAACTTATCTGAAAGATATTATTGAGAGGCATCATATTGAAAAGCCCCAGGAACTGGAAGATCTGGTCAATATTCTTGCATCGGCGATCGGATCTCTTACCAATGTACCGAAAATCGAATCTACATTCAGGAGCGTGCTGCAATCAAAGATCAGCGGAAATACCATCCGTCAGTATATCGAGTACCTGGAAGATGCTTTTATTATCCACAAGGCCAATCGGTATAATGTGAAAGGAAGAAAATATATCGGGACTCCTGTAAAATATTATTTCGAAGATGTGGGACTTAGAAATGCCAGGCTGGGGTTCCGGCAGGTCGAAGAGACACATCTTATGGAAAATATTATTTACAATGAACTTAGGAGCCGCGGGTACGCAGTGGACGTGGGAATTGTGGAAAAACGGAAGAAGGATGCATCGGGAAAAGCAGAACGCAAACAACTGGAAATTGATTTTGTTGCGAACAAAGGCAATCAGAGATATTATATCCAGTCCGCTTTTGCCATACCTGATGAACACAAGCAGAAGCAGGAAAAAATGTCGCTCCTCCAGGTCAAAGATTCTTTTAAAAAGATTATTGTGGTGAAAGATGTGGTGAATGTGCTACGGGATGAGAATGGGATTACGACAATGAGTGTGTATGATTTCCTGTTAAAGGACAATAGTCTGGAATTGTAATATATAGTTGTTTATATCAGAGATATATCCCGACTCGCAAATCTATGTTATGATAAAATAAGGCGGTGATGAAATGTATCTTCAATGTACAAAAAAGATGCTCGATAAAATGAATATGGAAAAAATCAAAATGCTTCCGATGGATGACTGTGATGATGGTGCAGACGGATTCTATTCATGGCATGTGAATTTGATTACTCTCAATCGGCGGAAGGCAATCGTATGCATGAATAATTTGACAAGGTATCCGATCGTTCTGTACCGTCCAAAGACAAGGGATATTGCTCATTTAGAGGAACGGGTAAAGGATGGGATCCGGGCGGCATTTTCGGAAGAAGGAGTACCGACAGATATTGTGGAAGAATATCTCCAAAATTGTGGCAGTGCGGTATATTCAAAAACAGCGGGCAGAAGTCTTACTGCAAATTTGAACAAGACATGCGAGACAGTGGGGTATTATACAGAACTTCTGGATGAGGAGTCTGTGATACAAAGAAGGATCAGCCTGGCTCTGGGACGCTATATTGTAAAATTTGGCGATAAGTATGATTATTCTTCGGAGAGATTGTTCCGGGAGCTTTGTAAAATGAAAGGAATGCCGGAAGAAAACTGGGAGCAGATAATGCAGATTGAGAATTATCAGCTGAAAGTGAAGATTTTGCTTGACGGGCATGATATCTGGCGCCGTATTCTAATCCCTTCCCGGTGTACATTCAGGCATCTGCACCGGGTTATACAGGAAACTTTCGGCTGGTTTGATTATCATCTCCATGAGTTTACCGTACCGGATGATACATATGAACCAAAAGAATATACTCCGCAATATGCCTGGCCGATAAAAATACGGATAGTCGACGGGGATGATCCGGAGGTTGAGGACTATCTGGAACCGGATGAGTATGAAGTGAGATACGATAACCGGACAAGCCTGAGAGAAATTTTCAGTGATACCGAACGATGTCTCTATATGTATGATTTTGGAGATGACTGGATGCATGAGATTCTGCTGGAAAAAGTGAACGCTGACAGTCATAATCGATTTCCGGTTTTGATGGAAAGTAATGGAGAAAGACCTCCGGAAGATGTTGGAGGATCGGGCGGATTCGAAGAGTATTTGCGCATTGTTTCTGATCCTGAATCTCCGGAATATGAGTCTGTGGTCGAATGGTCTAAGATGACAAGAGCAAAAAAGAGGACGATTGAAGAGATCAACCGAAGTCTGCGGTTTTATCACTGAAATAGAGATTAATCACGAGAAGAGGAATGGAAATGATTGCACCAAGCAAGATAAAATTTGAAGCGAAGAAAAAGAGAAGCGAAAATTATGAATTTCGCATTTTCCTGAAAGGAAATGCAGATGATAAAGAACTCGATGAGCAGTTCCGTAGACTGCATAAAGAGCTGTTTGCCGGGTATGACTGCAGCCGATGCAGAAATTGCTGTAAGATGTATCATGGGAAT
Source organism: Candidatus Ruminococcus avistercoris (assembly GCA_019120315.1). GTDB lineage: Bacteria > Bacillota > Clostridia > Lachnospirales > Lachnospiraceae > Ruminococcus_G > Ruminococcus_G avistercoris. The sequence continues at coordinate 3,208 of DWVJ01000040.1, forward strand.
ATCCCGGAAGAAGATCTTGCCCAGGATGCGGAGTATATGGGACTTACAAAAGAGCAGTTTATAGAAAAATATCTAGCAGATAAAGACGGAGAAAACAGATATCAGACTCAAAACGCCCCCTGTGATTTTCTTGATGAGGATGGGAACTGTTGTCTGGGCGACTGCAGACCGGAAAGCTGTAAGAAATATCCATATACGGATCAGCAGGGCAGATGGGCGAGCCTTTACAGTGTGCTGGATGTGATTGAGGTTTGTCCGGTTGCGTTCGAGATTTATGAAAGACTGAAAGAAGAATACGGGTGGAGATACAGGCGTTGAATTATATGAATTGTTTTTTATATTATATGTTCCGATAATTTTTTATTATCAGAACATCGGATGAAAGGCGGTAAAAAATATGAACCATATAATACAGAACGGAGAAAGCTTGGTTTAAACCAGGATTTTTCAATGTGTGTCGAATATAGTTAATCCTGCTGGTATATGGAGTTAATTAATCATTGCAGAAAATAATGGAATTTCCCGGAACTGTCCTAGCGGTCGGAACTTCTGCATATATTGTAAAAACGCAATCACTGAGGTCTTTTTTTGAAGGATTATATAGAGGAAAGAGCGGTTGATATTGCAGAATATATTATTGAACACAATGCCACGGTGCGTCAGGCGGCAAAAGAGTTTGGGATCAGTAAATCGACGGTTCATAAAGACGTGACCGACAGGCTGCTGAAAATCAATCCGGGACTGGCACAGGAAACCAGAAAGATTCTGGATACTAACAAATCAGAGCGGCATATCCGGGGCGGCATGGCCACCCGGGAAAAATATCTGCACCGGCATGCGCAGGAAAAATGTTGCCAAGGAGAATTCTTTCCTCTATAATAAAAAGGATTGCAGAGAGGAAATTTACAGTCAGGAGGAAAATACGTGGAAAGAGAAATGATCATTGTCCTGGATTTTGGCGGACAGTACAATCAGCTGATTGCCAGGAGAGTTCGGGAATGCAACGTATATGCAGAGGTACACCCCTATACACTTGACATTGAGAAAATAAAACAAATGAACCCCAAAGGGATTATTTTCACAGGCGGTCCCAACAGTGTTTACGGAGAAGACGCGCCCAGGTACAGCCCCGGGATTTTCGAACTTGGCATTCCGATTCTGGGTATCTGTTATGGATCACAGCTGATGGCATATCTGCTGGGCGGCAAGGTGGAGACAGCACCGGTAAGCGAATATGGCAAAACCGAGGTGGATGTGGATAAAAGTTCAGTGCTTTTTAAAGAAGTCTCCTCAAAAACCATCTGTTGGATGAGCCATACCGATTATATTTCTCAGGCGCCGGAAGGATTTAAGGTAACGGCCTCTACGCCGGTATGTCCGGTAGCGGCTATGGAGAATTCCAGCCGCAGGCTGTATGCGACGCAGTTCCATCCGGAGGTAATGCATACCAGGGAAGGAAAGAAGATGCTGGCCAGTTTCGTCTATGACGTCTGTGGATGCAGCGGAAGCTGGAAAATGGATTCCTTTGTGGAGGAGTCTATAAAAGCTATCCGTGAGAAAGTCGGAGACGGAAAGGTGCTTTGTGCACTGTCCGGTGGTGTGGACTCCTCTGTCGCCGCTGTTATGATGGCCAAAGCCATCGGCAAGCAGCTGACCTGTGTCTTTGTAGATCATGGCCTGCTGCGAAAAAATGAAGGCGATGAGGTGGAAGCGGTATTTGGTCCGGACGGGCCCTATGACCTGAATTTCATCCGGGTTAACGCTCAGGATCGGTTTTATGAAAAACTGGCCGGGGTTTCAGAACCGGAAGAAAAGAGAAAAATTATCGGCGAAGAATTTATCCGGGTATTTGAAGAAGAAGCTAAGAAAATCGGAGCCGTGGATTTTCTGGTACAGGGAACTATCTATCCTGACGTCATCGAGTCGGGTCTTGGAAAATCTGCCGTAATCAAGAGCCACCATAATGTAGGCGGGCTGCCGGATTACGTGGATTTCAAAGAAATCATCGAGCCGCTGCGGCTGCTCTTTAAAGATGAAGTCCGTAAAGCAGGACTGGAACTGGGTATTCCGGAGTATCTGGTATTTCGCCAGCCCTTCCCGGGACCGGGCCTTGGCATTCGAATCGTCGGCGAGGTAACGGCAGAAAAGGTAAAGATTGTGCAGGATGCAGATGCCATCTATCGGGAGGAAATCGCAAAAGCAGGCGTGGATCAGGATCTGGGCCAGTATTTTGCAGGCCTGACGAATATGCGTTCAGTGGGTGTCATGGGAGATGAGAGAACCTATGATTATGCGGTTGCACTGCGCGCCGTCACCACCAGTGATTTTATGACGGCGGAGGCTGCAGAAATCCCGTATGAGGTATTGTTTAAGGTTACCAATCGGATTATCAATGAGGTGAAAGGGGTTAACCGAGTCATGTATGATCTGACTTCCAAGCCCCCGGGAACGATAGAGTTCGAGTAACAGACAGAACCCCGGAAATGCTGATATAATGGGCATTTCCGGGGTTGATTTATGTCCTTTGGCTCTAAAATGGCTCTAATTGTTTTTGGTGCAGTTATTTTCGGAATAATAGCGGAAGGCTTTTACGATATATTCGCTGCTTCCCGTACCATGTTTTGTGTCAAATACTTTGCTTAGATAATCATTAGAATAAGTGCCAATCATCATCCGGCAATAATTTTCTGCACTTCCGATCAGAAGTTTTGGGGCAGTGGTCTGAGCGTTGGGAGTGTCCCAAAGTGGCCCTGTTGACAAACTAAAAAGAAATGGCTTTCTGTATGGCGCTAATCATTACCAAGACACTTCTTATTCCATCTCCCTGCGTATCTAATAGCGGATACCCAGATATTTGATCAAATGATTCCTGCGGGTTATTCGAAATAAGAGAGAAATCCTCCCCTACCTTGAATTCCGGTGTTCCTAAATTGAATGGATTAAGGAATATATTTACGGACTAAAGAAGAAATAGTATTAAACTATTCTACAACTCATTATTGACACGTAACGACAAATACGTTACAATTAGAACATAAACGGAGGTGACATTATGGAGAAATCAGCAACACTTAATCTAAGGATTAATCCCACATTAAAATCAGAGGCAGAGACAGTTCTTTCGCGTCTGGGCATACCAATGTCAACGGCTGTCGATATGTTTCTGAATCAAGTAGTTTTAGTTGGAGGGATTCCGTTTTCCGTTACGCTTCCAAAGGCACCGGCAGATATAGATGCCTCTCAGATGACAGATGCGGCTCTTCATGCGAAACTTCAGAAAGGTTATGATGATTACAGAGCCGGAAGGACAGAGAACGCTGCAGAAGCATTCAAAAAGTTTAGGGAGACTCATAGGTGATGGAAAAATGGACTGTAGAAATTACTCAGACAGCCCTTGACGATATGGCAGGTGGTCTTTGAGATCATCTGCTGTATTTAAAATCAGAAGGAGTATTTAAAAATTTACCGTGTGATCAACCGATATCAGGATATAACAAGAATTTTTGATCGATAACACAAACATACCCCTGAAACGAGGTGCGAAATGATAGAAGTAGAGATTAAACTTGCCGTGACGGATTCTGTTGACGTCCGCACAAAGCTTTTGCAGCTTGGGTTTGTGGAGAACAGAAAAATAGAAGAGCACGATATCTATTTTGATAATGAAAAAGGGTATGTTCGGGAGAACGGATGCGCCCTGCGGGTTCGAGAAACGAAAGATTTGTACAGCAAAAGAGTTAATGCACAGATTAACTTTAAAGGGAAGAAACTGGACAGCCAGACGATGACCAGACAGGAACTGGAGACCAGCGTGGAGAATGCAGATGTGTGCAGGAGAATCCTGGAGGGGATCGGTTATAATCCGGTTATTCCCAAGGTGGTAAAAATACGTCAGATGCTGCAAAAGGGTAAGGTGACGGCTTGTCTGGACCAGGTACAGGATCTGGGAGATTTTCTGGAACTTGAGATTCTGGTGGAAACGGAAGAGGAAAGAGAAGATGCCCTTGGAAGAATAGAAGATATCCTGAAGCAGTTGGGATATTCTATTGGAGATACGTTACAAACATCTTATTTATCGATGCTGCAGAAGAAAATCTTGTAAAGTTCAATCAGCAATTGAATGACAGGGATATGGTTCTGTGTTATCATGATTATGAAAATAAAATGTGACTGTAAGTGATGAGTTATCGTGAAGAACGGAATTTATAAGGGAAGGGATCAGTATGGAAAATTTCAAATATCCTGTGCTGGATGCGAAACGGACCGGAAGGAAAATAAAGGAAGCGTGCAGGCAGAAAAATTTGTCTGTACGTGAGATTCAAGAATTTCTCGGATTAGGATCATTTCAGGCTGTATACCGCTGGTTCAGCGGTCACTCCCTTCCTTCCCTGGATAATATGTATGCGCTCAGTCAGCTGCTGCAGAAACCTATGGAATCTCTGTTGGTTTCGGTAAAGGAACCGGCTTCCGCCGATATCCGGACGCTGCCGTCTGGCAAGGCGCTGGAAAAAAGACTGGAATATTACTGGCAGAGTCTGATCTCCAAGGCTGCATAAACCAATGTATTTTTTAATTGATTTTGAGAATACGGGCAGCAGCGGATTAAAAGGAGTGGAATATCTCACAGCGGAGGATAGAATTTGTATTTTTTTCAGTCAGTGCTGTGGAAAAATAGAGAAGGGGCTTCTCCGGCGGATCATGGAATCCCGATGTGAAATAGACGGTGTAAAACTGGCTAGAAATGGAAAGAATGCACTGGATTTCTACATTGCCTCCAGATTGGGGGAAGTGTTTGGCGCAGGGTATGAAGGGAGAGTTGCGATTGTCAGTAAAGATAAAGGGTTTAAGGCTGTGCAGGATTACTGGAAGCAGTCAGACAGATGCAGACAGAATATTGTTCTGAGTGCGACGATAGAACAATGCATTGCTTCGGCAAATGAAAATAATGAAAGAACCAGAAAGATCCAGGAAGATCTAAAAACAGTAACTCTGGAGCAGATGGTGGCGGAGGCTGGAAAAAGAAATGTGCTCTGCCGTCGGATTCAAAGTAAAATTGCGGATCCTGTCAGTGAAGAAGATATGGCAGCTGTAATGAAAATACTGGAGATGAAAAAAAGCAAAAAAGAGCAGTATATATCCTGTCTGAAATTTTTCGGAAGAGAAAATGGAAGAAGGGTTTACCATATGATAAGAGAAATAGAAAGCAGGAAAGGTGAAAAAAGATATGGAATACAGACGTTTTGACAACACGGTTATCCTGAGACTGGATCCGGATGAAGAGATATGTGAGCAACTGATGAAAGTTGCCGTAAGAGAAAGGATTAGACTGGCATCGATCAGCGGTCTGGGAGCGGTGAAGGAGCTTACCACAGGCGTATTTGACACGGTGACGAAGGAGTACCATGCCAATGATTTTCAGGGGGCATTTGAGATCGTTTCCCTGACAGGAACGATCACGCAGAAAGATGGGGAGGCGTATCTGCATGCACATTTAAGCGCAGGGGATGCGAAAGGAAATGTATTCGGCGGTCATCTGAACCGGGCGGTTGTCAGCGCTACGGCGGAAATTATTCTTCAGGTGTTTCCGGGACAGGTGGGCAGGAAATTCAGTGAAAAGATTGGACTGAACCTGTTTGAATTTTAGTGGAGGAACGAAGGATGCACGTGACAGATAAACTTACAAGGCCATTGACAGAAGCAAAGTATCTGAATGCGGATAATGTCGACCGATATCGGAGCATTATGCGCATTTTTTATGAAAATTATGAGAAGCTGCGGTACTGGTTGTATCAGGAAGAAGTATATGAGGAAATGAGAAGAGATCCTTATTTTGCAGATTACCGGATGGAGCAGTGCCAGCAGGATCTTGCCATGCTGACGGAATGGAAAAATCTGAATACCATTCAGGATACACGCAAAGTTGCTTCCATCGAAGAGTTTAAGAATAAGAAATTCCGGTATCAGATGTCGGAATACAGTGTGGAAATCGAGCGCCTTGTGCTGCGTTTAGAAAATCTGTTCGTGGAAGGGGCTTCCCTGGAGCCCACATTGCTGGAACGGCTTCGCATTCATGTGGAGAAGTTTTCAGGGATGGCCGGTCAGGATGCCGGGACGGTATATACATGGTGGAGCGATTTGAATAACGACTTTATCCGTCTAAATCAGAATTATCAGGATTATATCCGTGATCTGAACAGTGTGAAGGCGGAGGAAATGATGCGGACAAAGGAATTTCTCGTTTTCAAGGATAAGCTGGTAGAGTATCTGAGAAATTTTGTGAAAGGTCTGCAGAAAAATGTGGGGGTTATCGAAGAGACGCTGCGTCTTCTGGGGCCGGAGATTCTTGAATCGGTGCTGGAAAAGGTGAACGATTACGAGATGTCCATTCCCAGGATGGATGTGGAAGTTTCCCGGGAAATGATCGAGGAGAAAACCAGGGGGCGTTTCGAGAGTATTCGGAATTGGTTTGTGGCTGAGGGTAATCAGGAGAACGAGGCAGGCCGGCTTTTTGACGCTACCAATGAAATTATCCGCAGGATTACGCGGTATGCGGCGCAGCTTAGTGAAAAGAATGCGCTGGGGGCCAATCGCAGGGAAGAATACAGAAAAGTAGCAGAGATTTTTCTGAAGTGTGAAAATCTACAGGAGGCTCACCGAATGTCAGCCATGGTATTTGGCCTGGAGAAGCCCTTCCATTTGAAGGCGGCAGCGGACCGTGAGACGGACAGCATGAATCAAAGCGTTTATGAGGAGCCTGCGGCAGAGATTCTTTTACGTCCCAGAATTCGTAATTACGGAGAAAAATCAAAACGCACTTCTATTCGCGACAATGCCAGAGAAAAGGAAGAGACAAGGCGGGCGGCTGTGGAACAGATGAAAAAAGACTGGGAGAAGCTGGAGACGTTGGAAAAAAACGGCAGGATTGATTTTGACAGTCTTCCTGTGATCGAGGCCAGAGTCCGGGAGATTCTGTTGAAATGGTTGTCCGACGCTTTGGAGGACAGCGACCATTCCGCGCGGGCGGAGGATGGAAGGGAATTTATGCTGGATATGACACATGTTGATGAACAATGTGTGGTGCACTGCGAGGATGGGAATTTTACAATGCCAAAACTCAGTATCGTATTTCAGGAAGGAGCAGTCAGATGAAAGAACTGGAAACGCTGCTGGCAAGGCGTTGGGTACTGAAAGCGGAAGATCGGGAACTGTATTACCGCATCAGAGACTCTATTGGTGAGATCCGGAAATTTGCGACGGAAAAAATGGGATGCCAGGTAATTGAAAATGCGCTGTTGGTGAAGTTGGAGAAGATTCCGGCATTGGCGGAGAGTTTTATGGGAATTGAAGATTTCCATACGAAAGAAGAATATGCTTATTTATGCATGCTTCTGATGTTTCTTGAAGACAGGGATGCCCAGGAACAGTTTATTCTTTCTCAGCTGACGGAATATATCGAGGCAAATATGCCGGGCGGAGGAATCGACTGGACGTTATATGTCAGCCGGAGAAAACTGGTAAAGGTATTGAGGTATGCTGTCGGTCAAGGCATCTTAAAGGTGACAGATGGCAGCGACGATACTTTTATGGATCGGGCGGGAGGGGAAGTCCTCTATGAAAATACCGGGGCTTCCCGATATTTTATGCGAAATTTCAGCAGAGATATTATGGAATATACGAAACCGGAGGATTTTCAGGAGAGCGACTGGTTTTCCATTGATGAAGACCGGGGTATTGCAAGGAGACACAGAGTATATAAAAGGCTGCTGTTTTCTGTGGGGATGTACCGGGAAGAGGGAGCGGAAGAAGATTTTGAATATCTGAAATATTATGGCAGAAGGCTGGCAGATGACTTGGAACAGAGTTTTCCATGTCGGGTGCATATTCATAGGGGAAGCGCTTTTCTCATGCAGGGGGAAGAGTGCCGAATGGGGGAAGTATTTCCCGGGAGCACAGGGATGTCAGATATCCTGCTTTTTTGCTGTAGAGAGATACGAAAAAAAGTAAAAGACGGAAGCTGGAAGCCGGGAAAGGACGATATCATCGTGGTACAGTCGCTGGAGTTTGAGCGAATGGTGCGGCAGGTGAAGGAAGTATACGGCGAGGGATTTAATAAAGGCTACCGGGAAATGCCAGAAGGAGAATTCGTCCGGGAGGTGGAAGAGCAGATGGAGCGCTGGACATTGATTCGAAAGGACAGGCGGGAGCAGACGGTGAAGATTTATCCATCTGCAGGAAAACTGACCGGGCGTTATCCGACGGACTATAAGATAAAGGAGAAAAATACGAAAGATGAACAGCAGATGGCAGGCAAGTAAAATCGGACTGATTAATTTCTGGTATTATGACGAGCAGGAGTTCCCCTTTGCGAAAGGAAGGATGCTGCTGCGGGGAGCCAATGGTTCAGGAAAATCAGTGACTATGCAAAGTGTGATCCCTCTGCTCCTGGACGGGAATATGAGTCCGGAACGTTTGGATCCCTTCGGGTCCAGAGACAGAAAGATGAGCAGTTATCTTCTGGAGGAAGACGATGGAAGAGATGAGCGGACCGGATATCTGTATCTGGAATTGAAACGGCAGGAAAGCAGTATCTGGCTGACCATCGGCATGGGAATACGTGCCCGCAGAGGCAAACCTTTGGATAAATGGTATTTCAGTCTGACAGACGGCAGAAGAATTGGAAAAGACTTCTGGCTGTACAAGGAAACGGGAGAGAAGGTGCCCCTTTCCAGAAAAGAACTGGAAAATCGGATAGGAAACGGAGGTCAGGTGTTTGACCGACAGACAGACTACATGGATTATGTAAATCAACAGGTGTTTGGATTTGAGACGCTGGAAGAATATAAAGAAATGATTGATCTTCTGATTCAGCTTAGAACGCCGAAGCTGTCGAAGGACTTTAAACCATCGGTGGTCAATGATATTTTAAGCGACTCCCTTCAGCCCTTGTCAGATGAAGATCTGCGTCCTATGTCGGAAGCTATTGAAAATATGGATACCATGAATATGAATCTGAAATCCCGGGAGGCAGGATATCAGGCCGCCGGAAAAATTCAGAAAGTGCTGGACAGGTACAATCGTCTGATTCTCTTTGGCAAAGCGCAGCGTTGTGTGGCAAATGAAAAAATGCAGTCATCCCTGGAAAAAGAAATCAGGGAGCAGGTAAAGCAGATGCAAAGCTGCAAAGAACGGATGGAAACGTTGGAGCAGGAAAAGTCCCGGCTGGATGCCAGAAGAGACGCTATGGAAAAGGAAAGGGAATCCTTAAGCAAAAGCGATGCAGTCAGCCTGAAAGCCCGCCAGATGGATCTGGAGTTCCGTATGAAAGCCAGAGAAAAACTGCTGGAAGAAAAGAAAAGTCAGATTGCTGCCAAGCAGGAACAGTATGTGGCGACGGAGGATAAAAAGAAAAAGGAAGAGAACCGGGAATACGAAAAAGAGAAGGAACTGGGGGAGATTTTGGATGAGATGCAGACGGAAGCGGAGGAGATGGCTTTCGAGGAGCATGCATTTTTCCAGGAGGAAGTAAAAAGGCAGCTGCATGCAGAGCTTTCCTGGGATACTCATAAAGCCCAGTTTGAGAAAACGGCAGATGAAATCAGCCGGGGGACATCGCTGCTAAAGGAGACGCAGGTCTGTCAGAAGGAGGCGGATGATCTGCTGAAAAAGTGGGAAAAGCAGCAGCGTGAGACCGATACGGCCAAACGTCGGGAGAATGAACTGGAAGGTGTTATGATCCAGATCGAAAATGAGTGGAAAGAGGCGTTGTACAGCTGGAACGGACGTAATACGGAACTGAAATTCACACCTCAGCAGATGCAGGAGTTGGCCAGATTTGCCGATGAATATACAGAGGGTGCAGATTTTGCCCGGGTAAGAAAGATAGCGGCAGATCTTTGGATCGGAAAAAACAGCGAGATGAATGGCAGCCTTTTAAAGATGCAGGAAGAGTTTCGCGAGCTGGAAAAAATCCATCAGGAGATCCTGGAAGAGCTGAAGCAGTGGGAAGCTCACAAGGAGCCGGAACCGCCAAGAAGCGATGCAGTAATAAAAAACCGGGAACGTCTGAAGGAAGCAGGGATACCTTATGTAGAGTTTTACAAGGTGGTGGAGTTTGGAAAAGATCTGGAAAAGGAAGTCTGTGACCAGCTTGAGGAGGCTCTGCTTGCTATGGGAATCCTGGATGCCCTGATCGTAGAGGAGCAGTACCGGGAGCAGGTTCTCAAGACAGACCCAGGCTGTGAAGATCGTTATCTCTTTGTTCCGCCCCATTATGGCGGGCAGAGTCTATTAGATGTACTGGATCTGAATGATTCGGTTAATGACATATTTTTTAATCAGAGGGTCACGGGAATTCTGGGAAATATCGGGTTTGGATTACCGGAAAATGCAGACGGCGACCTGCCGGCTGCCACCAGAATATATCCGGATGGTTCTTATCAGATCGGTGTGATCAGCGGAACAGTGGCGGGAGAGCATGAGGCTGGATTTATCGGAGTGAAGGCGCGGGAAAAGAATCGCAGGGATCGGATTGCAGCCTGCAAGGATGCGCTGGCCTGTAATGAGGAAGCACAGAAGAACCATTGCGGTGAGATCGAAGAATTAAAAAAGCGTATCGCCCGGCTGGAAAAGGAGTATCAGGGACTTCCGGGAGATACGGATCTGCGTGAGGCTGCGCGAATGCTTTCCGATGCCAGAAGAACAGTAGAACGGATGAAAGAAGAGGGAGCCAGATTAGAGGAGGAACTGTTAAAGGTTCATGAATCGCTGAAGGAACTGAAAAGGCAGGCGGTCGAGATTGCGCAGAAGCTGTATCTGACCTGCAGTCTGGAAGTCTTTTGCCGGGCAGAGGAAGCAGCCCGCAATTATCGTCAGTATTTTTATCAGCTGAAGTCCGCTCATGAACTTTATCTGCAGATTCGTCTTCACCTGGAGGAACTGAGAGAACAGCTGGAGAATCTGGACGGGGATCTGGATCAGATCCGTTACGAACAGGGAAATACTCAGCGGGAGCTTAAGAAAGAGCAGGAAGAGTATGATTCTGTATTGGAGCAGCTGAAGCTTACAGATTATGAACAGATTCGACAGAGACTGGATGAGTGCATGGCATGGTTGCAATCCTATCCTGCCTTGCTGCAAAGCTGTGTGGAAGAGAGAGCCCAAAACCGGGAGCGGATCCGGGTACTGCAGGAGCAGTCGGTTCAAAATGAGGAAAGACTTGCGCAATGCAGGAGAAGAGGAGAGTATCTAGCTAGATGCTTTGAGGCGGAGCGGGATCTGAAGTATGTGGCTTTGCCGGAAGAAACGGCTGTCAGCGCGCAGAAAGTGGAGGCATGTCTTCAGGAGGAGTGCCGGGATTTGGATCTGGGTCAGATCATCCGTAATCTGAATCAGGTATATTTTGAAAATCGAGGATTCCTCACCGATTACCAGATCATGCAAACGGAACTGTTTGAAGAACTGAGCGAAGAAGCGCAGCAAGGGGATCCGCCGGCTAAAAGGCTGGATATTGCCGCGCGTTATCAGGGCGTTCGGATTCCCTTTGGCAGGCTGCTGGTTCATCTGGAAGAGGAAATTGCTCAGCTGAAGGATCTGATCCGGGACGGAGACAGGGAACTGTTTGAGGATATCCTGGCCAATACGGTGAGCAGGAAAATACGGGGAAGAATCAACGGTTCCAATGCCTGGGTGGACAAAATGAATGCGCTGATGGAAGAGATGAATACTTCCAGCGGATTAAAGCTGAGCCTCAGATGGAGAAGCCGTACGGCGGAGACGGAAGAGCAGCTGGATACCAGAGAACTTGTGGAGCTGCTGAAAAAGGATTATCGCCTGATGCGGGAGGAAGAAGCGGCGAAGCTGTCGGCACATTTTCGTTCCAAGGTGGAGGAGGCCAGACGTCATGCCAGAGACAGCGGCGGCATGATTTCCTTTTATCAGGTGATGAAGGAGACACTGGACTATCGCAAATGGTTTGAATTTCAGCTCTTTTTTCAAAAAAGCGGTGAAAAGGTAAAGGAACTGACCAACAGTATGTTTGGAACTTTCAGCGGAGGAGAAAAAGCCATGGCCATGTATGTGCCTTTGTTCTCTGCGGTGGTGGCTAAATATGATGGCGGACGTTCGGATGCTCCCAGGCTGATTTCTCTGGATGAGGCTTTTGCAGGTGTGGATAATCGTAATATACGGGATATGTTTCGCCTGATGACGGAGTTCCAGTTTGATTTTATTATCAATTCACAGGTGCTTTGGGGCGACTGCGATACTTTGGACGCTCTGGCTATTTATCAGCTGCTGCGGCCGGAGAATGCTAAATTTGTGACGGTCATGCCTTATCTGTGGAACGGTCATACCAGAGAAATGCTGGAGGATGAGTCGGAAGTAGAGCAAAGAGCAGAGAAAGCAGGAAATGAATAGAAGGGAATCAGATGCGGGAATGGAGAAACAGCTGAGGGAGGAATGCCTTGCCTACTTCCGGGAGCGGCCGGTTTTTTGTCGGGTGCTGGACGGATTTCGGGAAAAATATGTTTCTTACGGAAAATTTGCCGGAACCGTTGTGATGAAAAACCTATCTGAAGAAGACAGGGAAGATCTGGAAGGATTTCTGGGACGAAATTATCATGGAAAAAAATCGGTCTCTATTTCTGCGAGACGGTTTGAACAGGCGCTTCTCAGAAGCCGATTTGGGGAAATTTCCGGAAAAGAGTTGTTAGAACTTTATTTTGAGGAGACGATGGAGAGCCGGAAAGAACGGAAGCAAAAGGAAGAAAAAAAGCGCCAGGAGATGATTGACAGGGCGAAAAAGGAGACTCTTCCGGGTACATTGGCTGCGCAGTGGCTGGAAGAAATGCAGAGTCCGGAGGCGGGTAAGGATCCGGAGGAAACCTGGCAGATGCTTCTTACGGGGATTGGGATTTTGAATCGGCTGCCGGCGGATGCTCAGTATCTGGCGGTGTTTGCGGCGCAGGTCACGGGGAATCCCCACGCGTTTGATGAGGGCACGAAGGGCGGACGATACCTCGAGCAATTGATCCGGTGGTACCTGCAGAAGACGGAAGGGATTCCTGAATATGAAAGAGGGGCGTCCGCTGACCATATCTTTCCTCTTATCGAAAAGCAGAAACATTTCTGGAAAGCGGGAATCCTGAAAGATGATGTTTCCAATTATGCGTTGGCAGTGGGAATCCAGGCCGAAAAAAAGGATGGCTGTTTCCATAAAGGAATGGACGGCTTTTTCAAAGAAGGACAGCCGGTGCAGATTTCGCTTTCTGTCATTGCCGGCTGGGAATCCGTCTGCTGTCCCCAAAACAGAGTGTTGATTGTGGAAAACCCGTCGGTATATGCCATGCTTTGTGGACAGTGGAAGGAAAGCTGTGCGCTTTTGTGTATGAACGGACAGCCGCGGTTGAGCTCTCTTTTGCTGTTGGATCTTTTTGCAAAAGCGAAAATGGAAGTCTGGTATGCAGGAGATTTTGATCCGGAAGGTTTGTTGATTGCCCAGAAGCTGAAACAGTATTATCAGGGGGAGTTCTTTTACTGGCATATGACGGCGGCGGACTATGAAAAAAGCAGATCCTTAGAAGTGATTTCTCCCAGGCGGCTGAAGATACTGGAGAAAATAGTGGATGAACAGCTGATGGAGACGGCAGAAGCGATAAAAGTGGAAAAAGTGGCGGGATATCAGGAGAATATGTGGAAAGTATATCTGGAAGATTTAATGGCGGCCGATACTGTTTTTTGAATAACAGTTAATTTTCCTGAATGGGATTTAACGACGGCTCAGTTGTGGAAGGACTGCAGGTCTGGTATGCTTATAGCAGCAAAGGCCGATGCAGATCAAAGCAAAGGAGTGGGTTTTATGTCAGTGGGAAAAGTGATCAGAAAATACCGGAAAATGAAAAATCTGACACAGGAGGAGATGGCGGAGCGGCTCGGTGTGACCGCTCCGGCGGTGAATAAATGGGAGAATGAAAATTCTTATCCGGACATCATGCTTCTGGCGCCCATCGCCAGGCTGTTGGGGATTTCCCTGGACACTTTGCTGTCCTTCCGGGAGGAACTGACAGCGGATGAGATCGATGAGATTGTCCGGGAAGCAGATCAGAAACTGAAGACGGAATCCTTCGAGACGGCATTTGAATGGGCCGGGAAAAAACTGGAGGAATACCCGAACTGTGAGATGCTGATCCTGAATCTTGCGGTTCTTCTGGAGGCACAGTGTATGCTGCAGGATGTTCCGAAAAAGGATGAATATGACGGGTATGTGCATTCCCTGTATCTGCGGGTTCTGAGCAGCACGGACGAGACGGTTCGCGTGCGCGCGGCGGATGCGCTGGTGGGACGATGTATGCGCAAAAAGCAGTACGAAGAAGCGGAGAAGTACCTGGAGTATTTTTCTGTCCAGAATCCGGAGCGAAAGAGGAAGCAGGCTCAGATCTATGCGGAGACGGGACGGATCAGGGAGGCCTGTAAAGCGTATGAGGAACTGCTGTTTTCAGACTATCAGAGAGCGAGTATGGAGCTGCACGGACTGTATCTGCTGGCGCTGCAGAATCAGGATGGGGCAAGAGCGCGTATGCTGGCGGATAAGCAAAAGGAACTGGCACAGTGCTTCGAAATGGGGAAATACCATGAGGTTTCCTCCGGGCTGGATCTTGCGATGCAGGAAAAGGATGCAGATCAGGCGGTATCCATAATGGAAGAGATGCTTTCCTGCGTGGAACAGATCGGAGGTTTCCGAAAATCGCCTCTCTATGAACATATGGAGTTCAAGGAAATCAGTGAAGAATTCGTCGCGGAGCTGAAGGAAAATCTGCTAAAATGCTTCCGGGACGAAGAAATCTGCGGCTTTTTGAAGAACAATGAAAGATGGAAGCGGCTGGTAAATCAGTAGAACCGGCGTTGAAAAGCAGTTGCTCTGCCGGAAATTTTCCTCTATAATATAGGGCATAAGTTACCTTGGAAGAAACGGTAAGGTGAGAATCGAAGGTAACCTGCGTTTTTTTCATTTCACAAAAAAGGAGAGATAAAAATGGATAACAACAAACGTCCGGAAGATATGGTGCGTATTACCACGGATGCGCTGGCGCAGGCTTTTATCGACGAGCAGGTTGAGGCTATTCAGAAACAGGTGGGTAACAAGAAGGTGCTGCTGGCGCTGTCGGGAGGCGTGGATTCCTCTGTTGTGGCCGCGCTTTTGATCAAAGCCATCGGAAAACAGCTGGTATGCGTTCATGTAAATCACGGCTTGCTGCGAAAGGGCGAACCGGAACAGGTGATCGAGGTGTTCCGCAACCAGATGGACGCCAACCTGGTGTATGTGGACGCCATTGACCGGTTCCTGGATAAGCTGGCAGGCGTGGAGGATCCGGAGCAGAAGCGTAAGATTATCGGCGCGGAATTCATCCGGGTGTTCGAGGAAGAAGCCAGAAAGCAGGAGGGAATCGAGTTTCTGGCGCAGGGAACGATTTATCCGGATATCCTGGAAAGCGACGGTGTGAAAGCCCATCACAACGTGGGAGGTCTGCCGGAGGATCTGCAGTTCAGTCTCGTGGAGCCGCTGAAGTTGCTGTTCAAGGATGAAGTGCGGGTTGTGGGAAAAGCGCTGGGCTTGCCGGATGGTATGGTTTATCGTCAGCCCTTCCCGGGACCGGGCCTGGGCGTAAGATGCCTTGGCGCCATCACAAGAGATCGTCTGGAAGCGGTTCGGGAGTCCGATGCGATTCTGCGGGAAGAGTTTGCGAAGAACGGTCTGGAAGGAAAGGTATGGCAGTACTTCACGGTTATTCCGGATTTCAAATCTGTTGGCGTAAAGGAAGGCAAGCGTTCCTTCGAGTGGCCGGTGATCCTGCGTGCGGTAAACACCAGAGACGCCATGACCGCTACGGTGGAGGATGTGCCCTTTGCTCTGCTGCAGCACATCACGGAGCGTATCACAAAGGAAGTGCCGGGTGTGAACCGGGTTTGCTTTGATCTGACTCCAAAGCCCACCGGAACCATTGAGTGGGAATAAGAAAAATAAACGCCCCCTCCTGGCAGTCTGCCGGGAGGGGCGTGTTATTGAGTAAAGAAATTATTTTTTATAGAAATCCGGTGTTCCGCCGGTGACAACTTTTTCTGCCTGACCGGTGGTCTGAGATTTCACCAGTGCATCAGCGGTGATGGAGGCAACGTAGCCGTCCCATGCGGAGGAGCCGCCTGTCTCGCCTTTGAGCGCATGGTCTACCCAGTCCTGAATTTCGATATCATAGGAATCGATGAACCGCAGGATCCAGTTATCTTCAATCTTTGTGGAAACCTGGTTGGCGTAACGTACTGTCGGGAAGGAGGGGCAGGGCAGATTTACCACGCCGTTTTCGCATACTACTTCGCAGTTGATATCGTAACCGAAGCCGCAGTTAACGTTGACTTCCAGAACAGTTACGATGCCGCCTTTGGTTTTCATAATCATGATCTGAGGATCTTTCAGACCTTCATGGGCTTTGGAAGAGGATTTCGGCATGATGCACTGTACTTCATCCCATTCATCGTTGATCAGCCAGGGCAGTACGTCGATTTCATGGATAGCGGTGTCGGTCACTGCCATGGAAGTGGTATAATCCGGAGCAACACCGTCTGCGCGATGAGTACATTTCAGTACCATGGGAGCGCCGAATTTGCCGGAGTCAAGCAGTTCTTTTACCTGACGGTAACCGCGGTCATAACGGCGCATAAAGCCAACCTGTACCAGGTGTTTGCCGGAAGCCATCTCGGCGTCTACAACTGCCTTGCAGTCTTCGGCGGTATTTGCCAGTGGTTTTTCACTGAATACCGGTTTGCCGGCCTGGATGGCAGCGATAATGGGATCTTTGTGGAAAGCGCCGGGTGTGGTAACGACAACGGCGTTTACATCCGGGTCATTGATGGCCTGATGGAAATCGGTGTAAACTTTTGTGCCTTCGCCGGCGATCTGAGCTGCTTTTTTTGCTCCATCCTCAAATACATCACATACGGCGACAACCTGTGCGCCGCGGATGCGGTTCTGAATACGCTCGATGTGTTCGCGGCCGATCATGCCGCAGCCGATAACAGCAATCTGTAATGACATAATGAAATCCTCCTTTTTTTCACTGAAATGCACAATGCACATGAAAATATACTTTTATAACGGCGATAAGTACAGGAACATGAGCGCGTGCACGTGAACATCTTATGGTTTGATTATAGCACTGATCAGAGAAAATACAAGAGGGAAAGAAAAGAAAATTACACATTCATCGAAATAGACAACAAAAAGAGACGGATATTAGATAATATTACCAGAAACGGACACAAGGCATGTGCAATGCACATTGCACATGGGAAAAGCCGGTGCGTGGAAGCAGCGGCTTTTGCGGTGATGTTAAATATTATACATGGTGCGGATATCGATGGGCATCAGCAGCTGTTCTTCTTCCGGCTTTTCGCCGGAGAGCAGGTATTCAGTCAGAATTTCCAGAGGACGGATGGCCTGCATGGAAGCGTTCTGGTCTATGACGAAATCAATGGTGCCGTCCCTTAGTCCGCGCAGCGTATCCGGCAGCAGGTCATGGCAGATGAAATGAACTTTTTCTTGTCTGCCCAGGTCGCGCAGACAGTCGCAGACGCCGGCCTGTCCGTTGGCGGCCAGATAGATGCCCCGGACATCATCATGTTCATTAAGCACACGATGTACACAGTCGTAGCAAATCTGACGGTCGTCATTGCCCCGTTCCAGGGGCAGCAGCGTCAGTCCGGGGTAGAGGGAGTGGACTTCCGACTGGAAACCGTCGATACGCCGCCGGTGGGAGAAGCTGGAGAAATGGCCTGACAGCATCAGTACTTTGCCCTGTCCGCCCAGCAGCATGTTCATCAGGCCGGCACAGGCGCGGCCGCTCAGATAATTGTCCTGGCCCACGTAGCAAAGCCGCCGGGAGCCGGGGGTATCCGTATTAAAGGTAACTACCGGAATGTTATTGGCCCAGAGAGCGTCGATGCGTTCCAGGATTTGTTCGTCTTCCAAGGGCATCAGTGCGATGCCGTCCATTTTGGCCTGTTCCAGGTCATCCAGATCTTTCAGCTGTTGTTCCAGCTGAAAATGTTCCCGTTCCAGAATTGTCAGCGACACATTCATTTTGCGCAGTTTCTGTTCCGCTTTGTGCAGCTCTTCCAATACCAGCCGGATAAAGGGGGTTTCTGCTGACTGGACGATCACGCCCAGCTGCCAGGTGCGTTGGGCGCGCACCAGCATGCTGCCGGCCCGGTTGCGTTCGTAGCCCAGTTCTTCTGCAATTTGTCGGATTTTTGCTTCGACCGCGGGATCAACGTGGCCGCGCCGGTTGATGACCCGGTCCACTGTGCCGCGGGAAACGCCGGCCAGTTTGGCGATCTGTGCCTGTGTAACTCCCATTTTACTGCCTCCGTGTGCATGAAATGTACATTTTTCCACATTATATCTTATTTCAGACGGGGGCGCAATAGAGAACAGACGGCAGGTCGTATCTTGCTCTTGCGCGGGGAGCTGTTATTTGTTATACTACAGAAAGTTTCATAATAACTGGTTCGAAACCCTCCCAGTATAAAAAACTAGGCAGACAGGTATCTTCTGAGGAAGCATGCCTTTTTTGTGGAGGAATCGTGCCGCAGGAAAGGTGAATTCACCAGGAGGTTTTTTTTATGCCGAAAGTGATTATAGACTGTGATCCGGGTATTGATGATGTGCTGGCGCTGCTGCTGGCAGCTGCGTCACCGGAACTTGAGATCGTGGGGATTACCACGGTATCCGGCAACGTGCCGGCGGATATGGGGGCCGGAAACGCCAGAAAGGCCCTTGCACAGGCGGGGCGCCTGGATATTCCTGTTTATATCGGGGAGATGGTTCCGCTGAAGGGTAAATACGTGGACGCCATGGACACCCATGGAAGCGACGGATTAGGAGAGAGCTTTCTGCCGGAGATTCCCGGAGTATTTCCGGAAAAATCAGCGGTGGATTTTCTGGAGGAAGAACTGGAAAAGGAAGAAATTTCGATTATTGCTTTGGGTCCGCTGACCAATCTGGCCCGTCTCTTTTTGAAAAGGCCGGAACTGGTTGACAGGGTTTCCCGGCTGGTATCCATGGGAGGAAATTTTAAAAGTCACGGAAACTGTTCTCCGGTGGCAGAGTATAACTACTGGTGTGATCCAAAGGCCGCCCGCATCTGTTATCAGATGTTTGCCGATGCCGGGAAAAAGATTGAAATGGCAGGGCTGGACGTTACCAGGAAAATTGTGCTTACCCCCAATCTGCTGTCTTATATGGAAAGACTGGATCCAAAGACGGGGGCATTCGTCCGGAAAGTGACTGGCTTTTATATGGACTTTCACTGGGAATATGAAGGGATCATCGGATGCGTCATCAATGATCCGCTGGCGGTGGCTTATTTCCTGGATCCATCTTTATGCAGCGGAATCGAACGTTATGTGGAAGTGGAGACGGAAGGAATCTGCCGGGGGCAGACGGTGGTGGATTCCATGAATTTCTGGAAAAAAGAGCCGAACAGCCTGGTTTTGACCGAGACGGATGCTGGAAGATTCATGCGCTTTTTCCTGACGAGGATTCTGAGAAAGGAAGACGGGACGCGGTGGGCGAAAGAGGAACTGTCCTGTCTGGAGCAGCTGTAGGCAGGAGGCGAGGGTGATATGAGAGAGAAAAGGATGAGAAAGATCAGTCCCTGGCAGATCTGTCTTGTGGCCATGGCGGTGGTGATCAATATCGCCGGCGGGCAGATTGCGCTGCTTTTGCGGCTGCCGGTCTATCTGGACAGTATCGGCACTGTCCTTATAGGCGCTCTTCTGGGTCCCTGGTTCGGCCTGCTGCCCAGTCTTTTGAGCGGCCTGGTGATGGGGATGGCCGGAGATATCTATTCCATTTACTTTGCGCCGGTGGGGATGATTACCGGAATGGTAAGCGGACTTTTGCTTCATGGCAGAAAAGTGAAAGGATTTGGGCTGCTTCTGGCCGGCCTGGGGATCACGGTTCCGGGGACAATGGTAAGTTCGCTGATCAATGCGGCGTTATTTGGCGGCGTCACCTCTTCCGGATCCACGATACTGGTACAGCTTTTGGCCAGGACGCCGCTTGGTCTGACCGGCAGCATTTTCGTGGTGCAGTTTCTGACAGATTATGCGGATCGCTGCATTGCGGTTTTTGCGGTGAGTCTGCTGCTGCCGCGAATTTTGGGCGAGCTGCGGCAAAGAATGACAGGGAGTGAGTGAAACATGGAACGATACAGTGTGATTACGAAAAAAAATCCCCGGGAAATCGTGCTGCTGCGGGCGTTTCCCTGTGCCTGGGGAAAATGTACCTTCTGTGATTATATCGACGATAACGGACGGGACGAAAAAGAAATGATAAAGCAGAACCGGCAGGTACTGGATCAGGTGACAGGAACTTTTGGCGTGCTGGAGGTCATCAATTCCGGAAGCTGTTTTGAGCTTCCCCGGGAAACACTGGAAGATATCCGCGCAGTGATCCGCACAAAAAACATCGCCAGGCTGATCTTTGAAAGCCACTGGATCTATCGGAACCGTCTGCAGGAGATGAGGGATTTCTTTGGAATACCGGTTACCTACAAAATGGGTGTGGAAACCTTTGATTATGACTTTCGGGAAAGAGTCCTGAATAAACATGCGGATTTTCGTAAGCCGCAGGAGGCTGCCGCTTTTTTTGATTCCATCTGTCTGATGGTAGGCATAAAAGGACAGACGAAAGAGATGATCCGCAATGACATTTCGATGATGAAGAAGTACTTTAAACACGGGACGGTAAACGTTTTCAATAATAATACCACACCCATCCGGCGGGATGAGAAACTGGTACAGTGGTTTATGGAGGAGTACCGGTGGCTGCTGGATGATCCCGATGTGGAAGTGCTGTATGAGATCACGGATTTCGGAGTGGGATGATTTGAAAAAAATGAAGAGTCCGGCTGACAAAGCCGGGCTCTTTTTGGTACAATGAGACTAACAAAAAAGTAGGAGGGAGGGTGATCTTATGTCAGGTTATTTTAAAGGAGAATCCAATTTTCATTATCACTATTCCGTGAATCTAAAAGAACTGCCTTTGGGGAAAAGAGTGACGGCGGTTCTGTGTGTTGTGCTGTGGGTTCCCTTCGCAGCGCTTCTTTTCCTGACTTCCCATTACCTGATCGGCATTATGGGACTGGTGGGAGCAATTTTTATTTATATTCCTCTGGCGTCCATGTATATTGCCGGTCTGCGGGGCAGACAGAGGATGGTTCCTCTGATCATGCTGGGGGTCGGTGTCCTGGCGGAAATCGGGGTGCTGTCAGGCGCGACTTACCTGGCGGAAAATGGTTTCACAGCAAAATTTATGGCAGCCGTCAGTTTCGGGTCGCTGTTTCTTGTGTTTTTTATCATTGGTATCTGCTTTCTGTGGATTGGATGGAGACAAAGCAGGAAGTGGAAACGCTGCAGCCGGAAAGTGTTGGCCACGGTGGTGGATTATAAACAGAAGAAAACCGGCGTGATGGTGGCGGATGAGATTACACCGGGACATTACAATAGCAGGCGAAAGACGCCTGTGTTCAGCCCGATCCTTCAGTATGTTGTGGATGGGGTGGCCTATGAGGAAAAAGTGGATTCTTATTTTGGCAGGGGACAGCTGGCAGAAGTGGGGTCGCAGATGGAAATCCATGTCAATTCCGAAAATCCACGGGAGTTTATCCTGAAACTGCAAAAAGGCGGAGGGATGATGGCGCTGGGCGTTCTCTTCCTTGTGATCGGACTGACAGCCGCAGCGGGCGGATTTTTTTTCTGTACGTGATGGGGCATCTTTGAAGGGAGGACAAATATTGAAATCAGAAAATCAATCGGTAAAGGATCTGGAAAAACGGTTTGAATTTCGCACCATCCGGGAAGACGAGGCGGGGCAGGCGGCACAGATTGAGCAGGCCTGCTTTCCTCCACAGGAAGCATGTACGGAAGTAATGATGCGGGAGCGTGCGCGAAAAGCGCCGGAATTGTTTCTGGTGGCGGTGGATCGCGAGACGGGAAAGCTGGCGGGTTTTTTGAACGGGCTTTCGACGGATGAGCATGCGTTTAAAGACGAATTTTTCCAAAATGCACAGCTGTACTGTCCCCAGGGGGAAAACATTATGCTGCTGGGACTGGCCGTGCTGCCGCAGTACAGAGGGCAGGGTCTGGCAGGAGAACTGATGGCCCGGTATATCCGCAGGGAGCGAAATAATGGGAGGAAAAGGCTGATTCTGACCTGCCTGGAGGAGAAAATCGCCATGTATGAGAAAATGGGATTTCGAAACTGCGGTTTGTCTGGTTCCTCCTGGGGAGGAAAAGATTGGTATGATATGGTTTGTATATTATAAGAAAAACGGCGATCCAGGTCAGAGTTTCAGGTTTTCGATGGAGATACTGTCCAGAAAATGATCACTGTCAAAGGTCAGCAGCAGACGGCTGTCTTCGCCGGTTTGATAACACAGCATTCCTTCTTCTGCCATCTGTGGATCAGAGGGCTGTCCATATCGGGCGATGACATCTTCATAAGTGTTCCAGTATATCATCAGTCCGCCGGGAAGAATCACATCCGTGCCGGCGTAATCCAGATTGCTGTTGTGGACGTACAGTCCTCTGACGACAGCTTTTTCCATGGGAATATCTTCCCGTGCCGTGTTGATGACTGAGACGGACAGTTTCTGATCCTGATCGTTAGTCAGGGCAATATGATTTTCCTGATCATAAGTATTCCATTCATCCACGCCTTTTAAAATGATCTGGCTGTCTGCCGGATCATCGTATGTCCATCCATCGGCAAGCAGGGCGCTCATGGGCAGAGGAAGCTGATAGACGTTATTATTGATTTGAATGGCGAAATCTTTCCAGCTTTTTGGAAGCTGCGGCGACAGCGGCAGATCTTCTGGAATACAGTCTTTCATGGAAGGAAGAAATTCCACTTCCATCACCACATTCGTGTGAGGCAGATAACAAACCCGGGCGATCAGATTTGCATTGTCGCTTTTGAGTTCTTTTGCCTGTCGGTAGACTTTGGCATTCAGTTCAAAAGAGTGCTCCTTTCCATCGATTCCATCCCCTTCCATGAGATAACTGGTGGGACCGTCCCCGACGGAGTCCATATCGAAATACAGATTTTGCAGGTAGGTGACGGGAGGGTGATTCAGGTAGGGAAAATCCAAAAACATACTTTTCAGCATGAAAAAGGGAATGATGATACTGAGGATGCAGCCAAGCAGGCACAGGAGTACGGATTTGACGGTTCTTTCGGGCGAAAGAATTGCCTTTACGCAGCATATCAGCACGACAGCGGCGACAATGGCAAGGAGGATACGCATAAAGCATTCTCTGACAAAACCGGAAATCCCCTGGTGAATGTTGGTGCCTTCCATGAAAAAGAAGATGGCGCCGCAGCCGATGAAAAAAAGAATAATCAATGCGACAAACAGGACTGCCAGGGGAGAGATGCCGGAGCGCTTCGTCTTTTTCTGAGTTCCTGTATTCATATAAATCCCTTCTTTCCTGCTTTATTAGATTTAATTTACGGTTTGGCAGATAAAGATGCAACCATGTTTAAGTCAGAAATTTGTAAAATGCAGGTAAGGTTCTGTGAAAACAGGAAAGAAAAATTTTGCATAAATCTTACTTGTAACTTTTATCTCCATATGCTACCATAAAAAACAGAAAAAATCTGATTATGGCGAGGGATACTGATCAGCGATGAAAACGGGATAAACAGCAGGGGAGTCGATTGTCGGAAGAACTACCTGCACAGGCGTTGCCTGTGCGGATAGTGTTCTGGCAGTCGGCTCTTTTTATGCGAAAAGTAAAAAGGAGGAGTGAGTGGAACGTGAAGAAACACAGGAAAAAGCTGATTGCCGCAGTCATTATCATCCTGGTATTGATCGTGGCGGTTCCGGTGGGAATCATCATCGGCGGGAAGATTTTTACGGCGCAGGAGAAAGTAGTCCGCACGGACTGGACCATGGAAGTGGGCGAGACGGTTGATAAAAATGAGGAATACGAGATCGAATATGCCCAGGCTCCCGTGGGAGATAATCTGATGGCGCTGCAGCTGGTGCCTATGGATATCGAGGAAGAGGGTTTTACCTACTATGATGCAGGGGTGCAGGAACGGCTGGAAGGAGCGCTGGAGGGTATGAAAGACAGCCGTCAGTGGACGGCGACGGAGCCGCTGGCCATATTGAATCCCTACGGAACAGCCAGCAACGGTCTGTATCTGTATTTTGAGACGGACAGAAAAACGCAGGTCACCTATACGATTCATGTGGAGGATGACAGTATTCCGGATTACACGGCTGCGGCCATGGACGCCAGCGGAGAGAATTATACAAAGGTTCATGAATTCCAGATGATCGGACTGGTGCCCGGCAAAACCAACGAGGTTACCATGACTATCGCAGGTTCCTGGGGAAAGGTGCGTCAGACGGTAAAATTTTCTGTGGATATGCCGGAACCGCAGTCGGGGTACAGTACCCTGCTGGAGACGACAGACGGGGAATCCGCGGAGGAACTGTCAGATGGTCTGTATGCCATGATGCGGGTCAATGGGTATCTGGGATATGGATTTTTCTTTGACAACGACGGCGTCATGCGGTATGAAATGGTGCTGGAGGGGTACGGTCTGGATCGGATCCTGTTTTATGACAACGACATCATTACCTGCGCATCGGCCGGGAAGCTGGTACGGATCAACAGCCTGGGGCAGGTGGAACAGATTTATCAGCTGGACGGATACTCTTTGCATCATGATATCGGATTCGGACAGGATGGGGAACTGCTGGCGCTGGCGGAAGAAAACGGCGCCGAGACGGTGGAAGACCGGGTGCTCTCCATCGACGTGGAAAGCGGACAGGTGACGGAGCTGATCGATTTCACCGAAGCGATGGAAGAATATTTTGATATGACACGTCCCATTGCCGCCACAGATCCCATGTTCTGGCAGGTGGGCGAATGGGACTGGATCCATCTGAACAGTCTTCAGTATATGGAGGAAGACGACAGCCTGATCGTCTCATCCCGTGAGACTTCCACGATTATAAAGATGGAACATATCCACGGAGATATGCAGCTGAGCTGGCTGGCCGGGGACGAGCGGTTCTGGGAGGATACGCCTTATGCGGATTACTGTCTGAAGCAGGAAGGGGATTTCGTCCCCCAGTACGGACAGCACTGTGTGGAATATCTCAGGGCAGGCGAGGAAGCCGGCGTCTATGATCTGGTTATGTACAATAACAATTACTGGGGATTAAGCAGCCGGGATTTCGAACTGGATGTGGCGGACACCGTGGGAACGGATCTCTATGACGGCGGAGGAAACGACAGCCAGGTTTATATATACCGGATCGATGAAAATGCCGGTACCTACAGTTTGGAATCTTCTTTTGACGTACCCTATTCCAGTATCGTATCCAACGCTTCCCTGTACGGAGAGCAGAACCACTGGATCGTCAACAGCGGCGTGTCTATGGTCTTCGGAGAATACGATGCGCAGGGTACGCTGATCCGGGAATACGCCTACGAGTGTACGATGCAGAATTATCGCACCATCAAATACGATTTTACCGGATTCTGGTTTGCATAAATGGAAATTAAACTACAGCAAAGGAAAGGGGAACACCATGGAAACCGAAGTGAAACTGTCTGATCTGCTGGATATCGTAAGTCTGGCGAAGGCCACCTGCATAGACCGGGAGCACTCTTTGAAAATCAAGGAAAAAGGATTCGGCAACTATGTGACGGAAGTGGATATGAATGTCCAAAGATTCATAGAAGGGAAACTAAAGGAGCTGGCGCCCGGCATTCAGTTCATGGGAGAGGAAAAGAATAACGACGATATTGATTTTACAAAGCCGGTATGGATCCTGGATCCGGTGGACGGAACCTCTAATCTGATCCATGATTTGCAAAACAGCGTGATCTCGCTGGCGCTGTATTCCGGCAGGGAACTGGTGATGGGAGTGGTCTGCCATCTGTTTGCGGATGAAACTTTTTACGCGGAAAAGGGGAAGGGGGCCTTCCTGAACGGACAGCCCATCCATGTCAGCGCGGTGGATGATTTTTCCAGAAGTTTGGTTTCCATCGGAACCAGTCCTTATTTCAAAGAGATGGCCAAGGAGAATTTCAGTATCTTTCAGACTATTTTTGAAAATTGTGAAGATATCCGGCGGATTGGCTCAGCCGCACTGGATCTGGCCTATGTGGCCACAGGACGTCTGGAAGCCTATCTGGAAAAACGGTTGAACCCCTGGGATTTTGCGGCCGGAGTGCTGCTGGTACAGGAGGCGGGCGGCTGCGTGACGGACTATAGCGGAGGGCCGCTGGATGTGACTCAAACGGCGGATATTTTTGCCGGAAATGGCATCATCGACAGGAAAATCCGTAAAGAATTGCTGCACTGGGAGTAAGCGCTATGGGAAATGAGAAAACGTATAAAAATCTGGCGGTGATTTTCCCAGGAATCGGTTACCATACGGATAAACCGCTGCTATATTACGGGAAAAAACTGGCCGCTGCGGCAGACTGCCGGATCCTGGAGGTTTCCTATGGCGGCTTTGCGGGAAAGATAAAGGGAAATAAAAAGAAAATGGAAGAGGCTTTTTGCAGCGCCCGTGATCAGACGGAGAAGATCCTGCAGGGGACAGATTTTGACGGTTATGACAGGATCCTGTTTATCTCCAAAAGCATCGGAACCGTTGTGTCTGCCGAATATGCCTGCCGCCGCGGGATCCCGGCGGCGCATATTTACTTCACACCGCTGGAAGATACCTTTTCTTTTGTACAGAAGGGAACGGGCGTGGCCTTTCACGGCACGAAAGATCCCTGGGCGGATACGAAGCAGGTGGAAAAGCTGTGCTGTGACAAAGAGATTCCTCTTTTTGAGACGCAGGGAGCCAATCATTCCCTGGAGACGGGGGATGTGAATCGTGATATTGCCAATCTGGGAATTATCATGGGACATTGCAGGGAATACTTAGAATCAGAGGGGCTTATGAAAGTCCTGGAAAAGTGAGGAGAAAAGGATGGGAAAAATCTATAAAAACATCGAGGAGCTGATCGGACATACGCCGCTGGTACAGCTGTGCAATCTGGAGCGGGAGAACGGGCTGCAGGCCCGGCTCCTGGTCAAACTGGAATATCTGAATCCGGCCGGAAGTGTAAAGGACAGAGCTGCCCGGGAAATGATTGCAGATGCAGAAGAAAAGGGGCTTTTGCGGGAAGGTTTTGCCATCATCGAACCCACCTCCGGCAATACGGGAATCGGGCTGGCCGCCATCGGCAAAGCCAAAGGCTACCGGGTCATAATGACGATGCCGGATACCATGAGCGTGGAGCGCAGGAATATACTGAAAGCCTACGGCGCGGAAGTGGTTCTGACCGAAGGAGCAAAAGGGATGGCAGGCGCTGTGGAAAAAGCCCGGCAGCTGGCGGATGAGATAGAGGGAAGCTATATTCCGGGACAGTTTGAAAATCCGGCCAATCCGGAGGCGCACCGCAAAACCACAGGACCGGAAATCTGGGAAGACACCGACGGACAGGTGGATATCCTGGTGGCCGGCGTGGGAACCGGAGGTACCATTACCGGAACCGGCGAATATCTGAAAGAGAAAAAACCGGATCTTTATGTGGCTGCGGTGGAGCCGGCGGATTCTCCTCTGCTCTCCGGCGGACAGGCCGGTCCCCATAAAATCCAGGGAATCGGCGCCAATTTCGTGCCGGAAGCTTTGAATACAGACATTTACGATGAGGTGATCCGGGTAGAAAGTGAAGAAGCATTTGCGGCGGCAAAAGCGCTGATGACCAGGGAAGGTTACATGACGGGCATTTCTTCTGGAGCGGCGCTGCATGCGGCCATAATGCTGGCGAAACGTCCAGAGAACAAAGGGAAAACCATTGTGGCGGTACTGCCGGACAGCGGCGACCGCTATTATTCCACACCGCTGTTTAAGGAATAAAGCAAGAGGAAGGCTAATGGCAACGCCAGATAAGGAAGTATTTATGTAGTAGGTACGGTGTAACTCAGTAAAACGGGTTACGCCGTACCTTTTTGTTATGCCACAAAGCGGAAGTCCTGCGGGTTTTCCCGTATTTCCTTCATCATAGCAAGGATTTCCTGTTCGGTAGGAATATCGATCATGCCCGCCGCCGTGAAGTAAATATCCACTTTCACATAACAGTGACCGCCTGACTTGTCGTTGCTGTGGACTTCGATCCGTTCAATCAACGAGTTTACAAGCGCCGGGGTAAGCTCCGTAATATCCGTCAGTTCACGCAGGGTACGGAGCAGCAGCCTTAAATCCGTAACCTTCTGCTTCGCTTCCTGCAAGGTCTTTTGACTGTCGGAAACCTCCTGCGTCATCTTTTTCATAGCTTTGGAGCATTTTGGAAAAGCGCTCGTCGGAGAGTATGCCGCTTGCGTTCTGCTCGAACACCTTTTCAATCAGCCTGTCGATTTCGGCAATTCTCCTTGTACCTTGTTCCACTGTCTGTTGCAGCTTTTTGTGTTCTTTCTGCCGCATGGCGTTTGTTTTCTTCGCCAGCATATACAGAAATACCGTTTCGTGGCACTTCACGAAATCCGCTAAACCGCTGATGGCTTCAAACACAATCCTTTCAAGCACAACATCCCGGATATAATGGATTTGGCAAGTTCCTCTGCCGCTTTTGTAGTTGGAACATCTCCAAAACTCCTGATTGCGTTTCAGGCTCTTAGCAGCGCAGAAATGCAGCTTTGCGCCGCAATCGGGGCAGTACGCCAATCCAGAAAACAGGCTTGTTCTGCCCGTTGCTGTCGGTCTGCGGCGGTGTTTGCGGAGCTCCTGCACCCTTAACCATTGCTCCTCTGAGATAATTGGCTCCTGCATATTCGGGATGATCTGATGTTCCTCCGCCGGCTTGTAAATGGTTTTATGCACCTTGTAGCTAACGGTGGTGGTCTTGAAATTCACCGCACAGCCGGTGTACTGCCTGTTTTCAAGAATACCGACAACGGTTTTCTGATCCCAACAGTACGGATTAGCCGGTACTTTCTGTGCGTGAGATCTGCCGACACTTTCGTAATAAGCAGAGGGAACAAGGATTTTCTCTTTCTCCAGCTGTCTTGCAATCTGTGATGGGCCACGCCCGGCAAGGCAGAGAGCATAGATTTTGCGTACCACTTCGGCGGCTGGCTCGTCAATCAGCCATTTCTCTTTATCATTCGAGTCTTTCCTGTACCCAAACGGAACAGAAGAAGATATTCGTTTGCCGTTATCCGCTTTGGATTGCCATACCGCTCGGATTTTCTTGGAAGTCTGCGCCGCATACCACTCGTTGAAAATATTGTGGAACGGCATCATCTCCACACCGTCGCCGGTCAAAGTGTCTACTTTCTCCTGTATGGCGATAAAGCGGATACCCAGCGACGGATACACCACCTGCGTCAACCTGCCCATTTCCACCTGCTCACGCCCGAAGCGGGAGAGGTCTTTCACGATGATTGTGCCGATTTCTCCGTTCTCCGCCATACGCTCCATACGCATAAAATCCGGTCTTTGGAATAATGAGGTGTGATAGCGATAGCGGCAAAAAGCTAATAAAATCAATGGTTTTGCGGACAGCGGATAGACAGGGAATGTGTTAAAAACTGAATACGCACACAAACGGCGTTACCTTAACCCCTTTGGGG
>DWVJ01000041.1 GCA_019120315.1 Candidatus Ruminococcus avistercoris
TTTATAGTAAACATTATAATCCAATTTGTATTTCCAGTCAATCGGAACTGTAGAAATTTACAATTTATTTTCTCTTAATTGCCCATGCAATCAGAATAAATTCCACAATTTCCACGCCGATCGCCAGGGTAAACCAGATTTCGCCCTGTTTTCCAAAAATCTCCGCCACAAACCCGACCAGCAGAAAAATCAGCGCAAGACCAAAGCCTAAAAAGACGTATCCCGCCGTCCGGTAAGCTCTCTTTTTTTCCGCCTCGTCCATCTTGGTCAGATCCTTTTTCCCTCCCGACTGAGCCAGGTCATAGACGTTGAGAGGAATTTTCCCCTTTTCCATAAAGGCCATAAAGCTTTTTTGAAAACATTTCCCGGCCGCCATCATACAGATCACGATCAAAATCACATTGATAATCTGTGAATCCATCCTACTCTTCTCCCTTCTCCTTTTCTTCTTTTGTCCATTCCTTTTTTGCCGCCGCCAGATAATCCCGGCCGGCCGATTTTCTGGAAGGCACCAGCCGCTTCACGATATTTCCTTTTCCTCTGTTTTTCACGTAGAAATACCCGATAAAAGAAAAGACCGCCGCGCCGATAAAATTCACCAGCAGATCCTTCATAGTATCGATCAGTCCGATATCCAGATAACCTCCCAGCCCCAGCTTCTGTCCGTTCACCGCCGTATCCGTGATACCGCGAATCATATAGGGTACATTTCCCCCGTCCGGATCCAGCATCACGCTGCTGATGGTATGTACCACGGTATCTTTCTGCATATCCAGCAGGAAAAAACGATCCATGGCAAACTCGAAAAACTCCCACACCACACCGATCGTCATGGAAAAACAAAAAGCGACCACAGCGATAAAAACCGGCGACAGCGTAAACATCACCTTCTGATTTTCATTGAGCAGCACCACCAGAGAAAAACCGATGGCCGCCGCCAAAAAACCGTTGAGCGTATGCAAAATCGTGTCCCAAAAAGGAATCAATATATAGAATTCCTGAATTTCGCCCAGAATCTCCGCTGAAAAGATAAACAGCAAGATGATAATTTCCAACGCGGTCGGCAGTTCGATCCGAAAACTGACCTGAACCAGACTTGGAATAAACAGCAAAAGCAGCGTCAAAATTCCCAGAAATACATTTTCATAGTTACCGTTGAAAAACTGCCGGATCATCACCAGAATCACCAGAAAACGCAGTATGGAAAATACCAGAAAGGAACTTCTGTGCTCCTTCAGCTCTTTTTTCATGGCGTTTGCCATGATATGAAATCTCTTTTTCACCCAGCCCCTCCGTTTCTTGCTTACAGACTTCCTTTTTACTTTCGGTTATACATTATACCATTTTTTCTTCTCCTGAGTTATCCGGAACATTTGTTCTTGCGCCGTTTCCTTTCCTGTGGTATGATTATTATATCGAACATATGTTCTTTTACTGTCTTTATAGATCGGAGGAAATTATGACAGACTTTTACTGCAGTACAAAAACCGTGCGAAGGGAACTCTCTCTGGAGGAAAAACTGCATATATTAGCCGACGCGGCAAAATACGATGTATCCTGCACCTCCAGCGGCTCTTCCCGGCGGGGAAAAACGGGATATCTGGGCAATTCTGTCGCCGCCGGAATCTGCCATAGTTTCTCTGCAGACGGACGCTGTATCTCTCTGCTGAAAATTCTGTACAGCAACGAATGTATCTACGACTGCCGCTACTGCGCCAGCCGCCGCTCCAACGACCGTCCCCGGGCCACCTTCACACCCGATGAAATCTGCCGCCTGACCATGGAATTTTACCGCCGCAACTACATTGAGGGCCTGTTTTTAAGCTCCGGTATCTGCAAAAGTCCGGAGTATACCATGGAACAGATCTATCTGACCGTCCTGCGTCTGCGCCGCGTTTACCGTTTCAACGGTTATATCCACGTAAAGGCCATTCCCCGCGCGCCAAAGGAACTGCTGACCATGACCGGTTTTCTGGCGGACCGTATGAGCGTCAACATGGAGCTGTCCGCCCAGGAAAATCTGGAAAAGCTGGCGCCCCATAAAACCTTTTCTTCCATCTTCCAGCCCATGAAACAGATTGCCGGCCAGATCGCCGCATCCCGTCTCTTTCTTGGAAAACCGGCGCGGATGGAGCGTCACCATGCCAATCGTTACCTGACAGGCAGTATCTTTGACAGGCCGTCTTTGGGCGACTCCCTCCCCGGGGAAACGCCCGGCGATTTTTCCCTGCAGCTCGCGAAAGAAAAAGCGCCCTTTGTTCCCGCGGGACAAAGTACGCAGATCATCGTCGGCGCCGCTGCGGAAAGCGATTACCAGCTGCTGCAGACTTCCCAGAATCTGTACCGCCGTTTCGATCTGAAACGGGTCTTCTATTCCGCCTATATCCCGGTCAATGAAGATCCGCTGCTGCCCCCTCCCGACACCCAGGTGCCTCTGCTGCGGGAGCATCGCCTCTACCAGGCGGACTGGCTGCTGCGCTTTTACGGATTCCAGGCTGAAGAGCTGCTGACGCCTGATCGTCCCAATTTCAATCCGCTGCTGGACCCCAAATGCGACTGGGCCCTGCGTCATCTGGAACGGTTTCCTGTGGAAATTAATCAGGCCTCATTTGAGGAACTGCTGCGGGTGCCCGGAATCGGCACGAAATCTGCCTCGCGGATCGTGAACGCGCGCCGTTTCGGCTCGCTGGATTTCTCCCACTTAAAAAAGATCGGCGTGGTACTGAAAAGGGCCGGATATTTTATCACCTGCGGCGGTTCTATGATGTTTTCGGTTCCGCTGGAAGAAAAGTTTCTCACCCGCCAGCTGACAATGGGCGAACAAAAGCAAAACTGGGAAATCAGCCACCCGCAGACCTGCCGCCAACTGTCCATCTTTGATATAGGAGGGATTTTACCGTGAACGCTTCACTATACGATACCACCGTATTTACCTGCAATGATAGTCTGGAATCTATGATGACCTGTATTTACGAAGCCTATGCCAGCCGTCTGGGACATCGCCGTATCCGTCTGGAACTGGAGCCTGTCCGCCAGCCGGAACTTTTCTGCCGCTACCTTTCCGTAGAAACGGACGAAAAAAAGGCTTTTGCAGTCGTCCGTTCCATAAAGGAAAAGATTTCCGCAAAAGCCTGGCAGACCGTCTTTCAAACCGCCATGTCCTGGCGGCCAGACCGTCCGGATCTGATTTACCGCTTTCTCCTTCTTGGTTTCCATCACGGTCCGGCCGTTACCGATATGATGCAGTATGAGGCAGTCTCCCGGATTTATGATGTCAGCCGCAGCGTTTACCGCGAAGCTCACCTGTTCCGCGAGTTTATCCGTTTTGCCTGTACTTCACAAAATATCCTGGTCAGCCATATTGAGCCCAAGAGCAACATCCTATCTTTGACCGCACCGCATTTTTGCGGCCGGATGCCCTCGGAAAACTGGATCATCCTGGATGACAACCGCAAACTGGCTGCCATACATCCCGCCGACCAGGATTTTTACCTGACTCATGTCACAGACCGGGAACTGGCTCTCCTGAGGCAGACGGAAAAGGCTGACGCCTGCTCCGCCCTCTGGAAGGAATTTTTCCATTCTGTGTCCATCCAACAGCGGTACAATCCCCGCTGTCAGCGCAGTCTGATGCCGCTGCGGTACCGCCATCATATGACGGAATACCTGAAGTAGAATCAGGACACCTGAATCACATTTTCACACCGGCGGTATTCTTCATCCTTCAGCGCCGTAGTGATGATCCTGGCATCCCCAAAGGATCCAAATTTCACCATGGAGATTTTGGAAATTTTGGAACTGTCGCAGAGTACATAGCACTCGCTGCAGTGTTTCATGGAGTATTCCTTTACCTTGGCTTCCCGCACGCCGGGTGTGGTGAATCCCACTGTTTTCTCCACACCGTTGGCGCCCCAGAATCCTCTGGTAAAATGATATTTTTCCAGGAAATCCAGCGCTTCCTCTCCCACGATCGCCTCCGTCACCGGCTTTAACTCTCCGCCTGCAAGATGAACCTGAAACCCTCTTGCCGCCAGTTTCCTGGCATGCATGATGGCGTTGGTCACAAACACCGCATGCTCCTGGGTCAGATAATCAATCATATGGCCCGTCGTGGTGCCGGAATCCAGATAAACCATATCCCCCGCCTTGATCAAAGACGCCGCATACCTGGCAATCCGGTTTTTTTCATCCCGGTTGATATCCTCCCTTATCTCCACAAAGGAATCGTTATGCAGCCCGCTGTTGCGGATGGCAATGGCGCCTCCGTGAACCTTGGTCAGCAGCCCCTTGCGGTCCAGCACATTTAAATCTCTGCGGATAGTGGATTCAGAAATTCCCAGCCGCTCGATTAATTCCTGAATCTGCATACTTCCTCTGCTCTCCACCAGTCTTACAATTTCTTCCATCCTTTCTTCAACCAGCATAAATATTCTCCCCATTTTATCTGCGTTTATTTTTCCACGGAAAACAGGCCGCTTTTTTTCACTGCATTGGCAGCCTCCCTTATCACATCTTCCTCCTGAACCAGCGCGATGCGCACATACCCTTCTCCTGACGGTCCAAAAGCGCTCCCCGGCGTGACGATCACGCCGGCTTTTTCCAATAAATCCTTTACAAACTCCAAAGAAGACTGATAGGTGGCCGGAATCGGCGCCCACACAAACATGGTGGCCGGCGACCGGTCCATCTTCCATCCTGCCTCTGACATACTGCTGCACAAACAGTCCCTTCTCCTTTTGTAAGCCTCCCTCGTCGTTTTGACACAGGATTGATCCCCTGTAATCGCCGCGATGGCCGCTTTTTGAACAGGCAGAAACATACCGTAATCCATGTTGGATTTCAGCATACTCAAATGCTCCACCACCTGCGCATTTCCCAGACAGAAACCGATCCTGGCCCCAGCCAGCCCATAGGTTTTGGACAGAGAATTAAACTCCACGCCCACATCCTTCGCCCCAGGATAAGAAAGAAAACTTCTTCCCGGTTTATCACTGTCAAAAATCAGTTCGCTGTAAGCATTGTCATGAAGCACGATAATATCATATTTTCTGGCAAAGGCAATCAGTTTTTCGTAAAACCAGTCCGGCGCCGTCGCCGCCGTGGGATTATTGGGATAGGAAACCACCATCAGTTTCGCCTTTTTGGCATCCTCCTCGTCAATATCATCCAAATCGATCAGGTATTGATTTTCCTTTTTCAGCGGCATATAAACCAGCCTTGCTCCGGCGATCCTGGGACCGTCTCCGAAAACCGGATAACAGGGATCCGGGACCAGAACCGTATCGCCCGGATCCACAATGGACAGACAGATATGAGCCAGCCCTTCCTGCGATCCCAAAAGCGAGGTGATCTCCCGGTCCGGGTTTAAGTTTACCTGATACCGTCTCTGATACCACTGCGCCACAGCCTGATGCAGTTCATCCAGATCCTTGATGGCATACACATAATTTTTCTCATCTTTGGCCGCCTCCACCAGCGCCGAAATCACATGGGGCGCCGGAGGGATATTGGGCGTGCCGATACTTAAATCGATCACCCTTTCCCCCTGTTTTTCTTTTTCCTGCCGCATTTTCGCCAGAATGGTGAACACACTTTCACCAAACATATCCATTCGTTTCGCAAATTCCAACGGTTTCACTCCCCTTTTAAAAATCGGTATTTTATATAATGCAGAGTATAGTCTTCTCCCTTTTTCGCCAACATACGCAGCAGAAACTCCATCTGCTTTTTCGTCTCCTTATGCACGAACCAGAGCCGGTCTCTTCCTTTCAGGTAATACTGCCACGGAGCCTGATCCGTGTAGGAATCCCCGGCATACGTCCGGCAGGCGCTGATCCGATCCATGATCATCTCCGCCACGTATCTTCTTGGCATCCTCATCCCGGTTATGATCGTCTTACAGTCTCCTCCGTAATCGATCCAATATTCATAATGATGCTTGTTTCTTCCTTTGTGATGCAGCCAGGAGGTGGACATTCCCAGCGCTTCCCGCTCCGCATTGTTAGGGCTTCTGTTTCCCTGGTAGTAACGGCAGCCCACACGAAACTCGGTCCAGGAATATTTGGAAAGATCGTGACATAGTCCCTGGCGGTACAGACCGATGCGGAAACAGTACTGCATCACCAGAATCTTATGTTTTGTAATTGTTTTAAAATGTTTCCAGATATACATGATTTCATCCTCATCTTCCCACTAAGATCATCACCGTTCTGGGAGGCACGGTCAGTTCCTTCTCCTCCCCGAACTCCTGGTATTCTCCGTAAAAACCGCAGCATTTTTCATCCGAGGTATCCGCCGCGGCGTACCATTTTCTTTCCTCCGGAAGGTGGGGCAGCGCAAAGCTTTTCTCTTCCCAGTACATATTGTAAGCGATATAAATATAATCGTCGCTTTTTCCCTCCTGCGTCTGCGCATATTCGCCGCAGTACATCATACCGATGCTTCTGCTGTCCCGGTCCATGGCGGAAAACCAGGCCCGCTCGCTGTGATAGGAAAGCTCCGGCGAACCCAAAGACTTGTAGTCCGTATCGCGGATCGGCCGGTCCAGATGAAGGATCGGATGGGCTTTGCGAAATGCAATGGCACATTTTACAAACTCCAGCATCTCTTGTGCGCTTTTGTTCTGGTTCCAGTCCGTCCAGCCCACAGGGTTATCCTGGCACCAGGCGTTATTATTGCCTCCCTGGCTGTTTCCCGTCTCATCGCCAGCATAGATCATGGGACTTCCCTGACTCATCAAAAGCATGAGAAAGGCATTTTTCATCTGCCGTTTTCGCAGCGCCAGCACCGCCTGTTTCCTGGTACTGCCTTCCACCCCGCAGTTCCAGCTCTCATTCTCTTTTCTCCCGTCCCGGTTGTTCTCCCCGTTGGCTTCATTGTGTTTTTCGTTATAGGAAACAGCGTCCGCCAGTGTGAAACCATCCTGGCATGCCAGGTAATTGATGATCCCGCAATAGGGCGAGTTCTGCCGGTTATGCCAGATAAATCCGGCCACCTGATCTTCATTTCCTTTCAGGAAACGACGGGCCGTCCCCATAAATTCTCCGCTGCTTGCCGCCAGCGTCCTGCGCTGCGGCTCTTTTCCCCGGTAAATTTTCTGTACGTCAAATCCCGAACTGATGATTTTCACTTCGCACAGCAGTTCATCCCCGGCAACCAGATCTGAAGGAACCGCCGCCCCCACCAGGTGAAAGCCGTCCACATGGTAAGTCATCATCCAGTAGCGCAGAATCGTAATAATCCAGGCCGGCGGAAAGTTTTCTTCAAAATAAAATTCCATGATCACTTCCATCCCCGCCCGGTGAAAACTGTCCACACAGTCCTGAAACTCTTTCATGGCGTCCCCTCCTGCACAGTAGGAAGCCTTCGGCGCGCAGTAAAAACCGCCGGTATAACCCCAGTAATTGACCCGCTGCTTTTCTTTTTCCGGCTGCTGCGCCGTCACAAAATCCTGCGGCAGAAGATCCTTCGGTATCCTGGACGCCGCTTTCTTTTGCTGTTCCTTTACCGGCGTCAGTTCCAGAAAATCATAGGCCGGCATCAGTTCCACGGAAGTGACGCCCAGTTCCTGCAGATAGGGAATCTTTTCTTTCAATCCGGCAAAAGTTCCTTTTTTTGCCGTGCGTGACTGCCGGCCTGCGGTAAATCCTCTCACATGGAGCTTATAAAGTATCATTTCCGAATAGGGAATGAACACGCCGGGCACGTCCGACGGAAGGAACTCTTCTTTTCCCGGAAGAATCCCCCGCACACGATCATCCCCTTCTCTTTCCGATGCAGCGTATTTCTCTCTTCCGGTCAGCGCCGCCGCCCAGGGATCTGTGACTGTCCTTTCACCGCATCTGTAATTATAAAAAACAGCGCCGTCGCCCAGCCCCTCTATCCAGACGGAGAACACCTTCCCGGTACGAAATTCATCCGAGAGGGGAATCTCTTTGAAAACCTTCCCGTTTTTCATCCGATACAGCAAAAGACTGGTCTTACATCCGCTCTCTTCCTGCAGAAAGGAAAAATTGCATCCGTTCTCCCAGCGGTATGCGCCCGGTATCTGCGGATAACCTTTTTTTATCTTCAGCCCTTTTGCCGCTCTTTGCAATTGTGTATCATTTTTCACCATCCACTTTCCTCCGTATCCTCGTTCTCCTGTCTTTTTGTCCTACAGATCGAGATCCAGTTCCACCGGACAATGATCGGATCCCATGATGTCCGTATGGATTTTTGCGTCTTTCAGGCAGTCCTTCAGTCTCTCTGAAACGCAGAAATAATCGATACGCCATCCCGCGTTTTTTTCCCTGGCTCGGAACCGATAGGACCACCAGGAATAAACCTGTTCCGTATCTGGATAAAAATAGCGGAACGTATCGATATACCCGTGTTCCAAAAGAGTGGAAAACTTCTGTCTTTCTTCATCCGTAAAGCCGGCGTTCCTGCGGTTTGTTTTAGGATTTTTCAGATCGATTTCTTTATGAGCCACATTGAGATCTCCGCAGAAAATAACCGGTTTTTTCTCATTCAGGCCGTCCAGATAAGAAAGGAAAGCATCCTCCCACTCCATCCGATAAGAAAGACGTGCCAGTTCATTCTGAGAATTCGGCGTATAGACGGTTACCAGGTAATACCCCGGATACTCCAGGGTAATCACCCGTCCTTCCTGATCGTGCTCTTCTTGGTTGATTCCGCAGCTTACCGCCAGCGGTTCCTCCTTGGCAAAAACAGCCGTGCCGGAATATCCTTTCTTCATAGCATAATTCCAGTACTGATAATATCCCGGCAGATCCATCTGAATCTGCCCCTCCTGCAGCTTGCTCTCCTGTATACAGAAAATATCCGCGTCAAGCTGCCGAAATACATCCATAAATCCTTTATTCACACAGGCTCTCAGTCCGTTGACATTCCAGGAAATCAGTTTCATTTTAGCCTCCTGCTCTACACCTATTTTTTCATTCCTATAAGCCAATTATATCTGTTTTACCTATCTTTTTCAATAATTTTGAAAGATGTCAGACTGTCGTCCTCCAGTCCGTGGAAGCGGCACCCCTCCTGCCGATAGGTTTCCGCCGCCGCCATGATCTCCGGCGTCAGCCGCTCTCCAGGACAAAGCAGCGGAATCCCCGGAGGATAGGGCGCAATCATCTCTCCGGCAATCTTTCCCACAGCTTTTTGCCAGGGTACGGTTTTCGTCTCAGCAAAAAATGCCTGCCGCGGCGTGAGTACCGCCGGCGGAAGAGAAATCTGGGGGATCACCCGCATTTCTTTCCTGCCGGTTTTACAAAGAAACCGCCGATCCCGGCGCCGGCTGATATCTTGCAAAGCCTCGATCAGCTGCTTTACTTCCTGCTCTTCGTTGGCAAACGTGACGACGGCAACCACGTTTCGCAGATCCGCCATCTCTGTCTCCACCTGGTACTCTTCCCGCAGTGTGCTCGCCAGATCATAACCGCTCATGGTTTCACAGCCGAACACCAGACGAGTCTCATCCAGCGCCGCAGCCACATATCTTCCTTCTATATCGTCCTTCCCCAGGGCGAACATTCCCGGAATAGCACGGATTTTCTCCCGGAGAAAAGCGGCCTTTTCAAGGGCGTCCTCCGCCATTTTACGCCCATGATGCGCCAGCTGATAACGGGAGTTATCCACTGAAGCCATCAAAAGATACGAAGGGCTGGTACTTTGCACCAGCTTTAAGGCGCGCTCGATCCGTCCGGCATCGATCCGTCCTGTCTGGATATGAAGCACGGAACTTTGGGTCAGTGCTCCCGTCGTCTTGTGGAAACTCTGGGCACATCCATCCGCCCCCTGCTGCAGCGCGCCCCGGGGCAGCAGACTTGAAAAATACAGATGACTGCCGTGGGCTTCATCCACCAGCAACGGCACTCCGAATCGATGGCAGATATCCGCAATCCGCTTCACATCACAGCAAATGCCGTAGTAGGAAGGGCTGACCAGGAAAACCGCTTTCGCCCCGGGATGGTGTTCCAGCGCATTTTCCACCTCCCGGGGAGAAATTCCTCCCCAGATTCCGGCTTTTTCGATCCACTTTGGCATCAGATAGACCGGCCTTGCTCCGCACAGGATCAATCCTTGCAGTACAGATTTGTGCACATTGCGGGGAAGTATGATCTCATCATTTTCCTTCAGAGCGCCAAGGAGCATGGCTTCATTGCCGCAGGTGGTGCCGTTTACCAGAAAATAGCTCTTTTTCGCGCCGTACAGATCCGCCAGCAGTTCCTGAGCTTCCCGGATAACCCCCTGCGGCCGGTGCAGGTCGTCCAGTCCGCTCACCTCTGTCAGATCGTATTTTAAAAAACCGCACTCTGCCTCTGTCAGCCACCGCTGTCCCAGTCCTCGTTCATACCGGTGTCCTGGAATACAAAAATAGGCCGGTCTCTCTTTCTGATATCTTTTCAAAGCGTCCACCAGGGGCGCCCGATCCTGTCTTTCCATATTTCCCTCCTGGTTTCCCATACAGGAGGGAATCCGCCCGCCTGCATTTTGTTTTGCTCAAAAAAAGGAGACATGAGCCCGCCCATGTCTCCCGGATAACTGCTTTGATCAGCAGACTTCCACGGTCCAGTGATATTTGTCTTCCACGCTGCCCCACTGAATGCCTGTCAGATAATCGTAAAGCTTCTGGGTCAGTTCCCCGGTCTTGAAGTCATTGACTGTTACCTTGTCATCCTTGTATACAAACTCTCCCACCGGTGAGATAACCGCTGCCGTACCGGTTCCAAAAGCTTCCTCCAGTGTCCCGTCGTGTCCCGCTTTCATCAGATCATCCACGGAAAGTCTGGTCTCGTTTACTTTATAACCCCAGTCTTTTAGAATATGGATAATCGAATCTCTTGTAACGCCCGGAAGCACCGTTCCTTCGATAGGCGCCGTATAGATCTCGCCTGCGATCTTGAACATGATATTCATGGTGCCCACTTCTTCCACATATTTACGCTCCACGCCGTCCAGCCACAGAACCTGGGTACATCCCTGTTTCTCCGCTTTGACCTGTCCCAGGATAGATGCCGCATAGTTTCCGCCGCATTTGGTAAATCCCGTACCGCCCTTTACCGCGCGGACCAGTTCGTCTTCCACCAGAATACGCACCGGATTCACCCCTTCCGCGTAGTAAGCGCCCACCGGCGTACAGATCACAACGAATTTATAGGCGCTGGCCATATGTACGCCCAGAGAAGATTCCGTCGCGAACATAAAGGGACGGATATAAAGAGAGGTTTCCGGTTCAGAGGGAACCCAGTCTTTTTCCACTTTCACCAGTTCTTCCACCGCTTCTACGAACATATCAACCGGAACGGGAGGCATACAGAGTCTTTCGTTGGATTTGATCATACGTTTCGCGTTCATCTCCGGACGGAACAGCTGAATCTTTCCCTCTTTCGTCCGGTAAGCTTTCATTCCTTCAAAGGTTTCCTGGGCGTAATGCAGCGCCACGCAGGCCGGATCCAGAAGCATCGGTTCATGGGGTACGATTCTGGCGTCATGCCATTCCTTTTCTCTGTCCCAGTCCATCACAAACATATAATCTGTCATGTACTTTCCAAATCCCAGATTCTTCTGATCCGGTTTTTCTTTCAAATGCTCTCTTTTTTCAAATCTGATATCCATAATACTGCCTCCTCCTTGGGATTTTCTGTCATCCCTTTTTTCTAAACTATAGTATAAAACTGCAAAACTTATCCGTCAACCGCATATTATGAAATATTGTTGCTTTTCTTCTCCGCATCTGGTAAAGTAATTCTGACAGGAAACATCGAATCCAAGAAAAAGAAAGAGGTAACTACACATGGAAAATTCCAAAGACAACATCTGCAGCGGTAACTGTGACACCTGCGGATCCGACTGCTCCGCTCCCTTCCAGCCGGGGGACGCCACCGTCACCCTGACACTGGATGACGATACGGAAATCGAATGCGCCATCCTCACCATTTTCCCGGCTGCGGACAAACACTATATCGCACTGCTGCCGCTGGATGAAAACGGTCAGAACAGCGACGGAGAAGTTTATCTTTACCGTTACGAAGAAGGAGAAAACGGCCAGCCTTCCCTGGACAATATCACCGATGACGACGAGTACGAAGCTGCCGCG
Source organism: Candidatus Ruminococcus avistercoris (assembly GCA_019120315.1). Taxonomy (GTDB): domain Bacteria; phylum Bacillota; class Clostridia; order Lachnospirales; family Lachnospiraceae; genus Ruminococcus_G; species Ruminococcus_G avistercoris. The sequence continues at coordinate 12,098 of DWVJ01000041.1, forward strand.
GACGCCTTTGATGAACTTCTTGATAAAGCAGAATACGATGAAGTGGTGGACGGAGAGGATCTGTAAATTTTTTGCAGTGTCGAAATTCCGCTGCGTTCAAAAGGAGAGAGCCTTTAAAAAAGACTCTCTCCCTTTTTATCGCCCGGTACTTCCAAAACCGCCGTTTCGCGCTTCCTTCACATCGTCATCCATGGTGATGCCGTACATCAAAAAGATCCCCTGCATAAAGCCGTCGCCCGCTTCGATGGACAGGACCTTTTCCTCGTTGGAATCGTTGGTGATTTTGGCAAAGATATGGCCCTCATTGTCCGAATAGAAGTAATCGCTGTCGATCACCCCCACGGTGTTGTTCATCTGCAGCCGGTACTTGAACCCCAGGCCGCTTCTGGGAAAGAGCAGCAGCACCCAGTCCTGTTCCATTTCCACCCGGATGCCCGTGGGGATTTTGATGGTCTGCCTAGGCTGCAGCGTAAAAGATATGGGACTGAAAAAATCATAGCCGGCGCTGCCCGCCGTAGCCCGTCTTGGAAGGCGGATGTTTTCATAAATGGTTTTCGCCTGCTCAGGCAAAGTTCCCGGAAAGGTATCCATCCATCCTTCCAGAAACTGTTTTTCACTTACTTTATCAAATCTGGCAATTCTGTTCATCGCGTTTCTCCTTTAGTCCCTGGTGTGCAGCACGACTTTTCCTGCTGCAAGGGTTTTTTTCACATCGATCACCCTCTGGTTGGCGCTTCCCTTCCATTTCAGGGACGTGTCTTTTTGCTCCACGATAAATTCCCCGTCCACGCACACATCCAGATACCGGACGATCTCTTCCTTTTGTATGCTCTCCCACGAAGAGCCGGTATACAGCCAGATCGTCTTGTCAGGGAATTTTTCCCGGATTTCTTTTGCCAGCCTGGTAATCTCCGTGATATTGTTTTTGTGCAGAGGATCCCCGCCGCTGAAGGTGACGCCGGAAATATAGGTTTTCCCAAGCTGTTCGAACAGTTCTTCCCTGGCCGCCTGATCGAAGGGGATCCCCCCGTTGGGATCCCAGGTCTGAGGGTTCTGGCATTCCCGGCAGCAGTGTGAGCATCCCGCCACCCACAGAACCACCCGCAGACCGTCCCCGTTTAACATATCATCCTTGGTAATATTGTGATACCGCATGAAATCTTCCTTTCTGACCGGTCAAAAAAAGGGAGGCGCCATGATGCGTTTCTCCCCTTTTTCCCTTTTTGCTGTTGTCAGTCTTATTTCTGATCCTCCGGAACATCCTTGATGCTGAAGCTGAACCGTCCCATCTTGTCTTTGCCCAGGCAGACAACCTTTACGATGTCGCCCAGCGTCAGGACGTCTTCCACCCGTTTGATTCTCTCCTTGGCAATTTTGGAAATATGAACCATACCTTCCTTGCCGGGAGCGAACTCTACAAAAGCGCCGAACTCTTTGATATTGACCACTTTTCCGGTAAAGATCTGGCCGGCTTCAAAATCCGTGACAATGGTCTGGATATACTGAATCGCCTTGTCCATACCCGCTTTTTCCACGCCGCAGATGGAAACAGCGCCGTCGTCGGTAATATCGATCTTAACACCCGTCTCTTCGATGATGGCGTTGATAGTCTTGCCTCTCTGACCGACCACATCGCCGATTTTCGCCGGATCGATCATGATCTGAACGATCTTGGGCGCATAGGGTCCCACGCTCTCTCTCGGCTTCGCGATAACCGGTTCCATAACCTCCGTCAGAATATACTCCCTTGCTTCTTTCGTTCTGGCAATGGCCTCCTCGATAATGGGACGGGTCAGCCCGTGAATCTTGATATCCATCTGGATAGCGGTGATACCGTCGTGGGTACCTGCCACCTTAAAGTCCATATCGCCGAAGAAATCTTCCAGACCCTGGATATCCGTCAGCACGATATAATCATCGTCGGTTTCTCCCGTCACCAGGCCGGTGGAAATACCTGCCACCGGTTTTTTGATCGGTACGCCGGCTGCCATCAGTGACATGGAAGACGCACAGATACTGGCCTGTGAGGTGGAGCCGTTGGATTCAAAGGTTTCTGAAACCGTACGGATAGCGTAGGGGAATTCCGCCTCGGATGGCAGCACCGGCACCAGCGCACGTTCCGCCAGGGCTCCATGACCGATCTCACGGCGTCCCGGTCCTCTGGAGGGTTTTGTCTCGCCTACAGAATAGGAGGGGAAGTTATAGTGATGCATATACCGTTTGGACGTTTCGTATTCATCCAGTCCGTCCAGTCTCTGAGCGTCTGAAAGAGGCGCCAGCGTGGTGACGGTACAGATCTGGGTCTGCCCCCGGGTAAACATGGCGGAACCGTGTACTCTGGGGATCAGATCGATTTCAGCCGCCAGAGGACGGATCTCCTTGATCCCGCGTCCGTCGGGACGCTTCTTATCCTGAAGGATCATCTTGCGGACGGTTTTTTTCTGATACTGGTAAACAGCCTCTCCCAGCACATCCAGCCACTCTTCTTTCTCCGCGAAGGCTTCCTCCAGTTTCTCTGTAATCTGACGGATATTCTCCTCGCGTACCTGTTTCTCATCGGTAAACACCGCAGCTTCCATTTCCTGGGGCGGTACGATCTCCTTTATGGCGGCAAACAGTTCTTCCGGAACGGCGCAGCTTTCATAGGTGTGCTTTTCCTTACCGCATTCCGCTACGATTTTATCAATAAACTGAATGATCTCCTGATTGACTTCATGGGCTTTGAAAATCGCCTCGATCATTTTCTCCTCCGGCACTTCATTGGCTCCGGCCTCGATCATGATCACCTTTTCCCTGGTAGAGGCCACGGTCAGCTGAAGGTCGGAAACCTCTTTCTGTCCCAGGGAGGGGTTAATGATGAATTCTCCGTCGATCAGTCCCACCTGTGTGGCGGCGCAGGGGCCGTCAAAGGGAATGTCGGAAATGCAGGTGGCGATGGAAGATCCCAGCATGGCCGGAATCTCCGGATTGCACTCCGGATCCACTGACATAACCATGTTGCTGATGGTCACATCGTTGCGGTAATCCTTGGGGAACAGCGGCCGCATGGGGCGGTCGATGACACGGGAGGTTAAGATGGCATGTTCGCTGGCCTTTCCTTCCCTTTTGTTGAAACCGCCGGGGATCTTACCCACTGCATACTGTTTCTCTTCGTATTCTACGCTTAAGGGGAAGAAATCGATTCCCTCCCGCGGTTTGTCGGAAGCGGTAGCCGTAGAAAGAACTACGGTGTCTCCGTAATGCATAAAGGCAGCGCCGTTGGCCTGTTTTGCCACTCTGTCGATATCGACGGTCAGCGTTCTTCCCGCCAGTTCCATGGAATAACTTTTATACATCTGTATTCTCCTTTTCTTTCTGACCGGTCCTGCCCGAAACAACTGAAAAAAACACGCGCAGCTTCTCATGTCCTTTTCAGTAGTCCCGGTCAAACAGGAACCTGAGGTCAATGTTTGTTTGGTTAGTTTGTTTCCTATAGAGAAATGGGGCGGAAAACTCCGCCCCCTCACTATCCTTATTTTCTGATTCCCAGCTTCTCGATCAAAGCACGGTATCTTTCAATATCATTTTTCTTCAGGTAATCCAGCAGACCACGTCTTTGACCAACCATTTTCAGCAGACCGCGTCTGGAATGATGATCTTTGTGATGCTCCTTCAGATGCTCTGTCAGCTCCTGAATTCTGGCTGTCAGGATAGCCACCTGTACCTCCGGTGAACCGGTATCGCCCTCTGTTCTCGCATACTCGCTGATGATTGCCTGTTTCTTTTCTTTTGAAATCATAATTTTCCTCCTGTTTCTCTTTTAACGCCTCGAATTAAGAGCCGGTTGGAGATTCCGCGCTCCGAATCCGGGTTCATTGATTTTTCACACTTAGCGATTATACCACAACCCTATACCGATGTAAATACCTTTTTCCCTCTGTCTCGGAAGTAATTCCGGCAGGCCGCCTCATCCTTTTTAATCTGATGCTGCAGCTGGACAATGGAAGGAAATTTATATTCCGGCCGGATAAATTCATAAAGCCGTACATGAGCCTGTTTCCCATACAGCTCTTTGTCCACATCGAAAAGATAGGTTTCCACTCCCGGGCGGCTGTCACCCACCGTAGGCTTGACGCCGATATTGCTGATGCCGAAATAAGGTTCGCCGTCGATCTGAGTGATAGAGGCATAAACGCCAAAAGGCGGCAGCAGCTTGTGCACCGACGGGCGCTGATTGATGGTGGGGATACCGATGGTGTGGCCCAGATGTTTTCCGTGAACGATCTCTCCCTCCACAAAAAAAGGATAACCAAGAAGATCATTGGCTTTTTCCAGATTGCCCTCTATGATCTCCCGGCGGATCCGCGTACTGCTGACGGCGGCGCCGCCGTCTGTGACTTTTTCCAGGACATCCACCTGGTAGCCATACTGTTTTCCCATCTCCTTAAGCAGCGCGGTGGTGCCGCCCCGCTTATGGCCGAAGTGAAAATCCGGTCCCACCACCAGATGGGCCGCCTTCATCTGGCGGACCAGGATTTCACGGACAAAATCCTTCGCGTCCATATGCATGATCTCCGGCACGAAGGGACATTCCACCAGACAGTCCACATCCATCCCCTTGGCCAGATGAAACCGCTCTTCACCTGTCAGTATCATCTTAAAAGACGGATCGGAAAGGCGCATCACCGGGGATACGTCAAAAGTGAAAATAACCGTTTCAAATCCAGGTTTTTTCAGTTCTTTTACCCGATTCACCAGTTTTTTATGGCCCCGGTGCAGTCCGTCAAATTTCCCCAGTGTGATAATGCTGCGTTTGGGCAGCATAAAATCCAGTGTATTTTTGATATATCTCATCCCTGGCCGCCCCCGTCTCTGAACATTTTTACCAGCCGGAACTCATCTTCCTTTTCCCGGTAGCGATAGAGTCCCACGAACGCCCCGCCGCCGTCGTATACGCGAACCCGGCAGCCATCCTTCAGCCCGGGAACCGGGCGGGGCAGATCACGGCCGTAAAAAGAATTTCCATTATACACCCTTTTTTGCAGCGAGGATCCCGCGACAACGGCCGTATCCCGGTCAAACATCTGATCCAGCGGCAGAATCGCTTCCTGTACGCGCCCGCAGTCTGCCAGCTTTTGGATCTGCTCCAGTGTGCGGCTGTCCTTTACATCGAAACGCCCGACCCGTGTGCGGACCAAAGACTTCATGCAGGCGCCGCAGCCCAGTTTTTCGCCGATGTCATGGCACAGGGTGCGGATGTAGGTCCCCTTGGAACAGGTAACGGAAAAACGGATTTCCGGAAGATCTGTCTTAAGGATCTCTATACGGTAAAAATGAACCGGCCGGGCTTTTCGTTCCACCGTTTTCCCTTCCCGTGCCAGTTCATACAGTTTCTTTCCATTTACTTTCAAGGCCGAGTACATAGGCGGAACCTGCATATACTCCCCTTCAAAGGAGCGGATGCAGGATATCGCCTCCTTTTCCGTCACTGCTGGATTAGTCTCCTTTATAACCGTTCCGCTGATATCCTGGGTATCGGTGGTAATGCCCAGCCTTAGAACCGCTTCATAGGTTTTGTCTTCTCCCGCCAGCAGCTCGCACAGTTTTGTCGCTTTTCCCAGACATACCGGCAGCACGCCTGTCGCATCAGGATCCAGTGTGCCCGTATGTCCGATTTTTTTCATTTTCAGGATGCCCCGCAGCTTCGCCACCACATCGTGGGAAGTCCAGCCGGCTTCCTTATATACATTAATGATTCCGTTCATTTCAAACCTTTTCCATACCCAGCTGACGCCTGATCTCCTCCACGATTTTTCCGGTAATCTCTTCCGGCTTCCCTTCCATGGTGCAGCCGGCTGCCATATAATGGCCGCCCCCGCCAAAGGTCATGGCGATGGCGCTGACGTCCACCTTCCCGTTGGAACGCAGACTCACCTTATAGCGATTCTCATCCAGCGCATAGAGAAATACCGCCGCTTCCACGCCTTCCGTCAGCCGCATCTGATTGATAATCCCGTCCAGATCCCTGGCCTGTACCTTAAACTGCTCCATACACTTTTTGTCCGCCGCGGCGGCAATGCATTTTCCGTCCAGATACAGCTGGCTGTTCATCAGGATATAGCCCATCACCCGGTTCTGAGCGTACGACTTTTTATAAAACGAATCCTCTATGATCCTGGTGAAGGGGATATCCTGCTCCATCAGCCACCCGGCAATCTCCATGGTCTTCGGCGACGTGTTGGAATACTGGAATACCCCGCTGTCGTGAATGATCCCGGTATACAGATCCATCGCCGTCCTGCGGGAAATTTTTTCCCTGTCCATCAGAGAAAAGAGTACCTCGCAGGTGGAACTGGCGTCCGGTACAATATGATTTTCATCTGCCAGGCCGGGATTGGTGATGTGATGATCGATGCAGACCGTTTTTTTCGCTCTTGCAAACAGCTCGCCTGCCGCGCCGATCCTATCAAGGCTGCTGACGTCCAGCAGGATCAGAAGATCACAGGTTTCTCCCGGTTCGGGCAGGCGGCGGATCTGATCCAGATCCGCCAGATGGCCGAACACCGGGCGCATCTCTTCCAGATATACCTGCGTGCGGATATCGCTGTGGTTATCCCGCAGATAATGATATACCGCCATACAGGAACCGACGCAGTCGCCGTCGGGATTCACATGGCCGGCGATGGCCACACTGGCGGCTCCCGTTACCATATCGTCAAGATTCTTCATCATTTTCTTCCTCAGTCTCTCTGATTTCCAGATCCGCAATCTTTTTCGCCATGGTTACTCCGTATTCGATGGAGGTATCCAGCAAAAAGGTAAGCTGCGGCGTATTGCGCAGGTTCAGATTCTTTGCCAGCATCCGGCGGATATATCCCTCCGCGCTGCGAAGGCCGGCCAGCGTGTCGGCTTTCTCTTCATCTGTGCCCAGCACGCTGATGTAAACCTTGCAAGTTTTCAGATCCGGCGCAACTTGAGCCCCTGTCACAGAAGTCATCATATGGATCCTGGGATCTTTGATCTCACGACGGATAATCTGACTGAGTTCCTTTTGCACTTCCCCGTTGATACGGGTATTTTTTATACTGTTTTTCCTCATATTGTCCTCACTTGTCCGGGAGGCCATCCTTGTGGGAGGATTCCTATCTGGGAACCTCCACCATGATATAAGCCTCCACCTGGTCTAACTCCTGAATGTCATTGAATCCTTCAAATACCAGACCGCATTCGTATCCGGCTTTTACTTCCTTCACATCATCCTTGAATCGTTTCAGGGAAGCCAGCGCGCCGTCGTATACCTGATTTCCTTCGCGGCTGATCCTTACCTTGCAGCCCCTCTGGAACACGCCGTCCAATACATAGCTTCCGGCGATGTTGCCCACGCCGGAGGCTTTGAAAATCTGACGGATCTCGCCATGGCCGATCACTTTTTCCTCGTATATCGGATCCAGCATACCCTTCATGGCGGCTTCCACATCTTCGATGGCCTGGTAAATCACCTTATACAGACGGATATCCACGCCCTCCTGCTCGGCAATGGCCTTCGCCGTGGCATCGGGACGCACGTTAAAGCCGATGATGATGGCGTTGGAAGCGGATGCCAGGGTGACGTCTGATTCATTGATGGCGCCTACGCCTCCATGGACGATTTTCACCACCACTTCATCGTTGGAAAGTTTCAAAAGACTTTGTTTCACCGCTTCCACAGATCCCTGTACGTCAGCCTTGACCACGATGCCCAGTTCTTTTAAATTGCCTTCCTGGATCTGATTGAACAGATCATCCAAAGACATTTTGGACTTGGTCTCTTCCAGCAGACGGTTCCGGTTCTCGGATACGAAGGTGGCCGCAAAGTTTTTCGCTTCTTTGTCGTTTTCTGTCGCTACCAGCACTTCTCCGGCATTTGGCACATCGCCAAGACCGAGGATCTCCACCGGAGTAGAGGGACCGGCCTCTTTGACTCTGCGTCCCTTGTCGTCCATCATGGCGCGGACCTTTCCGGAGCATGCCCCGGCGGCGATGAAATCTCCCACGTGCAGCGTACCTTTCTGCACCAGAATGGTAGCCACAGGTCCCTTCCCCTTATCCAGCTTTGCTTCGATAACCAGACCTCTGGCCTTTCTTTTGGGATTGGCTTTCAGTTCACAGACTTCTGCCGTCAGCAGGATCATCTCCAGCAGCTCCTCGATCCCCTCGTGGGTATGAGCCGATACGGGCACGAAGATCGTACTTCCGCCCCAGTCTTCCGGGATCAGTTCATATTCCGACAGCTCCTGTTTTACCCGCTCCACGTTGGCGTTGGGTTTATCGATCTTATTGATGGCCACGATGATCTCCACCCCTGCCGCTTTGGCGTGGTTGATAGCCTCGATTGTCTGAGGCATCACGCCGTCGTCCGCAGCCACCACCAAAATGGCGATATCCGTGGCGTTGGCGCCACGCATACGCATGGCCGTGAAAGCCTCATGGCCCGGTGTATCCAGGAAGGTAATCTTCTGTCCGTTGACCTTGACCATGTATGCGCCGATGTGCTGGGTGATTCCGCCGGCTTCCCGGTCAGTCACATGAGTATTTCGGATAGCGTCCAGAAGGGAAGTTTTGCCATGATCGACATGACCCATGACGCAGACAACCGGCGGTCTTGGCACCAGTGTGCTGGCATCGTCTTCCTCTTCTTTCAGCAGCTCCTCGATCACATCCACTTTCTCTTCCGGCTCGGCAATGATATCGTAATCCAGTGCGATCTCCTGTGCCTTTTCAAAATCGATCTCATGGTTGACCGTAACCATGACGCCTTCCATGAACAGTTTTTTTACAATCACGGAGGGCTGCATCTTCATCTTATCCGCCAGTTCCCGGATGGTCAGCTTCTCCGGAAGCACGATTTCCTTTACCTCAGCTTTCTTCTCTTCCTTGTGCTGATGTACCGGTTTTTGCAGCGCCTTTGGCAGTCTCGCCTGCTGACGGAATCCCTGGTTGGGGCGTCTGCCGCCTTTTTGACGGTCGCCGCCGAATTTATCCTTCGCTTTTTCTTTTTCTTTCTCTTTTTCCTTGTCTTTTCTCAGATCACGGGAGGGCTTTTGCATCATGGACGTATCCACCGCATCCGCCTGCTGTTTTCTGCCGCCGGATTTTCTTCCCTCTGATCCATTTCTGCGGGAATCTCTTCCCTCTTTTGTATCCCGGTCTTTATCCCGTTCCCGGTCTGCCTGGAACCGCCTTGGACTGTCGCTGCGCGGCGGACGCTGATTTGTCCCCTGACTGTTCCTTTGACGTCCCTTGTTTTCTGTTTCCTGAGTCTGGGCAGGTTTCCCATGGGCGGGCGATGAACCGGTTCTTCCTCCCGCATTTCCTGCTGCCGGACGGGAGGTCTCCTTATTTTGCGCAGCTTTTGCCGCCGCGTTCTCCGCTGCCGGACGGGCCGGACGCTGGGAAGGTTTTCCATCTGCAGCCGGCTTTCCCTTTCTGGAATCAGAACGTTTTCCCCTTCCCAGATTTTTTCCTTCCGGCGTTTTGGCATTCTGGGGCCGGAACACCTGGATAATATTGGATTTTTTCTTCGGCTTTGCCTCTGTACGTCCCTCTTCCTTCTTTTCGTTTTTCATATTCTTATCTTTATCAAATGTCTCTCTCAATAACTTCTCCTCCGCTTCTTTCAAAGAACTCATATGACTTCGGACCTCGATCCCGTGATCCTTTAAAAATGTGATGACTTCTTTGTTGGTTTTTCCTATTTCCCTGGCAATTTCATGCACTCTGATTCCCGGCATTTTACCACCTGACCTTTCTGTTCAGCTATTTTGGGATCCGCCACGTTTTCCATCTGTTTCTCAACGGCTCTGCCCAGATTTTCATCCAGGAGTGCAAGGGACGCCCGGAATTCTTTTCCGATGGCTTTCCCAAGAGCTGCCTTTTCTCCAAAAAAGTAACAGGGTACCTTGTAATAGGCGCACATATTCAAAAACTTCTTTTTCGTATTGCCGGAAGCCTCTTCAGCCACCAGTACCAGGTACGCTTTCCCGGTCTTAACCGCTTTTTCCGTAGAAAATTCCCCGCTGGCCACCTTGCCCGCTTTCGCCGCCAGCCCCAGAAGGGAAAGCAGTTTACGTTCGTTCAATATGATCCAGCTCCTCTTTCAGGGCGTTGTAGACTTCCGGCGGAATCGCCGTTTTTAAAGACCGCTCCAGCCCTTTATTTTTTATGGCCTTATCCAGGCATTCCCTGGAAAAGCAAAGATAAGCGCCCCGGCCGTTCTTTCTGCCTGTGGCATCCAGCACGATTTCATCCTCCGGCGTTTTTAAGACGCGTATCATTTCTTTTTTATTCTTCATCTCCTGGCATCCCGTACACTTTCGCATCGGAACTTTCATTTTCTTCATCATAGTTTATATCCTCTTGTTCGAACTCTTCGTCGTCATACTCCTCATCGTACTCTTCCATCTCGTCGAACAATCCTGCCTCTCTGGCCTGTGTCTCACTCTTGATATCAATCTTATAGCCGGTCAGGCGGGCTGCCAGACGGGCGTTCTGTCCTTCTTTTCCGATCGCCAGCGACAGCTGATAATCCGGTACGATCACCTGGGCTGTCTTTTCATCGGGATCCGCCATGACGGAAATTACCTTAGCCGGGCTTAAGGCGTTCTCGATCAGGAAGGCCGGATTGTCATCCCAATTGATGATATCGATTTTTTCTCCCCGCAGCTCTTCCACGATGGCGTTCACCCTGGCTCCGTTCATTCCCACGCAGGCGCCTACCGGATCCACATCGGGATCATTGGACCACACGGCAATCTTGGTACGGGATCCGGCTTCTCTGGCAATGCTTCGGATTTCCACAATGCCGTCCCTTACTTCCGTCACCTCGGACTCAAAGAGACGTTTTACCAGCTCCGGATGGGTCCTGGAAACCTGGATCTTCGGTCCCTTGGGGGTATCCTTAACCTCCAGCACGTAGACCTTGATCCGCTCTGTGGGCCGGAAATGCTCCGTCTTTACCTGTTCGGATTCACTTAAGATGCCGTCCACTTTACCCAGATTCACGCTGATATTTCTGCCCAGATTTCTCTGTACAATACCGGTAACCACATCTTTTTCTTTCTCAAAATATTCATTGTAAAGAACTTTGCGTTCCTCCTCGCGGATCTTCTGCAAAATCACGTTTTTGGCATTCTGGGTAGCGATCCGCCCAAACTCTTTGGATTTGATTTCCACATTGACCACATCGCCCAGCTCATACTTGGAATCCAGCATCTTCGCATTGGCCAGGCTGATTTCCATCACCGGATCCTCCACTTCCTCCACCACGGTTTTCTCCGCGTACACGCCGAAGTCGCAGGTATCCGGATCAATGTTTACCTTCACATTGTCCGCTTTTCCGAAGTGGTTTTTGCATGCCTGGATCAATGACTGTTCGATGGCCTCCAGCAGCGTATCCTTGCTGATATTTTTCTCCTGCTCCAGAATATTCAACGCTTCCAGTAACTCTGTGTTCATTTTTCTTTTTTCCTCCTAACTGTTTCAAAAGTCAAACGCAAGACGTATCAATGCAATTTCATTTTTCCGGAAGGTTTTTTCTTCCCCGTTCTCTTCTTTTACGGTCACACTGTTACTATCATATGCGGTCAGTATACCGTAGAATTCTTTCTGTCCGCCGACGGCACGGTAGGTGCGGATCTCCAGCTCCTTTCCCATGCTTCTTTCGTAATCCTTCTCCTTCTTCAGAGGGCGTCCCAGTCCAGGAGAACTCACTTCCATAATATAGGAATCTTCGATAAAATCTTCCCGGTCCAGCACGTCGCTGAAGGCACGGCTGACCAGCTCGCAGTCATCGATGGTGATCCCGCCTTCTTTGTCGATATAAGCCCTTAAATACCAGGTTCCTCCTTCTTTGACGTACTCCACGTCCACCAGTTCAAATCCCTGCTCCTGCACGATCGGCTCCAGCAGCGCGGCGGCCTTTTCCTCATAACTTTCCCTTTTACTCACGTTTCATCCCTGCCTTTTTGCCTTATATTTTTTCCGCCATATAAAAGAGCGGGCTCTTGCAAGCCCACTCTCAGATTAGTCTTTATAATAAATCCTGTTTATTGTAACACTTCTTTTGGTAAAATGCAAGGTGCTTTTCTTACAGATCATAGTAAGCTTCAAATTCCGCCGGATGGGGAATCTGAGAAATGCGCAGCGCTTCCTCCCGCTTGCGTTTCAGCCATATCTCGATCAGGCGGGTCGGGAACACGCCGCCTGCCGTGAGGTAATCGTGATCCGCTTCCAGGGCGTCCAGCGCTTCCTCCAGGCTTCTTGGCAAAGAAGAGATTTTCTTTTTCTCCTCCTCTGAAAGCTCATAGAGATTACAGTCATAGGGACCCCAGCCTTCCTTCGCGGGATCGATCTGATTGCGGATGCCGTCCAGACCGGCCATCAAAATCGCCGCGTAAGCGTAATAGGGATTGCAGGTGGCGTCCGGATTGCGCAGTTCGAACCGTTTTTTATCCGGCGACTTTGCATAGGCCGGAATCCGGATCACCGCGCTTCTGTTGGATGTGGCGTATCCGATGGTCACCGGCGCTTCAAACCCGGGTACCAGACGTTTGAAGGAGTTGGTGGAGGGATTGGTAAAAGCGCAAAGAGACGATACGTGCTTCAAAAGGCCGCCCATGAAATAGTGGGCCGTCCTGCTAAGGCCGGAGTAACCGTCTTTATCGTAAAATATCGGCTGTCCATCCTTTTTCAGCAGCATATGCACATGCATGCCGTTGCCCGCCTCCTGATAGATGGGTTTGGGCATGAAGGTGGCTGTCCGTCCGTCCTGCACCGCCGCGTTTTTGATCACATATTTGATGATCATGGTCTTGTCTGCCATATCCACCATATCGCCCAGTTCCACCTCGATCTCCATCTGGCCGGAGCCTCCCACCTCGTGATGATGGTATTTGACGTCAACGCCCCAATCCTCCAGCAGGATGCACATTTTGCTGCGCAGGCTGTAGGCGACATCGTGAGGCGCCCCGATGTGGTAACCGCCATGTCCCTTCACCTGAAAGCCTCCGTTGTCCGGGCTTTCCTTTCCGCTGTTCCAGGCAGCCTGCCTGGTGTCCACGGCGTAGCCGCTTCTTTGCGGCGTCACTTCGTACCGGACATGATCCAGGAGATGGAACTCAAACTCGGGACCGATCAGCATCTCATCGGCAACCCCCAGCTCTTTCATATACTCCATGGCCCGCAGGCTGACATTTCTGGGATACTGATCGAAGGGTTTATTCTCCTCACCGATCACGCACACATCGCCGCACATGGTCAGCGTGGGCACCTCGGCAAAGGGATCCACCACAGCCGTGTCCGGATCCGGGATGAAAACCATATCGCTTTTCTCCACCGGCGCATAGCCGTAATTGGAGCCGTCAAAACCAATCCCGTACACGAAGATATCCTCGTCGAACCGCTCCACGGGAATGGTGATGTGTCTCCACCGGCCGTCCAGATCGGTCATTTTGAAATCGATCATCCGGATGCCTTTTTCCTGGCACATTTTCTTCATCTCATCGCTTTTTTTCATACAGTGCTACCCCCATATCTTTTGGTGCCTCCATTATACCAAAAGCCTGCGAAAATTGCACTGGCAAGATACAAAATCGATATCTTCACGGAACTTATGAAACGCGGATTTTCGTCCCTTTTCCATCCCGTTTGCCCAGTTTCAGTTTGTTCAGCACCACCTTTTTCTCATGGTAAGTGATGGCATAGTCCATCCTGCTTTCAATGAGATAAGCCTGCGCGATTTCATCTTCCTCACCCAGCCGCATCCCCCTTACGCCGATGGCCGTCTTTTTCTTTTCCGGCACTTCTTCTTTCAGGAAACGCAGGAAATATCCTTCCCTGCTCTGCAGCACCGCATACTCCATGGTGTCCGCCGGCTGCACGAAAACCACCTCGTCCTCCGGCGCCAGTTTGGTTGCGCTAATGGTCCGCTTGGCCACGTCAAACTCCAAACCGTCCACCAGCTTTACCATGCCTCGTTTTGTGGCAAAGAAAAGCTTCTGGTTTTTCAGTTCCCCCAAGGGCCCCAGATAGAGCAGCCGTTCACTGGCTATGCTGTAGTTGCCGTAATTATCAACGGGCATCCCTTTATCCCGCAGCTTTCCATAGGGCAGATCCAGCACCTTCACCGTGTGCATCCGTCCCTGTTCGGTGAAGATACACAGCTTGTCCATGTTGCTGCAGCAGAAACTATAAGGATACTCTTCCCGGATGGTTTCCTGGTTACGCTCCCAGACTCCTTTGTCCACCGTCTTGATGTAGCCGAAGCGATCCATCAGCACGCCCACTTCCATCTCTTCCACCTTTTTTTCCTCAAAGACAGCCGCGGCAGCATTGATGACGGCGGTTCTTCTTTTCCGGCCGTATTCTTTTTTGATCCGCTGCAGTTCTTTGATGATCACGTTGGACATGGAATCATAATGGCTGAGAATGTCCTCATACCGGCGGATGTTCTCAAGGGTCTGCTCATGTTCTTTCATCAGCGCGTCGATTTCCAGTCCGATCAGTTTATATAGGCGCATCTCCAGGATTGCCGTGGCCTGCCGCGGGGTAAATCGCAGCCGGGAGGCTTCCCGCTGGGATGTTTTCTTTCTGAAACGGATCCCTTCCGTCACGCCCATGGTCAGACAGTCTTTCACCTGCTGCTGGTTTTTGCTCCCCCGCAGGATCTCGATAATCAGATCGATGACGTCGCAGGCGGCGATCAATCCCTCCTGGATTTCCTTTTTCTCCTGCTCTTTTCCCAGCAGGTTTTGATACTTCCGGGTAGTCATCTCAAACTGAAAATCCACATGATGCTCGATCACCTGCTTTAAGCTTAAGGTCTCCGGTTTTTTGTCCGCCACCGCCAGCATGTTGACGCCGAAGGTATCTTCCAGCCGGGTTTTTTTATAAAGCATGTTGATCAGATTATCCGCATCCGCTCCTTTTTTCAGTTCCAGCACGATACGGATCCCCTCTTTGGAGGACTGGTTGGAGATATCGGCGATATCCGTGGTTGTTCTGGACTCCACCAGCGCGGCCACATCGTTTAAAAATTTTCCGATGTTGGCGCCGATCATGGTATAGGGTATTTCGGTGATCACCAGCAGCTGGCGGCCGCCTTTTCCCTTTTCGATTTCCACTTTTCCCCGCAGACGGATTTTTCCCGTTCCTTTTTCATAGATGGACAACAGTTCATCTTGATTGACAATGATGCCGCCGGTGGGAAAATCCGGTCCCGTGATGTATTTCATCAGCTCCGCCACCGTGATGTCATTGTTTTTCATATAAGCGATGACGCCGTCGGCCACCTCCGCCAGATTGTGGGGCGGAATGCTGGTAGCCATACCCACCGCGATGCCGTCCGCGCCGTTTACCAGCAGATTGGGGATCTTCACCGGCAGGACTTCCGGTTCCTTCTCCGTCTCGTCGAAATTCGGCACAAACTCCACCACGTCTTTGTCCATATCGCTCAGATAGACATCCTGAGTGATTTTCTGCAGACGGGCTTCCGTGTAACGCATGGCCGCGGCCCCATCCCCCTCGATGGAACCGAAATTTCCGTGTCCGTCCACCAGAGCCTGTCCCTTTTTAAATTCCTGAGCCATCACCACCAGCGCCTCATAGATGGAACTGTCCCCGTGGGGATGGTATTTACCCATGGTGTCTCCCACGATACGGGCGCACTTCCGGTAGGGCCGGTCGTAGCGGATCCCCAGTTCATACATATCGTAAAGGGTTCTTCTTTGTACCGGCTTCAGGCCGTCCCGCACATCCGGCAGCGCTCTGGATACGATCACGCTCATGGCATAATCGATATAGGACTTCTGCATGACCTCGGAATATTCTGTTTTTATGATCTGTTCCCTTTCGCTCATCTGTCCCCTCCTTAAACGTCCAGAATGGCGTCTCGTGCGTGTTCGTAGATAAAGGCTTTCCTGGGCGGCACGTCAGTTCCCATGAGAATCTCCGTCATCTCGGAAGCCATCCGCGCGTCTTCTATCTCGATCTGTTTCAGAATCCGGGTTTTCGGATTCAGTGTGGTCTCCCACAGCTGCTGGGGATCCATCTCGCCCAAACCTTTGTAGCGCTGCAGGGTGAAACTTCCCTTATGCCTTTTCCGGTATTGTTCCAGCGCCTTGTCGTCATACAGGTACTCCTCTTTTCCCCTGGCCGGCATGGCCTTGTAAAGAGGCGGCATGGCCAGGTACACATGGCCTTCATAGATCAGTTCCGGCATGAAACGGTAAAAGAGCGTCATCAGCAAAGTGGAGATATGCGCCCCGTCCACGTCGGCATCGGCCATGATGATGATCTTGTCATACCGCAGTTTGGAAATATCGAAATCGTTGCCGTACCCTTCGGAAAAGCCGCAGCCAAAGGCGTTGATCATGGATTTGATTTCCGCGTTGGCCAGCACTTTGTCGATACTGGCTTTTTCCACATTCAGGATCTTGCCCCGGATGGGCAGGATGGCCTGGAAGCTCCGGTCCCGGGCTGTCTTGGCAGAACCGCCGGCAGAGTCTCCCTCCACGATGAAGATTTCGCACAGGGAAGGATCTTTTTTCTCACAGTTGGCCAGTTTTCCATTGGAATCAAAGGAATACTTCTGTTTCGTCAGCATGTTGGTTCTGGCCTTTTCCTCCGTCTTGCGGATTTTCGCGGAACGCTCCGCGCAGGACAGCACTTTTTTCAGCACCTCCAGATTACGGTCGAAGTAACGGACAATTTCATCCCCTGTCACCTTCGCCGTCACTTTGGAAGCATCCTGGTTATCCAGCTTGGTCTTGGTCTGCCCTTCAAACCGCGGGTCGGGATGTTTGATGGAAATCACCGCCGTCATGCCGTTGCGGATATCCGCTCCTGTAAAATTGGCGTCTTTTTCCTTGAGAATTCCCAGCTCCCGCGCATAATTGTTCATCACCGCCGTGAACGCCGTCTTGAATCCCGTCAGGTGGGTGCCGCCTTCCGCGTTGTAGATATTGTTGCAGAATCCCAGCACATTTTCATGGAATTCATTTACATACTGGAAAGCACATTCCACGGTGATCCCTTCCGACTCGCCGGTAAAATAAACCGGATCGTGAAGCGCTTCCTTTTTCTTGTTCAGATCTTTGACAAAGCCGATGATGCCGTCCGGTTCATGAAAGCTGATATATTCCGGCTCTTCTCCCCGCAGATCCGCAAAATCAATGGTCAGCTTTGGATTCAGATAGGCCGTCTCGTGCATCCGGCTTTTCACCTCCGCCGCGGAAAAGCGGGTCACTTCAAAAATCTCAGGATCCGGCAGAAAATTCACACAGGTTCCCGTTTCCTTCGTCCGGCCTTCTTTTGGCAGCAGGCCGTCTTCCAGTTCCATCACGGGAACCCCCCGCTCATACCGGTCGTGATGGATATACCCCTCCCGGCTGACCCGGACGTCCAGATATACCGACAAAGCATTGACCACCGAAGATCCCACTCCGTGGAGACCGCCGCTGGTCTTATATGCGGAATCATCAAATTTTCCGCCGGCATGCAGAGTGGTGAACACCAGACGTTCCGCCGGCATGCCCTTTTCATGCATCCCCACCGGAATTCCCCTTCCGTCATCTTCCACAGTACAGGAGCCGTCCTTTTCCAGCGTCACCCGGATCTGACTGCAGTATCCGGCCAGATGTTCATCCACTGCATTATCCACAATTTCATAAATCAAATGGTTTAACCCTTTTCTGGAGACGCTGCCGATATACATGCCCGGCCTCTTTCTCACCGCCTCCAGTCCTTCCAGCACCGCTATGCTGCTGGCATCGTAATCTGATTTCTTTGTCATTCCATTCCTCCGGTCTTTTCTATTTTCAGAAAACGCTGAAGAGCCTTTGCCACTCCATCGTTATTATTCGTATCCGTCACATACTTTGCCGCCTGTCTGACTTTCGGCGCGCTGTTTTCCATGGCCACGGAACAGCCTGCCCACTCCAGCATCTCCATGTCGTTGCTGCTGTCGCCGATGGCCATCACATTCTCTCGGGTCAGCCCCAGAAATTCACTTAAAAACGCCAGGCCGTCCCGCTTGCTCTTTTTCTCATAAACCACTTCGATATTCTGCGCCACCACAGAGATGGGATACAGTCCCGGGATGGAGGC
This sequence comes from Candidatus Ruminococcus avistercoris, assembly GCA_019120315.1. Taxonomy (GTDB): domain Bacteria; phylum Bacillota; class Clostridia; order Lachnospirales; family Lachnospiraceae; genus Ruminococcus_G; species Ruminococcus_G avistercoris. Next base: position 30,218 of record DWVJ01000041.1, read on the forward strand.
TATCCTTTCCTTCAGCCTTTCCTTCTCCTGACTGCTCTCGCATACGATATGGAACTTGCTGACCGGGTATTCCCCTTCCATAATCATCTTTTCCATATCATCGCACAGAATATTGGTCCGCATCAGCTGCCGGCAGTAGGATATGGGAAGACCGCTGCGGTACAGATGATCGATTCCCTCCTGTTCCATATAGGCATACCGGCCCGCGTAGGGTTCGATATAAGTCCGGTACTCTCTGCAAAGACGGTAGATCTTTCGTGCCGTCTCCCGGGGAAAGCTGGCGGTATACAGTACTTTTTCCGTCCTGGCATCCGTCACCACCGTACCGTTCGCGTTGATATAATAGGGCAGTTCATCAAAATCTTTAAAAATTTCATACCTGGCGTTCTGATAACTTCTGCCGGTGGTGGGCACCACCAGATAACCGGCTTTCATGGCCCGCCGGATCCATTTGCGGTTTTCCTCCTGAAAAAGGCAGTTGTCATCCAGCAGCGTACCGTCCAGGTCAATTGCTATTAACTTGATATCCATACTCTCACCTCATAGCGCCCGCTCGTCAGGCTGCGCGCAGCACAGCCATTATACCACATTTTCCGATTTGCGCAAATGTCACCTGATAAATCAGTCCACACCCATGATTTTCCGGTATTCCTGCTGATAGTTTTTAGAATCTTTATACATATTATAAAAGAAAAAATTTTCCTCCTGCCGGGCGTACCGGGTCACCTCTTCCATCAGAAGATCGGCGGGATCTCTGCTGTCCAGATAACGCAGAATGAAACCATCGAAATCGTGTTCCGCCATCAGCTTGGAAAATCCGCACTCCAGCAGGATTGCATCCAGCCGCTCCTTCGTCACGCGAAGGGAATCACAAAGGCGGGTGGATTTCCCGAAAAACAAAAGGAAACAGATAAAGGTGGTCCGATCCAGATCCAGCGCGCCTTTGATATATTTGCGCACGGTGTTTTCTCCGGAGCGGTTGCGCTGATAGCCCCGGTCTGTGCCGTCCAGCGAGTAGACCGCATCCAGTTCCTCTTCCTCTTTTTTGCTCTTTTCCATCTGCCAGTTCAAAATCTCTTCGTCTCCCAGGCTTTCCATCTTCGGATAGTAGTGACGCAAAGCCTGCGCCAGTTTCTTTTTCTGCAGGGCAGGCAGATCCTCCAGATTACCGTAATATTCCATCAGCACATCCAGCCAGTCCAGGGAGACATAGCCGAAATAAAAATAATTGAAATCATCAAAAATTTCCCTGCAGGAGATGCCCGCCTCCATAAGGAAATCTCTGGTCTCCCGGGGCGAACGTTTCTTTCGTTTCAGCTGCGTCACGCCCTTGAACACCGCCAGCTCTGCCAGATACTCCTGTGCCGGCAGGGATTTTCCCAGCGCCTGCGTATACTGCCCGATCTTATCTTCCAGGTAATAATAGAGATATTTGCAGAAATAATATCTGGTCTTTTCCCGTACGGGACTGAAGGAACGGATGTTGGCGTTCAAAAACTGACGGAACTCTTCCTTCCCGTTTCCCAGCCGGGCGATTTTTTCTTCCATCACCCTGGTCAGATGCTCCGTATGCAGCTGCTGATCCTCCTTTCGGGAATGATCCTCCAGATACCGGTTCAGTTCTTTTAAGGTAATCTGTTTCCCGAAATAGTCCTCCTGCTGCTGTTCATCCCGCATCTGACGGCAGATCTCCTGCAGTTCCTTCCACTGGTGGTAGGACAGACCGTGCAGGAAAGCAAAGATCAGGCTGGCCTCCCAGAGGCTTCTGGAATAGAGCCTGGCACACCCTTCCTGATCCAGCGTCTCGTTCAGCTCCTCCAGAGTCTGCCCCTTTGCAAACCCCAGGGCGATCAGCCGGTAACGCAGGGGCACTCTTCTCATCAGGGCCGTATTGGCCGCCATACATTCCTCCAGCATCTTTTCTCCCAGAGGCGCATCCAGGATATCCTGTATCATCTGATCAAAAGCAGATGTTTTCTTTTTCTTCATATAACTTTCTCCTCGTCACTCATAAATCGTAAGACTGTCCCGATTTGCGTACTGCCGGTAGAACTCATCGGTCTTAAGATATTCCTTCAGCTCTTTTAGATATTTCTCCTGCCAGACGTCCCCCATCTGCACGGTGAGACTGCCGCCAAGGCTGAAACTGAAGTCAAATCTCAGACTCTCGCCCTCATCCAGGGTATCCCCTTTGACAAAGCAGCGGATATACGAGTAATAACCATCCGTAAGGCCGCTCTCCTGCAGCAGATTCCGAATCGTTTCCGCCGTATCCGCAGCCATATTTTCCGTCTCTTTCTCCGGCAGGGAAATGTACAGGGTATAGGGGCTGTCCCCCTCCCATACCTCAATTCCCTCATCCATTGCCGCAGCCGCCTTTTGTGCCGCTTCCAGCCTGTCTCTCTTTAAAATCTGAAACTCTTTTGAATCCGCCTCTGACTGCAGTCTTCCCTTTTCGTCGGTAAAAGCAGCGCCGTTACAAGTATAATAGCTGTCGTTCGTCACCTGCTGCACCATGGTTTTCAAAAAGCGGTATACTTTTTTTGAAGAAATTCGATCCGTATCCACATGCAGATCGGAAAAAGTAAAGACGCCGTCTGCAATGGGTCCATCCAGAGTGGTTTCCGCCAGTTTGTAATCCACAGCCTCCAGATAAAGAGTCGTCCGGCCGGCCTTGCAGGACTCCGCCGTCCCCTCCTGAATATATTCCGCCTGCCGCTCTTCATCGCATATCTGCCAGGCATAAGGATTCTGCTGTTCCAGAAACTGCACTTCCGAATAACGGGAAAAAGTATCTATGGTCTCCTGGCCGTCGGTAACCCGGACATTTTTATCCGTCATCATATCCATCAGTTCTGGATAGTAATGTTCCCGGGACACTTTCACCACGATCTGATGCTCCATCATCCGGGACTCCCCGAAAGCATAGGGGATTTCCAGGGCGTCCAGCATGGTCTTAAAATCAGAAACCGTATTGTACCACTGGCCGCTGGGCATATTCTCATCCGTGCTGCCCGGCGTAAAATCCACGTAAACAGCAGGATCGGCGATATCCTCCTCATCCACCTGACAGGTACCGGCAAACATGGAGGTGTCCACCTCCTCCCAGGTGGCCGGCGTCAGGAAACTCCCACCCATCGCCGTCTCCCTGGATTCATGGGTCAGGTCATAGAGCAGCAGCCGGCAAAAAACCGGATCCTGCACCGTGGGCACCAGCCAGAACCGGGAAGCGTCTTTGTCGTCATAAACCACAGAAACGGCGCTCACCAGTCCCGTATATCCCACATCGCCACTCCAGTCACGGTCCAGAAAAAGCTGCAGGGCCGCTTCTTTTTCCTTGGTTTTTTCCTCTATCTTTCCTGCCAGCTCTTTTGCCGCCTGCACTTCGATATAATAATATTCCTCCTCCGTTATGTACTCGGAAGAAAAGTCTTTCACCTGGCCTTTTTGGATCTTTGCCTGCTCTATCCCCTTTTCCCCGGACAGCTTTAGTCCATCCAGGGACAGACAGCCGGTTTTTGCCAGCGTCATCGTCAGAAGATTGGGCAGATCTTCATAACCGGTCCTGTCCGCCTCCAGCATCTGCCGGTAAGGTTCGGCCGGCAGTACCGCCTGGATTTCTTCCTCGTAGGACCGGATGATGTGATTGTCCTCCCCCACGATCACCTCTGTGCGCTGTTCAAAATCATCCAGAAGCTGTTCAAACTCTTCATCCGTGATGTTTTCCGGCCGGGAGAGCGCCACATGCAGCGTATCCGCGCCGCCGAACTTAAACTGCTCCAGGTGGCTCTGGTAATACCAATACCCCAGTCCCAGCACGGCGCACAGGCAGGCCAGCAGGATCCCGCCCCGGATCAACCATTTCCTGCGGATTTCCCTGGGGTCTTTCTCCCTTACGATCTGACGCACCGCGCCAAGGAAAGCGTCCATACTCTGATAGCGGGATGACTGCTCCACCTCGAGCCCTTTCATCAGGATCTTCTCCAGTCCGGGATCCATGGAGATCCCCAGCTCGCGCGGACTTTTCTGTTCGTCATGGAGCAGGCGCTGAAAACCGTCGTCCGGCGCGTGGCCGGTGATGCAAAAATACAGCACGGCACACAGACCGTAAACGTCCGTCCAGGGGCCCAGCCGTCCATGGCGGTCATACTGTTCACAGGCGGCGTAACCGCCCTTTAAAATCACCGACCGGGTCTCATCGGCCACCTTCCAGTAATCCCGGGCCGCGCCGAAATCGATCAGAATCATCTGGCCCTTTTCGTTTACCATGATATTGTCCGGCGAGATATCCCGGTGAATCAGTCCGGTTTCATGGACTTTTTTCAAAGTCTCCATCAGCGGCAAAAGTCTGCGGAAAGCCTGTTCCGCCTCCATGGTTTTCCCTCCCGCCAGCTCCTGCTTTAACGTATGGCCTTCGATGAAATCCAGCACGATATAAGCCGTGCCGTTTTCCTCAAAATAGTCCCTGACCTGAACGATCCCCGGTTCCCCCGCAAACTCCCGCAGGATACGGGCTTCCCGCAGGAACCGCTTTTTCTGATGTTCATAGTCTTTGCGGTCTTCCTCGCGGCTTAAAAACACTTCGCTGGTGCCGAGCAGTTTTCTTTCCATGTAATTTTTCCAGAAAAATTCCTTGATCGCAACTTTTTCGTTCTGATGAAGGCCCACGCCCAGATAGGTAATCCCGAAACCGCCTTCTCCGATCTTTTTCTCAATCCGGTACCGTCCGTCCAGGACGGTTCCCGGCTGTAGTTCATAATGCTGTGTACTCACTGCTGCCCCCGCTGCCTGTTTTTGTAATTTATTGTCCTGATTTTCCTGATATCAAAGGGTATTATACCATATCTTTTCCGGAACAGCAAAAAACCGGAAAGGTCTTTTTCCCTTTCCGGTTTTGTCTGACTGCCCGTCAGACTTTCTTACTGTCTTGCCAGCAGATAGCCTTCAAAAACTACGCCGCTGCCTTCTCCGTTTTTACAATCCGCGGTACCTCCCAGCATCAGAGCGATATCGGTAGTCAGTTCATACTGGCCGGTCCCGTCTATCTGGTCAATGGTTTCTGAGATGAACACATCGTTGTTATGCCGGCTGCCGATCTCCAGATCCAGCACACCGTCAGACTGAAATACATACTTCCCTTTTTCTTCGTAATAATACTCCGCCTGCATCTTCATGGATGCGGAATCGAAGGAAACCAGGTTTACCCGGACTGTGGTTTCCTCATCACTGTAGCTCCACTCGCCCAGTACATCCCATTCTTCCTTTTCCAGCGTGATTTTTACATCACTGTCATTGGCCTCCCACTGTCCGTCGCCGCCGAGCCGGTAGGTAACCGTCCCCAGAAAATACTCTGTTTTATATTCCCCGGCTCTGGTCATCTGAAAAGAAAAGGTGTCCGTACCTGCTTTTTCGTCCGTCTGCCTGTCGTTAAAATTCACCTGATCGTATCCGCCGTCTGCAAACCAGGCCGCCGCCTCATCTTCGGTCACCGTGGGAATCGCCGTCCTTTCGGCCTCTGACAGAAGATATCCGCCGCTCCATACCCAGTGATTTCCCGAAAGGGAATACTCTGCCATCAGAGAATCGATCTCGATCCGGCTGGTGTCCGAGACGATATCGCAGCTGATCTGGATATCATCGATCTTCGCGCCCTTGTCCGTGTCCCGGTCGGTAATCTCAAAGTTTTCCAGAGAAGAATTTTCCTTTACCCCCTGTCCCGCCAGTTCGCTTTTCAAATACTGCTCCACGTCATTTTGAATCTCCGACTCTGTTTTCTGCTGTGGGCCGCAGCCCGTCACCGCCGCCATGGCCAGTAAAGAAAAGGCCAGCACCCCGGCTCCCTTTGCAATTTTTCTTTCCATACTTTTTCTTTTCATAACCAATCCTCCTCATTTTACCGGAAATTAAAATCAAAAGCGCTCATCACGGTAAAGGCGATATAGGGCGTTCCATCCACCACGTCCCTGACCACTTTCAGTTCTTTTTCGTACTCGCTGGTCAGATTGTCCTTTTCTTTACAGAAGCTGTTGCGGGATGTGTACATCATGTGATCCGTCACATCCACCATCTGTTGATACAGTTCTTCGCTCAAAACCATGGTCTCGTCGCTGTTTTCGGAATACTCATACCTCCACTGTGCCTTCGTCACTTTGCCGTTTTTCACAGTCACGATGATGGACGCCGGCCGGTTCATCAGTGTCTCCACACCTGCATAGTACACCTTTTTGTTTCCCTTATCGGACACTTTGTAGATGGGCTCCAGACAGGTTTTCACATCTTCTTCCGTCCAGCTGAACAGCTCCCGCACTTTGGCCACGGCAAAGTTGATATCGTCGTCGGTCACACTGACCCGGTCTGTCTCACTGGTGGATTTCGGTTCTCCCTCGTGGGTTTCCTCTTTTGCAGGCGCCTGTCCCGCCGTGGTGAAGGTCTGTACGGTTCCAGGATACTCCCGGCCGTTTTCCACCACGAAGAACTGATAGCGGTAGGTAGTTCCCGGCGTCAGCGTAACTCCCAGCTCACCCTGGATGTCATACCACATGTTAAACCGGCTCTCCGGTCTGTCACAGTTCTCCACGTGTTTTTTGATCTGATTCCCCGCTGCGTCCTGGAGGATACAGCCCACCTGTCTGACCTGTCTGCGGTCGGGATTGTCCACTTTGGCTGATACCACTGCCGTCGTCTCCGCTATCTGGGGACTCTGGTAATGGATGGTGTAATTGCCGCCGGTCTGCGCAAAAGAGGTGCTTTTGCTCCAGTGGAAAAAGCTGTATCTGGGATCGCCTTTTTGAATCGTGGCGCCCACCCAGGCTTTGGTGTAAGAGCCGTTCCAGGCGTTCTGCTGGATCACCGTCACCGTATCGCCGGATACCTCTTTTACGATGGCCCAGTGCACACTCTCATTGTCGCGGATGATATCGCCCACCTGGGGAGAATTCGTCTGCGCAAAGGCTCCCGAATCAATCACCGGAATCGATGTGGTGGTCATAAGTCCGGATACGCTGCGTCCGTAGACCTGGCTGTAAAACCGTTTGACGAAGGCCGCGCAGCTGTAGGTCGTGTCGTAATTCACACTGGAATCGTAGGGCCGGTACACCGCGTCCACCGTCACACCGTTGACGGTGATGGAATCCACCGTCCCGGAGTCGATGGACACGAAGTTGTAATTGCCCATATCCGCCCGGGCCTCCAGCGGCATCAGGCCGGTTCCCGCAAGCGCCAGTACAAAAGTTCCACAGATAATTGCTGCTGCATGTTTCATCTTCATAAAAATATCCCCCTTTGGTTTTTCTGATTTCTTTTTGATGAAATCATTCTACCAAAGGGGGACTGCTGTTTTGTTTTCGTTTTTTATATTAATCTGTCAGATGGTATTTTCCGGCGAAACTTCTTCGATCAGAATGCAGTTGGGCGTATCCACGCTCATGGGTTTCCCTTTCATCATCAGCACATTTTTCTCATAATCAATGGTAAAGGTGGTGATGCTGCTGGACTCATGATTGACAATGGCGATGTGCTTTCCATCCGGGAACAGCTTCATGCTCTTGGGATACTCTCCGCTGATGGGAAGGGAGAACTTCCGTTCCAGCTGTCCATTTTCCGGATCGATGGAAAACATGGTAATGGAATTGTCTCCCGCCGTTGAGGCGAAGAGATAACGTCCGTCCGGCGACATGGCCAGCGTCTCCGCCGCGTCATGCATGGGATCCAGGTCCGTATCCAGGATACTGATATTCTGCACTTTCTCGAAGACCGGCCCTTTGGGACCGTCCTCATAGGAAAATACATCCACATCGTTGCTCAGCTCATAAATCAGATATGCGTATTTCCCGTTTCTGCTAAACCGCATCTCCCTTGGTCCGGACTCTCTGCGGCAGCGGACGATATCCTCCAGATGCAGTTTATGACGTCTTTTATCCAGCCGGTAAATCTTCACCTGATCGATGCCGTTATCCACGGCACAGAGATATTTATTGTCCGGCGTGGGGATCACACAGCTGACATGGGGCCGGAAACTGCGCTCCGCCACGCTTCCGATTCCCTTGTGGAATACGCCGTCCATCACGCTTCCCAGCCGGCCGTCCCTGTGGGTGTGAACCACGGTAACCTTGCCGTCGTGATATCCGGCCACGAACAGATATTTTCCTGTCTCATCCACGGAAAGATAACAGCCGCGCATACCTCCGATGTCTACTTTATTGATATATTCCAGATCCCCATCCGCATGGATGGCAAACACTGCCACACCCTCGTCAGCGATGGAGTACAGATATTTTCCGCTTTTGGACCGTGCCAGATAGGAGGAGTTGTTAACCGGAACCACTTTCCGTTCCCGCAGCACTCCTTCTTCCACATCCACGTCGTAAAGATGAATCCCGATACTGCTTCCATGTGTATAGGTACCTACATATGCTACGTATTTTTTCTCGCTCATGTAAATATCCATCCTTTCTCCTGTATATCAAGACGCCAGGGCGAATGTGCATGCCGTCCCTGATACCAATATTTTAGCATGGTTTTTCCCATCTGTATACCTAAAGATTTCTGATTTTCCCATTTTACACCGTCTGCCTTTGCGGTTGACAGACAAAAAGCCGCTGTTATAATAGTACCTATGAACAAAACACTCCATTATACTATAAAACCGGAGGAGGCCGGACTCACCGTCGGCTGTTTCCTCAGAAAACAGGGCTATTCCCGCCATATTCTGACTCATCTGAAACAGACGGAGCATGGTATCTGTCTGGGATCCGCTCCCGTTTACACTTCAGCGATACTAAGAAGCGGCGACCGTCTGACCGTGCGGATCATCGAAGAGCACTCTTCCGGGCAGATCCAGCCGGCTGCGCTTCCCTTTCCCATCGTCTTCGAAGATGAGGATATCCTGGTGATTGACAAACCGGCCGGCATGCCCGTTCACCCTTCCCAGGGAAATCATGGCAACACCCTGGCCAACAGCGCCGCCTGGTATTTTCACCAGCAGGGAGTTCCCTATGTCTTTCGCTGCATCAACCGGATCGACCGGGATACCTCCGGCCTGCTGATCCTGGCAAAACATATGTTAAGCGCAGCCGTGCTGTCCAAAGACCTGAAAGAACACCGCATCCGCCGCACCTATCTGGCGATGACAACGGGACGCCTTACGCCCGGCGAAGGAACCGTCCGCGCCCCCATCGGCCGCTGCCCCCACTCCATACTGGAGCGTCAGGTGGATCCCCTGGGAGAAGAGGCCGTCACCCACTACCGGGTTCTGGTTTCCTCCGATCAGGCCTCTCTGGCATCTTTTTCTCTGGAAACGGGAAGAACCCATCAGATCCGGGTACACATGAAATATCTGGGGCATCCCCTGCTGGGCGATTTTCTTTACAATCCCGGTAATCATGACTGTCCCCGGCAGGCTCTCCACTCCTGCCGCCTGGAATTTTCCCATCCCATTTCCGGGAAGATGCTGACCTTCACCTGCCCGCTGCCGGACGACATGAAGGCCTGTCTTAAGCGCTTTTTCCCCGGACAGGACGCGGCCCTGCTTTTTTAGACAGCCCGGATCCTTGGCACTTCATCGATATGCAGATACCGGCTGACCGCCTTGATGATCAGATCATGATCGGAAACCGGATCCATACCGGAGACCAGGACAGATCCGATTACTCCCACCTCTTCGACACGGATAGGGAATCCGCCTCCGCTTGCCGCGAACTCCTTGGGATCCATCATCATATCTTCCAGTGTTTCTCCGCTTCGGCGGAGAACCATAGCCAGATGAAGGCTGCTTTTTTCCGTCACCATCACCGTCTTCTGCTTTCTGGAAATCCAGTTTTCATTATACAGATTGGTACCGTCAAAGCCGTACTGGAACACGGTAAACCCGTTGTTCAGCCGGATACTGATCATCACCGAAGCGCCTCTTCTCTGCGCTTCCGCCACCAGCATATTGCCCAGCGTCCATGCATCCGCATTGGTAAAATGAGAAAACTGAAGGATTTCCTCCTGCATTTCCAGTACGCTGATTACTTCGTCTATTGTCATAAAATAATCCCTCCTGTCAAATATCTGCTGCTACTATTATGACACGATGTCTTTCTTATTGCAATCATCATATCTTCCGGAATATCCGACTGCAGTGTGATCTTCTCCCCGGTAAAAGGCTGCAGAAAATGCACTTTCCAGGCATGAAGCGCCGCCCGACCGATCCTTTCATCCCCTTTTCCGTACAGAGAATCTCCCAAAAGAGGATGTCCCGTCCACGCCAGATGAACCCGGATCTGATGGGTCCGCCCTGTGGCAATCTGCACCGACAGCAAAGAAAACTCTTCCCATGTTTTCAGCACCCGATAGCGGGTAAGGGAAAAAAGGCCGCCCTCCTGACAGACTTCCATCTTCGTCTTCTCCTGCGGCATTTTCCTAAGGGGCCGGTCAATTTCCCCTCGCTCTCCCTCGCTCATCCTGCCCGCAGCCAGCGCCAGATACTCCTTGGCGAACATCCCCTGCTCCCTCTGCCGGGCCAGTCTGGCTGCCGCCAGCTGATTTCTGGTGAAAATCAGAATGCCGGAGGTATCCATATCCAGTCTGCCTGCCAGACGGATCCGGCAGGGCTTCCCCTTCCTTTGCAGATAAGCGGCCGCCCTGTTCGCCGCCGTGTCACGGTAATGCCCCTTTCCCGGATGGGAAAGAATCCCTGCCGGTTTGTCGATGACCAGCAGATCCTCATCTTCATAGAGAATTTTCGGATCCGGTCCCCAGGGTAGTACCGCCAGGTCTTTCGGCTCGTCTTTCTCCAGCCGGATCTGCACCTCATCTCCTTCTTTCAGCAGGCAGCTGACCCGGGCGCGCTTTCCGTTAACCAGAAGTCCGTCCTCCATAAATTTCAGCCTGCTGATCTGATGATCGCCAAGTCCCATATCCTGTTTTAAAAAGGATTTCAGGCTGACGCTCTTTTGCGCCTGCTTTTTCCAGACTCTGGTCATATTGCTTCGCCCTTTGCTTTCGCTTTTCCCAGGAACCGGCGCAGTGTTTTTCCAAAAAGACGGGTGTACAGTTTGATAAACAGGCCAACGCCGAATGCGGCGATCAGCGTACCTTCCCGGATTCCACGGATTTCTTTCAGGAAAACCCAGGATAATACCACGGAAACCAGCACCACAAACCAGTCGAAACAGATTTTCATGGTTGACATGGTTTTCCCAGTCCGGATCTCCAGCGCCTGAGCCACGCCCTCCGCCGGCATGGAAATAATCTCCGTTTCAATATAAAGGAAGATACCGAAACCGAGGCAGGCCATGCTCAGCAGCAAAAAGCCCAGCTGCATTGCGTAGTTGGAACAGACCGGCATCCATGCATCAAAGAAACGATTAGTCAGGCTGATAAAAGTTCCCTGAATGGTGGCCACGATGATCTGCAGGATATTTTGGGGCGGAAACCTCTTCCCCAGCAGAAGAAACTGCAGAAAAATGTACACGGCAAACACGACCGACGTACATAACCCCAGATCTGTCTGCAGTATTTCGCTGACCACATAAGGCACCGTGTCAATGGGGGAAACCCCCAGATTGGACCAGACGGAAGCTGATACGCCAAAGGCCATCAAAAACAGACCGGTCAGATATACAATTCCTTTCTTTATCATATGCTTTTTCCTCCCGTCTCATTTTATCAGTTCTCACTTTTCCTTGCAATGCGTATCTTTCGTGATACAATATAATGAGATATTTGGGTCAGAGAATCCAAACCTGCGAAAGGACAATGTCATGCCCAAAAAAACGATTCTTTTTATTATCACAGAAAGCGTCCTGTATCTGCTTTTCCTCATCCTGGATCTGCAAGGCGTCTCCAGCACCTGGATTAAATATGCCGGCATCCTGCTGGCTGTCTGTTTTTCCTTTTGGTGTGCCTCCCGTCCGGAAGATTATCTGACCGCCCTGGCCCTTTTCTTCACCGCAGCCGCCGATTATTTCCTGCTGGTCTTAAACCGGCACTACGAAACCGGCGTGCTGATCTTCTGCCTGGTACAGTTCCTGTACTGTCTGCGCCTTTCCCTGCCAGGCAGTTCCTGTTCCAAAAGAGAAGTCGGTCTGCGGATCGCCCTTCCTGTTCTGGTCGTCCTTTTGCTGGCCGGACTGGACCAGGCAAACCTTTTAAACATACTGGCCGCTTTCTATTTCTGCAACCTGGTCATCAATGCTGCAAAAAGCAGGATTCGCTGTGGATGGAATCGGTTTACCCTTGGTCTGATTCTCTTCATCTGCTGTGATATCTGCGTGGGACTTTTCAACCTGCTCTCTCCTGCCTGCGCTCTCTTTCCTTTTGCCGCCCTGGCCATGTGGGCCTTTTACCTGCCTTCACAGGTACTGCTGGCCCTTTCCACCATTGATTATCGAAAGGAGACTTGTTCATGACATCAAGACTTTATTCCCTCCTGCTTACGGTCGCGGGATTTTTTGCCACTCTGACATTTGGCTTTGCCGTTCCCATTGCCTGCCGTCCCTTCTATTACCTGCAGATTTCCCTTCTGAAACTGCCGGAAACCACAGGGTATCGGGCCGAAACCATCCGGGCCGCCTATGACGAGCTGATGGACTATCTGCTAAAAGGAGAGCCTTTTAGCACCGGCGCGCTGGCCTGGTCCCCTTCGGGGAAAGCTCATTTTGAAGACTGTCTTGCTCTCTTCCACCTGGATTTTGCCGTGCTGGCCGTCTCGCTGGCCGTGATCGTGCTGCTTTTGCTGCTTAACCGGCTGGGCAGGATCCGGATTCACCGTTTTTGCGGTCAGAGTCCTTTCTTCTACACGGGAATCTTCAACATTTTGCTGTTTGTCCTGCTGGGAATCTGGGGTACGGTTTCCTTTGACACTTTGTTCGTGACCTTCCACAGGGTATTTTTCCCGGGTAAATCCAACTGGATCTTTGATCCGGACACCGATGAGATCATCCGGATCCTGCCGGAACAGTTTTTCCTCAACTGCGCCCTGCTGATTCTGGCCCTCATCCTGATCATAAGCATTCTTTTTATCGTACAAAGCGTCAAGAGCCGGAAACGGCAGGATGCCGCCCGGCTCTTGTGAACACGTTCCCTATGGTATTTTTTCATGCAGGATCAGTAATTTTCCCGGGGGATTTTCACATCCGCCTGGGCAATGTTCAGGATATGGTCTCCGATTCGTTCGAAGTCTGTCAGCATCTCGGAATAGAGGATACAGGCTTCCTCGGAGCACAGACCGTCTTTCATGCGTTCCAGATGGCGGCGGCGGTAGCGCTCCGTCATATCGTCCATCTTCTGTTCCATGGCGGCGATCTCTGACAGCCATTCCGGCGTCCCCGTCTCCGGGGCGCTTAAGCTGTCCAGCGCTTTAAGACTTAAGGCTTTCATTTTCTGGATTTCTTCCACCGCTTCCTCTGAAAACTGTACCTTGTGATCCTTTGCCACTTTCACATAACCGCAGATATTGTCTGCATGGTCTCCGATCCGTTCCACATTTCCAGTGATCAGGAAATACTCCTCCACCGCCTCGAAGTTACGGGCGTTCCGCTCTCTGGTGAAGGTCTTGGAAATGTACTGGGAAATTTCTTTATTCAGAAAATCAATGTACTCTTCCCGTTTCTTCTCTTCCTCCATCAGCTTCAGATCTCCGCTTAAAATAGCGTCGAATCCGGTCTCCACATTTTTTCTGGCCATTCCCAGCATTCTGGAAATCTCCTGCCGCAGCTGATCCAGATGGATGGCGGTAGCGCCCAGTCTGACTTTCCCGGACTGAATGGGTTTCAGATACTGCAAAGCCATCTCTTCCGCTTCTCCTCCCTGTTCTTTTCCGGAGGGAAGCAGTTTCTCGGCAAAGGTCGCCAGCATGCCGCCGAAGGGCAGCAGGATGATCGTCGTCACAATGTTAAACAGCGTATGCATATTGGCGATCTGGGCCGCAGGACTGCCCGGGGTGAAGGATTCCACCAGCGTGGTCAGCGGCGTCAGAATACATACAATGGTAAAAATAATCGTTCCGATAATATTGAAGGAAAGATGAATCACCGTCGTCTGTTTCGCCTTGCGGTTGGTTCCGATGGAAGCCAGCACCGCCGTGATACAGGTACCGATATTCTGTCCGAACAGTACGAACACCGCATCGGAAAGTCCGATCAGCCCGCTGGATGCCAACGCCTGCAGGATACCGACCGATGCCGAGGAGGACTGAATCAATGCAGTAAAGACAGCGCCCACCAGGATACCGATCAACGGATTAGAGAAGGTGGTCATCATGGAAATAAACTGTTCGGAATCCCGCAGCGGCAGCATGGATTCACTCATCAGATTCATACCGATAAAGAGAATACCAAGGCCTGCCAGAATCTGGCCGATATCATGGGCTTTTTTCTGCACTTTAATGAACAGAACCATGGCCACGCCGGCAAAGGCAAACAGCGGCGCGATTGCTCCCACATCCAGTGCAATCAACTGTCCTGTAATGGTGGTACCGATGTTGGCCCCCATGATAATCCAGACTGCCTGTCTTAGCGTCATCATTCCCGAGTTAACAAACCCGACCACCATAACCGTAGTGGCGGAAGACGACTGAATCACTGCTGTGATGCCGGCTCCGACTGCCACGCCCAGGAAACGGTTGGCTGTCAGTTTTTCCAGAATCTGTTTCATACGATCCCCGGCTGCAGCTTCCAGACCGTTGCCCATCATCTGCATGCCGTACAAAAACAGAGCCAGACCGCCCAGCAGTCCCAAAAAATCTGTTATTGTCATTTTCCTTTTTCTCCTTTGTCTCCTTTTATCCTTTTTCCTTAATGGTATAATGTTCTGGGTCTCTATGTCAAGGAAAAGAAAAAAATGAGTAAAATCTACAAGAAATCTTCACATATTTATGTAAATTTCCCCATAATAAACAGCCGCGCGGTCAAAAACCGCACGGCTGCTAAGACTTATGTTTTTATAAAAATGCAATTCAGGATTTATGACAGTTTTCCAGAATTTCCGACAGGGCGGCGCCGCTGCTGGAATGGGATCTGACTACTCTGGCTCTGGTTCTTTTCGCCTCGTCCAGGGCGCATTTTACCATCTTATGGGACACGGTATTGGTAAAGAGCACAAATAGATCCGGACTTCCCAACTGTTTTTTCAGATCCGCAGACATCTGGGTAAATACTTTTGCTTTACAATTATATTTTTTGCAAATCTTTTTATACTGACAGACCATCCGGTCATGCCCTCCCACAATCACGATACTCATAGGGTATGCCTCCTTTTTTCCGGCGCAAAAAGACTGTCTTTCGAGCCTTTTTGCGCCTTTTTCTGTTTTACCGCTGCGCCATCTGTCTTCCCAGCTGCCTGCAGGCCGCCAGCCCTTCCTCATCCGGCTCGTTGTTCACAATCAGCCCCGCGTCGTTTAGCAGGAACGCTCCCGCGTCGCGCATCCGGTTTTCCCAGTCCCGCATCCAGGCTCCGTCTCCCCAGTCATAGGATCCAAACAGGGCGACGGTTTTGCCGCCGGCAAATCCTTCCACCGCCTCCACAAAGGGTTCCATGGATCCTTCCTCCAGAACCTCATCTCCCATAGCGGGGCAGCCCATGGCGAAAAGAGAAGCCTTTTTCAGCTCATCAGGGGTAATATCATCCACATAAACCACCTTCGCTTTTTTTCCTTCCTCTTCAATTCCCTGCCCTATTGCCTGGGCCATCATCTGCGTATTGCCGCTTCCGCTCCAATAAACCACAACAATTTCGTTCATCACAAATCCTCCTTGTCTCGTTTTCATCCTGCCTGCATCAGAAACCGCCGATGCTTCGTCCCCCGTAGGATTCCATCCAGCCGTCCTGAGCCAGCGCCTTGATACTCCATCCCTGTCTGACCGCTGCCGCAACCGCGGCCCTGGCAGTACGGTAGCATCGGAAAAGCCGTTTGGCTTCTTTCACGTCGCCATATACTTTCCAATAACCACTGTAAAGATAGTTCTTTCCCTGATTATCGATAAATCCCCGCACATCCTCCAGGGGATAACCAAGGAAAATACCCAGTTCATGAGGGAATTTCTGCTGCCTTTTTTTGTAACGTTCCATTCTCCCGGAAAGCCGTTCCAGAACGGCCTGCGTCCAGAAAATACGGTAGCCGTACAACCGCAGGAAACACTGAATTTCCCGATTGGTCAGTTCCCGCTGCATCCTGTCCGGCCAGTATATCAGATACATATCCTGGCAAATCCTTCTGCAGTTGAGCGGTGTGTCCCGGAATATTTCCTCCAGCTGCTTTTCCTCCATCCCTTTTGCCATAAAAATGTTGGATGTTTTGATTCCCGCCAGTACCGGTGCACACTGGTGTGCAAGGCAAAGATCTGTCTCATTTCTGACTTTCATGCAATCTCCTTTGGTTAGTTTTTACTAACTCACATCTTTAAAATAATACGGATTACAATCCGCATTATTAGTTAGGTATTACTAACTATATATACAATACCATACTCTTCCTGTTTTGTCCAGTCTGTTTTGTATTTTTTCAAAAAAGAAAAGAGCCTGTATAAACAAGCCCTTTTCGCTGGAGCAGACGGGAGTTGAACCCGTGTCCGAAAGTCTCTCCCATGTACTTCTACTATCATAGTCTGTTATTTTTCATTCCCTCTGCCGCCCGGAAACAGACATCCTGACAGTTTCAGTAGCTTCATGATACGCCTATGAACGCAAAGCTTTGTCCATATCGTTTCTCACAAGATCGACGCCAGATTCTCAATGTGTGAGTGCATCAAGGCTGACGAGCAGCAATTAGGCTGCTAACGCTACGTTTTCGTCTGCGTTTAATTTTAGGTTTGCGAGTTAACGCATCGCCTGCGGATAGCTTCTCCATCTTCAAAACCCCCGTCGAAACCGGTACTGCCCCCGGTATCACGACGATATCTGCGTAGCATACTTATCTTACCATTCAGTTTACATAAAGTCAAGCATTTTTTAC
Source organism: Candidatus Ruminococcus avistercoris (assembly GCA_019120315.1). GTDB lineage: Bacteria > Bacillota > Clostridia > Lachnospirales > Lachnospiraceae > Ruminococcus_G > Ruminococcus_G avistercoris. The sequence continues at coordinate 47,151 of DWVJ01000041.1, forward strand.
AGATTCCGGATTTTAAATTCTCTCTGTGCCTCTCTTCTCTGATCTTTTTTGGCGATATCCTGCCGTTTATCATACAGCTTCTTTCCCCGTGCCAGTCCGATTTCCACCTTGACCAGTCCGCCTTTCAGATAGACCTGGAGTGGCACCAGGGTATAGCCTTTCTCGGCGATTTTCCCCTGCAGTTTGTGAATCTCGCTTTTATGCATCAGCAGTTTCTTTACCCGCAGAGGATCTTTGTTGAATATATTTCCTTTTTCGTAAGGGCTGACATGCATACCGTAGATGAACAGTTCCCCGTTCTCGATACGCAGGAAGGATTCCTTTATGCTGCATTTTCCCATCCGCAAAGACTTCACTTCCGTTCCGTGCAGGGAAATGCCCGCTTCATATTTTTCTTCGATGAAATAGTCATGATACGCCTTTTTATTGTTTGCAATCAATCGACTGCCCTTTTCTTTTCCCATATTACCTGTCCTCTTCCCTTTTCAGTCTGAAATCGACCGTCCTTGTGGCGGGATCGGCATCTTCCACCACCACCGTTACCTTCTGACCCAAGCGATAGGTTTTTCCTGTGGATTCCCCCGTCAGACAGAAGGCATTTTCATCATAAATATAATAATCATCCCACATGGAGTTGACAGAAACCAGTCCTTCCACAGTATTGGGCAGTTCCACGTAGATTCCCCAGCCGGTGACGCCGCTGATCACTCCGTCAAACTCTTCTCCCACATGCGCTTTCATATATTCAGCCTTCTTCAGCTTTACCGTCTCCCGTTCCGCTTCCTCCGCCCTGCGCTCCAGTCTGCTGCAGCTTTCCGCCACCTGATCCAGACTTTCCCGATACGCCGCTTCCCGCTGCGGATTCATCCGTCCCCGGATCACATCCTTGATAATGCGATGAATCTGCAGATCCGGATACCGCCGGATCGGAGAGGTAAAGTGGCAGTAATGTCGGGCCGCCAGACCGAAATGGCCTTCATCCGCTGTAGAGTAACGAGCCTGCTGCATGGAACGCAGCAGCAGACGGCTGATCATAGGCTCTAGAGGCTGATCCTCCAGCGCTGTCAGAATGCTTTGCACTTCTCCAGGCGTGATTTTCTGTTTTTTCTTTTCCGCCTTAATCTGCCCGGTTCTGGCCAAAGACAGCACGTTCTCTATCTTATCCGCATCCGGCTCTCCATGAATCCGGTACAGGAAGGGAAGATTGCGCTCATGATACTCTTTGGCCACCGTCTCGTTGGCCAGCAGCATGAAGTCCTCGATAATATCCGTAGCCGTATTTCGCTCATAAGCTTTGATTTCCATCGGATGACCCTTTTCATCCAGAATCACCTTGGTTTCCGGAAAATCAAAGTCAATGGCCCCTCTTTTCTTCCTTCTTTTTCTTAAGATTCCCGAAAGTTCCTCCATACAAAGAAACATGGAAACGAAATCCTGGTACTCGTCTTTTGTCTTTTCATCTCCGTCCAGTACCTTCTGCACTGCCGTATACGTCATCCTGCGGTCCACGCAGATGACCGTCTCCGCAATCTCATGGGAAACCACTTTCCCCTTATCATTGATTTTCATCAGACAGCTTAAAGCCAGCCTGTCCTCTCCCTGATTCAGCGAACAGATGCCGTTGGACAGTTCCCGGGGAAGCATGGGAATCACCCGGTCTGCCAGATAGACGCTGGTTCCCCGTCTGAATGCCTCTCTGTCCAAAGCGCTGCCGGCCTGCACGTAATTGCTGACATCCGCGATATGAACACCCAGCTGATAGCCGTCCCAGGTTCTCGTAAGGGTAATAGCGTCGTCCAGATCCTTGGCTTCCTCCCCGTCGATGGTCACACAGGGCAGATGCCTTAGATCCAGCCTTCCCTGGAAATCCTGCTCCTGCACCCTTTGCGCTGTCCTGGCAGCCTGGCCGGCGGCCTTTTGCGGGAACTCCATGGGAAGTCCCATATCCCTTGCCACTGACATCACATCCACGCCAGGCTCCGACGCCTGCCCCAGCACCTCCGTCACGATACCTTCCGGACTTTTGTTTTTACTGCCGTAAGAAGTGATCTTTACGACTACCTTATCGCCATCCCTGGCATCGTCAGATTTTTCCTGCGGGATGAAGATATCCTGTTGGATCCGGGACTGATCCGGCACCACAAAACCGTAATGACGGCTTTTTTCATAAGTTCCCACGATTTCAGTAAGGCCATGGGACAGTATCTTCACAATACGTCCCTCTTTCCTTTTGTTCTCCGATTCTTCGCCGGTGATCTGTACCTCCACCTGATCCAGATGAAACGCGTTTCCCACCGACTCCACAGGAATGAAAATATCTTTTTCTTCATCCTCCACGGATACAAAACCATAGCCTCTTGGATGACCGGTAAAGGTTCCTGTGACGACGGCGTTTTTCTTCTGATATTTCCTTTCTTTCGCCTTGCGGTATCTCCCCTGCTTGCTGGCGGAGATCTTTCCTTCCTCTATCAGGGCGTCCAAAACCTCCTGCAGTTCTTTTTTCTGCCCTTTGGACAGCTGCAGAAGGGAGGCGATTTCTTTGGCCTTCATGGGCCGGTATTCTTTGGCGGAAATCAATTCCAAAAGCAGTTTTTTTCTCTTCTTTAATTCTTTTTTATTCACAATATCTCCCGTTTATTATCATATACGGCAAGAATCCGCTTATGCAGTTACAGCGGCGTCCTGCCGTACAGTGATGAAAAAAACACTCTTGTATCGCAGACAAGAGTGTTTATCACTAAAAATTAATATTCAGCACAATGGCCAGCACAATGAAAAGAATGGCCATGATTTTGGTTCCCTTCACCAGCGTACCCTCCATGGAACGCCCTTTGTTCTGACCCCAGTAAGAATCCGCCATGCCGGAAATCGCTCCCAGTCCCTGGCTTTTTCCTTCCTGCATCAACACTACAATCGCCAGTCCTATACAATCAATTACAAATAAAACTGTAATAATTATTTTTAAAATATCCACTTTCACACCTCCCGTGGCCGCATACTGGAAGTATTCTACCACAGAAACGTGGTAATTTCAATCTAAAATTCTGTCTGACGGGAAGAATTCTGGAAAGGATTCTCATACCATGCCACTTTGCCCAGATATTCTTCAATCCGCAGCAGCTGATTATATTTACAGGTACGGTCGGTTCGGCAGGGGGCGCCGGTCTTGATCTGTCCTGCCCCGCAGGCCACTGCCAGATCAGCGATAAACGGATCTTCCGTCTCGCCGGACCGATGGGAAATCACCGCGCGGTAACCGGCATGCGAAGCCATATTCACCGCATCCAGCGTCTCTGTCAGCGTACCGATCTGGTTCACCTTGATGAGAATGGCATTGGCTGTTCCAAGCCGGATTCCGCAGGCCAGACGCCTGATATTGGTGACAAAAAGATCATCTCCCACCAGCTGCATGCGGTCTCCCAGACTCTTTGTCAGCTTCTTCCATCCCTCCCAGTCATTCTCATGCAGACCGTCCTCCAGGGAAAGGATGGGAAACTCCTCCGCCAGTTCCCGATAATACTCCACCATCTCCGAAGCGTTTCTTAAAACTTCCTCTTTGGCCATGGCGCTCTCTCCGGGAAAGACATAGACATCCCGTTTCTCATCATACAGTTCGCTGGCCGCCGCATCCAGGGCGATCCCCACCTCTTCTCCCGGCCGGTACCCGGCCAAAGAGATGGCCTCCACAATCAGAGACAGAACTTCACGGGAACTTTTCAGATCCGGAGCGAAACCGCCCTCATCGCCCACCGCAGTGGACAATCCTCTCTTTTTCAGCAACTTTTTCAAAGCATGATAAATCTCCGTTCCCATGGCCAGGGCCTGACGATACGTTCCTGCTCCCACCGGCATGATCATGAATTCCTGGAGATCCACCGTATTGTCCGCATGTTTTCCGCCGTTTAAGATATTCATCATGGGAACCGGCATCCGATTGGTATGAATCCCGCCCAGATACTGATAAAGGGGCAGCCGCAGCGCCAGCGCCGCAGCCCGGGCCACTGCCAGAGAAACGCCCAGCGTCGCATTGGCGCCCAGACTGCTCTTGTTTTCCGTCCCGTCCGTCTCCCTCAGCAGATAATCAATGTAAGACTGATTCAGCGCATTTTCCCCGATAATCGCTTCCGCTATCCTTCCGTTGACATGATCCACGGCCCGCTGCACGCCCAGACCGCCGTACCGTTCTTCGCCGTCCCGCAGTTCCAGCGCCTCAAACTGTCCTGTGGAGGCTCCGGAAGGCACCAGCGCCCTGCCCGTATATCCATCGATCCCCATCACGCCTTCCCCCACTGTGACGTCCACTTCCACAGTGGGATTTCCCCGGGAATCCAGCACTTCTCTCGCGTAAATCCGTCGAATCGGTAAATAACGAAACATATGATAACCTCCTGCATCTTTCTGCAGGTAGTATACCCCACGGAACGCTTTCTATGCGGCCGTACCCTGTCTATTTGTTCTTTTTACCGAATCAGCAGGCTTTTTCCGGTCATCTCTTTTGGCTGTGTCAGCCCCATCAGTTCGATCAGCGTGGGGGCGATATCTGCCAGGCAGCCCCCTTCCCTTAAACGGTAAGCAGGATCGGCGTTAACCAGGATAAAAGGAACCGGATTGACCGTATGGGCGGTGAAAGGCTCGCCGGTTTCATAATCCACCAGCTGCTCTGCGTTGCCGTGATCGGCACAGATAAACATCTGTCCGTCCGCCTTTTTAATGGCATCCACCGCGCGTCCCACACATTCATCCACCGCTTCCACCGCTTTGATGGCTGCCGGTTCCACGCCGGTATGTCCCACCATATCCGGATTGGCAAAATTGATGATGATCACATCATATTTGCCGGAACCGATGGCCTCCACCAGCCGATCGCACACTTCATAGGCGCTCATCTCCGGTTTCAGATCATAAGTGGGCACCTTAGGTGATTTCACCAGGATCCGGTCCTCCCCTTCGTTGGGCTCCTCGATACCTCCGTTAAAAAAGAAGGTGACATGGGCATATTTCTCCGTCTCGGCGATTCTGGCCTGTTTCAGGCCGTTGGCCGCCAGGAATTCCCCGAAGGTATTATTGATATTCACCTTATGGAACGCCACCAGCTTATTCTCAATGGTATCGTCATAGTCGGTAAAGCACACATAAGTAAGGTTCATCCGGCTTCCCCGCTCAAACCGGGTAAATTCATCGTCGCAGAAAGCTCTGGTGATCTCTCTTGCGCGGTCCGGACGGAAATTAAAGAACACCACGGAATCCCCGTCTTCGATGCAGGCCGGCTTTCCATCCTTTAATACCACTGTGGGCAGCACGAACTCATCTGTGGTTCCTTCATCATAGGACTGCTGCACCAAAGCGGCGGCATCCGTTCCCTGTACGCCTTCTCCTTTCGTCAGCGCACGGAACGCTTTCTCCACACGATCCCAGCGGTTATCCCGGTCCATGGCGTAATAACGTCCGGAAACCACGCCGATGCGTCCCACACCGATCTCTTTCATCTTTTCCTCCAGCTGTTCGATATAGCCTTTGCCCGAAGCCGGCGGCGTATCTCTCCCGTCCAGGAAACAGTGTACGTACACCTTGGAAAGGCCTTCTCTTTTGGCCAGCTCCAGCAGACCGTACAGATGGGTGATATGGCTGTGGACGCCGCCGTCGGAAAGCAGCCCCATAAAGTGGATGGCAGAATCATTCTTCTTGGCATTCTCCACCGCCTTAAGCAGCGCTTCGTTTTTGAAAAAGTCGCCGTCCTCGATCTCCTTGGAGATTCTGGTCAGCTCCTGATATACGATGCGTCCTGCGCCCATGTTCAGATGACCCACCTCAGAGTTTCCCATCTGGCCGTCGGGCAGCCCCACCGCCAGCCCGCTGGCATTTCCCTTCACAAAGGGACACTGGCTCATCAGCTGATCCATCACCGGCGTCTTAGCCTCGCAGACTGCGTTTGCCTCACATTTATCATTTAATCCGTAGCCGTCCAGAATCATCAGGACTGTGGGTTTCTTTGACATATTTTCCTACTCCTTTTCTCTTACTTTTATAACACCTTGGAAAGAAAATCACGAAGTCTGGGATTTTGAGGATGTTCAAAAAATTCCTTCGGCGTGTTCTCCTCCTTAATATTTCCTTCATCGATGAAAATTACCCGTGTCGCCACTTCCCGGGCAAATCCCATCTCATGGGTCACCACCACCATGGTCATCCCATCCTCCGCCAGTTCCTTCATCAGTTCCAGCACTTCTCCCACCATCTCCGGATCCAGGGCGGATGTGGGTTCGTCAAACAGCATCACGTCAGGATTCATGGCCAGCGCGCGGGCGATGGCGATTCTTTGCTTCTGTCCGCCGGAAATCATAGATGGGTAGGTATCCGCCTTATCCGGAAGGCCGACACGATTCAGCAGCGCATCCGCCTTGTCTGAAGCCTCCTGCTGACTCATGATACCCAGTTTTACCGGCGCCAGCATGATATTCTCCTTGATGGTCATGTGGGGAAAGAGATTAAACTGCTGGAATACCATACCGATTTTCTGGCGGATTTTATTGATATCCACAGAAGGTGATGTGATATCGGTTCCCTCAAAGTTAACCGTCCCGCCGGTGGGAACCTCCAGCAGATTCAAAGACCGCAGAAAGGTCGATTTCCCGCAGCCTGAGGGACCGATGATAGCCACAACCTCTCCCTGACGGATTTCCGTGGACAAGTTTTTCAGCACTTCATTGTCTCCGAAGGATTTGCACAATCCCTTCACTTCGATTAATACTCGATTATCGCTCACTCGTTCTCAGCCTCTCTTCCAGTTTATTTACACCGGCTGTCAATGCCATGACGATGACCAGATAAATCAATGCCACCGCGATCAGAGGCATAAACGCATCATAGGTCACGCTGCGGATGATATCTCCGCCGCGGGTAAGATCCATCAGGCCGATGTAACCACTGATGGAGGTCTCTTTCAGCAGCACGATAAACTCGTTGGCCAGAGCCGGCAGGATATTTTTGAAAGCCTGCGGCATGACGATATACCGCATGGTGCTCACATAATTGAATCCCAGGCTGCGCCCCGCCTCAAACTGTCCCGCATCCACGGACATGATGCCGGAACGGACGATCTCAGCCACATAAGCCGCCGAGTTCAGACCGAAGCCGATCACGCCCACAATAATCTTGTTGATGTCCACCGCCGCAAAAATAACATAATAGATAATCAGGATCTGCACCAGCACCGGCGTTCCCCGGATCACCGTCAGATAAATTTTGCAGATAAGATTCAGAAATTTCAGGTTGCCGTTTTTGTCATGAGTCGCGCGGATGATGGCAATCAGAAAGCCCAGCACCACGCCCACCATTACGGCAAACACAGTAATCAGCAGCGTATTCCCCAGACCCTGCAGCAGAAAGAGCCACCGGTCCTCCGCCACAAAGTTATTATAAAATTTCTCCGCCATAGGTTCCTCCTTCGTTTATAAGCACAAGAACAGGACTGTCAGCCAAATGCAACAGTCCTGTCACGCCATTTCCTATTCTCTTACGATAATTACCTGAGCCGCTGTGGTATACGTATCCGTGAAATCAATGTTTTTCAGGCGGTCTTCCGTTACCGTCATGCCTGCCACACCGATATCAGCTTTTCCGGACTGAACCGCGGTAACGATGGAGTCAAACTCCATATCCTCGATCTTCAGTTCCATCCCCAGCTTGTCCGCAATGGCCTGGGCCATGTCCGGATCAATACCCACGATCTCATTGTTCTGATAATATTCATATGGCTCGAATGCCGCATTGGTTGCCATAATCAACTCACCGTTGGAACGATCCACATCCGCCGGAGATTCGTAAGGATTTTTCCCCACGGTATCTTCATCACCGATATAGTTGCTCTCGATGGCTTCCAGCGTACCGTCTTCCTTCAGTTCAGCCAGCGCCTGGTTGATCTTCTCCTTGAGCTCTGTGTTATCCTTTGCAATGGCAATGGCATACTCTTCCTCTGTCAGAGGCTCATCCAGAATTCTCAGGCCGTCATTTTTCTCTACAAAAGCCTTCGCCGGCTGTGCGTCGATGACAACGCAGTCGATTTTTCCTTGAATCAGCGACTGAACGGCGTCGCTTCCCTTGCTGAACCGCTCCACCTTTGTCCCATCATCGGCTTCTTCGTACTCTGTTGACAGAATATCTCCCGTCGTTCCCAGCTGCACGCCGATGGTTTTTCCCGGCAGATCCTCGGCGGAATTTACGGTGTTTTCTTTGGAAGATCCGCCGCCGCAGGCTGCCAGAGACAGTGTCATTACGGCCGTCAGGGCCAATGCTGCTATTCTTTTCATAACTATTCTCCTTACTTTTGTTTTCATCTGCTACATATTATATCAGTTCTTTCACAAATATCAACAAAAACCGGAGAAATGTTTTTATTTTTCCCGAATTCTAAACCTCTTTGCCGCTTCTGTGTTTTCCCAGGATAGAAAATTCCACCCACTCGGCGATATTGGTGGCGTGGTCGCCGATGCGTTCATAATACTTGGCAATCATCAGATAATCCAGTATCTGCTCTTCGTCCATATCCTGATTCTCAATGCTGTTGATCAGCGTCATACGGATTTCCATAAAGAGATCGTCCACCAGATCATCGGAATCGATGACGCTCTGAGCACGCTGCAGATCCTGGGACACATAGGCCTCCACACTTTTGGAAACCATGTCCATGGTTACCTCCGCCATCCGTCCAAGAAGATCAGTGTCTTTTACTTCCAGGATTTTTCCGGTTTCTACGATTTCCGCGATGTCCAGCGCCTGATCGCCGATCCGTTCCATATCGGTAATCATTTTCAGCGCCGCCGAAATCTTACGCAGATCGGAAGCCACCGGCTGCTGGCGCAGCAGCAGTTTCAGACAGAGACTTTCGATGTCCCTTTCCTTCTGATTGATCTGATCCTCCTGGGCTACGATGCTTTTGATCACTTCCACATCGCCGTTGTGCAGCAGCTGATACGTTTTGGAGATCGTCAGCTGACATAAACCGCCCATTTCTTTCAGTTCCTGATGCAGCGTTTTCATCTGCATATCAAAATAATTGCGCATATCATCCAAACCTTCCTGTAATATAATCTTCCGTTCGCTTGTCCTTCGGCACGGAGAACAGCGTTTCCGTCTCATCATATTCTATCACTTCACCCAGCAAAAAGAAAGCCGTTTTGTCAGAGACACGGACTGCCTGCTGCATATTATGGGTTACCATGACGATGGTATAGTCCTTTTTCAGTTCCATAGCCAGTTCCTCGATTTTGGAAGTGGAGATGGGATCCAGAGCAGACGTAGGCTCGTCCATCAGCAGCACCTCCGGCTGCACCGCCAGCGCTCTGGCAATACACAGACGCTGCTGCTGGCCGCCGGACATACCCAGCGCGCTCTTTTTCAGACGGTCTTTTACCTCATCCCAAATAGCTGCGTCCCGCAGGGAGCGTTCCACGATCTCATCCAGCTGTTTTTTGGAACGGATACCGTGAGTTCTCGGACCGTATGCAATGTTGTCATAGATACTCATGGGGAAAGGATTGGGTTTCTGAAACACCATTCCCACCCGCTTGCGCAGCAAGTTCACATTCATGTTGCCGTATATGTCTTCCCCGTCCAGCGTGATGTCCCCGGTGATCTTACATCCCGGTATCAGATCGTTCATCCGGTTCAGAGATTTCAAAAGAGTTGATTTTCCGCATCCGGAAGGCCCGATGAAGGCTGTGATTTCCTTCTCCTGAATTTCCAGATCTACTTTTTTAAGCGCGTGAAAATCTCCGTAATATAAATCCATGTTTTTAATCGATATCTTACTCATCCTTTTATCCTTTCGCAATCCGTTTCGCCAGCTGTCCCGACAGCCAGTTAATCAGCAGTACGATCACCAGCAGAATAACTGCCGTCGCATAAGCCTGATCCATATAAAGTCCCTCGCTGGACAGCGCGTACATATGAACCGCCAGCGTTCTTCCGGAACCCATCAGGCTTTTGGGAACCTGGGCCACGGTACCTGCCGTGTACATAAGCGCCGCTGTCTCACCGACGATTCTTCCCGTTGCCAGGATGACGCCGGCCAGGATACCGGGAACCGCAGAAGGCAGCACGATACGGAAGATAGTCCGCAGCTTGCCCGCCCCCAGTCCAAAACTGGCTTCGCGGTAAGAATCCGGCACAGCTTTTAACGCTTCCTCTGTTGTCCGCATGATCAACGGCAAAATCATAATCACCAGGGTAAAGGAACCGGACAGCAAAGAATAGCCCCAGTGCAGTGTGGTCGCGAAAAACAGCAGACCAAACAAACCATACACGATGGAGGGGATACCGGAAAGCGTCTCCGCCGTAATCCGGATCAATCCCACCAGCTTGCTTCCCTTGCCGGCGTATTCCACCAGGAAAATAGCCGAGGCCACGCCGATGGGAACCGCGATCACCAAGGAAAGCGCCGTCATGATCAGCGTATTGATCAGCGCCGGCATAAGGGACGCGTTCTCCGTGGTATAGGTAAAGGAAAACAGATCCGGCGTGATATGAGTCACACCCTTAACCAGAATAAATACAATCAGAAACAGCAGTACAAAAAAAGTAATCGCCGTACACAGCATCACCAGCACCGCCAGAATGGCCGATGACGGACTCTTGGCATACTCCCGCAGTCTCTGCTGCAGTCTTGAATTCTTCTTAGTCTCCATAATGAGTCCTCCTGTTCAGCAAAGATACTGCCAGATTGATCAGCAGGATAAATACGAACAGCACGACGCCGGTGGCGATCAGAGCCTCCCGGTGAAGATCTGCCGCATATCCCATCTCCAGTACGATGTTGGCAGTCAGGGTACGCACGCCCCGGAACAGTCCGGCAGGCATTCTGGCCTGGTTTCCGGCTACCATGATCACAGCCATGGTTTCACCCACCGCACGGCCGATCCCCAGCACGATTCCGGCTACGATTCCGGATTTGGCCGCCGGTATAATGGTGAAAAAAATACTTCTTTCATGGGTTGCTCCCAGCGCCAGGGAACCCTCATAATAGCTTTCCGGCACGCTGCGCAGGGAAGATTCCGTCACGCCGATGATGGTGGGCAGAATCATGATGGCCAGCAGCACCGAAGCCGCCAGCATGGTGCTTCCGTCTCTTCCCGTTGCGCTCTGAATCATCGGCACAATCAGTACCAGGCCGAAGAAACCATATACTACCGAAGGTACGCCGGCCATCAGATTAATCGCAGACTGAAAAAACGGATAAATTTTTTTTGGACAATATCTCGCCATAAACACTGACGTAAACAGAGCAACCGGAACTCCCAGGATAATGGCACCCGCCGTTACGTAAATACTGCCCAATATCATGGGCAGTATTCCGTACAGATTATTTGATGGTCTCCACAGTTCTCCCAGCAGGAATTTGAACACTCCGATCTCACCGATCGCCGGGATTCCGTTTGCAAAAAGGAAAATACAAATCAGTGCAACAGCGAGGACGGATGTACAGGCCGCGATCAGAAATACGATCTTCATCACCTGTTCTTTTATTTGATTCATATCATTTCCTCACTTTTTGCCTTTTTGAACCGACAGATTTCTCAGTGATTACTGCAGGTCTTCCCAGTCCAGAACCTCACCGGTAAAGATGGATTTCACCTGGTCGCTGGTCATCTCTGTGATACCGCTGTCGTTGTTCACGATAACGGCGATACCGTCCTGGGCGATCACTGTAGGTGTCAGACCTGCTTCAGTCTCGCTGTCTTTCAGTTCACGGGACGCCATACCGATATCGCACAGACCGTCGATGGCTGACTGCATACCTGTGGTGGAATCACTCTGCTGAACTTCGATATTTACGTTGGGGTTCACCTCTGCGTATGCTTCTTTCAGTTTCTCCATAACCGGTGTTACAGAAGAGGAACCGGCCACAACCACATCTCCGGAAGCAGTTCCGCCTGAGAAAGCTTCCACGTCAGCGACAGGAATATATCCGTTTTCTTCCACAACCGCCTGACCTTCCTGGCTCATGATAAAGTTCATAAAATCAGTAGCTGCTTCGCTTAAGCCTTCCTTGGTAGCAATATTGAACGGACGTACTACTTTATATGTACCGTTTTCAATATTCTCTGCGGTAGCCTCAGCTCCGTCGATTTTCAGCGCGGTTACTGAATCGTTCAGAGAACCAAGAGAAATGTAGCCGATGGCGTTCACATCGCCTTCCACTGTCGTCATCATAACAGAAGTACTGTTGGTGATCTTGGCGTCCGGTGTCGTCATATCCACTTTCTGTCCGTCTACTTCTTCCTCGATGCCGAACAGTTCCACGAATGCTCCTCTTGTTCCGGAACCGTCCTCTCTGGAACAGATGGTGATGGGGCCGGAAGCTCCGCCTGCGCCTTCTGTCTCTTCTGTTTCTTCTGCAGCGTCTTCCTCTGCGGCGCCTTCTGTAGCAGCAGCGTCAGCAGATTCTTCTGTGGCCGCGCCTGTATCCGTGCCGTTTGCAGCATCTTTGTTTCCGCCGCAGCCTGCAAGCATGGCACTTCCAATCATCACTGTTGTCAGCAGCATTACTAATTTTTTCTTCATAATAATCGTTCTCTCCTTTTTTCATCAACTTTTTGATTACGTCATTTATCATACAATATCTTTTGTAAAATCCATTATCGGCCGGGTGTAAAACGTATGTAAAATTCATCTGGATCAATTTTTTCCAATTGCCTTTTCCTTCCCGTCCCGTTACAATATCAGCAAGGAGGTTGTACTATGGAGAAATTAAGAGAGAAAAAAGGATTTATCTGCGATATGGACGGCGTGATCTATCACGGCAATATCCTGCTGCCCGGCGTCCAGGAGTTCGTAAACTGGCTTTATGATAATCACAAACAGTTTCTCTTCCTGACCAATTCCAGCGAACGCACCCCAAAGGAACTGCAGCAAAAGCTGGCCCGTATGGGACTGGAAGTAGACGAAAGCCATTTTTATACCAGCGCGCTGGCCACCGCCAGCTTTCTGAGCAGCCAATCGCCAGGATGCAGCGCTTACGTCATCGGCGCGCCAGGATTGCTGAATGCCCTCTATGACGCCGGCATCACCGTCAACGACGTCAATCCGGACTATGTGGTCGTAGGCGAAACCAGAAACTACAATTATGAGAGCATCCTCCAGGCGGTTCGTCTGGTGGAAAAGGGCGCCCGTCTGATCGGCACCAACACCGACTTGACCGGCCCCACGGAATCCGGCATCGCTCCCGCCTGCCGCGCTCTCGTAGCCCCCATCGAACTGGCCACCGGGAAATCCGCCTACTTCGTGGGCAAACCGAATCCGCTGATGATGCGGACCGGCCTGAGACTTCTGGGAGTTCACTCCGAGGAGGCGGCCATCATCGGCGACCGGATGGATACGGACATGGTGGCAGGCGTGGAATCCGGCCTGGATACTGCTTTAGTACTCTCCGGCGTCACCACCAGAGAAGAGATCGGACAGTATCCTTACCGGCCGCGTCTGGTTTTAAACGGCGTCATGGATATTCCCGGATGATAACGTAAAAAAGCGTCAAAAAGGCTGCCGCACACGCGACAGCCTTTTTACATCCTGACTGGATTATTTGTTGTAATTTACGATCTTGCCGAAATCCGGTTTCAGAGCGGCTCCGCCAACCAGTCCGCCGTCGATGTCCGCCTGTACGAACAATTCCGGCGCTGTGGCAGCGTTTACCGATCCGCCGTACTGGATCCGGATGGCTTCTGCCGTTGCCTCGTCATAGATTTCAGCGATGCACTGACGGATCGCAGCGCATACTTCCTGGGCCTGCTCTGTGGTGGCAGTCTTGCCGGTTCCGATGGCCCAGATGGGTTCATAAGCGATCACAGCGGTCTTGGCCTGATCTGCTGTTACATTGAGGAATCCAACCTTAACCTGCTGACGGATGAAATCCATGGTTACGCCCTGTTCTCTCTGCTCCAGCGTCTCGCCGCAGCACATGATCGGAGTCAGACCATGTTCGAAAGCCTTCAGCATCTTTTTGTTTACCGTCTCGTTGGTCTCAGCAAAATACTCTCTTCTCTCAGAATGGCCCAGAATCACATATTTCACACCGGCATCTGTCAGCATGTTGGGAGAAATCTCGCCTGTGTAAGCGCCTTTTTCTTCGAAATACATGTTCTCAGCGCCCACCTGAATGTTGGTACCCTTGCAGGCTTCCACAACCGGAATGATATCGATAGCCGGCACGCAGAATACCACATCCACATCCTCATTGGCAACCAGGGGTTTCAGAGTGTTTACCAGCTCCACTGCCTCACTGGGAGTCATGTTCATTTTCCAGTTACCTGCGATAATTTTCTTTCTTGCCATCTTCTTATCCTCTTTTCTTTTTTAATAGCATTTCGACTCGTGTTCGGTACGCTTTTTACTTATCGTCTGCAGCTGCCACACCGGGAAGCTCCTTTCCTTCCAGGAATTCCAGAGAAGCGCCGCCTCCTGTGGAAATGTGGGTCATCTTATCGCCGAAGCCCAGCTGATTAACGGCTGCCGCGGAATCACCGCCTCCGATGATGGTAGTCGCATCCGTTTCCGCCAGCGCCTGTGCCACAGCGATGGTACCTTTGGCCAGAATCGGATTTTCAAACACACCCATGGGACCGTTCCATACCACGGTCTTGGCTGTCTTCACTGCGTCGGCAAACAGCGCAGCCGTCTTTGGTCCAATGTCCAGCCCCATCTTGTCAGCGGGAATGGAATCAGATGCCACGACGCTGGTCTCCACCGGTGCGTCGATGGGATCCGGGAAAGCGTCTGTGATGGTGGTATCCACAGGAAGAAGCAGGTTCTTGCCCAGCTTCTGCGCTTTCTCGATCATATCCTTGCAGTAATCCAGTTTCTCATCATCCACCAAAGAGGTACCGATCTGTCCGCCTTTGGCTTTCAGGAAAGTATAGGCCATACCGCCCCCGATAATTAAAGTATCGCATTTTTCCAGCAGATTTGCAATAACATTTAATTTATCCGCCACTTTTGCACCGCCAAGGATCGCCACAAAGGGTCTTTCCGGATTATTCACCGCATTGCCCAAAAAGTCGATTTCTTTTTGCATCAGATAGCCCACTGCGCAGGTGTCCACATAGTTTGTCACACCCACATTGGAGCAGTGCGCCCGGTGTGCGGTACCAAAAGCGTCGTTTACAAACACATCGCACAGGGAAGCCAGTTCTTTGCTGAACTCCTCGCCGTTTTTTGTCTCTTCTTTGCGGTAACGGGTATTTTCCAGAAGAATAACTTCTCCGTCCTTCATGGCCTCCACCGCCGCTTTGGCGTTGGGTCCTACCACTTCCGGATCCGCCGCAAATTTCACTTCCTGTCCCAGCAGCTGCGTCAGACGCTCTGCCACCGGCGCCAGAGAAAGTTCCGGTTTCGGCTCTCCCTTTGGTTTGCCAAGATGCGAACAGAGAATCACCCGTCCTCCGTCTGCGATCAGTTTTTTAATGGTGGGCAGCGCCGCCACCAGACGGTTCTCATCGGTAATCTTTCCATCTTTCAACGGAACGTTGAAATCACATCTTACCAGAACCTTCAGGCCCTTTACGTTGATATCGTCCACTGATTTTTTATTCAGCATGCCATGTCCTCCTTCGCTTAACAAAAAGGTCCGGTCCAATCAGACCGGACCCATTTGGATCTTTTATTGCTTATGCTAATTCTGCAAAATATTTGATGGTACGAACCATCTGGCTTACGTATGAGTTCTCATTGTCATACCAGGATACAACCTGAACCTGAGTATCGCCGTTTTCCATCGGAGATACCATGGTCTGTGTCGCATCGAACAGAGAACCATAGGTCATACCGATCACGTCGCTGGATACGATCTCCTCGTCATTGTATCCGTAAGACTCGGTAGCTGCGTTTTTCATTGCCTCGTTGATCTGATCAACGGTAACATTTCCTTTTACCACTGCGATCAGGATCGTTGTGGAACCTGTCGGAGTCGGAACACGCTGTGCGGAACCGATCAGTTTGCCGTTCAGCTCCGGAATAACCAGTCCGATCGCCTTTGCAGCGCCTGTACTGTTGGGCACGATGTTGATAGCGCCGGCACGGGATCTTCTCAGATCGCCTTTTCTCTGCGGACCATCCAGGATCATCTGATCGCCTGTGTACGCATGGATGGTGCTCATGATACCGCTCTGGATCGGAGCCAGATCGTTCAGCGCTTTTGCCATCGGAGCCAGACAGTTTGTGGTGCAGGAAGCCGCGGAAATAACGGTATCTTCCGGTTTCAGTGTGTCATGGTTTACATTGTATACGATAGTCGGCAGATCATTGCCAGCCGGTGCGGAGATAACAACTTTTCTTGCGCCTGCTTTGATATGAGCGGAAGCTTTCTCTTTGGATGTATAGAAGCCTGTACATTCCAGAACTACGTCCACGCCGATTTCGCCCCAGGGAAGCTCTTCTGCATTTGCTTTTGCATAGATTTTAATCTCTTTTCCATCTACTGTGATGGAATCTTCTCCGGCTTTCACCGTATCTGCCAGTGCATATTTTCCCTGTGATGAATCATATTTCAGTAAGTGTGCCAGCATTTTCGGAGAAGTAAGGTCGTTGATTGCAACTACTTCATATCCTTCTGCCCCAAACATCTGTCTGAATGCGAGACGTCCAATACGTCCAAAACCATTGATCGCTACTTTTACTGCCATCTTAATTCCTCCTAAACATGATATTTGCATATACAGATGGGTTCCATCGGTAAAATATACCTGGAAAGTCCCACCACATGCTATTTTACAGAATTTGTCATAAAAGATCAAGTAAAACTTGTGTTAAAAAACAACTTCCATCTTTGTTACAATTGTATAAAAACGGGTACACGGTCTTTGAATTCCGTCCGGTAACGAAAGCCCGCTTCTCTTAGAAAGTCCTCTATCAGACAGAAATTGCTGCCGATTTGTTCCGGCGCATGGGCGTCCGATCCCACCGTCACGATCTCGCCGCCCAGCTGCCGGTACCTGCGGATGACGTCATAATGGGGATTTGGAAACCCCAGTCCCTTTTGCAGGCCCGCCGTATTCACTTCTATTCCCCTGCCGTCTTCAATGACCCGGCGCAAAATCGCATCCAGAATATCAGCATATTCAGTATATCCGTATTGCTCTGCTTTATGCGCCCCGTAGCGCACAACGTAATCGATATGGCCCACCACCTGATACTCGTGAAAGGCCTTTAGATTTTCCAGCAGGGATTCCAGATAGGCGCGGTATACTTCCCGGTCTTCCCGGCCGGCAAAGGTCTCCGGAAAATAAGGATCCTTTCCGTATACCAGATGAAGGGAGGCGATTACAAAATCAAAGGGATACTGTTTTACATACTCGCAGTGGCGCCCGGCCAGGGCGGTCTGCATTCCGATTTCCACGCCGATGCGGATGTCCAGTCTGCCCTCATACTCTTTGCGCAGCCTTTCCATGTAAGGAAGATAGCGGTCCGTGTCCAGGATAAATTCCGGCTCCTCGCTGTCCGTATCCATGTGATCCGTGATACAGATGGATTTCATGCCAAGGGATATGGCACGATCTGCCATATCATGGGGATCTGCCGTGCTGTCCCCGGAAAAGCTGGTATGCATATGGTAATCCGAAATCACAGTATCGTTCCCCCTCCTCCTACGTATTCCCCGTCGTAAAATACCAGAGCCTGTCCCGGCGTCACCGCCCTCACCGGCTCGTCAAAGGTACAAAGGATTTCATCCTCCCCCGTAAGGGTGACGGTGCAGGGCGCTCCTGCATGATTGTACCGTATCTTGGCCGCCGCCCGCATGGAGTCCCCGATTTTTGACAGCTTTGCCGCCATGAAATTCAGGCGGTTTGCTCTTACTTCCCTTTGGAAAATCTCCTCGTTATCCCCGATTACCACCTCATTGGTTTCCGGGCAGATTTTCGTCACGAATACCGGATGTCCCATGGAAAGGTTCAGCCCTTTTCGCTGGCCGATGGTATAATGGGTAATTCCCTTATGTCTGCCCAGGATTTCTCCCTTTGCGTTGACAAAATTTCCTTCCGGCATCTTCTCTCCCACGGTGCGGTCAATAAAACCGGCGTAATCTTTGTCCGGCACGAAACAGATTTCCTGGCTGTCAGGCTTTGCCGCCACGAAAAGGCCCAGCTGCTGCGCCATTTCGCGGATTTCTTCTTTCCGGTAAGCCCCCACCGGCATCAGCGTATGGGACAGCTGCTCCTGCGTCAGGTTATAAAGGGCGTAGGTCTGATCCTTTTGTGCCGTCACAGAATTGCGGATGGCGAACCGGCCGCCCGGCAGCTGTTCCACCCGGGCGTAGTGGCCGGTGGCGATATAATCTGCTCCGATATCCAGACTTCGTTTCAGCAAAGACTCCCACTTCACGTAACGATTGCAGGCGATACAGGGATTAGGGGTTCGTCCCCTTCGATACTCATCGATGAAGTAATCGATTACCTGTTCTTTGAATTCCCGGCGAAAATTCATCACATAATGGGGGATCCCCAAGGCAGCAGCCACCCTCCGGGCGTCCTCCACAGCGGAAAGGCCGCAGCAGCCGCCGTTTTCCTCCTGTAAAGAAGGTTCCTCCTCCTGCCAGATCTGCATGGTCACGCCAATCACATCCCAGCCCTGTTCCTTTAAAAGCCAGGCGGCAACCGAAGAGTCCACGCCGCCGGACATGCCCACCACGACTTTCTTTTTGCTCATCAGTATTCTTCTTCCTCTTCTTCTTCGCCTTCGTGGATATCGGCTTTTGGTTTCTCCAGTCCTTCTATGGTGATGCCATTCTTCTGTGCATAATCCCACAGCGCCGCGTGAATGGCCTCTTCCGCCAGCAAAGAACAGTGCACTTTTACCGGCGGCAGTCCGTCCAGCGCTTCCATTACGGCTTTGTTGGTCACCTGCAGCGCTTCCTGGATGCTTTTTCCCTTCACCAGTTCCGTCGCCATGCTGCTGGTGGCCACTGCCGCGCCGCAGCCGAAGGTCTTAAACTTACAGTCCCGGATAATCTGATTTTCATCCACATCCAGGTAGATTCTCATGATATCGCCGCATTTGGCATTTCCCACCGTTCCCACGCCGCTGGCGTTTTCGATTTCTCCTACGTTCCTTGGATTCTGAAAATGATCCATTACTTTTTCACTGTACATATATCTTTCTCCTGTTCCTGTTAATTTTTCCTTTATTGTTCATTCTGGCGTTTCACAAAATCCTCATAAAGAGGCGACATACCCCGCAGACGTTCCACGATCTTTTTAATCTGCTCCACCGTGAAATCCAACTCCTCCCTGGTGGTTTCATCGCCAAGCGTCAGCCGCAGGGATCCGTGGGCAATCTCGTGGGGCAGGCCGATGGCCAGCAGCACATGGGAAGGATCCAGGGATCCGGAAGTGCAGGCGGATCCGCTGGAAGCGCAGATTCCCTCCATATCCAGCATGATCAGCAAAGACTCGCCTTCCACAAAGCGGAAACTGATATTGACATTGTTGGGCAGCCGTTTTGTCGGATGACCGTTCAGCCTGGTATGGGGTATCTCCTTTAAGATTCTCTGGATCAGATAATCCCGCATCTGCGTTTCCTTCGCCCTGCGCTCTTCCATGGTTTGTGCCGCCAGACGGGCCGCACAGCCATAGCCGACGATTCCCGGCACATTCTCCGTACCGGCTCTGCGCTTTCTCTCCTGCGCTCCTCCGTGGATGAAGGAACGGATCTTTACCCCCTTACGGATATAGAGGAAACCGATTCCCTTCGGTCCTTTGATCTTATGGGCGCTGGAGGATAGCATGTCAATGTGCATGGCCTCCACGTCGATGGGTACCTGCCCGAAAGCCTGCACCGCATCGGTGTGGAACAAGATGCCGTGTTCCCGGGCAATCCTGCCGATTTCCTCGATGGGCTGTATGGTGCCGATTTCATTGTTGGCAAACATGACGGAAATCAGGATCGTATCTTCCGTGATCGCCGCCTCCAGCTGCGCAGGATCCACAAGACCGTCCTCATCCACATCCAGATAAGTAATCCGCGCCCCTCTCTTTTCCAGATACTGGCAGGTATGGAGGATAGCGTGATGTTCGATCTTTGTGGTAATGATATGGGAGCCTTCTTTTCCGTAAGCTTCAAACGCCGCCTTCAGCGCCCAGTTATCCGCTTCCGTCCCCCCTGCCGTAAAATAAATGCTTTCCGGCTTTGCATGCAAAACCTCTGCGATCTCCTCCCGCGCTTTCGTGACAGCGTTCTTACTCTCCGATGCCAGAGCGTAGATGCTGGAGGGATTTCCGTAAAGTTCAGAAAAATAAGGAAGCATGGCTTCCACAACCTCCGGCGAAGTCTTTGTCGTTGCCGCGTTATCCAGATAAATTACTTTTTTCATTCCGTCACTCTCCTAATTATTACAATTGATGTTGGCAGGGCCGCCCTTTTCCTGCAGTCTGCGGCTTTCCTGTGCCAGCTGATCCAGCATGATATTGTCCACCGCCTGGGTAATACTGTCGTTGATTCTCTGCCAGACGTAACGGGTGACGCAAAAGTCTGCGCCCTCGCAGCCCTTTTCTTCCTGATTTCCCGGACAGGTGACCGCTTCCAGGCTGCCTTCTAACGCCCTTAAGATATCACCCACTGAGATTTCCTGTGCCGGTCTGGCAAGACGATAACCGCCTCCCGCTCCCCGGACGCTGACCACCAGACCGCCTTTTCGCATCAGACGCATCAGCTGCTCCAGATAGCTTTCCGAGATATTCTGCCGGCCGGCGATACTCTGGATTGATACCGCTTCCCCTGTATCGTTGGCCGCCAGATCGATCAGCGCCCGCAGACCGTATCTGCCTTTCGTTGATAATTTCACTTTACTCACCTTTTTAATTCCGACTATTTCACTCGGGTTTTCTGTGGATAGGATATCATCATTCCTCTGTTCTGTCAAGCACCTTGTCAGAATATATTTTTTATAAAATCGGTTTTTTGGAGGCTGCCATGATCAAACAGCAGCGTCTTGTCACCGGAGCCCTTCTTCTGACTGCCGCCGGCTTTGCCGGCCGTCTGATCGGCTTTTTCTATAAAATATTCCTCTCCCATGCCATCGGTGCGCAGGGTCTTGGGATCTACCAGATGATTTTCCCGCTTTTTTCTCTGGCGTATGCGCTGTGTGTCTCCGGCATCCAGACGGCTCTGACCAGATGTATCAGTGAACGCAAAGCTGTCCGGGATCTGAAAGGTGCCCAGGATTTTCTAATCGCCGGCTGTCTTTTTACTCTGCTGCTTTCTCTTGCTGTCTTTGCAGCGCTTTATTTGGGCTGTGAATGGTTCTGTTTAAATATATTAAAGCAGCCCGCCTGCATCCCGCTGATAAAGCTGATGGCCTGGACGATTCCTTTTGGAGCCCTGCATATCTGCATGGTCTCCTGGTATTTTGCCAGTCAAAACACCTGTCTGCCTTCTGTGGCGCAGCTGCTGGAGCAGCTGATCCGGGTATCCGCCTCCTTGATTTTCTGGCGGCTGATGCTGCAAAAGGGAATGGAACCTACGCCCATTCTGGCCGTGGCCGGTACAGCGGTGTCGGAAGTATTTTCTTTCGCCTTCCTCCTTTTTTTCCTGCAAAAGGATCTTCGTGCAGACGGATACCGGATCCGGCCCTCCTCCTGGAAACACTGCCTGACCCATATTGTGCTACTTGCCGCACCGCTGACAGCCAACCGCCTTTTTTTAAATCTGCTCCGCAGCGCCGAGAGTCTGCTCATCCCTCTTAGCCTGCAGCAATACGGATTATCCTCGGCCGATGCTTTGTCCGTCTACGGCATCCTCACCGGCATGGCTCTTCCGCTGCTGTTATTTCCATCCGCCATCACGCAATCCTTCTCCGTGGTGCTCCTCCCCGCAGTGTCCGGTTCCAGAACCAAAGGGGAAACCTGCCGCATCGCCCTGATGGTGGAACGAACCCTTCGCGGCGGGCTTTTACTCGGCGTCTACTGTTTCGGCGTCTTTTTTACCTGCGGGGATTCTCTGGGGATGCTTTTATTTCACAATGCGCAGGCCGGCGTGATGATCCGCGTTCTCGCTCTTCTTTGTCCCTTTTTGTATTTGTCCGCTTCCCTGTCCGGCATTTTACACGGTCTTGGCAAAACCTCCCATTTTTCCCTTTACAGCCTGACCGCACAGACCCTTCGCCTTCTGTGTGTACTTCTTTTGACGCCCCGTATTGGAATCATCGGCTGTCTTTTGGGAATCATGGGAAACGAACTTTTGCTTGTCATCTTATGCTCCTTTACCCTGTCCCGCGAAGGGGTGCTGCGTTTTTCTGCGAAAAACGCGCTCATCCGGCCTGTCTTCTTTTTGATCCTCTCGGTCGGATGTTCCCGTTTTGTCTCCTCTTTGCCTTTTTGGAACCGGAGAAATCTTCTCTGGCAGACCGGAATATCCCTCTGTGTGATAACACTTACATATTGCGGTCTTTCACTGGCCTTCGGTTTGATACATCTGCCGAAAATCCGCCCCCGCATGTATTTCCATGTCGACAAGAAATAAAAGTTGTATTATAATGAATTCGCAAAAAACTCGAATCGACAAAGAGCGAAAGGACTTGAAAAAGAAATGAGTATAGAATTGACAAAAAAATTACCGACTCCTGCTGAAATAAAAGAAGAATTTCCCCTGACACAGCGTATCATCAGCGCAAAACAGAAACGGGACGCCATGATCCGCCAGGTGCTGACCGGCGAATCTGATAAATTTCTCGTCATCATCGGCCCCTGTTCCGCGGACAACGAAGACGCAGTCTGCGATTACACCAACCGGCTGGCACGGGTTCAGGAAGAAGTGGCCGACCGCCTGATTCTGATTCCCCGCATTTATACCAATAAACCCCGCACCACCGGAGAAGGCTACAAAGGAATCGTCCATCAGCCGGATCCTTTAAAAAAACCGGATCTGCTCCACGGACTGATTGCCGTGCGCAAGATTTTCATGCGTTCCATTGAAGAAACGGGACTGACCCCCGCCGATGAGATGCTTTATCCGGAGAACTGGCGGTATATTGACGATCTGCTGTCCTATGTGGCCATCGGCGCGCGCTCTGTGGAAAACCAGCAGCACCGTCTGGTAGCCAGCGGCATGGACGTCCCCGTAGGCATGAAAAATCCCACCAGCGGCGATATTTCCGTTATGCTGAATTCCGTTGTGGCAGCCCAGCACGGCCACAGCTTCATTTACCGCAACTGGGAAGCCCATACCCACGGCAATCCCCTCACGCATACGATTTTACGGGGCGCGGTGAACAAACACGGCAACGCCATCCCCAACTACCATTATGAAGATCTGCAGCTGCTTCTGGAAAAATATAATGAACGGAATCTGGAAAACCCCGCCACCATCGTGGACGCCAATCACTCCAATTCCAACAAACAGTTCCGGGAACAGATCCGCATCGTCAAGGAAGTGCTTCACAGCCGGCGCCATTCTGCGGATATCGCCCGCCTGATCAAAGGCGTGATGGTGGAAAGTTATATCGAAGAAGGAAACCAGAAAATCGGTCCCAACCATATTTACGGAAAATCCATCACGGATCCCTGCCTTGGCTGGGAGGATTCCCGAAAACTGATCCATACCATTGCCGAGCTGTGTTAAATCCATAAAGAAAGAGTTCCTTTCGGGGAACTCTTTCTTACTTTCTGGGATGGGCTTTCACATAGACATCCCTTATTTTGTTCATATTCATATGGAGATACATCTGAGTTGATGAGATATCCGCATGCCCCAGCATTTCCTGAACGCTCTTTAAATCTGCGCCGTTCTGAATCAGATGGGTAGCAAAGGAATGGCGCAGCGTATGGGGGGTGATATCCGTCATGATATTGGCCGCTCTGGCATATCCTTTTAAAATCTTCCAGAACCCCTGACGGCTCATGGGATTGCCGGAACAGTTGGTAAACAGCATCCCGCAGTCAGCCGCCCCCACTAAAGCCGGACGGCCGCGATCCAGATAATCCTCCAAAGATTTCCGGGCCATGCTGCCAAAGGGAATCATCCGCTCCTTACTGTGTTCCGTGCAGACGATATAGCCCATCCGCAGATTGAGATCAGACAATTCCAGATGTACCAACTCGCTGACCCGGATTCCCGTTGCATAAAGGATCTCCAGCATCGCTTTGTCACGCAGTCCCTTTGGCGTATCAGAGGAAGGCTGTTTCAAAAGCAGATCCACTTCCTCCACCGTAAGAATTTCCGGAACTTTCTTCTCCACCTTCGGCGGCTTCAGATGGTCTGTCGGATCATGATCGATCACCTGCTCCTTCAGCAAATACTGAAAAAAAGCCCTCATGGCCGCCACATTTCGGGAAACGGTAGAGGGAGCAAATTTCTCACGTTCAAGATACAGCATATAAGAATTCAAATGGGTTTCTGTTACCTGAACAACATCCGTAATCTGAAGTGTCGCCAAATACTGTTCCATCTTTTTCAGATCTCTTTCATATGATACTTCCGTATTTTTCGAAGTCTTCTTTACATTATGTAAATAATGAATAAATTTACAAATTGCATCCGTCATGGAAAATAATATCCTTATCTTCTGTTATTTAAGCAACTCACCCTTCAAATATAATCTATTATAATCATCTTCCCACGGAAAAGCAAATGCTATTTTCCCTTTATTTTACGCCATTTTCCCCCTCTTTTGGACAAACCACTATATATCGGTTCTTCTATTTTCCTCATCACCACATCTTGTAAAAACAAAACAAAATTTTTTTTACAAAAAAATATCCATTCGCAAATTTAAGTTTACATAAGTTTCGACCAGGATACCAAGAACCATGACAGACAGGAAAATCAGACAGATACAAAGCACGTTTCTGATTTCCACCGGGGACATGGCGCCGCCGGGTATCATACGTCTTTGTTTTCCCATGATCAGCAGAAACAGAATCACCGCCGGTATGTAAAATAACAGCTGCGAAAGGATTCCGGCCATGCAAAACAGAAAGCCCTCCAGCCCGGCCTGCAGCAGGAAAACCGTTGCCAAAACGCCCCCCAAAAATCCCAGCCACAGTGCAGACAGAACCGCCATGATTTCACCTGCGCCAGCCAGACCGGCGATGATGCAGACCGCTGCAAAAACCCCTTTCTCACGCAGTAAAAACAAAACATATTTTTTCATATCCTGCCATGTGCTTTTGTTCTGTTCCAATATGGCATACAGAGACAGGTACTCACGAAAATCCTCCTTTTTCCAGAGCTGGCTTGCCGCCAGCGCTCCGGCCAGAAACGCTGCCAGATAAAGCGTCGCAAAAAGCTGGATCGAGCCCTCCGGTCTGATCTTTGTCCATCTCATCTTCCATCCTCCCCGCTTTTATCTATCCTATGCATCGCCTTCACTATATATTACTGCAAGAATTTTCAGACAAATCGCGGCGTAAAAAAAGCCGTCCGGTTTTTACCGGATCGGCTTTTCGCTTTTTTATTTCCCCTTCATGGACAATTACTTGGCGTAATCGACCACACGGCTCTCGCGGATTACATTCACTTTGATCTGTCCAGGGTATTCCAGTTCCGCTTCGATCTGCTTTGAAATATCTCTGGCCAGAAGCACCATATCGGAATCGGTAACGTGATCCGGCACTACCATGACACGGACCTCCCGACCTGCCTGAATGGCATAAGACTTTTCCACTCCCTTGAAAGAATTGGTGATATCTTCCAGCTGTTTCAGCCTGTTGGTATATGTTTCCAGTGTCTCTCTGCGGGCGCCCGGTCTGGCTGCGGAAATAGCGTCTGCAGCCTGAACGATGCAGGCAATCAGTGATTCCGGCTCCACATCTCCGTGATGAGCTTCCACTGCATTGATAATCACCGCAGATTCTTTATATTTCCTGCACAGATCAACACCGATCTGAATATGTGATCCTTCTACTTCATGGTCGATAGATTTTCCAATATCATGCAGCAATCCGGCGCGTTTTGCCGTACGCACATCCACTCCGACCTCTGCAGCCAGAACACCTGACAGCTGTGCCACCTCGATGGAGTGCTTCAGCGCGTTCTGTCCATAGCTGGAACGGAACCGCATCCTGCCCAGAAGACGCACCAGTTCCGGATGAATCCCGTGCACACCCACTTCCAGCGTGGCAGCCTCGCCTTCCTCCCGGATGGTGGATTCCACTTCTTTCTTTGCTTTCTCCACCATTTCCTCGATCCTGGCCGGATGAATCCGTCCGTCCACAATCAGTTTTTCCAGCGCAATTCTCGCCACTTCCCGTCTGATAGGATCAAATCCTGACAGAACCACCGCTTCCGGTGTGTCATCGATAATCAGATCTACGCCTGTCAGCGTTTCCAGCGTGCGGATATTACGGCCTTCCCGCCCGATGATCCGGCCTTTCATCTCATCGTTGGGCAGCTGGACGACAGATATGGTCGTCTCCGCCACGTGATCCACCGCACACTTCTGTATGGCGGTCACCACATACTCCTTCGCCTTGCGGCCTGCCTCTTCTCTGGCCTTGCTCTCCAGCTCCTTGTAAAGCTTCGCTGTGTCGATCTTCACTTCATCTTCAACTGCTTTCAGAAGATAATCCTTGGCCTGCTCGCAAGTCAGCCCTGAGATACGCTCCAGTTCCTGTACTCCCTGTGCATGCAGCTCATCAACCTTTTTTTCTTTCTTTCTCAGCTCTGCTTCTTTGTTTGTGTATTCCGTCTCACGCCGTTCGATTGCTTCCGCTTTTCTGTCAATCGCTTCTTCCTTTGACAGAACGCGCTTTTCATATTTTTGCAGTTCGGCTCTTCTTTCTTTGGTCTCCTTCTCCAGTTCGTTTTTCGTTCTGAGAGATTCTTCTTTCGCCTCCAAAAGGGCTTCCCGTTTCTTTGTCTCAGCCGTTTTTAATGCCTCATCTATTATGCTTCTTGCTTTTTCTTCGGCTGTGCCAACTTTTTCCGCATCCTGCTTTACCTTGTTGGCCACTGCAGCCTTGCAAGTAATAGGAACCGCAATAAGCAGCGTGATTACTATAGCAACAATAATTCCAATGATAGTTGTCACTACAGGAGCACCTCCTTATTTAGTTTTCATTGTACAAATACAACACTACAATTTTATCTGATTTTGTTTATTATGTCAAGTACAGGCTCCTGATTTTCTTAAGGGTTTTCTCCCTTGTTTTCTCTGTCTTTTTTACTCTTCCTGACGGTATTTTTTCAGAACATGCCAGATTTCTTCTCCCGAAAAGCCTCTTCTGCCCAGATAGGCCGCCATATTGCGCAGTGACTTTTCATCTGTCAGCTTCCTTCCTCCCAACCGTCTTTCCACCAGATTTCGTATCACCTCTTCCGAATCAATACTCTCCTGGAAAGTCTCTTTCACTTTCTCAATAATCTCCTGTGAAACTCCCTTGCCGGCCAGTTTCCAGGACAGGCTTTTCAGACTTTCCTTCCCGCTTCCCATTTCCAGAAAATGCGCGGCGTATCTTTCGTCGTCGATGTAGCCGAAGGACTTCACATAGTCGACGGCGTTTTGCGCCGCCTGGGCGGGATAACCCGCCCTTCTCAGTTTTTCCGTCAATTCCTTTTCCGTGCGGTCTTTCTTCAGCAGCAGATTCATGGCATATTTTCTGGCACGAAGGGGAAGCACCTCCTCCAGAATCTTTTGAAGATTCTCCGGTACGAGCGCTTCCCCCTGACAGATCCCGTAACGGGACAGTTCGCTTTTATACAGAACAAACTCTGTTCCATCCTCCAGAATAACCCGACATTTTTTCGCTGTCACAGGACAGATCTCCGTCACCGTCATGACTCATCCTGCTTTGCTGTCTCTGGTTTTGTTTCCGGCGTCTCCTGACCGGCTCCTTCCAGATGAAAAAGCTGCCGCACTTTCTGCTCGATCTCCTCCATCACCTGGGGATGCTCCCGCAGGTACAGCTTGGCGTTCTCACGGCCCTGACCAATCTTATCGCTATTGTAAGCAAACCAGGCTCCGCTTTTCTGTACGATGCCGCAGCTGGACGCCAGTTCCAGGATATCTCCCTCTCTGGAAATTCCCTTGCCGAACATAATATCAAACTCTGCTTCTTTAAAGGGCGGCGCGATCTTGTTTTTTACCACCTTGATGCGGGTACGGTTTCCCACCACCTCGCCATTTTGCTTGATCGCCTCGATCCGGCGCACATCCATACGGATGGAAGCGTAAAACTTAAGCGCTCTTCCTCCCGTGGTGACCTCCGGGCTTCCGTACAGCACCCCGACTTTTTCGCGCAGCTGATTAATAAAGATCACCACGCAGCCGGATTTTCCGATTACACCGGTCAGTTTCCGCAATGCCTGGGACATCAGTCTGGCCTGGAGACCCACATGGCTGTCTCCCATCTCTCCGTCGATTTCCGCTTTGGGCACCAGCGCCGCCACAGAGTCCACGATGACGATATCCACCGCTCCGGAACGCACCATAGTTTCCGTTATCTCCAGCGCCTGTTCCCCGTTATCCGGTTGGGAAATATATAAATTATCAATATCAACGCCGATATTTTTTGCATATACCGGATCCAGCGCATGCTCCGCATCGATAAAACCGGCAATGCCTCCCCTCTTTTGCACCTCGGCAACCATGTGAAGCGCCACCGTGGTTTTTCCGCTGGATTCCGGTCCGTAGATTTCAATCACCCTGCCTCTGGGAACGCCGCCCAGCCCCAGGGCCACATCCAAACTGAGCGAACCGGTGGGGATCGTTTCCACATTCATATTGGCGCTGGAATCCCCCAGCTTCATCACCGCTCCTTTTCCGAAATTTTTCTCTATCTGTACGATCGCTGCATCCAATGCTTTTTGTTTTTCTTCGTTTACCATAATCTTCTCCTCTTCGCGAACTTATGTTCGTGTCTTTTTCCATAGTAGTATACTTTCACTTCTTTGTCAATCAGTTTTTGTGCGGAGATACCGTCCGGACCCGGACAGCATGGATCTGACAAAAAAAGTATACCTGATTTTTCTTTCACTGTAAAGCAGATCCTTCCTGCCGGCTAAGGCTTTTGCACCACATGAAAACGCAGTTCCCAATACAATGGAAACTGCGTTTTGTCGATGACTTATCCGGCCAGCCAGTTATACATTTCCTCATACTGTTTTGCTGAATGATCCCAGGAGAAATCAGATGCCATAGCTCTGTCAATAATCTTATTCCACTCTCTTTTTTTGTCATAGTAGATGCGCTCGGCATACCGGATCGTTCCCAGCATCTCGTGGGCGTTATAATTCATAAAACTGAAACCGGTTCCCGTGCTTTCATATTCATTGTAAGGCATAACCGTATCTTTCAGTCCTCCCGTCTCTCTGACAATGGGGACCGTACCATATCTAAGACTCATCAGCTGGCTCAGCCCGCAGGGCTCAAACAGCGAAGGCATCAGGAAAGCGTCGCTGGAGGCATAGATTTTATGTGACAGTTCTTCCGAATAGTAAATATTCGCCGATACTTTGTTCCCGTATTTCCACGCAAAATGGCGGAACATGTTTTCGTACTGTGCATCGCCTGTGCCGAGAACCACGATCTGCACCGCGTCCTGACACAGTTCATCCATGACATAGGATACCAGATCAAGTCCTTTTTGATCCGTCAGTCTGGTACACATGCCGATCATCATAGCCTTGGGATTTACTTCCAATCCCAGTTCCTCCTGCAGCGCCGTTTTATTCTTGACTTTTTCCTTCCGGAAATTCTTGGCATTATACCGTTTGAAAATGTTAGGATCCGTCTCGGGATTATATTCGTCGTAGTCAATACCGTTGACAATACCGCGCAGACTATTGCTTCTTGCCCGCATCAGCCCGTCCAGGCCCTCCCCGTAAAATGGAGTCTTTATCTCTTCCGCATACGTATTGCTCACTGTCGTAATGGCGTCCGCATAAACAATACCGCCCTTCAGATAATTGGCGTCCCGGTTGGACTCCAGTTTATCCGGCGTAAAATAGTAATCTGACAGGCCGGTAATATTTTTTATCGTCTGAATGTCCCATACACCCTGGAATTTCAGATTATGTATGGTCATCACAGATTTTATACCCCAGTAAAATTCATTGCCCTGAAATCTTTCTTTCAGATAGACGGGCACCAGACCCGTCTGCCAGTCGTGGCAGTGAATAATATCTGGCCTAAAGCCGATTACCGGAAGCATGGAAAGCGCAGCCTTGGAGAAAAATGCAAATTTCTCCAGGTCCCAGGGCATCCCGCTGTACGGCCGGTCTCCGCTGAAATGCTCTTCATTGTCTATAAAATAAAACTTGATACCTTCATATTCCGTTTCCAGAATTCCGACATACTGCTGTCTCCAGTTCAGATCCATATAAAAGCTCGTAACAAACTGCAGGCTGTCTTTGAATTCCTGCTTCATACAGGCATATTTCGGAATAATGACTCTGACATCAAAATACTCTTTCGGAAAGCATTTCGGCAAAGAACCAACCACATCCGCCAAGCCGCCCGTTTTAATAAAAGGAACCGCCTCCGATGCTACAAACAATACATTTTTCATGTGAGAACCTCCCTAACCTTTAACACCTATAATTAGATATTATACCGTATTTTAATACTTTAGGAAAGCCTTATATTGCTGTTTTGACTAAATATTTTTATATTCAAGACGAATTTTATCGGCAATTAGCGCAATGAACTCCGAATTCGTCGGTTTTCCTTTTCCGGTGCTGACCGTATATCCAAACAGTTCGTCTATAGTATCCATCTTTCCTCTGCTCCAGGCCACCTCGATGGCATGGCGTATGGCGCGTTCCACGCGGCTGGGAGTTGTCTGATGTTTCTTTGCAATCGTAGGGTACAGAATTTTAGTGATGGAATTGAGCATTTCCATATCCTGTACCGACATGATGATGGCGTCCCGCAGATACTGATATCCTTTTATATGCGCGGGCACCCCGATCTCGTGAATGATATTCGTCACGTCCATTTCCAGATTTTTCTCAAGATAATCGTTTTTCTTATCGTGGCCGTTTATTTTTCTGGCATCTCTTCCCCGGTCTCTGTTTCCCGCCTGATGCCTGATGTGTTTGATCCGATTGATAATCATATCGTTATCAAAGGGTTTCAGAATATAGTAATATGCGCCCAGATTAAAGGCGTCTTCTGTAATCCGCTCCTGGCTCACTGCAGACACCACAATAAAGGCCGGATGTTTTTTCATCGTCTGGTCCTGGTTTACCTTTTCCATCACCGTAAGGCCGTCCACCTTCGGCATGATAATATCCAGCAGCACCACATCCGGCTCCTTTTCCTTTATGATATTGTATATGTCTTTTCCGTTATCTGCCTGCCCGACCAGCTCCAGATCCTCATCCTCACGGATAATGGAGCCAAGCAGATTTACAATCCGCTCGTTATCATCTGCGATTGCAATATTCAACTTTTCCATACTACTCCTCCTGCATGATGTTTTTTAGCAGGGCGCCCCTGGCAGCTGTATGTTTTTCTGCCTTGATACAATTATAGAAAGGTTAATATTTCAAATCAAGCGGATTTCCCATTTTTTGGAAACTTTCGTTCGACAACTTAAGGGGCGGAACCATCGAAAAACGTGAATATTTGTAGGTATCCGCAAAATTTTCGGGATTTTTATCGCATTTTCAACATTAATGTTTTCCACAAAATCATATGTTTTTTCTCATGCTTATGCTATTTATGAACAAAACTGATGGCGATACAGGAGGGGCCCACGTGAGTACCGATCACACCGCCCACCGGAACCAAACGGCAGTTTTTCAATCCGTACCTCTTTCTTGTCATCTCCATAAACTCCTGTCCGAATTCCCGATCCAGAGTGTACCCGAAATAGACCGGGTGGCTGTCATCCGGCTTTTTTTCTTCAAACTCCTTCCAGAGACACTGGATGGCGCTTTTGCGCCCTCTGGCCTTTCCCAGCATAACCAGCTTCTTATCTCTTAGTTCGATCACCGGTTTGATATGCAGCGTATTGCCTAAAAAAGCCAGGGCCGCCGGAATCCTGCCTCCCATTTTCAGATAGGTCAGCGTATCCAGCATCCCGCAGACCGTCATCTTCCTCCGCAAATCGGAAAGATATTCTGCAATCTGCGCCGCGTCCTGCCCTTCATCCCGCAGAGCCGCCGCACGCTCCACCAGATAACGCTGGGTGGTAATCGCCTGCTCGGAATCAAGAATCCATATTTTTTCATATCCGCTGATGGATCTGGCCAGCTGCGCCGCATTGATGGTGCCGCTTAAGCCGCTAGATAGAGTGATGACCAGTACTTCCTCATCTACCTGCTGCGCCTCCGAAAAAAGGCACAGATATTCCTGGGGAGAAGGCTGGCTGGTTTTCGGCAGTTCCCGGCTTTGCTGCAGCTGCCGAAAGAAATCATCAAAATCTTCCTCCGTATCCATGGGACACTCCCTTGTCCCAAACTGAATGCGGATGGGAACAATCTCTATTTTCATATTTTCCGCCTGCTGCGTCGTGATATCGGCGGCAGAATCCGTAATGATTTTCATAGGCTTTCCTCCAAGATGTGATCTTGTAACTAAGTATACACTGTTTATTGACAAATGACAAACTTCCGGATATGATTAGAAAAAACCATACGCATTGGAGGGATCGAGATTGAGACAATGTATGGACGCAGAGAATCTGCACAGACGATTAAAAAAAATCATCGGCCAGGTTCAGGCCATCGACCGCATGATCGATGAAGACATTCCCTGTGAGGATATCCTTTCCCAGATCAACGCCGCCAAATCCGCCTTGCACAAAGCCGGACAGGTTATTCTGGAGGGACACATCCAGCATTGTGTCCGCGATGGAATCGAACACGGTGACGCAGATAAAACCATTCAGAATTTCACCAAAGCCGTAGAGCGCTTTGCCAATATGACCTGAAAAGCCCCCGGCAGGAAAGGAAAGAAGGCCTTTCCTGTCAGGGGCCGTTTTTTACCCTTCCAGCCAGTTTTTCATTTCTGTCAGTCGTTTTTTTGCATCCCTTCTTCCGATGTCATATACCTTCTGCAGTTCTTCCCTGTCATGGCTCATCCTGGGAATCGTCAACCGTACACTGGGACGGATCACGAAAATCTCTCCTTTTTCTTCCATCCCTTTGATATCGCGAACCGTTCTGTTATAATTCTCATACCGTCCGGCGATCGTCCTGGCAAACAAAGGATATTTCCGGTAAACGGTCCGGGCCATCCCGGCATTTTCCGGAAGTTTCACATACCCGTCCTCTCTTGTCAGCACCACCACGTTTTTATCAAATCCCATCGACTGAAAAGCCCGCACGGGGATACTGTCTGCACAGCCGCCGTCCAGCAGTTTTTTCCCTTCCCAGTCCACAATTTTCGAAACGTAGGGCATGGAAGCCGACGCTTTGAGAAGATCCATCTGCTCTCTGGCATTGGTAATTTTCAGATACTCCGCCCGCCCCGTCTCCAGGTTGGTACAAACCGCATAAAATTCTGTGTCAGAATGGTCGAACGCCTCATAATCAAAGGGATCCAGCTTCTCCGGAAGATCGTGATAGCAGAATTTTTCTCCCACAATGCTTCCCGTGGTCAAAAGGCTCCAAAAACTCATAAACCGCCGGTCTTTGCAGTACTTTTTATAATAGCGGATACTTCTTCCTTTCTGCTTCGCCACATAAGAAATCCCGTGGATTGCTCCCGCAGACACGCCGATTACACCGTCAAAATGAATCCCTTCCTCCAGAAACACATCCAGCACTCCCGCCGTATAGATACCGCGCATGGCGCCGCCTTCCAGAACCAGTCCCGTCCTGTTCATATTACACCCTTCCCTTCTGCTCTCTTTCCCGATCTCCTATTCCAGTTCCATCGCCTGCATCATCTCGGTATTCCCATATTTATAGATCAGTTCCTGTCCTTTGATGGTCACCTTGGTGCCCTCGGGAATGGATTTGGTGATAAAGGCGTTGCTTCCGATCACCACATCTTTTCCGATCTTCGTCTCTCCGCCCAGGATCGACGTACCGGAATAAATGGTCACATTATCGCCGATGGTGGGATGACGGCGCACATTGCGCAGCTTCTGCCCGCCTCTGGTGGAGAGCGCTCCCAGCGTCACGCCCTGATAGATCTTTACATTGTCGCCGATCACCGTCGTCTCCCCGATCACGATGCCCGTGCCATGATCGATAAAGAAATATTTGCCGATGGACGCGCCGGGATGGATATCGATTCCTGTGCGGTCATGGGCATACTCTGTCATAATACGCGGAATCAGCGGCACATTCATCAGATAAAGCTCATGGGCAAGGCGGTATACGGTGATGGCCAGCATACCAGGATAGGCAAATATGACCTCGTCCTTGCTGTAGGCGGCAGGGTCGCCGTCAAAGGCCGCCTGCAGATCGGTTTCCAGAAACGCTCTGATCTGCGGGATTTTCTGAAAAAAGGCCACCGTCTTTTCTCTGGCTCTGGTTTCTGTCCCTTCCTCTTTTTTCCCTTCCCTGTGGTTTTCGTACTTCAGCACAAAGGCAATCTGCTTGTTCAGATTGTACATGGCGTCCTCAATAAGCAAAGACAGATAATTGTTGACGTCATAGATTTTGTAAGTTTTATCCCGGTAATATCCCGGATAGATAATCTTCAGCAGCTTCTGGATGATCTGGATGATCATATCTTTATCCAGCTGATCAAACAGATCGTCCATTTTATCAATATCCCTTCCCCGGGTGTAATCCTCCAGGATTTCCCGGGTAATGGATTTTACTTCTTCATCAATGATGCTAACCATATTTCCTCCTGTCGTCCCATATCTTTTTAGTATGACTTTTCAAAAATGGCAATACATTCTTCCTCGGAAAGAGGAATGCGGTCACAGCGAAACAGTCCCCCCATGGTATCGCGGGCATTGCGCGCCAGCAAAGCGAACTCTTCCCTGCCGATTCCAAAATCAGCCATCTTAAGGCCGGCTACGCCGCAGTCCTCCTGGAGTTTTTCCAGCGCCCGGATAAAATCAGACGGCTCTTTCGCCTCCGGCATGCCAAGCGCCTGCGCCATCCTTACATAACGCTGATCACATGCCTGCTTTTCGATAAAGTGGCTGTGATAGGCCCTGGATATCATGATCAAACCGGCTCCATGGGGCAGATCCTGATGGTAGGCGCTCATGGCGTGCTCCATCGCATGCTCGCTGGTGCAGGCGCTGATGGTCATCACCACACCGGAAAGTGTATTGGCAAAAGCCAGACCCTCCCGCGCCTCTTTATCACCGCCGTCCCGGACGGCGCGGGGCAGATATTTTCCTACGTTTTCTATGGCCGTCAGCGCGTACATATCGCTCATCAGATTGGCCGTGGAAGCGATATAACCCTCCACGCTGTGAAACAGTGCGTCAAATCCCTGATAAGCCGTAAACAGCGGCGGCACGGAAGCCATAAGCTGGGGATCTACCACCGCCACAGCCGGAAACAGGGAGGCCTGGCCTCCAAATCCGATCTTCTCATTGGTTTCATCGTTGGTGATCACGCCAAAAGCATCCACTTCGCTGCCGGTGCCGGCCGTGGTGGTGATCGCTACGATGGGCAGCGGCTTTTTGGTCAGCCGCTGTCCCTTTCCCGTTCCCCCGACCACATAGTCCCAGAGATCTCCGTCGTTGACTGCCATGGCCGCGATGGCTTTTGCCGCGTCCATCACGCTGCCGCCTCCCAGCGCCACCACCAGATCACAGCCGTTTTCTTTGGCGCAGTCTGCGCCGGCCATCACCGCGCTTTTCAGCGGATTGGCCATAATCTGATCAAACAGCACCCAGTCGATCCCCGCCTCCTTCAGCTGTTCCTGCGTCCTGGCCAGCGCTCCGTTTTCCCTGACAGATTTTCCGGAAGAGATCACCAGCAGCGCTTTTTTGCCCGGCAGTCTCTGTCTGGAAAGGGTATTTAGCTTTCCTTCTCCAAATACAATTTTAGTAGGTACATACATACGAAATCCCATAATTATCTCTCCTTCTTTTCTGAATCCCGGCCGACCACATTGATCGGACTGCCCTCCAGATATCCTTTCAGGTTCCGGTATGCCAGATCGATCAGTCTGGTTCTGGCCTCCCTTGCAGCCCATGCAATATGGGGCGTAATCAAGCAGTTTTCCAATAAGAACAGCGGATTATCCTTCTTTGGCGGCTCCTGTTCCAATACATCCAAAGCGGCGCCGGCGATCCTTTTTTCTCTCAGCGCATCCGCCAGGGCCTTCTCGTCCACCAGCGCTCCCCTGGCTGTATTGATCAGGATCCCATCCGGCTTCATGAAAGACAGCGTCTCTTTGTTGATCATATGATGAGTCTGTGGGAAAAGCGGGCAGTGAAGACTGACCACATCCGACTGTCCGAGAAGTTCCTGCAGGGAATCCGCCCACACGAAAGGAAATCCCATCTCCGCTTCTTTTCGAGTCCGGCTCCAGACGATTACTTTCATTCCCATCGCAGAGGCAATCCTTGCCGTCTGCTGCCCAATACTGCCAAATCCAACGATGCCCATGGTTTTTCCTGCCAGCTCGATGATGGGAAAATCCCAGTAACAAAAGTCCGGACATTCTGACCATTTTCCACTTTTTACTCCTTCGCTGTGCTCTCTTGCATGGCTGCAAAAATCCAGCAGCAAAGAAAAGACCATCTGTGCCACCGCCTCTGTGCTGTAGGCCGGTATATTGGTCACTACGATCCCCCGTTCGCCGGCGGCCGCAAGATCGATTACATTGTATCCGGTCGCCAGCACGCCGATGTACACAAGCCGCGGCAGTTTTAAGATCACTTCTTTTGAAAAAACGGCCTTGCTGGTCAATACAATATCGGCATCCCGGCATCGTTCCGCCACCAGTTCCTGGGGCGTCCGGTCGTAAAATCTGCATTCTCCAAGCGTACGAAACATTTCCCAGGACAGATCGCCCGGATTAATCGTATATCCATCCAGAATTACTATTTTTTTCATTATCGCTCCTTATCAAGACTGTTTCCGGCTTTTTGTCCGGTCAGTCGGTTTCCCATACAGTATACCCTGAAATTCCTGTGACCGCAACCGGCAAAAAGAAAAGGTCCGCCGCCGCGGACCTTACGCTTTTTAGAAAATGTTCAGTTTTTTCAGCAGTTCTATTCCATCCCGCACTCCCTGTGCATACAGATACTCACACTCTTTCTGGGCGATCGCATGAACCTGCTCCGCCAGGGCGCTGACATTTTCATATTGCTTTTTCTCCTGCTCTGTACACGATTTCCTTCGCAGTCTGAGATTTTCCTCTATCATCTCCTGCATCGCCATTTCATAGATTTCTGTTTTGTTCATAATCATTGCACTCTTTTTTCTTTCACCATAATAGAACGGGAAGAGAATATCCACCAATAAAAACAGTGTACCGGTAACATACCAGTACACTGTCCATTTTCTGTGCATTTTATGTTTTTATTTTCCCTGATTGTAACGATCGATCTCATCATCGATGAATGGATCCACATGGGGATACAGACAACCCGGTCCGCCATAAGTGATACAGGGGATAAAATGTCCGCCCGGCGCGTATTCTTCGCAGGCTCTGCGCACTTCGGCACGGATCACTTCCTCTGTGGAATCAGCCTGATCTACGATGGCGGCATCGATACCGCCCATCAGCGTCATCCGTCCATCCAGCTGTTTCTGGAGTTTGGGAATATCATTCTGAGGCAGAACACCCTGCCAGATATCCACGCCCAGTTCCACCATATCTTCCACGATGGGTTCCATGAAGGAGTCTGCATGGTGCATTACGATCACACCTTTCTCCTTCATGTAGCCGTATGTTTTCGCATACTGCGGTTTGATAAATTCTCTCCAGGTATCCGGGCTGACAAACAGCTGCTGTTTGGATCCCCAGTCATCGTGGGAGAGCATCACATCCGGCTGCAGATTATCCACGATCAGTTTCATATACTGGAAGCGATATTCACCGATAGCTTCGCACAGTTCCATCATGGCTTCCGGCTCCAGCAGGAAGTTTGCCAGCATATCTTCGAATCCCATCAGGAAGTGAAGACGTTCGAACACACCGGTGGGCATGAAAGCCATAAACAGATTTCCGCTAGCCTTGATCTCGTCTGCTTTTTCCTTGAAAGGCTTCCACAGTTCCGGGTCGGAGCAGTTTGCCATCAGATCCGGCATTTTCAGCTGTTCCTTCCACTCGCAGATATCGCTGATTACCTTATTCTCCTCCGTCACATGAGGCATGGCTGCCAGCTGATCTTCCGGCCAGAGAATCATGGTGCCGAAACGGTCCATCAGCGGATCCATACCGCGGTGGCGGTTTCCTCTGATATAGGTGCTTGCCGGGTTCGGCGGATAAAACGTAAGGCCTTCAAACTGTTTCAAAAGCCGTTCCGGTTTGCCGTCTTTTTTTATAGTCTCCAGGAAAATTTCTTTTGCCGTCATAGTCATACCTCCTTTTATGAAATCGCTACGCCAAAGCGCTCCATATTATATTTGTTGATTTCATCGATTACGATCTCTTCCACATGGGGATAGATCGTACCAGGACCGCCGTAGGTAATGCCGGGCCAGTAACCCTTCAACTCGCCGTACTCGTTGCAGGCTCTTCTCACTTCCTTACGGATTTCCTCTTCTGTCGCGTCTTCACGGTCGATCACGGAGTCGATACCGCCCATCAGCAGCATCCGGTCGCCTACTTTTTCGGAAATCGCCGGAATGTTGTTGGTCACCAGGACACCCTGCCAGATATCCACGCCAATCTCCGCCATATCTTCCACGATGGGCTCCATGTAGGAATCCCCGTGGTGCATTACGATCACGCCCTGGGAATGCAGATAGTCATACAGTTTCCGGTAAGGCTCTTTGAAGAATTCTCTCCAGGTCTCCGCAGACATGAACAGACTGTCTTTTGCTCCCCAGTCGTCATGGGATACGATACAGTCCGGATGAAGGTGTTCCACCACCAGTTTCATATAGGTAAGACGGTATTCGCATATCACATCGATCAGTTCGTGCATGGCTTCCGGCTCCAGCAGGAAATTCATCAGCGTATCTTCAAAAGTCATCAGCATATGCAGCTGCTCGAAGATACCCGTTCCCATAACTACCATCGTCAGGTATTTATCCTGATCGATTTTGCTTTTTGCCTCCAGAGCATCTTCCCAGCCCTCGGAGCATTTGCCGATCAAATCCGGCACTTTCACATATTTTTTCCACTCTGTGATATCTTTGATCACCTGATTCTCCGGTGTTACATGAGGAATCGCCGCCGGGGCATCCTCCGGAAACAGAATCAAAGTTCCCCACTGGTCATAGGATGTGGTTCCTCTGACACGGTTTCCGCGGATCAGTTTGAAACAGGGATCTCCCGGGATCCCCCGGAACATGGTAAAGGAATTGCAAAGGCACTCCGGTTTGCCGTCTTTTTTCAGGGTTTCCAGTAAATTCTGCTTTGGTGTAAGCAAAAAAAATCACTCTCCTTTCTTGCTTTTTTGCCTTTCCATGATAAAAATGGAAAGTTTCAGATATAGATTTTGTACGGGTTCCGCCACGCTTTCCGCGTCCAGTCCCGTAATCTCTTTAATCTTTCTCAAACGGTAGTATAACGTACTGCGCCCCACATAAAGCTGAGAGGACGTAGCAACGGTATTCCGTTCATTCATCACATATGTACAGAGCGTTTTGAACAGCTCCGTATGATTCTGTCCGTCATACTCCTGCAGCTTTCTCAGCTTACAGGCACACAGATCCTCCGCCTCAAACTCGGTACAGCACAGATCTGCGATATAGTCCATGGCAATATCGTCAAAACTGTAATACCATCTGGTATCATTCCGTCTCCGGCAGTATTCCAACGCTGTGGAAGCCTGACGGTAATAATGTTTCAGGCGGGTAAAATCGTGAAAAACATTGCTGAATCCGGCCTTGAACAGACCATCTCTGAGAATGCTTGCTATATCAGAAGTATAATGATCGTTAATTGACAAATTGATGATGATGCAGATTTTATTTTCATGATAAAAAGCTTTGCTGCCGTCGACCTGGGCTTCCACGTAATTACACACGCTGACGGAAGAACCGGGACTTCCCTCCTGCTCCTCCGCATCCATCCGGATGCAGATATAG
Source organism: Candidatus Ruminococcus avistercoris (assembly GCA_019120315.1). Lineage (GTDB taxonomy): Bacteria > Bacillota > Clostridia > Lachnospirales > Lachnospiraceae > Ruminococcus_G > Ruminococcus_G avistercoris. The sequence goes on from DWVJ01000041.1 coordinate 87,210, forward strand.
CTGTCGTCCATCCGCCATTTGCTCTGGGCAATCCGCTTTTCGATCTCGGAATTAGAAAAGGTTTTGCCCTGAATCATCTCCGTCAGCATCCGGTACAAGGTGCGCTTATACGTATTGTCCAGATGGCCTCTGCGGGAAAGGGTAAGTCGAACCAGATCCGCCAGATATTCCGCCGCTGCAAACTGTCCGGGCTTCAAAGGATTTTCGATCTCGCAGATCACCAGACGCGCCTCATAATTCCCGAAATCATCCCAGATATTGACGTAGATATCCCGGTAGCCGCGCAGCTCCGCAGAAAAGATCTGAGCATCCTTTGTAGTCAGGGTGCTCAGGTATTCACTGTCTGTTTTCAGCTCATTGAGTTCTTCCAGCGGGGTGATCAAAAGCCCGGTGATCTCATCCTTTTCCCAGGGGATCATCCCTTCCCGCCAGACAGGACAGGATATGATCCGCAGCTGCGCATCATGGACAAACAGGGGATTCTGAAAATAAACATAACTGGCTCTGCACAGTTCATCTACGGTCCCCTCCCGCATCACGATATTCTGCAGCTTTTCGGCCCATAATCTGTGTCTGCGGTAAGCCGCCAGACACAGATTCATGACCTCAAGCAGATCCTGGCTGCCCGGGATTTGAATAATCGTATGAAAACCGTTATCCCAGGCCTTTGGAACCTCGCCCAGCAATATAACAGAACAGTGCTCTTCCGGAACAACAACCTCCTTAAGTTCCTCTGCTCTCGCAATATAAGCATACTGCGGAACCATCTTCGTACCGGGCTGGTAAAAGCAGATACCCTCCAGGATTCTTTTGTCCTCTCCGGCGTAAAGCTGTACATCCGGTATTTTTATCATAAGCTCATCTGCAATCATCTGCAGATTCAATAAAAATCTGATGCTTTCATCCATTCCGTTTTCCAACTGTTTCTTTCGCTTCTTATGAACGGGATGCGATTTCCGCCGCGTACTGGTTTACTTTATCCTTGGTCAGTCTAAAACCAAAGATCAGTGCCAGAACAGCAACGATCAGAGCGATCGCCGGAATCACCATAAAACCGATACTGATGGCGTTTTTCAGCTGCTCGGAAGCTGCCGCCGGATCGATATCCGCGCTGAACTGTCCCATTGCCAGACATGCGGAAATGATAACGCCGCGGGTCATAATGGAAACCTTCAGCGGTACGTTCTGCAATCCGCTGATCCAGCCGGCTGCATTCTTTCCAGTCTTCCACTCGCTGTATACGATGGTGTCGCCGTAAAGAGCCGGTGTACATGCATATGTAATGCCGTATCCGAACATAGCAATACTCATCAGCACGATAACGATGGTTACGTTATTATAGAAGAGATAGGATACGATCAGCAGAACAGCCTGGATAGCCATAACGCCGATGGTGGTAGTTCTGGTAGTGAAACGGTTGCTCAGAGTCTTACTGAAATAAGCGCCGATTACACAGAAGATATTGGTTACCAGCATGTAAGTGGACAGCAGTCCCGCGCTGTTGGCAATATAAGTAAAGTAATAGGTGGCAACGCCCATCAAAACGAAGTTGAACATGAATTTTGCCAGGTCAGCGATCAAAAGAGCGATCAGCGGCGGGTTCTGAGCCAGGGCACGGATCAGGTCCATTCCGCTGGTCTTATCCTTGGGAGCCGCTTTTCCTGCTGATTTTTCTGCAACCTGCACTTCTTCATATCCGTCGAACATACGGAAGTGCGCGTAGTAAAGTACAGCCATGATCACACCAAGTACAAACGCTGCCGCACCATACTGGTTGATCTCGCCGATAAAGCCTGCCATAACAGCCGCCAGACCGGGGCCTACATAAGAAAAGATAACCTTGGAGAAGTTTGCCCATGCCGCTCTGGTAGCAGACAGCTGGGAACGTTCCTCCGGTGTGCTTCCTGCAACGGAGATCATGGATACGTTAGCAACATATGCAAAGTTCCATGCTACATGGCTGGAGATGGCCGCGATAATGATGATAATCGCCGACAGCCATCCGTCCCCGATTTTTACAAACTGGAAGGCATACAAAAACGGTACCAGCCATGGGATCACAACCAGCCAGGAACGATAACGCCCCCACTTCAGCGGTTTGATACTGTTCAGGATAGCACCGTACATCCAGGAAAGCACTGCGTCTACAGTACTTGCCACTGTGGTGATCAAAGTTACCATCGGCAGACTGAACTGAGCAAGGTTCGTCAGAAAGAAATTGAAATAGTAACTTTCAATGTTGGACATCAGGGTAAAACCGCAGTCACCGACACCGTAAAAGATTTTCAGTGCCTTACTGAGTCCTTTTTTCTTGTTTTTTTCACTCATACTTAACTTCCTCCTTTTCCTGTCCCTGTGGACATAGTGTTTATGCCGGACCCCGCTGAAACACAGTGCTCAATTAGGCACAATGCCCAATCCGCGTCTCCCGAGAACCCGCATCTGTGTGTATGTTGATACACACCCTATGTGATGATTATAGTATAACCATGCATTTAAAATCAACATTCAATAAAAGAATAGACAGAATTGTCAAATCCCTGCACCTGAGAAAAGTGTTTGTAGACAGAATGTTCAATACGACTTCCTCTATTCCGAAACAGAAAAACCCGGAGCGAAAACTGCTCCGGGCTGTATCATACTGCATATCAGAGAAAGGACATCAGTTCCTTTGGCGCCTTTCTGGGCGGTACTTTCGGCTCCTCATCGGGATATCCGATGGAAATCAGCGCAGAAATCCGCTGATCTTCGGGAAGGCGAATCACCTGCCTTACTTTGTCTTCATCGAAAATACCCATGATCACCGTGCCAAGCCCCTTCTCGTGGGCCGCCAGGCAAAACGCCATGGCAGCCGCCCCTGCGTCAAAGCTTTCCCAGTGAGAACCTTTTGCTGTGGAACTGCTCCCGTCCCGTTCATAACCGGAACGTCCCGCCACACTGGCAAGCACCACAAGAGCGGGAGATCCTGCAATAATGTTCATATTATGACGGAACCCCATCAGACACTCCTCCGTCGCAATCTGATCCAGCAGTTCTTTTCTGTCAGCAATATAATACCGCACGGTCTGACTGTTCTTCCAGGAAGGCGCATAGGAAGCCGCCTCTACGATTTCCTCCAGTGTCTCCCTTGGCACCGGCATATCCTTAAACCTGCGAATGCTTCTTCTTTCTTTGATTCCCTGTATCATATCCATCCTTTTGTCCTCCTTTTTGTTGATTTTACTTTTCACAGACTACTATAGCGCCTTAGTTCCGCGAGTCTTTTACAGAGCTTCAACCGCCGCTTCTCTCTGCGTCATTCTCTCTGGAAGGACAGTCTGACAATTTGCGCCGTCAAGATTATCATACGACAAAAAGCACTGACAAATCTGGCTTGCAAGAAGTTCTCTCCTGACCGCATTCTCCTCACCGTCCTTCAACAGCCGAAACCCGCCTTCATCTCTGATCCAGGCTTTCGGAAAACATCCTTTCGTCGACAGATCCGGAGCAAGTTCACGGTTAGTCACTGTCATTTGACGCCCCTTCAAAGAAATTTCCACCACCGCTTCATTCAGCGTATTATCATACAGATTCAATTGTTGAAAAGTTGCATTTTCTCCTTTTCTTCTTACCCAGAATACATCTGTGAGAGAAACGCAGTGATAGGACAGGGAGATGTCTGCACGGTCTCTGTCAGTCACAGCTTGTGCGGCTCCTATACTGTTTAATATTGCTTTCGCATATTTTCTGTCCAAAGACAAAACGCGCGAAGCGCACCAATGATAAAAATTATCCAAATTATTCCATCAAGAACCTTCGCTTCCCCTCGGCTGGATATTTCCGCCACAGTTTTTTCCTTATGCATAATCTGATATACCTTATTACCGCCTTTATCTGAAGAAGTAATATTAGAATCCAAATCAAATTTCGGATCGGCAACCAGCTGGTTCATATGTTTTTATTCCTTTCCGTCAAATTTTGCAGAAAAACGTATATTTCACATTTCGTGATGCAATTCCTTCCAGATAAGCCCAGAAAGTAAAGTACAAATCTCTCCCATCAATTGTGGCCACTTTAACAGGTTCTTTCATTCCCGTACCTGTATTCTCGAAATTAATGCATTTCAGCGTGATGATATTATCATTTGTTTTCATCTGCACATCCTGTTTACCAGACTCGTCTGTGGAAAAAATCAGTATGAGTGAAAATGCGAACCCATCATCCGCCTGTATATCAATTCTAAAATCATCATCTTTTGAAAAGAGAAATGCCTGGCCGCTGGCAACAATATCATAATCTCCCGACCTTAAAGAAATCAGCATCTGTCTCACCCTCTTGCATTTTTAATAGTTCAATCCTATCATAAATCCTCTGACATTGTAAAGCAAATACATGGAAAAAGCCCTGAAACCCTTATAATCACTAGAAAATACAGTGTTTATAAGACCTTCAGAGCCTTTAAAAACATTTCTTCAATTTTTAGGAAAAACTTCGCTTACATTCCCATCTGTTTTGCAACTTTTTGTTGTCTCGGATTGTCTCAAATTATTACAAATACTGAATCTCCAATGATTTTACATAATTAATTTTAGCTTATCCCCCATTTTTCTATTTGGAAAATATATGCTTCTTTGTCTTCTACAGAGTTGCTTCTCCAAAAGTCTATTTGGGGGAATAGAATTTTAAATTTGGAGCATTTCTTTTCCCCCAAATGTCTATGACTCTCCAGAACTATCTTTTAATATATTAGATACCAATCGTTCCAAATCTTCTCTGTTGGGTAAATATAACTCATACTTCGAAACAAACAGATTACTATCCATACCATAAGTCGCATATTCAACTAGCAATTCATCTTTATTTCTACTCATAATAATCCCGATCGGAGCGTTATCATCCGGCATATTCTCCTCCGTAGCAAAATATCCTAAATACATATTCATCTGACCTATATCTTCATGCCTTACAGAATTTTTCTTTAAATCTATAAGAACAAAGCATTTTAAAATTCGATGATAAATGTTGCTGATTTCATGAGCTGTCACCAGACTGCTCTCATGAGTTGTCTTTAAGCTGCTAAGTTTGCTGTCACCGTGATGGTTGATGTATGGGCCGTCCGGATTCCGGACGGCACCTTCTCTATCCGGTTACGGTTCCAAGCATTTCGTGTTCCACTACATACTTGATCATGTAATCATCGATCAGCCGTTTTTGCT
>DWVJ01000042.1 GCA_019120315.1 Candidatus Ruminococcus avistercoris
TGGCTCGGCTCCTTCGCCATGCTAGCTCGCTTCTCTTCGTTTCGCTCGCTCGCGGGCTTTCGCCCTTTGCGCAACCCTTGGCTCGGCTCCTTCGCCATGCTAGCTCGCTTCTCTTCGTTTCGCTCGCTCGCGGGCTTTCGCCCTTTGCGCAACCCTTGGCTCGGCTCCTTCGCCATGCTAGCTCGCTTCTCTTCGTTTCGCTCGCTCGTGGGCTTTCGCCCTTTGCGCAACCCTTGGCTCGGCTCTTTCGCCATGCTAGCTCGCTTCTCTTCGTTTCGCTCGCTCGCGGGCTTTCGCCCTATAAAAGCCGTGTCTGCTGAAAATGTCTGCAAGCAGCCTTTTTCAGCAGTCCCGACTTTTGCATGGCTCAATGCAATACGGACATTATACCACAAGACGGGGAAAATGTGAGCGGCGGGTAAGAAAAAATTAATAAAATTTTCCTTCTGTTTGCTCCACTTTTTTGTCTGAATAGTATATAATAGAGTTAGCGTCAGGGCGCAAATGTATATAGTAATAAGGAGTGAACCTACATAACATGAACATTTTATTTTTCCTGACACCCAAAAGTGAAGTGGAGTATATCTATGATGATTTTTCCCTTCGGCAGACTCTGGAGAAAATGGAGCATCATCATTATACCGCCATTCCTCTTCTGAGCAGATCCGGCTCCTATATCGGAACCATCACGGAAGGCGACCTGCTTCGTGTGATCAAGAATAAATTTTCTCTGACACTCCATGAGGCCGAGGATTTTCCCATCCGGCAGGTACCACGCCGCTGGCATAACAATCCGGTCAATATCAACTGTGATATCGAAGATCTGTTTCAGACAGCTATGCGGCAGAATTTCGTCCCCGTTGTGGACGACAATGGGAAATTCATCGGAATTATTACCAGGAAAGATATTCTCAGTTACTGTTTTCGTAAACTGACCGAATCGGATTCTTCTGAATTATCCGACAGTGGAGATACCTTATGACAGGAATAAAGCGGCTTGCAGCCGCCTGCCTGTCCGCCCTTTTTTTCCTGTTTTTGTTTATCGGTTTCACAGGCTGTCAGCACAAGGAGCAGGAAGCTGTTCGTGAATGCATCGCCCAGGAGCTGGAACCGCTGAAAACCAGTGACACAGATGAAATCGTCTCCTATTTTGAGAAGGCCGGTCTGACTTCCGGACTGCCGGAAGGAAAACTGCCGGAGGATGTGGCGGAGGTTTTTCTCCTGTTTTTCCAGGATTTCGATTACCGGATAAAGGAAATTTCTTTTGATGAGGAACAGACAAAAGCCGCCGCCCTGCTGGAGCTGCAAATCATAGACGCCAAAACTCTGGCTCGGGATTTCGCATCCCAGACCATTGTGGAGGGCCTGACGAGTCAGACTCTGCCCAGCCGCGTGGAGTACTCTCTGGAGGATTATTACCTCCTGCTGCGTCAGCTTTTGCTGGACAAAGATTACGGCACAGAAAAGTGTGAGTACACGGTTTCTTTGACCAGATCCGGCGATGGATGGATCATGAACCGGGACGAAGAACTGGAAAATGTTCTGACCGGCAATTTTGTCGCTTACGGAGCTGACCCGGAACTGTTAAGCCCTGAAGAGGTAATCACCCTGTATTTTGATACGATCAAATCCTTCGATACGGAACAGATAAACCGTTTCCTTTCACTGGATGAACTGTTTTCCGCCGATGATGAATACAAGCGTACCATCGCCAAGTCGCTGGCCGGCCAGATCCTGCAGTATCTGGATTACGCTATCATCGACGCCCAAAACGACGGACTGACAGCTCAGGTTACAGCGGAAGTCACCACCTGCGACTGGAACAGTATTATCAAAGCTTATCAGGAGGATATGGCTGCCTATACCGCCACCTCGCAGGCTCTTGCCGATGGAATGTCCGTCCGGCTGACCAAAGCCAATCAGATGCTGCTGGACTGTATCGATGCCAACGATTCCGCCACCTCTTCCACCGTCACACTGACTCTGGAAAATGACGGAACCAACTGGAAACTGAAATCAGACGATGTATTTGTGGAAGCCATTCTGGGAAATATCAAAGAAGCAGTGGCCAACACTTCCACTTCACCGGAAACATAACATGCCGCCCGGTCATCCTTTTTCCTGGATGACCGGACGGCACTTTTTATTTCTGCTCTTCTTTTGAATCCGCGATCCGGATACACAGCTCTTCCAGCTGCTGATCATCCACCACGCCGGGAGCCTCTGTCATCAGACAGGAGGCGTCTTTCACCTTCGGGAAAGCGATGACGTCGCGGATGCTGTCTTCCTTGGCCATCAGCATGATCATACGATCCAGTCCGTAGGCCAGTCCCGCATGGGGCGGAACTCCATATTTGAATGCTGTCAGCAGGAAGCCGAACCGTTCCTGGGCCTCTTCTTTGGTAAAGCCCAGCATCTCAAACATTTTTTCCTGAATATCATTCTGATGGATTCTGACGCTGCCGCCGCCCAGTTCCGTACCGTTCAGCACGATATCGTAAGCCTTGGCCCGTACCGCACCTGGATCCGTATCCAGCAGCGGGATATCCTCATCCATGGGCATGGTAAAGGGATGATGCATAGCCGTATAGCGCTGCTGGTCCTCGGACCATTCCAGCAGCGGGAATTCTGTGATCCAGACGAACCGGTATTCGTTCTTGTCCAGCAGATCCATCTGACGGGCCAGTTCCAGACGAAGGGCTCCGAGAGAATCCCATACCACCTTGTTTTTGTCCGCCGCAAACAGCAGCAGGTCTCCCGGTTTTCCGTCCATGGCTTTCACCAGCGCGTCCAGTTCTTCCTGGGTCATAAATTTCGCAAAAGAGGACTTATAGCTGCCATCCTCCTGCACGGACAGATAGGCAAGTCCTTTGGCGCCGTAATCTTTGACGAAATCCACCAGCTTGTCGATCTTCTTTCTGGGCATGGAACCCTGGCCTTTCGCGTTGATGCCGCGGACGCTTCCGCCCGCTGCAAGGGCTCCGGTGAAAACGCCGAACCCGCAGTCTTTCACCACTTCAGACACATCCTGCAGCTCCATGCCAAACCGCAGATCCGGTTTGTCGGAACCGAACCGGTCCATGGCCTCCTGCCAGGTCATCCGCTGAATGGGCAGCGGCACTTCCACTCCCAGCGCCTCCTTAAACAGATAAGCCAGCAGGCGCTCATTTACATCGATGACATCATCCACATCCACGAAAGCCAGCTCCATATCGATCTGTGTGAATTCCGGCTGACGATCCGCCCGCAGATCCTCGTCGCGGAAACATTTCACGATCTGAATATAGCGGTCATAGCCGGAGCACATCAGCAGCTGTTTGAACAGCTGGGGCGACTGGGGCAGGGCATAGAAATGGCCCGGATGGATACGGCTTGGCACCAGATAATCCCTGGCTCCCTCCGGCGTACTCTTGGTCAGCATGGGAGTTTCGATCTCCAGAAAGCCTTCCTTTTCCAGGAACGTTCTGGTCAGCATGGCCACTTTGGAACGCAGCATCAGATTCCGCTGGATATCCGGCCGGCGCAGATCCAGGTAACGGTATTTCAGACGCAGCTCTTCTTTCGTCTTGCTCTCTTCCTCGATGGGGAATGGCGGCGTCTCGGATTCGGAAAGAATCCGCAGGGAATCCACCCGGATTTCGATATCTCCTGTTTTCAGATTCTCATTTACCGCGCCGGAACGGCGTTCCACGGTTCCCGTCACCGCAATGACAAATTCACTTCTGAGTCTGGCCGCCTTTTCGAAGCCTTCCTCATCGATGCTGCCGTTCTCAAAAATCAGCTGGATAATGCCGCTTCGATCCCGCAGATCCACGAAGATGATACCGCCCTTGTTGCGGCTTTTCTGCACCCATCCCATCAGTGTGACTTTTTCTCCGATCTGTTCCGCTGAAACTTCCGTACAGCGGTGGGACCGTTTCAGTCCCTTCATTGACTCTGCCATCTTTTTTTCCTCCGATATAAATTAAAATACTGGTATATACATCCGCTTTTTCGCGGCCCTGTTACATCCGGTCGATGAAGAATTCCCGGAACTCCTGGAAACCTTCCGCCGCCAGCTGTTCCTTCTGGAATTTCTTGTTCTTTTTCATCATCGCGATATTGACGGAAACGCCTTTTTTACGTTCCTTGGCCGCCTCCGCAAAGACAGTCAGCAGCTTGTCCTTTTCCATGCCCTTTTCCACCAGGAAGGCTATCTTTCCGGCAGACCCAGGTACGGTGAATCCCTTTTCCAGCAGCAGCATGACGATCCGCTCAAAGCCGATGGAAAATCCGCAGGCGCAGACGTCCTTTCCGGTAAATTTACCGATCATTTCATCGTACCGTCCGCCGCCTCCCACGGATCCGCCAAACTCGTCCATGGAAATCTCAAAAATCGGACCGGTATAATAGGACATACCGCGAACCAGGGTAGGATCAAAGGCGATCTTAAAGTCCGCTTCCTTCACCGCATCCACGCTCTCCATAATCGTCATCAGATCATCCGCATACTGCTCATCCAGATAACCGGCAAGCTTTTCTCTCAGATAGCTTACCCCTGACGTATCCGGCGTCACCTCCCGGAACATGGTCAGATAACGGCTCACCGCTTCCTGTGCAAAGCCTTCTTTCAGCAGTTCTTCTTCCACGCCTTCCAGGCCGATCTTATCCATCTTATCCAGAATAATGAAAACCGTATCAAAATCCTTCTGGTCAAACCCGCTGAAGGAAGCCATCGCCTTTAAGATCCTCCGGTCATTGATCCGGATGGTAAACTGCGAGAAATCCAACTTACCCAGCAGCGTGGTGGTAGCCAGGATCAGTTCGATCTCCGCCAGGATGGTGGGCTCTCCAAGAATATCGATATCGCACTGCATAAACTGACGGAACCTGCCTCTCTGAGGCCGGTCAGCCCGCCACACGCTGCCCATCTGCAGCGCCTTGAAGGGACTGGGCAGCTCATTGGCATGGTTGGCATAGTAGCGGCAGAGGGGCACCGTCAGATCATAACGCAGGCCGCCGTCCACCAGATCGTTTTCCGTCTGCGCCTCGGCGATTTTCAGCTTCTCTCCCCTTTTCAGAATTTTGAAAATCAGCTTCTCATTCTCGCCGCCCTGCTTGCTGCACAGATTTTCGATATGTTCCACACAGGGCGTTTCCATGGAGGAAAACCCAAAGGACGCATATGTCTCTTTGATCAGTCCGATCACGTAGTCTCTGATTGCCATCTCTGCCGGCAGGATATCCTTCATACCCGTAACCGGCTTCTTCTTTAATGCCATATTGTTCTCTCCTTTATTCTATCAATTCCATTTTCTGGTAATCATGCCGATGGATCACCCGCTGAAAAGCCAGAAAAACTTTAATATCAAAATTTTTGATCTCCTCGATCATCAGTTCAATAGCCGTCGCCTTGTCAAAGGATTTCCGGTAAGGACGGTCGGAGATCAGCGCCGCGAACACATCGCAGACCCGCAGGATCCGGGCGCCGTAGGGGATCTCCTCGCCCCGCAGATTGTCCGGATAGCCGCTGCCGTCCATATTCTCGTGGTGATGGAGAACAGACTGCAGGATAAACTCCGGATACCCCCGCTCCCGCAGGATCTCATATCCCAAAGTGGCATGCATCCGCACGTATTTCATCTCCTCCACCATCAGCGGATTCTGCGCTTCCTCATAGACGTAGGAACGCAGCTTCTCCTTTCCGATATCGTGGAGCAGTCCCGCGTCAAAGAGAGACTGACAGGTGTCCTCATCCAGCCCCAGCTCCCGGCCGATGGCGTAGGCCAGATTGCTGACCCGCATGGCATGTACCACCTGATCGTCCAGCGTATAGGTCAGCAGATGTTTTTTATTGACATATCTTTTCGTTTCTGTCATCATCCCAGCCATTTTTCTATTCCTGCTCTTTTTCTTTCTATCATTTCATCGATACGGGCGAGATAGTGATTCACATCCTTGACGTTTTCCACACGTTCGATTCTTCGCCCCTGGTCGAATACCAGTTTTGTGGAAGCTCCCGCCCCCACCGCCATGATGGTCTGTTTCTCTTCCATAATCAGTATATTGTAAATTCCGGCTTTGTCAACCTTGGCATAGCCTACATTTTCAAAATTTCCGGCAATATTTTTCTGCCGGTACAGATAATAGGGGCGCATGCCCATGGCGGCCGCGCCGTCTGCGGTCATATCCATGATGGCCCGGCTGTTCTCAAAAGAAATCTCCCGGTAACGGTCCTTGAACAGATTCAGCCTGGTCGCCCGCTTCAGCGCCAGCGAATGAACCGTCAGGCTGTCCGGGTCCAGCGCCTTGATCTCCTCCATCGTGTGATGCACTTCCTGTTCCCCTTCTCCTGGAAGTCCCACGATCAGATCCATATTGATGTTGTCATACCCCAGATCTCTGGCCAGATGGAAGGATTCGATCACCTGCTCCACCGTGTGACGCCTTCCGATGAGATCCAGCGTCTCCTGATGCATGGTCTGGGGATTGATGGAAATCCGATCCACGGGAAATCTGCGGATCGCCTGCAGCTTCTCCTTTGTGATGCTGTCCGGTCTGCCTGCTTCTACCGTAAATTCCTGCAGAGCCGACAGGTCAAAACGGCTGCAGATATATCCCAGCAGCCGCTCCAGCTGATCCGCGTGAAGGGTTGTGGGCGTTCCGCCGCCGATATAGATGGAATTTAAGTTTTTCCCGGCAAAGGCGCGGCTGACAAACTCCAGCTCCTTCTCCACCGCCTGCAGGTATTCCTCCAGCCGGTTCTCCCACAGTTTCAAAGGATGGGAACCGAAGGAACAGTACAGACAGATACTGGGGCAAAAGGGAATCCCCACATAGAGGCTGTAGCCCTTTTCGTAATCAAAAGGCTCCAAAAGCGCCTTCTCCTGGTTGGCCACGGCGATGGCCAGCGCCGTCTTTTCCCTGCTGGTATAGTAAGTTTCCCGCATATAACGGGCGATATCGGGATTTCGCATCCCCGCTTCCAGCATCTGCATGGGAATCTTCGTGGGCCGGATTCCAGTCAGCGTCCCCCAGGGAAGCGCAGTCCCTGTCAGCTGTGACAGTCCACGGTACACCGCCTGCTTCAGCAGGTTTTTCCGCTCCGTCCGCCCGGCGTCTTTTCCGGCGGGAACCGATTCTTCGTAAAGGAGACGCTCTCCTTCCCTTATCGAGAAAAGGAACCCTTCCTCCTGTTCATCCACCAGTATCAGACGGTCAAATTCCCCGGTTCCGCCTTCCTCCCCCCTGTAGGATGTCTGTACATCACAGGAGGGGAAGAACGCCCGAACCAGGGAATACACATCGTATTCAAAATTTTTACGGGTAAATTCCAGTTTTATCTTATGCAAAGGGATTATACCTCTTTTCATGGCCGATTGTGGTGGTGCTTTCATGGCCTGGATAGACGGCCGTATCCTCCGGCAGATCACAAAGCAGCCGCTGCAAGCTGGCCTGCATGGCCCGTCCGCTGGAAGTGGGGAAATCCATCCGTCCCACGGAACCGGCAAAGAGCGTGTCTCCGCTCAGCAAAATCCCTTCCTCCGGAATGTAGTAACAGCAGCTTCCGTGGGTATGGCCCGGCGTATGCAGCATCTGAATCTCAAAACCGGCCAGGGTAAATTTCTCCCCGTCATCCAGAAGCCGGTCCGCATGGGTGGAACAGGATTCGTTCCAGGCCGCCGACAGATTCAGCTCGGGATCTTCCAGTACATCCGCTTCTTCCCTGCAGGCAAAAACCGGAATATCATACAGATCCCGCAGATCATCCACCGCGCCGATATGGTCAAAATGGCCGTGCGTCAGCAAAATTCCCACCGGTTGTCCGTCCAGAAGCGTCACCGCCTGGGATATGTCTCCGGCCTGATCTGCCGGATCCACGATCAGCAGTTCCTTTGTCTCACTGTTTTTGATCAGGATGCAGTTGGTCGCCACCGGACCCAGCACCATACTTTTTATGATTGCCTTTTTCATAGACCTCTCCTTTTTTCAGCCGGTGGTGCGCTCGATATCCAGCACGCTTTCCACCTGTCTTAGTTTTGCGATCATCTGATCCAGCTCTTCGCTGCTGTGCACGTCAAAGGTAATGGAAATCGTGGCTGTCCCCTGTTTGCTGGTACGCACGTTGATAGAAGCAATATCGATCTTGCGCTCCGTAAACAGCCGGGAAACGTCCACCAGAAGTCCCGTCCGGTTGTTGGCATAGACGTTGATCTCCGCTGTAAACAGCTGATCCTTCGCGATATCCTCGCTCTGCCACTCAGCGTCAATCAGACGGATCCTGTCATTTTCATCCATATGGATAATATTGACGCAGTCGGTTCTGTGAATGGTCACTCCGCGCCCCCGGGTAACGAAACCGATGATCTCATCCCCCGGTATGGGGCTGCAGCACTTGGCAAAACGAACCGCCACATCATGGATGCCTTTGACCACGATACCCCCCTGCTTTTTCCCCACATGGAGCTTATCCCGGTTTTCCGACACCACCTCCATCACCTTTTTATCTGTCAGTTCTTTTTTATGGACTTTATCATAACCGTCCGCCAGCTTGTTTAAAACCTGGCCTTCCTTTAGTCCGCCGTGACCGATGGCCGCCAGCACCGAATCCCAGTCACGGAAACCGTACTTTCGCAGCACAGCCTCCTGATACTCCGGTTTCAGATACTCAGACAAAGGCTTTCCTTTTTCCTTTGCGTACTGTGCCAGCATCTCCCGGCCCTTGATGATATTGTCCTCCTTCAGTTCCTGACGGAACCATTGGTTGATTTTGTTCTTTGCCTGTGTGCTTTTGACGATTTTCAGCCAGTCACGGCTGGGGCCTCTGGAATTCTGTGAAGTGATGATCTCCACCCGATCCCCGTTCTGGATCACATAATCGATGGGGACCAGCTTTCCATTGACTCTGGCTCCCACCATTTTATTTCCCACGGCGCTGTGAACGCTGTAGGCAAAATCGATGGTTGTGGAACCCGCCGGCAGCGCCTTCACATCGCCCGCCGGGCTGAAGCAGTATACATTTTCCGCGAAGAGATCCAGGTCACTCTTCAGGAAACTCATAAATTCATGGTTGTCGGGCATATCCCGCTGCCACTCCAGGATCTGCCGCAGCCAGCTTAATTTCTCTTCTTCCTTCTCCGCATCGGTCTTTTTGCCGTCGGAAGCTTCCTTATATTTCCAGTGGGCGGCGATACCGTATTCCGCCGTCCGGTGCATCTCAAAAGTACGGATCTGAATCTCAAAGGGCTGTCCCTTGGGACCGATCAGCGTGGTGTGCAAAGACTGATACATGTTGGGCTTTGGCATGGCGATGTAATCCTTGAAACGCCCCGGGATGGGCTTATACATCTCATGGATGATGCCAAGCGCCGCATAACAGTCTTTTACCGTATCCACGATAATCCGCACGGCGAACAGATCGTAAATCTGATCCAGCGTCTTGTCCTGATTGACCATTTTCTTGTAGATACTGAAAAAATGCTTGACTCTTCCGTCCACCTGCGCGTCGATTTTGGCTTTCACCATATGAGATTTGACCTCATCCACAATCTCATGGATAAATTTTTCCCGCTCCGATTTGCGCACGGCAATCTTATCCACCAGATCATAGTAAACCTCCGGCTTGAGGTATTTCAAAGACAGGTCGTCCAGTTCCACCTTGACTTTGGAAATACCCAGGCGCTGGGCGATGGGCGCGTAGATGTCCATCGTCTCCCTGGCTTTTTCTTTCTGCTTGCGCTCCGGCATGTATTTCAGCGTCCGCATGTTGTGCAGACGGTCCGCCAGCTTGATGAGGATTACCCGGATATCCTTTGCCATGGCCAGAAACATCTTCCGCAGATTTTCCGCCTGTACCTCCAGCTTATCCGAGGAATAATTCAGCTGTCCCAGTTTGGTCACGCCGTCCACCAGAAGCGCCACCTCAGAGCCGAACAGCTCCGTCAGTTCCTCCTCCGTCATCACCGTATCCTCCACCACATCATGGAGGATGCCGGCGACGATGGTTTCCTTGTCCAGTTCCAGATCCGCCAGAATGATGGCCACACACAGCGGATGGATAATGTACGGTTCTCCAGATTTTCGTACCTGGCCTTCGTGAGCCTTCGATGCAATCTCATATGCTTTTTCTATCATATGGACGCTGTCGGAAGGGTGATATTTTTTCACGCTGGAAATCAGTTCCCTGTACAGTACCTCAGGGCTGGTGAAATCTTCCATGGATTTCACACTTTTTTCCACATCGTGAATACTCTGGATTCTCTCTTCCGGCGTCTGTATGCTGTTTTCACCCATAGGAACCACCCTCTTTCCCGTCCTTATTTGCCTTCGTAGCAGATGACAGATGCCACATCATAATCTTTCAGACGTTCCCGTCCTTTCAGTCCGGCCAACTCCATCAGAAAAACGATTTTGACTACCTCGCCCCCCAGAGCTTCCACCATTTTTACACAGGCTTCCACTGTTCCGCCAGTGGCGATCAGATCGTCTACGATGACCACCTTCTGCCCCGGCTTCACCGCGTCTTTATGCATCTCCACCGCGGCGCTGCCGTATTCCAGGTCATAAGTCTGGGAAATGGTTTCACAGGGCAGCTTCCCTTTTTTGCGTACCGGTATAAAAGGCTTGTGAAGATTATAGGCGATGGGCATTCCGAAGATAAATCCACGGGATTCCGATCCCACAACCAGGTCAAAATCCACTCCGTCCAGGCAGCCCTGCATGGAATCGATGGCCAGAGCCAGGCCGTCCGCGTCCTGAAGGATACTGGTGATATCACGAAATATAATTCCCGGTTCCGGAAAATCCGGAATACTTCTCACATAATCTTCAAGCTTTTTCATAATTCTTCCTCCATCTGATCAATCTCGACATCTATAGAGTCCAGTATATCATTTTTTAATTCTTTGCGCAATTCCTTCTACTGAAAATGGGTAATTACCGCCTGCAGGCTTTCCCTCCCCTGCCACCGGTCTATCGTGGGGTAATAGACCACATCGACGGCTCCTTTTTCCCGTACCTGGCTGACAAATCCGTCCCCGTCCCCGAAATAGACGCCATCGATGATGCCTCCCCATTCATCCATCAGTTTCATTTTCACCACGCTGCGGTTTTTCCCCAGGATCCGGCAGCCGACCGGCCGGATATTCTTCTGGGCAAACACCGGCCGGCTGTTCCCCTTGCCAAAGGGCTCCAGCAGCTTTAATTCCTCCACCAGATCCTTTCTCACGTAGCTGATGGGCATGGCCACGTCGATCACCACCTTCTCCACCAGATCCTCTTTTGTCAAAGCGCACTGCTCATTGAGCAGCCGGCGGAAAGGATCTACATTCTCCTCTGCCAGGGAGATGCCGGCCGCCATGGGGTGTCCGCCGAACTTTTCCAGAAGATGGCCGGCCTTGACCAGCTCCTCATACATGGAATAGGCTTCGATGGAGCGGCCGGATCCCTTGACCCCGTTTTCCGTCCTGGTCAGCACGAAGGCCGGTTTGTGGTACCGCTCCCGCAGCCGTCCGGCGATAATGCCGGCCAAACTCTCATGACAGTCCGGCAGATAAACCACCAGCACACGATCTTCTCTAAGATCCGTGTTTTCCACCTGGGCTGCCGCTTCTTCCACCCCTTCTTCCGTCATGGCTTTTCGTTCCTCGTTCAGTTCCTTTAATTCCTCCGCCAGATGCCTGGCCTCTTCTTTTGTCTTTGCCCACAAAAGCTGCAGCGCTTTCCTGGCTGTGTCCAGCCGACCGCTGGCATTCAGACATGGCCCAAGGACGAACCCGATATGGTACGGCGTGATCTGATCCGCCGTCAAAGCGTTGACTTCACAGAGCGCCTGCAAACCATAATTTTCAGTGTGGTGCAGCCTTTTCAGCCCCTCCTTCACCAGGATGCGGTTATCTCCCACAAGATCCATCACATCGCCGATGGTGGCGATGGCTTCGTACTCCAGCAGCGCTTCTTTTTCGGCCGGATCCACGGAAAACCGGTCATAGAGGGCGCAAATCAGACAGGCCGCCACCGCCGCCCCGCACAGCAGTTTGAAAGGATAGCCGCAGGAACGCTGTTTCGGATTGATCACGGCGTCCGCCGGCGGCAGAAACTCCAGACGCTCTCCTCCTTCTTCCCGGTAGGGCACTTCATGATGATCGGTGACAATCACCGTCATCCCCAGTTCTTTCGCCCTGCCTATCTGCCCGGCCGCCGCGATGCCGTTATCACAGGTGACGATGGTGTCCACCTGGTCTTTTGCCGCCTTCTCAATGAGCGATTCATTGATGCCGTAGCCGTCGGTGATCCGGTGGGGAATCATCACATCCGCCGCGGCGCCCAGACAACGCAGTCCCCGCAGCAGAATATAGGAAGCCATCACGCCGTCGATGTCATAGTCCCCGATGACACGGATCTTCCTGGACTGCCTGATTTTTTCTTCCAGAATATCCACAGCTTTTTCCATATCTTTCATCCGCCAGGGAGACGGCAGCAGCGACAGATCCCCATGGAGATATTTCTCCATCTCTTCCATACCCACCACATCCCGGTTGCGAATCAGCCGTGCCGTCACCGGATCGATGTGAAAGGTCTGTGCTATTTTCTGAAAATCCGCCCGTTTGGCGGCAATTACCCATTTTTCCATATACTTTTAAAAAGAGGATCCCGCTCCGACGGTTTGCACCGGCGGGATACGGCATCCCCTTTCTCCTTTTCCTCTTATTTTTCTCTGATCAGAGAGCGTTTTTTCATGGTAAACCACAGCGGACCTGTGATACACACGGAGGAGTAAGCTCCGCAGACGATACCCGTCATGATAGGCAGCGCAAACTCACGAACCGTGGATACGCCCATGACGAACAGTACCGCGATGGTGATAAAGGTGGTCAGCGAAGTATAAATACTTCTGGTCAGCGTCTGGGTGATACTGGCATTGACCAGTTCCTTCAGTTCCTCCACCGTCTTCACTCCGTGCATATTCTCCCGGATCCGGTCGAAAATGACGATGGTGGCGTTGATGGAATAACCCAGAATTGTCAGCATACAGGCAATGAAAGTGTTACCCACCGAAATACGCACAAAGGTGTAGCAGGCCAGCACCACCATCACATCGTGAAGCAGCGCCAGCACGCCGCTGGAGGCGAAGCGGATGTCCTTAAAGCGGAACCAGATGTAGATCAGCATACAGACCGTGGCAATGGTAACCGCCAGGATAGCATCCCTTTGCATCTCCTTGCTGACCGTGGAAGAGATGGTCTCCGCCGAGATCTGATCCTCGGGAACATCAAAGGACTCTTCCATCTTCTGCGCGAACGCTTCCCGTTCCGTCATATCCAGCGTCCTGGTTTTGATGATCACCTGGTTGCTTCCCACTACCTGCTGAAACTGTACGTTGGCGTCGCCGGTCACTTCTTCCACCACCGGTTTCACCTCCGTATCCAGGCTGTCCAGATTCACATCCATATCCTCCGGGAAGGTGACGGTCGTGGAAGTTCCTCCCACAAACTCCAGGCTGTAATTTAAGGCCCTGCCCTCTGTCGCAGAGTAGGCCGCCATGCCGATGGGCGCCAGCAGCACCAGGATAATGGACAGCGTAAAGAATACCTTTCTTCTTCCCACAAAATCTATGGTTTTACGCACTTTCGCTTTGCCGTACAGTTTTTCATCCTGCAGCCCCACAGCGTAAAATGCATTGACGATCAGCCTTGAGATCACCAGCGCCGTAAACATAGACAGCACGATACCAAGAGCCAGCGTCATGGCAAAGCCCTTGACGCTTCCCGTACCCAGCATGCCCAGTACAGCCGCCGCGATCAAGGTAGTGATATTCCCGTCCAGGATAGCGGAAAGGGCTTTCTGGAAGCCGCTTTTAATGGCGTTTCGCACGCTTTTCCCCGCCGCGATCTCTTCCCGGATCCGTGCATAGATGATGACGTTGGCATCCACCGCCATACCGATGGACAGCACGATACCGGCGATACCCGGCAGCGTCAGCGTCAGGTCAAAGGCGTTGAGCATTACCAGCTCCAGGGCGGTGTAGATCAAAAGGGCCCAGGCCGCCACCACGCCGGGCAGGCTGTAGACAACGATCATGAAGATCATCACCAGGCCAAGGCCGATGGCTCCCGCGATCAGACTGGTATGGATAGCCTCCGTGCCCAGCTGCGCGCCCACCACATTGGAGCGGACTTCCTCCAGCTCCAGAGACAGCGAGCCGATGCGGATGGTGGAGGCCAGATTTCTGGCTTCCTCGATGCTCTCCATACCGGTGATCTGCGCCCGTCCGTCGCTGATTACCGACTGCACCACCGGCGCGCTGATCACTTCCCCGTCATAGACGATGGAAATCTGCTGCCCCAGGTTTTTCTCTGTGGCCTCGGCAAATTTCTTCGTCCCCTCTGTGGTCAGCTGCAGCGACACCACATACTGATTGTTGCCGGTGTCGTCCTGGGCGACGCCGCCTTCTGCTTCCGCCACATCCGTACCGTCCAGCACCACGTTGCCCTCCGGATCGATAAATTCCAGTGAACCCGGCTTGCCCAGTTCCTCTAAAATGGCATTGGCGTCCGATACGCCCGGGATCTCGATATTGATCCGGTTATTGCCTTCCTGGTATACCTGCGCCTCTTCACTGTAGCCTTCCACACGCTGCTGCAGCTTATAGATGGTGTCCGACATATCCTCCGCCGAAGGGTTGTCCTCCTTGGCCTGGTAAGTGATACTCACACCGCCGGACAGATCCAGACCCAGTATAATGTTTCTGGCGGCGCCCGTTCCTGTCGGTCCGAAGCCCACCGCTGAAGTAAAGATCAGCAGCGCCGTGAAAACCACCGCCAGAATCAAAACAATGATTCCCTGTTTTTTCTTCATTTTCTTATATCCTTTCGTCCCATTAGTCTTCTGCCAGCGCCGCCTTGATCATCAGCGCGCACTCTACCCGCTTTCTCTGCAGCTGACAGCCGATCTCATAGACGTCGTCGATGCGTCCGGTGAAGTTATAGGAATTGGCCGCGCAGCCGCCGCTGCAGTAAAACCTGGAAAAGCATTCCTGGCATTTCTCTTTTGCATAAACGTTGCAGTTTTTAAACTGCTCGCAGATATCCGACCGAAGGATACCCTCGTCCACATTGCCCAGCAGGAACTGCTCCTCCCCCACGAACTGGTGACAGGGATAGAGATCACCCCAGGGCGTCACCGCCAGATACTCCGTACCGGAACCGCAGCCGGACAGCCGCTTGTACACACAGGGTCCACCCGACAAATCGATCATGAAATGGAAAAAGTTAAACCCTCTTCCTTCCTTTTCCCTCTTGATCATTTCCCTGGCCAGAATGTCATACTGCTCGCAGACAGCCGGCACATCCTCCAGACGGATAGCATAGTCTTCCGTGGTCTGAGCCACCACCGGCTCCATGGAAATCTGTTTAAAGCCCAGATCCGCCAGATGCAGGACATCTTTGGCAAAATCCAGGTTGTGCCGGGTAAAGGTCCCGCGCACATAATAATTCTCCTGATTGCGGCTTTTGGCAAACTTAATAAATTTCGGTATGATCAGATCGTAGCTTCCCGCCCCGCTGCGGAAAGGACGCATGTAATCGTGCACTTCCTTTCTGCCGTCGATACTGAGCACCACATTGCCCATCTCCCGGTTGGCAAACTCCATGATCTCATCGTTCAGCAACACCCCGTTGGTCGTCAGAGTAAAGCGGAACTTCTTATTATATAGGCTTTCCCGGCTGCGGCCGTAAGCCACCAGATCTTTTACCACCTGCCAGTTCATCAGCGGTTCCCCGCCGAAAAAGTCCACTTCCAGATTTCTTCTGTTTCCGGAGTGGTCGATCAGAAAATCCAGCGCCTTCTTGCCCACTTCAAAGGACATCAGAGCACGGCGTCCGTGGTACTCCCCCTCCTCCGCAAAACAGTAGCGGCAGGCCAAATTGCAGTCATGGGCGATATGTAAACAGAGCGCCTTCACAACCGTCTCCCGTTTCTGAAACTGTTGAATCGCTCCTTTATAAATATCTTCCGTAAACAGCATGCCCTGTTTCTTCAGTTCCCGGCATTCCGATATGGCTTCCGCCACCTCGTCCGGATCGTAGCTGGATCCCAGGGCTTCCATGGTCTCTTCCGTATTCTTTCCCTGTCCCAGCATCTCCATCACATCGTAGACCAGATCGTCCACCACATGCACTGAGCCGCTGTTGACGTCCAGAACAATATTATAGCCATTGTTTCTGTACTGATAGATCACTGACTTTCTCCCTTCGTCGTACTTATCTCCATAGAATAAGCAGCGGCATAACCGCTGCTTATCACGCTTTGTAACAGCTTACTTCACCGGAATACCGGCAGAGTAATTATTTTCCATTCTCGCAGCTCTGATTTCCTACGGTGCAGGAAGTCTTACAGGCTGACTGGCAGGATGTCTGGCACTCTCCGCATCCGCCGCTTTTCACTGTATTCTGAAGGCCTTTAGCATTTAAAGTTTTAATATGTTTCATCATATTTCCTCCTCTGTTTTGTGCTATGCCACATTATAGCATACTCCGGACACTTTTTAAAGTGTTTTTTATTTCTTTCCAGGAAAACATTTTCACTCTGCTATCCGCGAAAGGAATCAGGAAAGCATACCGCCCAGTGTTCCGCCGCCGACGCAAAGGGCTGCCGCTGATAAAATGTCTGAGACCTTTTCCAAGGAACCGGATACCAACGCAATGGAAAGCGCCAGCAGCAAAAGGAAATAAAGCGCTCCCGTCACCAGCCCCCAAAAGAATTTTTTCTCCTTTATCTTCTTTCCCGCCAGAAATCCGCCCACAAAACAGGCCGCGACATATACGGCCGCAATGGCGATGGCGACCGCCGTCTCATCCAGATCCAGTTTCAACAGCAAAAAGGCCAGCAAAAGCAGCAGCGCCACCGTCGCCCCATAAGCTGCCGCCAGCGACTGCAGTAAAATTACCAGTCTGTTTTTATAAATTTGCGATTTCAATATAACAACCCTCCCATATTACTATATGGAAGGGTTGTTTGTCATATCACTTTTATTTTCTGCGTTTTCTCCTGGCGGAAATAGTACCGGCCACGATAAGAATAATGATCAGGGCAGCCGCCACAACCACAACTACCAGATACGGTGTCAGATTGTTCGGATCATCCGTCCTCACGGAAGAGGCCGTTCTCGTGTTGGAACGCTCCGAATCCGATGTGCTCCTGGAATCGGAGTCGTAGGATGATGAAGAAGAACTGCCGCCGGAATTCTGCGGTCTTACCACAGAAGAACTTCCGCTTCCTGAAGCGCTCTGACTATGAGATGCACCGACGGAAGATACCTGCTGATTACTTCCCGTTGACGTGGATCCACTACCGCTCTGATTATAGATCGCATCGCCAGGGCCTACCAGCACTGTACTGCCGGCGATCCGCCCTTCTCCCGCAACACTGTAGGGGCTGAAGGATGTGGTGGTGAATCGGATCGCTCCATCCAGCACCTCCGGTGTCAGAACTTCATAGGATCCGTCTTCCAGGTAATGAATCACCGATATCTTTTCATATTTATCCGCATCTGAAACGGGAATGGTCACCGTCACCGGCGTTCCGTTCAAATCATAGGGTTCGTCTTCCAGAAGATTCCACAGCTCCATATCATAAGATCCCAGCAGATCGCCCAGGTCGAAATTGGCGTCCTGGCTTCCCTGGGTAACACGGAACTGCACATACCAGGGGAATTCACCGGACACGGTGATGCCATTGCTGGTGCGGTTATATACTTTACATGCGCTCTGAGCCTTTTTCAGCCGGATCACCAGATCCTGAGGCACCATGGACTGCTCGTCCTCCGTGCACCCCTCATACCACTGATAGGCTTCCAGAATCGTTTGTACGTCTTCTTCATTGCCTGCAGACACCTGCAGATTCTCCAGCGGTCCGGATTCCTTTTCTGGTTCCTTTGTCGGCTCTTTTGTCGGTTCCTCGCTGGGTTCCGCTGTTGGTTCCTTTGTCGGCTCTTTTGTCGGTTCCTCGCCGGGCTCCGCCGTCGGCTCTTTCGTCGGCTCCTCGCTGGGCTCCGCTGTTGGTTCCGCCGTCGGCTCTTTCGTCGGCTCCTCGCTGGGCTCCGCCGTTGGCTCCTTCGTCGGTTCCTCGCTGGGTTCCGCCGTTGGCTCCTTTGTCGGCTCCGCGCTGGGTTCCGCCGTTGGCTCCTTTGTCGGCTCTTTCGTCGGCTCCTCGCTGGGTTCCGCCGTTGGCTCCTTTGTCGGTTCCGCTGTCGGCTCTTTCGTCGGTTCTGCTGTCGGTTCCTTCGTCGGCTCCGCTGTCGGTTCCTTCGTTGGCTCCGCTGTCGGTTCCGCCGTTGGCTCCTTTGTCGGCTCTTTCGTTGGCTCCTCGCTGGGCTCCGTTTTATCTTCTCCGGCGATGGAACCGCTTCCGCTGATATCACCAGAACTAAGAGAAATATTTTTCAGAGTCAGGGTTCCGGAAATATTTACGATAGCTCCCGAGAATCCCGGCGCTCTTCGCAAAGATACGCCTCCCGGTAATGACCAAGTGGTATCGCCCGAAGTATACACAGTTCCGCATACCAGGATCTCTCCCGATCCGCCGGCCAGCTCTTTTGCCCTGCCAAAGGACTGCACCGCCGCTGCCTCGCTGCTGCCGTCAGCAGAATCACTGCCGCCGGAACCATTCAGATAAACCGAGGTTCCCGATGCCTGCGCCGGGGACGGCCATTGTATGGTCACAGTGGTAAACACCATGGCCATCACCAGTAAAAAGCTGATGGTTTTCCATAATCTTCGACTTCTGTGTTCCCTGTTTCCGTCAAATCTTTTCATAAAAAAACTCCCATCTATCGTAAGTGAGTGCTTCACTCCTGATTTCGGATGTATTATACCACAACTCCTCTTTTTTCGACACCCCCTAAAACCGTTTTTTTGTACTTTTGTCAATACTCTGCTACGCTTTCTCTACACCGCATCAACCTCCGGCAGATTTTTGCGGATCTTATCCATAATTTCATAAAACTGCGTGCCATAACGCTGGGCCTCCCCCAGCACCAGACGGATCCCTTCCTCTGTCCGATACCAATTTGTCCGGTTAACCCCTGTATCCACCGGATCCAGGATCAGCTGCGTATCCGGGAAGGCCAGCTGATAATACAGCTGGCAGCGTCTGGCATGAAACGCCTGGCAGCAGATGATAGCTTTTTTCACTGTAATTTTTTTCTCCTTCAGAACCCGTGCAGAACAAAGGGCATTTTCATAAGTATAGGTAGCCTTGTCCTCCCGCAGGATAGCTTCCCCCGGCACGCCGTTTTTTTTCAGTGCTGCTGCCAGAAATTCCCATTCTGTCTCATACCGACCGTCATACTGCTCTTTTTCCACCATCGCCCCTTCAAACCGCCCCGTCAGTTTACTGTATCTTCCCGAGGGCAGCACAAAGGGGGCCAGCCGCTGCCGGTAAAGCAGCGCCGCCCTCTTTGCCAGCTGCGGATACCCGCTTCCTGGTATCAGGATCACATCCGCCTTTTGTACTTTTTCTTCCACAAAGACCAGATCCGTATACAGATCCAGAAATTTCTTGTATTTCATATCCCTTTTCTCCTGTCATGTCGCGATCATGGTACTGTATCCTTCCCTGCGAAGCTTCTGCTCCATGGTAACTGCGTTGGCCAGCTGCCGGTAAGCTCCCACCTGTACTTTATACAGGCCGCCGTCGCTTAAAATAAACGCCGGATATCCTTTATCCATCAGTTCATAGAGAAGATTATCCGCATTCTGCCGCTGCCGGTAGGCTCCCACCTGCACCCGGTAATATACGGGAACTTCTTCCACACTCTCATGATCCAGCGTCCCCATGATTCCGCCGGCAATGGCCCGGGCAATCTCCTGAAATCTGCTGTCAAACAGTTCGTTGTCCGTATCACTGTTGATAAATCCTGCTTCCACCAGCACCGCCGGCATGCGAGTCCTGCGCAGCACCACCAGTCCCGGCCGTTCCTTCACTCCCAGATTCTTAAACCCCACCGCTTCCAGAGCATTGTCAATATTTTCCGCCATCTGAAGCTTAATGCCCGATTTGTCATAGATCAGACTCTCCACACCGGAATACTGGTTGGGTCTTGGACTGGAATTGCGATGGATAGAAACGAAAAAATCCGCGCCGGAACGATTGGCGATCTGCGCTTTTTCAAAGGGCGTCTGATAGACGTCCGTCGTTCTGGTATACACCACGTCAAATCCGTTGTTTTCCAGGATCTCTCCCACCGCCAGCGTCAGTTTCAGCGTATCATCCTTTTCATTTCTCCCCTGCCAGACTGCTCCCGGATCTTCCCCGCCATGCCCGGCGTCCAGGACAATTTTGTACGCCATATACACACCTCGTCAGTTCTTTTCCTCTTTAGCATATGCAGCCTTTCCTTCTGCGGTTCCCTTTCCATCAAAAATCTGGTATGATGATACGAGAATATTTTGATAAGGTGGTAATACTATTGAAAACAGCACAGGATTTAAAACAACATTTACTTTCCATCAACAAAAGAAGCTATCCGGCTTACAAAGACACGAAAGGCAGCTACCGTTTCGGCAGTTATATACTGAATATCGATCACGTGCAGGGAGACCCCTTCGCCTCCCCTTCCAGAATCAGCGTCCTGGTGCCGGGTGCGAAAGCAGGATTCCCAGCCTCCTTGTTTGATCTGCCCCATAAGCGTATCGCACTGGAGGATCATCTCATCCGTCTTTTCGCAAAAGCGCTGGAACAGTATCAGTTCAAAGCCAGAGGTTCGGGAAAAAGCGGTCTTATGTCCATCAGCCGCCCGGGGCAGGAGATCCTGAAGCGGACTGCCTGCACTATCTCCCCGGATGACGGCAGCATCACCATGAGTCTGGCAGTGGGCTTTCCCGCCAACGGCCGCACCATCAATTCCGGCGAACTGATTCGGATCCTTTTTGATTTCCTTCCGGCCTGCGTGGAAAAAACACTGTTTTATGCTTCCTTAAATGACAGCGCCGTCCGCAGCGTCGTCGACCTGGCGGAAGATCAGCAGTATATCCGGGAACAGTTAAAGGAACGGGGACTGACCGCCTTTGTGGCCAACGGCTCCATCCTGCCCCGGGAAAGCGGCGTCTCCTCCCGGCCTATGAAAAAAGCCGTACCCTTTCTCTCCCCCGCTTCCATGGAAGTCACCCTTGCCCTCCCCCACCACGGTCCCATCACCGGCATGGGGATCAAAAAGGGCATCACCCTGATCATCGGCGGCGGATACCACGGAAAATCCACGCTGTTAAAAGCGCTGGAACTGGGCGTATACAACCATATCAAAGGGGATGGGCGGGAATACGTCATCACCGACGACACCGCCATGAAGATCCGCGCAGAGGACGGACGCTGTATCCACAACACGGATATCTCGCTTTTCATCAACAATCTGCCCGGCGGCCGGGATACCCGCAGCTTTTACACCGAAGACGCCAGCGGCAGCACCTCCCAGGCAGCCAACGTGGTGGAAGCCATCGAAGCCGGAACCTCGCTGCTGCTGATCGATGAAGACACCTGCGCCACCAATTTCATGATACGGGACGAACTGATGCAGCGGGTGGTGCACCGGGATCAGGAACCCATCACGCCTTTTATTGAACGGGTCCGCCCCATCTATGAAGACTGCGGCATTTCCTCAGTCATCGTGGCAGGCAGCTCCGGATCCTATTTTCACATCGCGGATCAAATCATCCAGATGGACTGCTACGTCCCCGCTGACATCACCGATCTGGCTAAAAAGGAAGCGCAGAACTTTCCGCTGGAGTCACAGCCGCTGCCCATGCCGGCTCTGCCGGACTTTGACCGCCGCCCGGCGGGAGGCCTTTTGAAAGCCCAGGACCGGATCAAAATGAAAACCCTGGGAAAAGACGCCTTCTCCCTCAACCGGGATACGGTGGATCTGCGCTATGTGGAACAGCTGGCAGACAGCGAACAGACCACTGCTCTTTCCTACTGTCTGCGGTACGCCCTTCTTACCCTCTGCGATGGAAGGAAGGATCTTCGCGCCGTGGCTGCCGCCCTGGAAAAACAGATTTTGGAAAAGGGCATGGAATCCCTGGGCGGCAGCACAAAATCCAACGCCGATATGGCCCTTCCCCGTCCCCAGGAA
Source organism: Candidatus Ruminococcus avistercoris (assembly GCA_019120315.1). Classification (GTDB taxonomy): domain Bacteria; phylum Bacillota; class Clostridia; order Lachnospirales; family Lachnospiraceae; genus Ruminococcus_G; species Ruminococcus_G avistercoris. Next base: position 22,106 of record DWVJ01000042.1, read on the forward strand.
ATCTTCGCCTGTTTCAACCGCTTCCGCGGCCTGAAGATGAAATAAAGCCCCTGTATCTTCATTTTACAGCAGGCTCGCCAAAAAAGAAAGGTTCTGCTCATCACAGAACCTTTCTTTGTATGTCTGCAAAGCAGACAAAGATGAAATTCAAAAAAGAAATGATTGCCTACGCTCTCTTTTTGCTGTAAAAAGATACCACTGCCATACCAGCCAGCGCTGCCGCTGCGATTACCGCTGCCATGGACAGAGCGGAAGTTTCACCTGTTTTCGGCGAAGTAGCAGATCCGGATGTCTGGGAAGAAGCGCCTGCCGCTGTGCTTCCCGCCGCTGCATTGCCGTCTACCACAAAAGCTACCGGTGAAAGGGAGTCAAAAATTGCCGTGATCGTTCCATTGCCTGCTTTGGACTCTACTACTTCCCATGCGCCTGCCGCGGTATCATAATGAAGTACCGCCACAGTGGAGTCTGCCGTCACGCCGGTCACATTAAAGGTAATCGTCACCGGAAAAACCGTACCCTCCGGAACGGTAACATCCTTCACGTCCACCACCTGCATGCCTTCCACGAAAGCATCCCCCAGCAAATTTTGCACAAAAGCGGAATCCTTCACCTGTTCCACCGCCGCCTGATACTCTGCCGGAACCTCACTCAAAGTCACTTCCACTGCATCGCCATCCGCATTTATCCCTGCAGAAATACCGGTCACCACGCCGCTCACTTCCGGGCTGGGCTGTGCAAACACGGACACCGCTGTTGACAGGCAAAGAACAGCCGCGCACAATACTGCTGTCAGTTTTTTCATCATCACACATGACCTCCTGGTTCATCTTTTCTTTGTATTTCAAAAGACATCTCCGTAATTTATTATAGCACTACTCCTCCACTTTGTAAAACATTTCTAGTAAAATCTGGGTCAATTTTTCCTCATTTACGATGAATTATTCTTCGTGTTCCTCCCCTTTTAAGGATTCTCCGGGAACATACCGTGTTTCCTCCGTAAGGAACTTATAGTTCACAAAACTGTCGATCTGCTGTCCATCCATATCGGTCACCATATAGGGACGCAGGTAAGAGGAAAAACGCTCATAATAGCTGTCCTCTTCTCCCGCCGTATTTTTCAATGCAGAAAACAGCGCCGTAATATACTGCACCTGACGCTCCATCCGTTCATTATTGCTTCCGGTCACATTGGTATCGCGGTAGCGAACATACCGTTCCGCCTGTTCGCCGTTTAACGTCACCACAGCTCCGCTGGTAAAAGCCGGATCGATCGCCGTATAATCCTCCGGAATCGTAAGCGTCACTCCGCCCACCGCATCGTTAAGACTGCCAATGGCATCGATATTTAATGAAAGGTAGGCGTCGATGGGCACATCCTGCAGCAGTTCCCCCACCGTTTTTTCCATGGCCCAGCAGCTGCTTCTCTCTCCGTTCCCATACGCATACTGGGTGGCAAGCTGCGCTTCCACCGAGGTAAAATAATTTCCTGAGACATCATAAAGATCCACCTGGGTCATGCAGTCACGGGAAATCTGCAGCACCCGCCCGGTTTCCGTCTCCTGATCCAGTGATAAAATCATGACGCAATCCGCCTGTCCTGCCGTTCCCGGCGTATTTTGCAGCGTGACTTCCTGTTCCTTATCCACACCCAGAAAAAGGATGTTGGTCAGATTCTCATTATAACGATACGTCTGCCCCTCATAAGTCACCTCATTGCGTGTGGCGGTCTGGGCAGGGGGCGTCTGCGACTCCTCCTGTACCTGTTCCAGTTCCTGCTGGCGTCCGGCCACCAGTCTGCCCGCCGTCACCCCCAGTACGACGATCACCGCCAAAGCCACCCCGACCAAAATCACCGAAATCACTTTTTTATTTTTCATCTATCAACACTGCCTCCACCAAAAAACGCTGCTCATCGTTTCCGTTGCAGGTAGACAAGGTCAGAACTCTGTCGTCCCCCGTCACTTGCAGCCGCTCGTTCCAGGTAGCGGAAAAATCTTCCTGGTGCAAAGAATCCAAAAACGACTGAAGCTGCATCCGATCCCTGCCGTCATAACTATGAAGAATATGGCGATTATCATAAGTAACCGCCGCAAATATCTGATAGGTATACTGATGCTGCGGCGTATAGATCAGGATCTGACCGTGTTCTTCCATATACTCCCGGTCAGCATACGCGTCCAGCCCGCCGAACATGGAACCGTCACGCATATTGTGACCGTAGATCACCGTGTTACAGTCCGTAAAATCCCGGCTGCTGCAGCTTTCCGTGTAGAGAGAACCAGGAAGGCCTTCCACGCCTTCTGCCGTTCTCTTTAGATAATAACTATCGTCCCCCTCCCGCTGCAGCACCGGATAGTCCACCTTCGTGCCGGGGATCCGGATCCAGGCGTAGATATCCGGATTCTTCGCCTGCAAGGAAGTAAAATCAACGGGAATCTGCGCCGGATCCTCCTCGTTGTCCTCCTGGCGCTTTTGCACCTTTTTCCCATCATCCTGTCCAGCAGCTGCCAAAGACGGCGTCGGGGAAACCGTCACCGCAACCGCTTCCTCTGCCATCTTTTCGTATGCCTTCTCATTTTGTCTCACTGACATATAATAGGATGCCGCAAAGGCACTGGCTCCCAAAAACAGCGCCAGACAGATACCAAAGATCACTTTTTCTTTCTTCTTCATGAATCTTTCTTCCGCTTCTCTGTGGTATGGCGTCTGCCTTTTCTGGCCGGGATGACCGCCAGTGTATTCAGGCCCAGATACCTCTGCACCTCCTCCTGATTCTTGATATTATCATTCCGGATATACTGAATCGTCACATAAACCGCAACCAGAAGGATACCGAGCAGCACGCCAAGGGCCGTATTGCGCAGCAGACTTGGGCTCACCGGCTCCTCGGCTACCTCAGCCTCCTCCACCGTCGTGGGCGGATCGGATTTCATGATATAAGCCATCTGATCTGCCGTCTCGGCCGCCACCGCATTGGCTACGATGCAGGCTACAGAAGGATCGGAATCCGTCGCCGTGATCACCAGGATACGGGTATCCGCAGCATTGGTCACAGTCAGCATTCCTTCGATATTTTCCCTTGTCAGCGTTATGCCCTCCTCCTCTTCGATGCGTTCCAACGCGCCGTCGATCACCGGCTTGCTGGTGGCAATCACTTCAAAGTCTGCCGTCAGCTCCGTACTGATCTGAAAATCCGCAAAGGATGTGACGCTGGTGGTCTTTGACAGTATGTACAGCATAGCCTGCGACTCATACTGCGGCGTGATCAGAACCACCGTCGCGATCAGAGCCAGAAGGCCACAGATCGCCGCGGCGATGAGAAAAGCCCACCATCTTCTGAGCGCCTCCCGCAGCAGCGCGCCCAGATCAATCTCCATTTCCTCTTTGTCCAGTTTTTCCATTTTTCTACCTGCTCCTCTTATCTGCTGCCCATATGACGGGCATTAATTTTCACCGTACTTACCGTATTTTCCATACCGTTTATATTTACCGTAATAGCTGTTATACTGAACGTCCACTTTGTTCAGCACCACGCCAAGCACGTTGCCATTAGCCGCTTTTAGCTGATCTGCCACATTTTTGGCTTCCACCCGCGAAGCAGCGTCAGCCGCCAAAACCAGGATCGATCCGTCCGAAACCCTGGCCGCCACCGCCGCATCGATCACATTCCCCAAAGGCGGCGTATCAATAATGGTGTAATCAAAGGTATTCTTCACCACCGGAATCATCTGGGCAAAACGCTCGTTTCCCATCAACTCTGTGGGATTGGTAGGGAAAATTCCCGAGGGCATTAAAAACAGATTCTTTTTATTAGTAGAATAAATCACATCTCCCACATTTTCCTGGCCAGACAGGTAATGACTGAGTCCCTTTACCGATTCCTGTATCTGCAGCCGGTGCAAAAGTACTGATTTTCTCATATCCGCATCGATCAGCAGCGTCTTTTTCCCGCTCTCCGCAAAAGCGCAGGCCAACTGATAGGACACAGTACTCTTTCCATCGTCCGGCGCAACCCCTGTCACCGTGATCACACGGTTCTCCACGCCCGTAAATTCAATATTGGTTCGCAGCGTCCGGTACACCTCCCGCTCCTGGACGGAAGGCAGCTGCTCCTCTCCAATGGTTACCTTATACATGAATGTATTCCCTCCTGATTATTTTTCCGGCGTTCTCCCGGCATATTTTCCGACAATATTCTCTATCCGTCTTCTTTTCGATATAAGCGGCACACTCGGCCATCAGCGGTCTTCTGTGCCGGCTTCCGTGCGCGTCCGTTCCAACAAAATGAATCAGGCGCTCCTGCAAAAGGCAGCGCAGATGCTTTTTCACCCGACGTCCGTTCCTCCCGATCACGCTGGAGGCATTGGTCTGAAGAAAAACGCCCATGAAAGCCAGTTCCCGGACGCGTTCCTTTTCCATCAGTTCCTCATACCGCTCCACGTGAGCCAGAATCGGCCAAAACCCTTTGTACTGCAGCGTCTGTAGTCCTCTTTGGATATAAAAAAACTCTTCTCCCGGGAAAAACTCCACCAGCACATAACGGCTCTGATTCATGGTCCAGATCCGACCTTTTTCCAGTTCCTCCACCGCCTTTTCACTGAAAAAAATCTCCGCTCCGGAGGCGATTTTCAGTTCCGGTGAAATTTCCGCCGCCATCTGCCGTGTCTGTTCAAGCGCTTCTTTTCGCTTTTTCCAGATTCCCGTCCCCATCTCACTGTCGTAATGGGATGTGGCAAATATGGTTCGGATTCCCTCATTCCAGGCCATTTCCAGCATACTTCTGGTTTCCATAGCATCCTTTGCGCCGTCATCCACCCCCGGAAGGATATGGCAATGCACATCTGTCATCTTCATTCTTCTACCCTCTTACTCAGGCTGTCACTGTCACCGTCATCACTTCCTCATTGGAGCGGTTTCCATCGCTGTCCACTACAAAATAGGTAAGTTCATATGTCCCTTCCGCCGACACGTCCACCTCGCCTTCCACCTGGATATTGCGAAACAGACTGTTTCTATCATCTGCATCATCTGAAATTTCTTCCACCCAGGACAGCCGGTCAAACTCGCCATTTTTCTCCACGGTTACCTGATGCTGTTTCAAATAAAATCTGGGAGCCTCATCCGACAGCGCCGCAATCTGCGCTTCCCGCGCGGCAACTGCCTGCTCTTCCGGATCAGAATTCTCCGTTTCTTCCGCAGTTTCTTCTCCGCCTTCTTGCAAGCCGGCGTCTTCCTGTCCTAGATCTGCCCCGTCACCGGCTCCTTCCGCCGGCTGCACAGTTTCCCCGTTTGCAGAAGTATCCCGCTTCATCTCCCAGGAGGATTTGGTTACGTTGTGGCTGTGATCCATAGCCGCAACGGTAATCGTCACATAGTCTTCCGTATCTGAACTTTTCACGGATTCCACTATCAGGGAATCCGTCACATCGCCGTCCCGCTCATCCGTCGCCGTCACATGCTCCAACAGTTCATCTCCGTCCATATCACTGTGCCAAGTCTGTGCAGACGGCATATCCACCTCGATCACCGGTCCTTCCCGGTCTTTTGCCATAAGCAGCCATCCTGCAAAAACGCCAAGAAATACCAGTATTATCAGAGATATGGGCAATAATACTTTTTTCATTTTTCCTTCCTCTTCTGCACAAATAGTTACAACGTATTCTATCATATTTCCTGGCGATATTCCAGATATTATTTCCTGTAATCGTTCACAAAATCACAATTTTTATCCCTTATTAGTTCCTGTTTTTCAGGTTTTGCAAAAAATGCAGCGCAATTTTGGCATAAAAATTGCAGCAGGGCAAATCCTGCTGCTTATTTTTTTACCGAAACCGAAACGTCTTCAGAATCCCCTCCATCTCATCCCGCATAGCATAATAATTTTCCTTCCTTTCTTCATCTTCCGGATCAAACTGCACATCCGTAGGAAAAGACGCTGCATAATATACGCCGTCCTTTTCATCCAGATACTGTGCCGCCGGAAGCTGTTTCCACGCATCCACTGAACCAAACATCTCAATATTAAATAACTAAGACTTCCCATACCTTAAATGGGCTTCGCACCTTGAAAATTCAATATTTCAGCTAACAAAATAGAGATTTATGCTGCTATAGCCACAGGATGAAGCGCACGCCTGAGATATTCAGGCAGACGA
>DWVJ01000006.1 GCA_019120315.1 Candidatus Ruminococcus avistercoris
TTTGAGGACATTAACTATCAGCTTGCGGGCAGCGACGACAAGACCGCCATTTTTGAAAACTGGTGCGATTTCCTCAACTACTTTGACGCTTCCGTATCGGTGCAGCTTTCCTTTATCAATCAGGGGACGCAACGGGAGGAAGCGGAAAAAGCCATTGACATACCCCCGCAGGACGACGCTTTCAATTCTATCCGCAGCGAGTACGCGGGTATGCTGAAAAATTAGCTTACCCTTACCGGGGGAGGACATCATCTGGATCCGTATGGAGAACTGGAAGAGATGAAGGATGAACTTTTTGATGCTGCTTATTATGAAGCGAAATACGATCTGGTTATTAAGGATATTATTGTCAGGCAAGATTTTTCGGTCACTCGGGATGAACTAAAAAAAGAAGCTGCCGCTATGGCAGAGCGACAGAATTGTGCGTTAGAACTGGTATATCGGTTTTTTGGCGAAGATCTTGCTATGCTGGAGAAAGACGTAAAACGGAAGAAAGCGGAAAAATGGATATTGGAAAATGAATAATGGAGAAGCTGGGATGAGAAAAAGAGGCTAATCCGCCGCTTTTCGTTTTTGGATAAAAACTTCAAGGAGATCAGGCATATACAACCCATAATAAAATCCAGAACTTGTCTCTGTGAGGGCAGGGTTCTGGATTTTTTATGTTCATTTTTTCTTTCTTCTGTATTCCCCGGGCGTCATTCCGTACTGCGCCTTGAATTTTTTTGAAAAATAACTGGTGTTGTTAAAACCGGTGGAGAAACAGATATCCGCCATGGAGCGGTCTGTGGCGGACAGAAGCTGAGAAGCCTGCAGCAGCCGGAACTGATTGATATATTCCACCGGAGTGACCTGGGAAAGTTCCGCAAAACAGCGGAAGCATTCGCTCTGGCTGATTGCGGCGGCACAGGCCAGATCTTCCACCGAGATAGGCTGAGTATAATTCCGGTGGATGTAATCCAGCATGACCTTCATACGCTGTTCCCTCAGATGCAATGTCCGGTCATCGGGCTGATCCGGCTGTGCGGGGAAAAGAGCCAGGAGATTCCGCCATACGCCGATCAGCTGTTCCAGAAGGAAAAGTTCATAGGTGGGGAGGGTGCTGTCTGTGTAGTACATCCGCCTTAGAAATTCCAGGATCCGGTGACTCTCTTTTTGTTCCGGTGTGATGAGCAGAGCATCCGGGCGGCCGGTGGAAAGGGGAAGGGCATACCGTTCACAGTGTGCCTGCTGCATGACGCCGGTCAGAAGTCTGGGGGAGAGTACCACGTTGTAACCGATGGCGCCGGGGGTAAGCTGTCTGGCCTGATGGATCGCTTCCGGCGCGATGTAGATGGCGAATCCCTCTTCCAGGGTGTAGGAGGTTCCGTTTACCCGGTAACAGACGCTTCCGGAGAGAATGATCTGCAGTTCCAGTTCTTCATGCCAGTGGCTGGGGAATCCGCCGTCCGGAAAGGTGTCAAACTGATCGACAAATTCGGAGAGAGGGAACATCCGGTTGGGATGGGTCAGGGTTTCCATGGTGGCGTGATTGATGGTTTTTCGTTCCATAATCGGATCTCCTTTCCTGTTATATGTAACGATTCTTTCATAATTATGAGAGGATTGTTATATTATCTGATATAAAACTGACTGAAAGCCCAAGGAAGAACCGGTACAATATCATTATAAACAAAGAGACAGTGAAGTACAAGAAAGGAAGTTTCATTATGGTTGATTTTGCGATAAATATCGAACCGCTGTATCCGGGGGCGGATATCTGTGAAAAAATCAGAAAAGTCAGCGCGGCAGGATTTCACGGGGTGGAGTTTTGGAGCTGGGATGACCGGGATCTGAACCGGATAAAAAAGACCTGTGAAGAATGCGGGACAAAGGTGAAAGCCTTCTCGGCGACAAAAGAGTGGTCTTTGTGCGACCGGGAGCATCGTGCAGAATATGTGGATTGGATCGGAAAATCCATCGAGGCGGCAAAGCAGCTGGACTGCGATACTCTGATTCTGTTTCCAAATCATTTCACACCGGAAGGATGTGCGGATTTTCGTGACCGATACAGCCGGGAGGCCATGACGGCCAATATCGTGCACAATCTGGAAACCATCGCGCCGATGCTGGAAAAAGCAGGGATCACTGCGCTGCTGGAGCCGCTTTGCAATGCGGGAGCGGACGCCGGCATGTCCGTGACGGATACGGCCGCGGGGGCGGATATCGTGCGGGCGGTGGATTCCGATCACATCAGATTGCTCTGCGATGTGTTCCATATGCAGATCATGCACGGCAATCTGCTGTCGAATATTGTGGAAAACATGGACATCGTGCCCTACCTTCACCTTGCGGATGCGCCGGACCGTCATGAGCCGGGAACCGGCGAGATCAATTTTGACTATCTGTGCCGGGAATTGAAGAAAAGAGGATACGAAGGTACGGTCTGTTTCGAGTATTTTCCAAAGAAAGAGGCGGAAGAGGGATTTGGGGTTCTGAAAAAGATAATCGAGTTGTTTCAATAAAAGGAAGGCAGAGGAGGAAAAAGGATGATGAAAGAAGTAACGTATGGAATGGTAGGAGGAGACTTAAAGGCGCTGATCGGAGAGTGTCACCGCAAAGCGCTTGGTCTGGATCCGAGAGCAAAACTGGTGTGCGGATGTTTTTCCGCCATCGATGAGCTGAACGATGAGTGTGCCGAATATTACCATGTGGATAAATCCAGGGTGTACTACGACGCGGAAGAAATGGCAAAAGCAGAGGCGGGAAAGATCGATTTCGTTTCCATCTGCACCCCGAACTTCGTTCACTATTCGGCGGCGAAGGCTTTTCTGGAAAACGGCATCAACGTGGTCTGTGAGAAACCGCTGACGCTGAAGGTGGAGGAAGCGGAAGATCTGGCCAGAATCGCAAAGGAAAAAGATCTGATCTTTGCCGTAGATTACTGTTATTCCGGCTACGTGATGTGCAAAGTGATGAAACAGATGATCGCCAGAGGGGATATCGGTGAGATTATCGCGGTAAATGCAGACTATCTGGAAGGCTGTTTCCTGGATCTTCTGGAAGAGACAGAGCAGGTGAATACCAGGATCTGGCGTACCGATCCCAAATACAGCGGTATTTCCAACACCTGTGCCGATGACGGAACCCATGTGGAGCATCTGGTGAATTATGTAACGGGTCTGAAGGTAAAACGGCTGCTGGCGACGGCGGATACTTTCGGAAAAAAACTGGATCTCAACGACAACATCATTTTGGAATATGATAACGGAGCTCACGGAGCTTACTGGTTTTCCCAGGTAGCCTGCGGTTCTCCCAATGAGATCAACCTGCGTATCTACGGAACGAAGGGCTCGCTGGAATGGAAACAGACGAAACCGGACGAAGTGCGTTTTGCGAAAAAAGGGGAAGCCCCCAGAATCTTAAGCCGGGGAGGGGATGGCATCGATGTTCCCGCCGGCGCACTGTCCCGCATTCCCTTTGGCCATCCGGAAGGATACTATATTGCCATCGCCAATATCTACAAAAGTGTCATTGACACGATCCTGAAACGGAAAAACGGAGAAGTTCCCACCGGGGAGGATCTGGATTTTCCGGATGTGGATGCGGGCGTCAGCGGCGTGAAATTCTTCCACGCGGTGATAGAAAGCGCGCAGAATAATTCCAAATGGGTGGAACTGGACTGAATATGAAAAGAGAGGGTCAGGAGGCATAACAATATGACTAAGATGCAAAAAGCGATTATTTATAAAGGACCGGGGACTTTCGCCTATGAGGAGAGACCCATACCGGAAATCCGTCACTGTGACGATATCCGGATAAAGATATACGGCTGCGCCATCTGCGGCACAGACGTGAATATCTTTGCCACGCCGCAGAAGCACCCCTGCAAGGAGGATATTATCTTCGGCCATGAATTCTGCGGCGAGGTGGAGCAGGTGGGAAGCGCGGTCACAAATCTGAAGATAGGGGATAAAGTGATCATCGATCCTCACGGCCCCTGCGGATACTGTGACAACTGTCTGGCTGGACTGCCGGAAGCCTGTGAAAATGTGTTTATCGGAGCGGATTCCCAGTTTGAAGGACAGGCTCTTTCCATGGGAGTATTTGCGGACGGCGGCCTTACCAGATATGCGGTTCTTCCAGCGAAGTTCGCTTATAAAGTAGGGCCGGATACGAAACCGGAACTGATGGGGTTGGCGGAACCTCTGGCGGGATGCGGCTATGCCATTGAAAAGCTTAATGTTCACGTGGGAGATACGGCCTGTGTGCTGGGCGCCGGCCCCATCGGCCTGATGTTTACGGCGCTTTTAAAAGCCAGCGGCTGCCGGAAGATCATCGTCTCGGATCCGGTGGAATACCGCCGGAATAAGGCGCTGGAAATCGGCGCCACGAAAGTGGTGAATCCGGATACGGAAGATGTGGGGAAAGTGGTATCGGAGGAGACAGAGGGACTGGGAGTGGATCACTGTATCGAAGCGGTGGGCCCGCTGATTCAGGACTGTATCGATTATGTCCGCCCCAGAGGAAAGGTGCTCCAGTACGGACATGATGAACTGGCGCGGCCGCAGATCGAAGTGGGAACACTTCTGAAAAAAGAGGTGGAACTTCATTCCGGTTTTCTGGGGAAATATTATATGAGAAAAGTGGGACAGATCATCGAATCGGGAATTCTTCCGCTGGAGAAAATTCTGACCCATGTGATCCCGGCTTCCCGATATCAGGAAGCGCTGGATCTGGCAGCCAGTTATCAGTGCGGAAAGATCTTTGTGTCCATGGATCTGTAAGGGAAGGAGAGAGAAGATGGCAGAAAAAACGGAAGTGCTGCGTCTGCGGGATCTTGCCTGGCAGGCCAGGGTGAATCTGTGTAAACTGTGCGGCAGCTACGGCGGAAATATCCATATGGGCGGGGATATGTCCATGATGGATGTGCTGACCTGCCTGTTTCATCACACCATGAAGGTGGGACCAGAACTGGAAGAAGATCCAAAGCGTGACCGCTTTATCTTAAGCAAAGGCCACGGAGCAGCCTGCATGTACATCGTGATGGCCTTAAAAGGGTTCTTTTCCTATGAAGAAATCTGTGAAACCTACGGTCAGGCGGGAAGTAAATTCGGACAGCATCCCTGCAAGACGCATCTTCCCATGCTGGACGTTTCTACCGGATCGCTGGGGCACGGCCTGGCCATCGCCGCAGGTCTTGCGGCGTCAGCGAAACAAAGAGGTCAGAACCACCGTGTGTTCTGTATGATGGGCGACGGGGAAACCTGTGAGGGATCTGTCTGGGAAGCGGCTATGACGGCCAGAGCACAAAAGCTGGGCAATCTGGTGGCGGTGGTAGATCGCAACCGACAGCTGATGACCAGTTTTTCTGAGGAATCCATTTGCATGGATCCTTATACAGACAAATGGAAAGCATTCGGATGGAACGTGGTGGAAATTGAGGACGGCAACGATATGGAGCAGGTGACAGACGCGCTGGATTCACTGGAAAACGCTGATGCGCAGATTCCGACGGTGGTGATTGCCAATACCGTAAAAGGAAAGGGAATCTCCTTTATGGAAAGGCAGATCAAATGGCACGCGGGCAGTCTCAATGAGAAGGATCTGGAAACTGCTTTGGCGGAACTGGATGCTGCCAGGGAACAGCAAAGAAAGGAGCAGTGAAATGAAGCAATCCTATACGCTGGAGGAATATAATTCTGCCCGGTCTGTGGTGGGGGATACGATTACAAACCTGGGGGGAAAGGATGACAGAGTCTGGCTGCTGACGCCGGATATCGGCTTTGGCTGCAATGATTTTAAAGGAAAGTATCCGGATCGTTTCATCGACACCGGTATCGCGGAACAGAGCGTGGTGGGCGTCGCGGCCGGACTGGCATATGACGGAAATATCCCCTTTATCATCGGTATGATGCCTTTTATGAGCATGCGGGCACTGGAGCAGGTGCGCACAGACGTTTGTTATCCCAATCTGCCGGTGCGGATCATCGCCAACTACGCGGGACTGACGGGAAACGGAGGTTCCACCCACTATGCCATGGAGGATATGGCTTTGTATTCCTCGCTGGTCAATATGACGGTCTGTGCGGCTTCTGATCCGGTGCAGCTTCGCCAGATTATCGAAAAGAGTCTGGATTACGAAGGCCCCCTTTCCATCCGGATCGATCCTGGAAAAGAGAACCGTATTCTTTATCCGGCAGATACCGGATTTGAGATCGGGAAAGGCTATATGGCAAAAGAAGGGGAAGATCTGACAGTTATCGCCTGCGGCGAGATGGTGTCTGACGCGCTGCAACTCCATGAGGAAGCGGCAAAACTGGGCGTCAGCGTTCGCGTTATTGATATGTTTACCGTAAAGCCGCTGGATGAGGAAATGGTGTTGAAAGCAGCGCGGGAGACGGGACGGATCATCGTCTGGGAAGACCATCTGATGAAAAACGGGCTGGCCAGCGCGGTGGCGGATACCTTATGTGATCACGGCATATCGCTGAAATCTTTTAAGCGCTTTGGTATACCCCAGGTGTATCCCGGATTCGGAAATGCTGAGGAGATGTATCATCTGTATGGATATGATCTGGAAGCAGTGCTGGACTATACGAAGCAGTTGTTTGGAAAATAAAGGAGTCTGATTATGAGCGTTTATGTATGGAATACGTTTTGTCCCACCCTCTTTGGAACGGGAGCATTAAAGGAGACGGGGAAAAAGGCGAAAGAACTGGGAATGCACAGGGTGATGGTGTGTACCGAGAAAGCTCTCTGTGATTTCAATGTGGCTACGCAGGTGATCGACGTACTGAAAGAGGAAGAACTGGAAGTGTTTGTCTTTGACAAATGCAAGGCAGACGCCCCCAGTGATATCTGCGACGAAGGCGCGGCTTTCGTAAGAGAACATGGAATCGACGGAATCGTGGCTGTGGGCGGCGGCAGTACGCTGGATACGGCCAAAGCGGTGGGGATCATCATCAGCCAGCATGGGACGACCATCCGGGATTATTATCATATCGAAGAGGACGCCCATGAAATGAAGCTGATCACGCTGAACACCACTTCCGGGACGGGCAGCGAGCTGTCCCAGTGGGCGGTGATCGGGGATGTGGTGACCGGAGCCAAGGAAATGCCGGTGTATAAACCGGATCTGGCCATCGTGGATCCGGCGCTGACCTATTCCGTTCCGGCGGGAACCACGGCGGCCACAGGGATGGATGTGCTGGCACACTGTGTGGAAGCCATCACCAACCGCAATTACAACCCCTACGGTTATATTTTCGGAAAGGAAGGAATCCGCCTGACCATGCGCTGGTTGTCGGCGGCGGTGAGAGAACCGAAAAATGCAACAGCCAGGGAGCAGATGTCGCTGGCGGCCAATCTGGGCGGGATGGCCATCTCCGCCTGCGGCTGTCAGATCGGACATAGCTTTGCCCAGACCTTCGGGGCGATGCATCATATTCCCCACGGCCTGGGATGTGCCTGGGGATTGCCGGGGGTGATGATCTACACGGCAAAATACGGAGAACGTTCCAATCTGGAAATCGTGGCCGAAGCCATGGATGTTTCCTTCGATGAGCATACGGATACCATGCAGCTGGCAAAAAAACTGGCGCAGAAAGTGACAGACCTGATGAGAGAGCTGAACATCAAATCCATAAAAGATTCCGGCTATACGCTGGAAGACTGTATGGAATCAGCGGAGCGCTTTATGCATGACGGAGCTTTTGGAAATTCACCGGGAAATCCCAGGATGGAGGAAATAAAAGAATATATCAGCGATACTTATTCGATGTATTAAAGAATGCGGGCAGGATTTTCCTGCCCGATTTTTGCGGGTAAGGGTTATGGTATTTTACGGATTCCTGTTTCAATAAGCGCAAAATATATCCAGTCTTATTCCCAATATGTTATAATATTAAAAGTGAGGAAAAGAACAGGAGAAAGCAGGAAATGGTGTATATCAGTCATTATCGCTCGCCAATCGGAGATATGCTTTTGGCTGCCGATGAAATCGGTCTGACCGGACTCTGGTTTGAGGGGCAAAAGTATTTTGCACGCCAGTTGGAAGAAAAACAGGAGGAACGGGAAATTCCTCTTTTTGAAAAAGTAAAGCAGTGGCTTGACATTTATTTTTCAGGGAAAGAGCCGGATTTTACGGTTCCGCTTCATTTTGTCGGCACAGCCTTTCAGAAGGAGGTATGGGAAATTCTCTGTACCATTCCCTACGGACAGACGATGACATACGGTGAAATTGCAAAACAGATTGCCGCAAAAAAAGGATTGCCGCATATGTCTGCTCAGGCCGTAGGCGGCGCGGTGGGTCATAATAAAATATCTGTCATTGTGCCCTGCCACCGCGTCGTAGGGGCAAATGGCAGCCTTACGGGATATGCAGGCGGCCTGGAGAAAAAGGAGAAACTGCTGGCTTTGGAAAGGGTGGATTATAATTATGCTTGAAAATAAATTTGGTATTACTGATTCAACAGAACTGGCCAGAACAGAAGAAAAAATCAGTAAGCAGAAAGCTGTAGAAATGTTTGAAAACGGATTTCTGGAAAAACTGAACCCAGGAACATATGAAAGCCTTGCGGCCATTCACAAATATCTATTTGATGAAATCTATGATTTTGCCGGCGAGCTTCGCAAAGTGAATCTGTCCAAAGGTAATTTCAGATTTGCGCCGTTGATGTATTTGGAAGCAGCATTACAGAGTATCGACAAAATGCCTCAATCAACATTTGATCAGATTATTGAAAAATATGTGGAAATGAATGTTGCCCATCCGTTCAGAGAAGGCAATGGAAGAAGCACAAGAATATGGCTCGATCAGATGTTGAAAAAACAAATTGGCTATGTGGTGGATTGGAGCAAGGTGGACAAAGAAGATTATCTGCTTGCCATGGAACGTAGTCCGATTAAGGATATCGAAATTAAGGTCCTTTTGAAAAATGCACTGACGGATAATATTCATGACCGTGAAATTTACATGAAGGGCATTGATCATAGCTACTATTATGAGGGCTATTACGTTTTCAAGGCAGAAGAATTAAGTATAAAATAAAAGACCGGGCAGTTTTATCGGCAGCAAATTACTCCAGGTCAGCATCGCCGGGAAGGACTATATCATATCACAGTAGGATTTTAGTCCCTCCCGGTTTATGATCCGGATTCTTTTTCGTTCCAGTTCTACCAATCCTTTCTTTTGAAATTCATTCAGCACCCTGGTGACAGTCACCCGGTTCAGATTGAGACATACGCCCAGTTCTTCATGGGTATAGGGCAGAATCCCCTTTGATACGCCGATGCCATCGTTTCCCGGTTCACTCTGATCCAAGAGATAGCTGGCAATCCGCTGGAAACGGTTGTAAATACTCAGCCGGCGTACTTGCCTGCACAAAAACTGATAATTATCTGCCAGAAGAGATAAGATAACCTGGCTTAGTTCCTTTGACTGTCCCAGATAGACGGAGAGTTGGCGAAACTCGCAGGAAATCAGTGTTGTTTCTGTAACGGCGGAAATGGTAGCCGGACGGGCCGTGTGGCTTAAGAAAGCTGACTCACTGAAAAGCTGCCTTTCTCCGATGATTTGATAAGTCACCTCGTTTCCATCCTTTCCGATAAAAAACATTCGTACCCGTCCGCGGGAGATCAAATAGAGACTGGAGGGATATTTCTGCTGCATTTTGGCCGCTTTCCTTTATGCAGTTTTTAATGTCCTCAATAAGAAATGGGGAGGGAATCAGCTGATCAACATGTTTCTATACATTGGCAGCGGCGCTGTGCTGGCATTTGCCTGCTGCGCCAGGAAAGGGATCTCCATTCCCGGAAGAGGGCAGATTGCAGGACTTTTGTGGTTTGGTATTTGTATCAACGCCCTGGGATTTTTGCTGTGGGTAAAAGTGCTTCAGCAAAGCAAAATAGCTTCGGTTGCCAATGCGGCCTATTTTACGCCTGTCGTGTCGCTGATTCTGTCGGCAGTCATATTGCATGAGTCGATTTATCCTTCATCAGTGCTTGGTCTGGGACTGATACTGGGAGGATTTTTATTTCAGCTTTTGTATATTCCGAACAGGCCGCCTTCCGCTAACTGATCCATCCGATTGCCTTCAGCCCCCATACGAACAGAAAGATGGTGATAATACAGCAGGCGGAAGTGGTAACCACGATCTCTCCAGCCAGTTCTCCGTTTCCGCCCATAGCCTGAGCCATGGGATTGGACGCCACAGCGGTGGGGGAGGCAAAGGCGGCCAGCAGAGCCACCAGTTCCACATCCCGGTATCCCAGGAGGATACCGCCCAGCAGACCGATCACGGGGACGACAATCAGACGGCCGATGACGGACACAGCCAGTTTCTTTGTGTGTCCGCGCATGCTGCGAAAGGACAGCATGCCGCCCAGACAGATCAGGGCCAGGGGAGAGGCCATGCCGCCCATCTCGGCCAGCGTATCCTCGATCAGTCCCGGCAGGGGGATGCGAAAGAGAGAAAAGAGGATGCCCAGCACCCCGCCGATGACCAGGGGGTTGGTGGCGATGCCTCTGGCCGCGTGGCGGATATCGGCTTTCTCGCCGCGGAAAGCTTCAAAAAGGATGACCGACAGGATATTAAACTCCGGAATGACAAAGGCGGAGATGGCGGCGATGACGCCGATATCGCTGTCGGGATAAATGCTGGCGCCGATGGTCATGCCAAAAAGCACCAGGTTGCTGCGGTAGATCCCCTGCACCATGACGGAGGCGTCTCTTCTGGTCTTCACAAATTTCGGCACCAGGAAGCAAAGAGCCAGGTATATGATGAACACCGCAGCCATGGTATAGAGCAGAAGCGGCACATTGAGCGCCGATGTAAAGTCTGACTGATAGATGTTCACAAAAAGCATGATGGGGATGAATATCTTAAAAATCATTCCATTTAAGGATTTAAAGGTGGCTGTCTCCAGAATCCCGGCCCTGCGGATCAGCCAGCCGGCAGCCATATAGAGAAACAGTGGAAAAACCACGGAGAATGCCAGTATAAAATCTTCCATAACAGATCGTCCTTTCTTCGAAAAACATTTTACGACAATCTGCCCGGTATGGCAACAGAAACGCTAACTTGAAATTTTAAATTCCAGTGCAGAGTTAAATTCCACCACACTTTGTTTTTTGCCGATTTTGCAGAAGATTTTTGAGCAAAATATCCTCTTTTCTGCTATAATTAGCTCAACTCATCGAAAAATACTTGATTTCTGGGCATAGGAAACGGACCGCTGAAAAATAGTGTGCGAGACTGAATTCCACCGGTCACATCTAAAAAATGTGAAATGTTTACTTCCAGTCTGACAGCAGATTTCGATCAGTTGATTAGTGGTTAAAGCGGATCAGCTTAGGCGTCAGATTTACCTCATCCGGGGCAATCGGTCTAAGCTGAAATGCGTTTAAGACCTCTTCTCCAAGTGTTTCCAATGCGACGCTGTATGGTGTCTTTC
>DWVJ01000043.1 GCA_019120315.1 Candidatus Ruminococcus avistercoris
AAGACGGTACAGCTGTTGGAGAATGTGCCGATGAAGCTGGAGGAGATGATTACGCACCGGCTTTCACTGGAAGAATTCGGAAAAGGGTACGAGGCGATGAAGGATGGAAGCGCTCTGGAAGTTGTGATGTACCCCAATGGCAGATGAGAGATATAAAATCCATTTTGATTAACAGAAATTGTAACGGAACAGTAACTAGGAAAATACCGCAGCCAGGCTGCGGTATTTTTCTGCTTACTTTATGTGTACGGACACGCGAGAGACGTGTAAAAAGCTGTTGCGTTTTGTGCTAGTAATGGATCAGATTGTGCTCATGATATGGAACCGGATTGTGCTATACTCATTGTAAACAAGAGGGAATGCACATAACAGATAAAAATGTACGGATGTTTATGTGCATAATGCACATAAAAACTGTGTATAATCAGCGAAATGAAGGGATCTTAATAAAATCATAAAATACTTATTTTGGTCAAAAGTTCATTCTCAATCTGTGCGTGTGCGGCAAAAACAGGTAAGAAACAACAAATGGAGGTAGAAAAATGAAGAAGAAAGTGTTGGCCAGTTTACTTGCAGGATGTATGGTTCTCGGTTCACTGACGGCGTGCGGCGGCAGGTATGGATCCCGCCAGTGTTCCAATTGTGGGGATTGACGCTTCCACAGACGGACGAAAATCCATCGCAGAGGGACAGATGGCCATGAGTGCATTCCAGAATGCAATCGGGCAGGGAAGCACCGCTGTGCTGGCTGCCAAGAACCTGATTGAGGGCAAACCGGCCAGTGAAGGAAGTGAGTTTGAGACAGACCCGGAAAACGAATTTAACACCTGGGTACCTTTTGAGCGCGTGGATGCGTCCAATGTGGCAGATTACAATTAAGATTATGGAGGAGAGATATTATGAATGCATGGGACAGAGAGGTAGCGACATTAAGCTTTTCCAATGAAGGGCTGGACAGGGGATGTATTGAGGAGAGCATGTATCCCTGGGACAAGACGGTAGCCAACTGGAAGGAGCAGGGTTACGATACCGGTTTTCTGGACAAGGTACATTTTGCCACCCTGCCCACCGATAACCTGTACGCTTACAACGAGCCCTATGAGCCATGGCAGGATTATTACAACACCATGATGGCGGAGCCGGTGTTTAAACACGAGACAGGTCTGGGCTGGGATCCGGTGATGCGGATAGCCTTTCGGATTCCTTTCATCTCCTACGACGAGGAGATTCGCGAGGAGATTGACGAGTATGTGATTAAAAGAGACCGGGACGGCTGGGTGCGGAAATATCCGAAAAACGGCGGATTGGTGACGCCGGTGAAGCCGGTGGTAACCTGTATGGAGGACTGGCTGGAGTACAAAGCTCATATCCAGGAGCAGATTAAACGGTATCTGACGCCGGAGAATATGGAAAAAGCCTACGGAAGATTCCGGGAAGGCTGCAAAAACAAGGATTACGTGGTACGCTTAAGATTAAGCGGCTTCTTCTGGACACCGCGGTTTTTGATGGGCAATGAGGAACAGCTGTACGCATACTATGACGAACCGGAGGTACTGCATGATATCTGCCGTTTTGTGACGGATGTGTACAAGGAGCAGCTGGACGGCATCCTGAAAATCGTAACACCCAGTCTGGTATTCTTCGAGGAAGACTTAAGCGGCAAGAACGGCCCCATGATCTCTCCGGATATCTTTGAAGAGTTTATGACGCCTTACTATAAAGAAATCATTCCGTTCTTGAGGGAACGCGGCGTGCAGAATGTGATCATGGATACCGACGGCGACTTTACCATCATGATTCCCAAGATCCTGGAATGCGGCCTGGACGGCGTGCTGCCGGTGGACGTCAATGCAGGCGTGGATATCGTGAAGGTGAGAGAACAGTATCCCACACTGAAATTCATCGGCGGGTTCAACAAGCTGTGTATCATCGAGGGAGAAGAGGCTATCGAAAAGGAACTGGATCGGCTGCGTCCGGTGATCCGTCAGGGAGGATGCATCGTGTGTACGGATCATCAGGCGGCTCCCCACACACCGCTGAAATATTACCAGTATTACAGCCGCAGGCTGAAAGAAGTGGTGGCGGAACTTCGCAATGAAAATGTGAAAATCGGATAAATGATAAGGAAAGAAAAGAGGATCCCCACGGAATCCTCTTTTCTTTCCTATTCTGTCCGCAGCGCGGTAACAGGATCGCTTTTTGCGGCTTTCCGCGAGGGGATCAGACCGCCCAGCAGTGTCAGAATCATGCTGAGGGCAATCAGGATCAGAGCGTAGCCTGCAGGCAGATAGGCATTGATGTCATTGGTGCCGGCAAAATGATGAATGATCATGTTGCCGGGAATCAGCAGAAGCAGTGTCAGGATGATGCCGATCAGCCCGGCGCAAAGCCCGATGATGATAGTTTCGGCGTTGAATACCTGGGAAATATTTCCCTTTGAGGCGCCGATGGCCCGCAGGATACCGATTTCTTTTTTCCGTTCCAGCACGCTGATATAGGTGATGACGCCGATCATGATGGAAGAGACCACCAGGGAGATGGCGACGAAGGCGATCAGCACGTAACTGATGATATCCACAATATCGGTGACGGAAGACATCAAGGTACCCACCATATCCGTATAGGTGATCACCTGCTCATCCTTTCCTTCCTTCTCCATCTGGCGGTTATAATCGTCCAGCACCTGGATCACCTGCTCCTTGCTTTCAAAATCGATGGGATAGATACTGATTTCCGAAGGTTCGTCAAAGTCCACATATCCCAGAGTCAACAGATTGTTTTCATAGGTGGCGCTGGCGGAACGATTCATGGAAATCATCAGTTCTGTCAGTTCTTCTCCCGTCATGTTCATGGAGAAGGCGTCCACAAACGCATCGGCATCGATGTGCATGGCGTTTTCCAGACTGCTGCCCACACGGGCAAAGGCCAAAGTCATGGCTTCCTCGATACGGCTGCCGATCTGAGCGGTCATCTGAGTCATCATCTGTTCCAGGGCGGAAGCGATCTGCTCTTCCAGTGTTCCGGCGACGGCGCCCATGTAGGAAGTCATGGTACCCTCCAGATAAGTTCTAAGGGAGTTTCCGATCTGTTCCTGCAGATTTCCGGTGTCCAGCATACTCATGATGCCGCTCATGAGCAGATTCTGCGTCTTTTCTGCAGCCAGATAATCGAGGAAATGGGCGCCTGCCTGTCCGGGATCCGGCAGATTGTTTGCCAGGGCATATTCCTGATACCCTGCCGTCAGATCAGCCGTCAGTTTCTCCAGCTGCTGCGGCAGCACCTCGATGGCTTCATCGATTTTCAGGTTCTCTTCTGCCCAGGTATTCAGGATTTGCCGGGCATTATCCGTTTGAAGATATTCCATCAGATACTGGTCAAAGGCTTCCGGATCGGTATAGCCCTGTTCTTCTATATAAATCCGGTACCCCTCCATGATTTCCCTAAAGAGAGCCTGAAACTGTTCGGTGGACACGGTGATATCGCCGTTTTCCAACAGGATATCCTTCAGATTTTCACAGAGAATGGCACGGCCGTCCTCGGTTTTTAGAAAAGCGAGGAAAGTCTCACCCAGATGGGAATAATCCGCCTCCGGGTGGGCGGCGGCATATTCCTGATAGCCGTTTAACAGGCTGGAAATCATGGCAGTAAGAGCATCGGCCGAGACATTCAGGTTTACGCTGCCCAGCAGATTTTCCATGTTCAGCCCTTCCATGGCGGGCAGATCGATCTGGATATCGCCGAAATCCACCATGCCGCCCAGATCGATGCCTGCATCGCTGATATCAAACAGTTCGGTGAAATCCAGAGAGTCTGTCAGGCTTTCTGCAATCAGGTCTTCGTCAAAGGTAAAAGCATCCTGCAGGGCGTTCTCGTCGATGGTAAACAAAGAATCGGTATCGAAATTATTTTCGCCGCTCTTTTCACCGAAAGCTTCTCCGGTAAACACGTTGGTGTCGGGATCGGCCAGCTGCTGCCGGACGATTTCACTGGACGAGGCTTCCCTGGCAACGTGTTCTGTCAAAGAGGAAGGATAGCCGATTCCGGCGGACAGCAGGGCAGTATTTCCATCGGGGGAGGGCTGGACGACGCCTACCACTTTGAGCTCTTCCCCGGCAGATACCAGGTCTTTCATATAATGATCATCTTCCGTTTTATCAGTCCAGACGCCGTACTGACTGTCATACTGGTAGTAATCAGCGCTGTTTACCAGTTTAAAGGTAATGCCAAGCAGATCCTCATAAGTGTAATTTCCAAGATCATCCGGGGTGGTCACCGGTTCTTCATCAACGAACTGCTGTACCATCTCGTCCAGCTCCAGGGGATCCCGCAGTCCCAGCGTATAGAGCAGAAAATCGCTCAGTCCTCCGCCGGAAGTCAGGATTACCACACATTCATGATAAGACTCGGGCCAGCGTCCCGCTTTCACATCGTACTGATCACGATACAGGGATTCGTTTTTGGGCATCTCATAGAAAACGTTGGTGCTCATCATGGAGGACATCATGCTGTTGGAACCGCCGGAAGAGCCAAGGCCCAGGGGCTCAAAGGAACGGTCCGGATGAACCTGGCGGATGGAATCGCTGTTTTCCTTATAAATCTGCGGGGTGACGCTGTATGCGTATTCGATGGCGTTGATATAAGGCTCCATGCCGCTTTCCCCGCTGTCCAGATAGGATTTCAGGGATGCCAGGTCGTTGGAATCCATCTGAGAGAACATTTCTGTGATCATTCGGATGACATGGATGTCTCCTGACTGGTTTTCATCTGTATCGCCCATGGTTCCGGTCAGCATGGAGGCCATGTCAAATCCGGTGCTTTGGATCTGAAGAGGATACTCCGACAGGGTCTCTTCCTCCACCGTCTGGATATAATCGTTAACACCGGTAGACAGAGCCAGAATCAGGGCGATGCCGATGATGCCGATGGAGCCGGCGAAGGAGGTGAGGATGGTGCGGGCTTTTTTCGTTTTCAGATTGTTAAAGCTTAATGCCAGCGCGGTGAGAAAAGACATGGATGATTTGCCCATGTTTTTATGTTTGGGCTTTTCGCAGGTCTTTTCATCAAGCAGCAGGGGATCAGAATCAGAACGGATCTTTCCGTCACGCAGGTTTACGATCCGTGTGGCGTATTGCTGGGCCAGCTCCGGGTTATGCGTCACCATGACCACCAGCCGGTCTTTGGCTACCTCACGCAGCAGATCCATGACCTGTATGCTGGTGTCGCTGTCCAGCGCGCCGGTGGGTTCATCGGCCAGCAGGATATCCGGATTATTCACCAGAGCGCGAGCGATCGCCACCCGCTGCATCTGTCCGCCGGACATCTGATTGGGTTTCTTGTGAAGCTGTTCTCCCAGGCCCACTTCCTCCAGAGCTTTTTTTGCTCTGCGGGAGCGCTCTGCCTTGCCGATACCGGAGATAGTCAGCGCCAGTTCCACGTTGGCCAGGATAGTCTGATGGGGAATCAGGTTATAGCTTTGAAACACGAAACCGATGGTGTGGTTGCGGTAAGAGTCCCAGTCCCGGTCCTTATATTGTCTGGTGGATATGCCGTTGATGATCAGGTCGCCGCTGTCATACCGGTCCAGTCCGCCGATGATATTTAAAAGCGTTGTTTTCCCGGAACCGCTGGGTCCCAGGATGGCCACGAATTCATTGTCACGCAGGTTCAGGCTGACGTCGTCCAGTGCTTTCTGTACAAATTTACCGGTGGTGTACTCCTTTTTGATATGTTGAATTTGAAGCAAATGATTCATCTCCCTTGGCGAGTCGGTATCGTCCGTCTTTTGTGTTATCACATATGGGTTATTATAAAGGAAAAATGAGAAAATAGATATTAAAATTTTAAATGGATGATTATTTTTTCGCTGGATAAGGAGAGAAATTCAGGAAATGATAAAATATGAGATTTTTCTGCCGAAAAAAGTAAGAGAAAGAGGTAAAAAAACTGTTAATTAATTGACAAAGAAAGAGCAGGTATGTTATATTTTTAACTATGAGAAAGGGAGGTGAAGCCGTGCTAGACGAGACGATTAAAGCAGTAAAAGATGCGGAGCAAAAATCGGGAATGCTTGTGCAGGAGGCGGAGCTTCGGGCGGCGGAAATAGTAGCGGAGGCAAAAAAGGAAGCTGCCGGATGGGAAGAGCAGCAGATCCGGGAGGCGCGGGAAGAAGCAAAACGGCTCCTGGAGGAAGAGAAACAAAAGGGAGAAGAATTTTTGGCCCGCTCGAAAAAGGAGAGTGAAGAAGAAATCGCCGGCGTGCGAAAGGAGGCAGCCGGGAAAGAGGAAGAGGCCATCCGTCTTGTGATTGGAGAAATTATATGAATTTCTAAATAGAAAAAGGATAGGAGGGATGTGGCGATGGCGGTACTGAAGATGCAGCGGATCACGGTCTGCGCATTGAAAAAGAACCGAAAAGCCATCCTGGAACGGCTGCAGGCCCTGGGAACGGTGGAAATCGATATCAGCCTGCCAAAGGAAGAAGGGCTGATGCAGATGGACACGGCAGGCTCCCGGTTTACTTTTCTGAAATATGCTCAGATGGCGGATCGAAGCCTGGAGATTCTGGAAAACTGCTGCCCCAAAAAGCAGTCTTTGTTTTCCGGGCTGGAAGGGAAGCCGCTGGTGGAAAAGGAAGAGTACGAATCGGTCGTACAGTCCCGGGATGCTTTGTCCGGCAAGGTAAGAAAGATCATCGCGCTGGACAAAGAAATTGCGGAAAATCAGGGGAAGATACAGAAACTGGAGGTGCAGGCGGAAGGACTTGCGCCCTGGATGTCGTTAAGTGTTCCCATGAATTACGAAGGGACCATGCAGACGGCCATGATGATCGGGACGGTGCCCGGGCAGCGAAGTTCGGAAGATCTTTATCAGTTGTTCGCACAAAATGCGCCGGAAGTGGAAGCGGTGGATATGGAGATTATTTCCACAGACAAGGATTACACCTATCTTGCCGTGTTATGCATGAAATCAGACAAAGTGCGGGTGGAAGGAGCGCTGCGGGGAATCGGTTTTGCAGTTCCGTCCCAGCTGCCCAACCGCCGGCCGCAGGATGTTTATCAGACGCTGAAAAAAGAGCAGGAGCAGCTTGAAAAGACCAATGAAAACCTGAAGCGCCAGATCATGGAGTTTCAAGAAGTGCAGAAACAGATCCGGATGCTGGCGGATTATTTCCGAATCCGGGCGGATAAATACGAGGTGCTGGGGAATCTGCCCCAGACGGAGCATGTGTTTTTTGTCAGCGGTTATATTCCGGAAAAATACGGGGCTGCGGTGGAAAAGGAACTGACCGGCCGTTATGAAGCGGTGGTGGAAAGGACGCAGATTGATGAGGGGGAAGAGGCGCCGGTGCTCTTGCAGAACAACAGCTTTGCTTCTTCCGTAGAGGGCGTCATATCCGCTTTTGGCCTGCCGGGAAAAGGCGATATCGATCCGTCCATGATTACGGCGGTCTGTTATGTATTTCTGTTTGGGCTGATGCTTTCAGACGCAGCTTACGGCGTGCTGGTTTCGGCGGCCTGTGCGGCGGCTCTGATCCGGTTTCCGCGGATGGGGGCGGAGATGAAAAAATCTCTGCAGCTGTTTTTCTGGTGCGGACTCTCCACCCTGTTCTGGGGAATTATGTTCGGCGGATATTTCGGCGACGTGATTAACGTGGTGTCCAGAACCTTTTTCGGACACGAAGTGGGGATACCGGCGGCCTGGTTTGTGCCGCTGAACGATCCGATGAAGATGCTGGTGTTCTCCATGCTGTTTGGTACGATTCACCTGTTTTTAGGGTTAGCCGTCAAAGGTTACATGTGTCTGCGGGACCGGCAGTATATGGATTTCGTCTGTGACGTGGTATTGTGGTTCTGTCTGCTGGTGGGACTGATTCTGATCCTGCTGCCCACGGAACTGTTTGCATCTATTTCACAGATGACCTTTGTATTCCCGGGCTGGGTTGGTCAGCTGGCAAAGGTGCTTGCCGTAGCAGGCGCGGTCGGGATTTTGCTGATGTCGGGCCGCTCCTCGAAAAATCCGGGTGTGCGGATTGCTCTTGGAGCTTACGATCTATATAATATCACCGGCTGGGTCAGCGATGTGCTTTCTTACTCCCGTCTTCTGGCGCTGGGACTGGCGACCGGAGTAATCGCCTCCGTGGTCAATCAGATGGGTTCCATGCTGGGAGGGGGCATACCCGGTGCGATTTTGTTTATCGTGGTGTTCTTTATCGGACATACTTTTAATATCGGCATCAATCTGTTAGGTGCTTATGTGCACACCTGCCGTCTGCAGTATGTGGAATTTTTCGGAAAATTCTATGAAGGCGGCGGAAGGGCATTTCATCCATTTAAGGAAAATACAAAATATGTGGATATCAAGGAGGAAAACATAGTATGAGTGGTATTGTTTGGGCATTATTAGGTGCGGCGGTTGCAGTGATTTTTGCCGGTATGGGATCGGCTTACGGCGTAGGTATCGCAGGACAGGCGGCTTCCGGCGTCGTGACGGAAGACCCCAGTAAATTTGCCAAAGTGCTGGTGATCCAGCTGCTCCCCGGTACGCAGGGGATCTACGGTCTGCTGGTGGCGTTTTTAACCCTGTCTAAGATCGGCGTGCTGGGCGGACAGATTGCGGATATTTCTCTGGTGACCGGCCTTTTGATTTTTACGGCCTGCCTTCCGGTGGGACTGGTCGGTCTGGTTTCCGCAAGACATCAGGGAACGACGGCTGCCGCCGCCATCGGGATCGTAGCGAAAAAACCGGATCAGTTCGGTAAAGCCATGCTGTTTCCGGCGATGGTTGAGACGTACGCCATCCTTTCTCTTCTGGTTTCCATTCTGGCTGTTACCGGCATTCCCCTGTAACAGTCCGGATAAGACTTTTGCCGGGCGCCTTGTATAAGGCGCAGAAGTAAAAAAAGGAGAGCGGAAGAAATGACTGGATTGGATAATATTTTAAAGCAGATCACGGAAGAAGCCGACAGCGTTGCGCAGCAGAAAATCAAAGCCGCCAGGGCGCAGGCAGAGTCCATCCGCGAGGAAGGGCGGCAGCAGGCGCAGCGGCAGAAAAAAGCCATACTGGACAAGGCTGCGGCAGACTGTGAAAACTATCGTGGGAAAATACATTCCAGGGCAGAGTTCCGAAAGAGAAACGCACTTCTGGAAGCAAGACAGGAAATCATATCCTCTGTGATTGAAAAAGCCTATGACGTTATGTGCAGCGCGGATGAGGAAACCTATTTCCAGTGGATGGAGCAGCTGCTGGAAAAATACGCGCTGCCAAAGTCAGGGGAGATCTGTTTCTCGGCCCGGGATCTGAAGAGGATGCCTCTGTCTTTTAAAGCAAAAATCAAGATGACGGCCATGAAAAAGGGCGGCAGCTTAAAGCTGTCTTCCCAGGAAGCCAGGATCGAGAACGGGTTTGTCCTGGTATACGGCGGGGTGGAAGAAAACTGTACCCTGCGCGCTGTTTTTGAGGAGAAAAAGGAGCTGCTTTGTGACAGAGTACGGGAATATCTGTTCCCGAGATAGACATCCGGGAGGTCATGAATATGTCAGATAAAGATTATACCTATGCGGTTGCCAGAATCCGGTCGCTGGAATTGTCTTTGTTTTCCGCATCTACTCTCGAGCAGCTGATTGGCTGTGCGGATTATGAAAGCGCGGTGACCTTTCTTCTGGAACACGGATGGGGGGATCCGCAAGGGGAAACAGACGCGGACGCGATTTTGCGCCGGGAGCGGGAAAAAACCTGGGAGACCATACAGGAAATGGTAAAAGATATGACGCCCTTTGACGTTTTGTCCTATCAGAATCTTTTTCACAATCTGAAAGCGGCTATCAAGGGAGTGTGTACGGAACATGTCGATCCCGGGCTCTTTTATGAAGGCTGTTCCATTTCCCCGGAGGAGATGGTGCGGATCGTGAAAGAAAAAGATTTTGCGAGCCTGCCGGAGTTTATGCGCCAGGCTGCCAAGGAAGCTTATGAAACGCTGCTCCATGGCAGGGACGGACAGCTTTGTGATGTGATTTTAGACCGGGCGGCGCTGGAGGCCATTGCCGGGGCGGGAGAAAAGTCCAGGGTACAGATTATCAAAGATTACGCCAGATCTTTGATTGTGGTTTCGGATATCCGGATTGCTGTGCGCTGCTGCCGGACGGGAAAACCGTTGGAATTTATGAAACGGGCTATGGCAGAATGCGAGGAGCTGAATATCCAGAAACTGATGCAGGCAGCTTTGCAGGGCGAAGGCGCCATCCGGGACTACCTGACACAGAACGGAATGGGCGAAGCGGCGGAAGCGCTGGCCCAGTCTTCCTCGGCTTTTGAGTGCTGGTGCGATAATCAGCTGATGGAGACGATCCGTCCGCAGAAATACAACCCGTTTTCGGTGGGGCCGCTGATCGCTTATATTCTGGCGAGGGAAAATGAAATCAAGTCGGTGCGTATCATTCTGACGGGAAAACAGAATCATTTCCCGGAGAATGCAATCCGGGAAAGAATGAGGGAAATGTATGTATAGAATTGCAGTGATGGGGGCTTACGACAGTATTTTCGGATTTGCCGCCCTGGGCCTGGAAACATTTCCGGTTTCTGCCCGGGAGGAAGGAGAAAAGCTGTTGAAACAGCTGGTCTCGGGAGGTAAATACGGCGCGATTTATATCACGGAAGCGCTGGCCTCTCAGTTGGAAGAACTGATTGAAAAATATAAAACCCAGCTGCTCCCGGCGATTATCCTGATACCGGGAGTATCGGGCAATACGGGAGCTGGCGTACGCGGGGTAAAGAAGTCGGTTGAGCAGGCAGTTGGTTCCGATATCCTGTTCGGCAGTGAAGAAGAATAGAAAATAGAAAGGCGGGTGACAGTGCTGATATGAGCAGAGGCACGATAAAGAAAGTGGCAGGTCCGCTGGTCATCGCTGAAGGGATGCGGGATGCCAATATGTTTGATGTGGTGCGCGTCAGCAGCCAGCGGCTGATCGGTGAAATCATAGAGATACACGGGGAGGAAGCTTCCATTCAGGTATATGAGGAGACCTCCGGACTAGGGCCGGGGGAACCGGTGGAATCTATGGAGACTCCTCTTTGCGTAGAGCTGGGGCCGGGGCTGATTTCCAGCATATATGATGGGATCCAGCGTCCCCTGGATGATATCATGAAACTTTCAGGAAATAACCTGAAACGAGGCGTGGAGGTTCCTGCGCTGAAGCGGGATAAGAAATGGCATTTTCAGCCGACGGTTTCTCCTGGGGAATCGGTGGAACCGGGCGATGTCATCGGTACCGTGCAGGAGACATCTTCGGTGCGGCAAAAGATTATGATCCCCTACCCGTTAAAAGGAAGGATAAAAACCATCCGGGAAGGGGAGTTTACAGTGGACGAGACGGTGGCGGTTCTGGAAACGCAGACGGGAGAAGTACTGCTGACTATGGTGCAGAAATGGCCGGTGCGTCAGGGCAGGCCCTACCGGAAAAAGCTTGCTCCCACCCTTCCACTGGTGACGGGGCAAAGAGTCATCGATACCTTTTTCCCCATTGCCAAAGGCGGCGTGGCGGCGGTGCCGGGACCCTTTGGCAGCGGGAAGACCGTGATCCAGCATCAGCTGGCAAAATGGGCGGAAGCGGATATCGTGGTGTATATCGGGTGCGGAGAGCGCGGAAATGAAATGACGGACGTACTGAATGAATTTCCGGAGCTGAAGGATCCCAAGACCGGGCGTTCGCTGATGGAGCGGACCGTGCTGATTGCCAATACTTCCGATATGCCGGTGGCGGCCCGGGAGGCGTCTATCTATACGGGGATTACCATTGCGGAGTACTTCCGCGATATGGGATATTCCGTTGCGCTGATGGCGGACTCCACTTCCCGCTGGGCGGAAGCGCTGCGGGAAATGTCCGGACGCCTGGAAGAAATGCCGGGTGAAGAAGGATATCCGGCTTATCTGGGCAGCCGTCTGGCACAGTTTTACGAACGTGCCGGCCATGTGGTTTCTCTGGGAAAAGAAGGAAGAGAAGGCGCTTTGTCCGTCATCGGAGCCGTATCGCCTCCCGGAGGAGATATTTCCGAGCCGGTATCTCAGGCGACGCTGCGGATTGTCAAAGTATTCTGGGGACTGGATTCCGCGCTGGCGTATAAGCGTCATTTCCCGGCTATCAACTGGCTGACCAGTTATTCTCAGTATTTGGACAGTCTGGGGAGCTGGTTCGACGGAAACGTCAGTGAAGACTGGATGGAAAACCGCCAGAAGCTGATGAGCCTTCTGCAGGATGAAGCGGAGCTGGAAGAGATCGTAAAAATGGTCGGTATGGATGCGCTGTCTCCCGCAGACCGGCTGAAAATGGAAGCAGCCCGTTCCGTGAGGGAAGATTTTCTGCATCAGAATTCCTTCCATGAGATCGATACTTATACTTCTCTGGAAAAACAGCTGCTTATGATGCGGCTTGTCATTGCCTATTACGAAAAATCCAAAGAAGCGCTGGATCAGGGAGCTTCCATTCACGGACTTTTGAATATGGCGGTGCGGGAACGGATCGGACGGTATAAATATACGCCGGAAAAGGATATCGAAAAAGAATATGAAGCCATCTGCGACGAGCTGACCACGGAGGCGGCACAGCAGATCGGAAAGGGGGAGTAAGAGATGCCAAAAGAATACAGGACGATACAGGAAGTGGCCGGCCCCCTGATGCTGATCCGAGGAGTAGACCATGTGGCATATGACGAGCTGGGGGAGATCCAGCTGGCCAGCGGAGAAGTAAGACGCTGCAAGGTGCTGGAGGTGGATGGAAGCAATGTGCTGGTACAGCTGTTTGAAAGTTCTACCGGCATCAACCTGTCCAACAGCAAGGTAAGATTTCTGGGAAGAAGTATGCAGCTGGGGGTTTCGGAAGATATGCTCGGCCGCGTCTTTGACGGACTGGGCCGTCCGGTGGACGGCGGGCCGCAGATCCTGCCGGAAGCCAGGATGGATATCAATGGTCTGCCCATGAATCCGGCGGCGAGAAGCTACCCGCAGGAATTTATCCAGACGGGAATCTCGGCCATCGATGGTCTGAACACACTGGTGCGGGGCCAGAAGCTGCCTATTTTTTCCGCATCCGGTCTGCCCCATGCCAATCTGGCGGCCCAGATTGCCCGGCAGGCCAAGGTAAGGGGAACACAGGAACCCTTCGCGGTTGTATTTGCCGCCATGGGTATTACCTTTGAAGAATCTAATTTCTTTATTGAGAGTTTTAAAGAGACCGGCGCGATCGACCGGACGGTACTGTTCATCAATCTGGCCAATGATCCGGCGATCGAGCGAATCGCAACGCCCCAGATGGCGCTGACGGCGGCGGAATATCTGGCATTTGAAAAGGACATGCATGTACTGGTTATCCTGACCGATATCACCAACTACGCTGACGCCCTGCGCGAGGTGTCGGCGGCGCGTAAGGAAGTGCCGGGACGCCGGGGATATCCGGGTTATATGTATACCAATCTGGCTTCCATCTATGAGAGAGCCGGAAGGCAGAAAGGGAAGAACGGCAGTATTACCATGATTCCCATCCTGACCATGCCGGAGGATGATAAGACCCATCCCATTCCCGACCTGACAGGGTATATCACGGAAGGGCAGATTATCTTAAGCCGTGATCTGTACCGCAGGGGGATCAAACCGCCCATCGACGTACTGCCCTCGCTGTCCCGTCTGAAAGATAAAGGAATCGGGGAAGGAAAGACGAGAGCGGATCATTCCAATACCATGAATCAGCTGTTTGCGGCTTACGCCAGAGGAAAAGATGCCAAAGAGCTGATGGTGATTTTGGGAGAAGCGGCTTTGTCGGATATCGATCTGATCTATGCCAGATTTGCCGACGCCTTTGAACAGAAATACGTATCCCAGGGATACGATACCAACCGGGATATCGAAGAGACGCTGGATATCGGATGGGAGCTTCTTTCCATGCTGCCCAGAAGCGAGCTGAAACGGATCGACGACCGGTTCCTGGATCAGTACTATCAGACCGGAAAGGAGTGACGGGCTTTGGCACAGACACAGGTAAATCCGACCCGGATGGAACTGACACGGCTGAAGAAAAAGATGGTCACGGCTACCAGAGGCCATAAGCTGCTCAAAGACAAGCGGGATGAGCTGATGCGTCAGTTTATGGAGCTGGTGCGGGAAAACATGGAGTTAAGAGAGCGGGTGGAAAAAGGGATTCTTTCCGCGAATCAGAATTTTGTGATTGCCAGGGCCAGTATGACGGGAGAGGCCATGCATACGGCGCTGCTGGCGCCAAAGCAGGAGGTTTATCTGGAGCCGGATCATAAAAATGTCATGAGCGTGGACATACCGGTATTTGATTACCGTACCAGAACGCCGGACGACAATGATATCTATTCTTACGGTTTCGCCTTTACTTCCAGCGATCTGGATGACGCGGTAAAATCACTGGCGGATATTCTGCCGGATATGATTCGTCTGGCGGAATGTGAAAAGTCCTGTCAGCTGATGGCGTCCGAGATCGAGAAAACCAGAAGAAGGGTGAATGCCCTGGAACATGTGATCATTCCCGAGACACAGGAGCATATCAAATATATTACCATGAAACTGGATGAGAACGAACGCAGTACGCAGATCCGGCTGATGAAAGTAAAGGATATGATGCTGGAAGCGGCCCATGGTTACCGCGAGAAGGAATATTAAGAGCAAAGGAGTGAAATCCCAGGCTGGGAGATCACTCCTTTTTCGGCGGCTGTTTTAAAAAGCTGCCCCGCTGCACGGCATCCCGGCCGTATTTCTGGCGGATGGAATCGAGAGCCTGTTCAAGCTGGCGCTGTTTTTTGGTATCGGCGGGGGAAGGGGAGACGCTCCCCTCTGCTTTCGGGACGGCCGGATCGTTTTGCGGGTAGTCAAAAATCGACATTTGAACCGGCGTATCATCGGATACCAGTTTGGAAGTGCGGATCCCCAGAAGGCGGATGGGAGACTGGTTCCACAGTTCGTCGAAAAGAATACAGGCCGCCCGGTACAAGGTGTCGGTGGTGTTGGACGGAGAGGACAGTCCCATCTGGTGGGAACAGGTTTCGAAGGTATGATATTTAATTTCCACACAGATACTCCCCGCCATCATACCGGCCTTTCGCAGGCGGCCGGAAACGCTTTCCGCCAGAGAAAGAAGGATCTGACATGCTTCTTTTCGGGTGAGCGCGTCCCGGGAGAGGGTGATGGAATTTCCCACTCCTTTTGCTTTTTCCGGCTGGAACTGAAACGGACGCAGATCGATGCCGTTGGCGAACTCCCACATCTGGCGGCCGTGGCTTTTAAAATGGGCGGCGAGAAATTCAGGGTCGGAAGCGGCCAGTTCTCCGATGGTATGGATCCCCAGCTGCTGCAGCCTGGCGGCGCTGGAGCGGCCGACGGTATACAGTTCTCCCACAGGAAGCGGCCACATTTTCTTTGGGATTTCTTCCATATATAAAGTATGAATCCGGTCAGGTTTTTGAAAGTCGCTGGCCATTTTTGCCAGCAGCTTATTGGGAGCGATCCCGATGTTGACGGTAAATCCCAGTTCCCGGAAGATGTGTTCTTTTATGATGGAAGCGGCTTTGACGGGAGAGGGGAACCGGAACGCGATGGGGGTATAGTAAAGGAAACATTCATCTACCGACAGCTGTTCCAGATCGGAAGTGTAGGAGGCCAGCAGGCTCATCATACGGCGGCTGTATCGGCGGTAGAGCTCATGATCCGGCGGCGCCATAACCAGTGAAGGGCATTTTTTCAGGGCGGAAGCGACCGGCTCGCCGGTGACGATGCCGTAGGCTTTGGCCGGTGTGGACTTGGCCAGTACGACGCCGTGGCGTTTCTTTTCATCTCCGCCGATGATGGAAGGGATGGTACGCAGATCCGGACCGTCTCCGGTCTTCAGGTTTTCCACAGAGGTCCAGCTTAAGTAAGCTGAATTGACGTCGATGTGAAAAAATATTTCAGACATACAATTTCCTCCTTCCGTCTTTTATGGTATTATATCAGGGATAACAGTAAATGAAAAGCACAGAAAACACAGGAGGAAAGGCAATGAATACGACAGAAGATCAAAAAGAGCTGGACTGGCTGCAGATGGAAAATCCGGAGCTTTTTTCGGAACATGCCCGGAAATTCTCCGATCTGATGATGATATACCGCTGTGCGATCCGGGAAGTACAGACCAAGCTGGAGGTTTTGAATGATGAATTTTCTGTGCGCCATCGCAGAAATCCCATTGTGTCCATAAAAACCAGGGTGAAAAAGCCTCTGAGCATTGCCAGAAAAATGCAGAAAAATCAGATCCCGCTCACAACGGAAGCTATGGCGGAGAATATGCATGATATTGCGGGAGTGCGGGTGATCTGTGCTTTTATCGACGATATTTATCACATCGCCCAGCTTCTTGCCCAGCAGGACGATATCCGGGTGTACCGTATCAAAGATTATATTCAGATGCCAAAGCCAAACGGTTACCGCAGCTATCATATGATTGTGGAGATTCCGGTCTTTTTTTCCGAGAAGAAGGAGTATGTGAAAGTGGAAGTGCAGATCCGCACCATGGCGATGGACTTCTGGGCCAGCCTGGAACATCAGATCCGTTATAAGAAGCAGATCAGTGATCAGGAGGAGCTGCAAAAAATCAGCCAGGAATTGCTGGAATGCGCGGAAATCATTGCGCAGACGGATGTGCGGATGCAGAATATCAAGGAAATGATCGGTGAATTCTGCGAGGTGGATTAAGGATTGCCCAAGGAAAAGAAAGCCGCATATACTATACAAAACGACTGACAGGGGTTTTTGATGTTTTTGGAAGGAAATATACCTCTTTTTCCGGCGCGGTTTGATATGAATTCCTGGGAACAGGAACAGATGCAGGAGAGAGAGGCGCGGCTGATGAAATCTTTTTTTCCGCAGACGGCGGCGAAAGTGCAAAGTCTGGTGGAAAAAGAATGTGACCGCCTGGAATATGACGGCAGTATGCTGTATGACGAGTATCCGGATAAATTTATGATGGAACAGATCTGCAGGAAGATCGAAAGAGAAGCCGGGAATGGAGAAGTTCTGGCACAGACGGAAAAGACAATGGAAATGGGAGAACTGATCCGGGTTCTTTTTTTTCATGAACTGTACCGCAGGCGCTGCCGCCGCAGAAGATGCAGGTATTTTTAAATTGTAGTTGAGGTTTTTTGGGAAAACGATTACAATGAATAGGGTGACGCCAGGTCACCCTAATGTCAATATAAAGGATAACAGAATGGAGAAATTAAGGGAAATATTGGAACAGTGTCTGACGGAGGAACTGGGGCAGATTGTCATCAGCAAAGCCCGTCAGGATAAAAATATCACAAAGGTGAAAATCCGGCCGGTACTTATGAAGGGCGAACTGTACTTCCAGGCTTCCACCACTGTGGGTACCAGGCAGCTGCATAAAAATTACCGGAAAGAGGAGATGATAGGAGAAATCCTGGAATTGATGGAGCGTCAGTTCGGCCAGCTGCAGCTTACCTCACGAAAGACGGATGCCACTGCCCTGGTGAGCAAAAAAGGGAAAATGACGGTGAAAAGCAAAAAGCACCGGGCATTGGATTCCTGCGAGGTCAGTCTGGAGCACAACCGTCAAAAAGAGTATATTCTCCCGGTGGGAAAACCGGTGGAATTTCTTATCGATCTGGGAGTGATGCGCAGTGACGGCCAGATCGTTCACGCAAAATACGATAAATTCCGACAGATCAACCGTTTTTTGGAGTTTATAGCGGACATCCTTCCGCAGCTTGACAAAGACAGAGAGATTACCATCGTGGATTTCGGATGCGGCAAATCTTACCTTACCTTTGCCATGTATTATTATCTTCATCATATAAAAGAATATGATGTGCGGATCATCGGTCTGGATCTGAAAGAAGATGTGATCTGCCGCTGCAATGAACTGCGCGCCAGATACGGCTTTGAGAAGCTGGATTTTTGCATTGGCGATATTGCCGCTTTTGAGCGGAAGGAACCGGTGGATATGGTGGTAACCCTTCACGCCTGCGATACGGCGACGGATTTTGCGCTGGCTAAGGCGGTAGGATGGTCGGCCTCGGTGATTCTTTCCGTTCCCTGCTGTCAGCATGAGCTGAATGAGCAGATTTCCTGCGAAGCGCTGGAACCGGTGCTGTCCTATGGAATTATAAAAGAAAGGATGGCGGCTCTGGTTACGGACGCTCTTCGCGCGCAGATGCTGCAGGAGCAGGGGTATGAGACGCAGATACTGGAATTTATCGACATGGAGCATACGCCGAAAAATCTGCTGATCCGTGCGGTGAAAACAGGAAAGGCTGGAAAGAAGAACGACAGGCTGGACAGGTGTATGGAGTTTCTTCACGTGGAGCCGACGCTGAAGCATCTGCTGAGTTCAAAGGAGAACCGGGAGGCGACAGATGAAAAAAAGTTTGATTAAAGGCCTGATTCTTGGCGTTATTTTCGTCTTTTCCATCATACTTTTTTCCAACATGATGAACAAAGATCTGACGGAAGAGCTGGGGGAGATGGAAGAACCCTCTCTTCCGGTGCTGTATATGGAACTGTCGGATATACTGGTAAATCCCATGTATGGCAATCGCACCGAGCTGGAACCTATGTATTGCCGGGACAGCATCACGCCGGTTACGACGCAGCAGGAATTGACGGTGGTGGCAGAAACGCTGGACAATGATATTGAAGATATCGCCTACCGGGTAACCAGCGCAGACGGCAGCCAGACGGTGGAGGAAGGCAATCTGAATAATCTGTCCGAGGAGGACGGTTATATCCGGGTGGATTTTGAGCTGGAGAACCGGATCCTGATGGATCAGGAATATATGCTGTGTTTCATTGTGGATTACGGTGGAAGCGATCCGGCATATTATTATACCAGGATTGTCCAAAGAGCCGGTCTGAATACCAGTCAGTATCTGGAATTTGTGCAGGATTTCTATGAGAGATGCATGAGCAAAGAAACCGCCTCCAGTCTGACGCAGTATATTGAGCCGGAGGATTATGTGACCAACAGCAGTTATACCAGGATCAATATTCACTCCAGTTTTGATCAGATCACCTGGGGCGAGATGGCGCCCACGCTGGTTCGCAGAGCCGTCCCCGTGATCAAGGAGATTAACGGAACTACCTGCAGTATCTCTCAGGAGTACGGGATTGTCTCTCTGGACACGGAAGACAATACGGAGCACTACAACGTGCATGAATTTTACCGGATGCGATACTCCCAGTCCCGTGTAATGCTGCTGGATTTCGAGCGCAGCGCGCAGCAGATTTTCGATGCGGATCTGCCGGTTCTGACCAGTCAGGGAATCAATCTTGGCATGGCGGACCCGGAGTTTTCCTATACCACCAATCAGAACGCGGATATCGTTGCCTTTGTGCAGGAAGGAGAGCTGTGGACATATAACCGCAGCGCCAATAAAGCGGCGCATGTGTTCGGCTTTCGGGATCAGAAACAGGAAGAAGGACAGGATCCGCGAAGAGTTCACTCGGATTATGATATCCGGATCATCCGGGTCGGGGAGACGGGAGATGTGGATTTTGCCGTCTGCGGATATATGAATTGCGGCGATCAGGAAGGATACACCGGCGTGGCGGTTTACCATTACAGCGCAGAGCGCAATGTGACGGAGGAAGAAGTCTTTGTACCGGGTACGGTGTCCGGAGATTTTCTGATGGACGACCTGGAAAAGCTGACTTATGTCAGTCAGGATAATCAGTTTTATTTCCTGATGGAGAACACGCTGTATCACGTGGATATGGAGGAAAAAACCTGCGAAACATTGTTGGAAGACATTTCTGACGATTGTATGGCGGTTTCCCGATCCCAGGCGTCGGCGGCCTGGATGAAGGAGATGGATCCCAACCATTCCACCACTGTCATACAGATGGATCTGGAGACCGGAGAGCAAAAAGAGATTACAGCGCCAGAAGGGGAATATATCCGGGCGCTGGGTTACATCAACGATGATCTGATTTATGGCTTTGCGAGAGAGGAAGACATCCTCACAGACGCTTCCGGAAACACCACCTTTGCCATGCATACGGTGCAGATTGTCAATCCCCAGGGAGAGGTGGTCAAAGAATACAGCGAGGATGGGATCTGGGTCAGCGATGCGGTTATGCAGGAAGGCCTGGTGGAGCTGAAACGGGTGCAGTGGCAGAATGAAGCTTATGTTCCCGTTGACAGCGAAAATGTGATGAATAATCCGCAGGAGACAGAAGAAACAGTGGAGATTCATTTAAGCGTCAACGCCAGAAAGGGAACCCAGGTGGCCCTGGACTTCAGTAAAAATGCCCAGAGCAGCAAACTGCTGGTGGTAAATTCCGAATACGTTATTTCCAAAGAAAACCGGACTGTGGCTGTGGAATCTGCTCAGTCAAAGCGGCCGGAACTGTATTATATCTATGCCGAAGGAAGATTATACGATACCAGTACCAGCGCAAATGATGCCATTATGAAAGCGGATGAGGCGGCCGGCGTGGTGCTGGACAGCAGCCAGCAGTATGTGTGGGAGAGAGGAAATCAGCAGGATAAGAATCAGCTTACGACAGAAGAAATCCCCCAGGCGGTACTGGAGGGGACGATGGATGTCACCAAACTGGCGCAGTCTCTGGGCGCGGGATATGAGGTGCTGGATCTTTCTGGCTGTACGCTGGAAAGCGTCCTGTATCAGGTCAGTGAGGACCGGGCGGTGATCGCGCTCACGCCCACAGGCGAAAGCGTTGTGATCGTGGGATACGATATGTTTAATACCATACTTTATAATCCGGCCACAAAAGAGACATACTATTACGGCATCAATGACAGCACAAACCTGTTCAACAGTGCAGGAAATGTATTTTACAGTTACATGGAAACCTTTGAGTCCAGGACAGCACATTAAAGAAAGAAGGAAGATGATTATATGGACAGCAGAATCAAAAAACTCGCCAGCGGCCTGGTCAATTATTCCTGCGGGGTAAAAGAAGGGGACAAAGTGTATATCCACCATATCGGAAAAGACACCAAAGACCTGGCCCGTCAGCTGGTAAAAGAAGTGTATGCGGCAAAGGGGATTCCCTTTGTCCACTATACCGAGCCGCAGGTACAAAGAGAAGTACTGCTTCATGCCACAAAGGAGCAGATGGAACTGATGGCGGAGGTGGACAGTCTGGAAATGTCCAAGATGGACTGTTATATCGGAGTAAGAGGCAGCGATAACGTCTCAGAGCTTTCCGATGTGCCGGCTGACCGGATGGCTTTGTACGATACGTATTATCAGACGCCTGTTCATCACGGAATCCGCGTGCCAAAAACCAGATGGGTGGTGCTGCGCTATCCCAATGCGGCCATGGCACAGCTTTCCGGCACCAGTGTGGAGGCCTTTGAAGATTTTTATTTTGACGTATGTACGCTGGACTACTCCAGGATGAACGAGGCCATGAAACCGCTGATTGCGTATATGAACCGTACGGACCGGGTGAGAATGACGGGACCGGGAACCGATCTTTCTTTCTCCATCAAAGGGATTCCGGCCATTCCCTGTGCCGGAAACATGAATATCCCCGACGGAGAGGTTTACACGGCTCCGGTAAGAGATTCTGTAAACGGCAGGATCACCTATAATGCGCCTTCCCTTTACAACGGTTTTACGTATGAACAGGTATGCCTGGAGTTTCGGGACGGAAAGATCGTCAATGCTACGGCCAACGATACGAAACGGCTCAATGAAGTATTGGATACCGACGAAGGGGCAAGATACATCGGTGAATTTGCCATCGGCGTCAACCCCTATATCCTGGAGCCGATGAAAGATATTCTTTTTGACGAAAAGATTTCCGGATCCATTCATTTTACTCCCGGCAACTGTTATCAGGAAGCGCCAAACGGCAATGCATCGGCGATTCACTGGGATCTGGTATGGATCCAGCGGCCGGAATACGGAGGCGGAGAAATCTATTTTGACGACGTACTGGTGAGAAAAGACGGCAGATTTGTGGTTCCGGAACTGGAATGCCTGAATCCTGAAAATCTGAAATAATAAAAGAATAGGAACGCTGCAAAACAAAAATGGACAACCGGTTTTGCAGCGTTTTTAAATTTTCCGCGGGACAATGCAGCAAAAAGAGTTTTTTTTCACACTGTATCTGTGAAAGGAATTTCCAGGGAGGGGGTGGATACATGGAAAGTAAAAGAGACCGGGAAACGTTTATCTCATTGTACGAGAAGATATATGGCGATTTATACCGTTTCGCATTTTACACATTGAAAAACCGGCAGGATGCGGAGGACGTGGTACAGGATACGGCGGCCGACGCCTACGGCAGTTTTGGTAAATTAAGAAGTCTGGAATCCTTTCGCGGGTGGATATTCAAAATACTGTCCAATAAATGCCGGCGCCGGCTGAAGGAATATCTGATAAAACCGATGGAACTTCCCAGCGATCTGAAGACGGAGGAGGATATGGCAGAAAAGATACAGGTTCGCGAAGCGTTCTGGGCTTTGTCGGATGAGGAACGTCTGATCGTTTCCATGCACGTATTTGCCGGATACACGGGAAAGGAAATCGCGCGGATCCTGCATAAAAAAGAGGGAACGATCCGTTCGAAAGAAAGCCGCGCGCTGAAGAAAATGGCACAGATGCTGGAAGAATAGGAGGGCGCATCAAATGAAAGATTACAGTGTATTGGAAAAAATAAGAAAATCTGCCGATTCCTGTGAAATTCCGGAAAGCCTAAAACCGGAGAACCTGGATCTTGAGAAAAAAGGAAACCTGCGAAACATTTACAGCCGCGGGCCATGGAAAAAGGCAGCTGCAGCGGCAGCTGTGCTGGCGCTGGCGGTACTGGCGGGATTTCTGACGGTAAACTTTAAGGGAAATCAGGGAGAACAGCTGAGTGCTTCCTTTGAAACTGCAAAGAAAATGGAAGAGACAGCAGGCAGCGCCGGAAAAGAGGAAGGAGCACAGACGCTGGAGGAGCTTTACATACCGGCAGAGGATTACGATGAGATCTGCAAAAAGCTGCAGAACAGCTTAAGCAATGCGCGCAGTGAAAATCTACTGGAGAGTGAAACGGCAATGGGAGATATGGCGGCAGCGGAAGAGGCGGCGGCTTCTGAGGCGGCGGATTCGGGCAGCACAGTTTCCTATGCCGGCGACTATTCCCAGACCAATGTGCAGACGGAAGGGGTAGACGAAGGGGATGTGGTAAAGACGGACGGCAGATATCTGTATATCATCCGGGAAGGGAGAGAGGTGCAGATTGTCAGTATTCAGGCGGGGAAGATGGCTGAGGTGGCCGTGATCCGTCCCACACTGGAACAGTCAGAGAACAGCATCCTTGATATGTATCTCACCGGGGATACGCTGCAGATCATCTGTCAGCGCTATGACGCGGATATGCAGGAGGATGGGGAGGACGCTTATTACATGAATTATCGTGGGATTACCAGCGTCTGTACCTATGATCTGACAGACCGGGCCAATCCGGTTCACGTCGGAACGACGGAGCAGGAGGGGACTTATTACACCTCCAGGAAGAGCGGAGAGTATCTGTATCTTTTTACCAGCGTCTATCCGCAGGAAAGCCTGATCCGCCAGTATGCGGACCAGGGAAAAGAATACGGCCTGATTCCGCTGGTTAACGGGGAGGCCATGGCCGCGTCGGATATTTATATTCCACGAGATGATGATAAGAGCGGAACAGAATATATGCTGATCACTTCGGTGAATGAAAATAAACCGGATCAGATCGCGGATCAAAAAGCGATTCTGGAAAGCGCTTCCCGTTTCTATGTGAGCACGGAAAATATTTATCTGGAGCGGGAGAACTGGGAGGCCGGCAGCACACAGACGGCCATTGCGCGGTTTTCCTTTTCTCAGGGCAAGATCAAGGGGGAAAGCGCCGGGGTGGTGAATGGAGCCGTGACGGATGACTTTGCCACCAACGAGTACGACGGATTCTTAAGGGTGCTGACCACCCAGTGGAATGACAGCGGCAGCCAGACCAACAATGTGTACGTGCTGGACCAGAACATGGAGATCGTTGGAAAGATAGATAATCTGGCAGAGGATGAATCTATCTATTCCGCCCGTTTTATGGGAAACACCGGATACTTTGTCACCTACCGGCAGGTGGATCCTCTCTTCTCCGTGGACTTTTCCGACCCGACGCATCCGAAGATTCTGGGAGAACTGAAAGTGTCGGGGTTTTCCGAGTACCTTCATTTTTACGGAGAAAACCGTCTGCTGGGAATCGGATGGGAGACAGATCCGGAAACGGGGGCGACGAAGGGACTGAAGCTGTCCATGTTTGACGTGTCTGATCCTGCCGACGTGAAAGAGGTGGATAAACTGGTGATAAAAAACATCGACTACTTTCCCGGAGAATACA
The DNA here is from genome assembly GCA_019120315.1 of Candidatus Ruminococcus avistercoris. Taxonomy (GTDB): domain Bacteria; phylum Bacillota; class Clostridia; order Lachnospirales; family Lachnospiraceae; genus Ruminococcus_G; species Ruminococcus_G avistercoris. The sequence continues at coordinate 24,386 of DWVJ01000043.1, forward strand.
ACTATAAGGCGCTGACAGTCAGCCCGGAAAAAAATGTGATCGGCCTTGCCGCGTCCAGTTATGAGAGCAGCGGGACGGTCAACAGTTATATGGTATTCTCTTACGATGAGAAGGAAGGGTTCTTAACCGATCTGACCTACGGACTTCAGGAGGGCGGCGACGTATCGGCAGAGGAGGTCAGAGGCGTTTACGCAGACGACACCTTTTATGTGGCCGATGGAAATAATGTGACGGCCTTCAATATGGGCAAGGGTTACGAAAAGATCGCGGAGCTGGCGGGATAAAGGGAGAAAGCATCTTGAATCCAAAGAAAAAGCGTGTTAGAATTATCCATTATGAGATCTGATAGGGGATCAAATCATGGAAACAGGAGATAAACATATGAAACTGACAACGATACGTGAAATTTATAAACAGCGGGAAAACTATCTGGATCAGGAGATTACCGTAGGCGGCTGGGTCCGCAGCGTGCGGGATTCCAAAACCTTCGGATTTATCGTGCTTCACGACGGAAGCTTTTTTGAGACGCTTCAGATCGTGTATCATGACGCCATGAGTAACTTTGCAGAAATCTCCAAATTGAATGTGGGAGCCGCCATTGTCGTAAAGGGTACGCTGGTGGCTACGCCCCAGGCCAAACAGCCCTTTGAGATTCAGGCGTCGGAGGTGACGGTGGAAGGAGCTTCCGCTCCGGATTATCCGCTGCAGAAGAAACGCCACAGCCTGGAATATCTGCGGACCATCACTCATTTAAGACCGCGGACCAACACCTTCCAGGCGGTATTCCGGGTGCGCTCCCTTCTGGCCTACGCCATCCATAAATTCTTCCAGGAGAGAGGATTCGTCTATGTGCATACGCCGCTGATCACAGGCAGCGACTGTGAAGGAGCGGGAGAAATGTTCCGGGTGACCACTCTGGATCTGGATAATGTGCCAAAAACAGACGAGGGCGCTGTGGATTACTCGAAAGATTTCTTCGGAAAAGAGACCAATCTGACGGTGAGCGGACAGTTAAACGGTGAGACCTATGCCCAGGCTTTCCGCAATATCTACACCTTTGGCCCTACTTTCCGTGCGGAGAATTCCAACACCACCCGCCACGCGGCGGAGTTCTGGATGATTGAGCCGGAGATTGCCTTTGCGGATCTGGACGATAACATGGCGCTGGCGGAGAGCATGCTGAAATACATCATCCGTTACGTGCTGGAGGAAGCGCCGGAGGAGATGAATTTCTTCAACTCCTTTATCGACAAAGGGCTGCTGGATCGTCTGAATCATGTGCTGAATTCGGAATTCGGCCATGTGACCTACACGGACGCCATCGAAATTCTGGAGAAAAACAACGACAATTTTGAGTACAAGGTATCCTGGGGCGTGGACCTGCAGACGGAGCATGAGCGTTACCTGACTGAGGAAGTGTTCAAACGCCCGGTTTTCGTCACCGACTATCCAAAGGAGATCAAGGCTTTCTATATGAAACAGAATCCGGATGGAAAGACGGTGGCAGCCATGGACTGTCTGGTTCCGGGCATCGGAGAGATCATCGGAGGCAGCCAGAGGGAAGACGACTACGATAAGCTGAGAAACCGGATGCAGGAGCTGGGACTGAAGGAAGACGATTATAAATTCTATCTGGATCTGAGAAAATACGGATCCACCCGCCATGCCGGTTTCGGACTGGGCTTTGAGCGGTGCGTGATGTATCTGACGGGAATGGGCAATATCCGCGACGTGATTCCCTTCCCCCGTACGGTTAATAACTGCGATCTGTAAAGAGCATTGTAAAATAAAAGGGTATCCCCTGCGAGAATTCCATCTCGTTTGAGGATGCCCTTTTTGTGCGAATCAAATTATCTGTCTTTGTAAGCCTTGCGGCTGCTTGCATATAATTCCTGCAGAAAAATCGGGTTTGGTGTCATAGAAGTAAAGAAAACATTTTCGTCTTTATAGCGGCTGACAAAATCACGGGCAGCCTGACGGATTTCTTCTTCTGAAGCGGTCTCCGGGATAGGATCAGTGTCGATGGCAAGATGAAGCCGTGTTCCACGGCACTGTTTCAAAATAGCCTCGATATCATTCATCGGCTGGGGATTCCAGAAATCGATTCCGATTTCAATATAGGCCGGGACTAGCTTGGTGCAGTTGCCGCAGCTGTGCTGTTCATAGAACATTCCCTCGGAATGGATATAATCCACGACTCGTTTGATGTAGGGTACCAGCATCTCGCGGGCGGTGTCAAGGGAGAAGAAGGGACCATTTTGAGTTCCCCAGTCATCATGGATCAGTATTCCATCGATAGCGCACACTTCTTTTGCGCGACGGATATAATCGATGAGAAAATCGGCATATTTGTCAAAAAAGGCTTTGACAGCATCCTGCTGATCTTCATCGATAAGAGCCATGGCGGCGCCGCTGACATCCATCAGGGATATCAGACGTTCCCAGAAGCCGTCCAGAATTCCAAGTTCGTTAAACTGGGGAGTATCCAGATAAGATTTGTTCTTTTCGCCCATACCTTTCCAGTCCAGAGCGTCCAGATCCGGCCACTGAATCAGTTTTTCCCAGTCATTCATATCGGTAATCAGCGGATGACCGGGTTGTACGGTAGCGCCGCCTGCCTGGGGGACGAATACCCAGTCCAGACCAAACCATCCTCTTTTGGTGAGAGAATCATATTCAATGGTGTCTTCTCCGTCAAGAACCAGGTGGGTGGCATAGTTATCCGGGATCAGACGGGGACGGAAGTTGTTGACATCGCAGAATGCCCATCCGGTCTGAGGCATCCAGCAGGGTGTTTCACCGGAAAGGGCGCGTCTGAGATTTTCCCGGGGAGTAATGGGGCGATTGTAAATGGGTTCCGGGGGCATCTGAGCCGGATCGGCTCCGGGGATCATGGAAACGGCGATAGATGATGGGTGAGTGCTGATGACCTCAAATTCGCTGGAATCAAAAGCAGGGTATGAATTGTTCATGGCTAAAACCTCCTCTGTATATATTTTCTGATTCCATTATAGAGCAGGACTGTAAACAGCGTAAATGCGAGACAGGTTGACATTTTACGTGATGCTTGCTACAGTATGTAGCAAGAAGGAGAAAAAGTTATGGAGATAACCTGTTTGGCATTATATGCTTTTTTAAAGGAAAAACTGCAGATAGAAGAGCCGGATCCGAAACTTGCGGATAAGGAGATTCATCAGATTTTACTATATACTGGAGGAAGTTGTCGAGAACATGTACTGTATCTTGTGACGGGAGAGGATTTTCCGGAAGAGGGGATGATGATACAGATTGGAGGAGAAAAAACAGGAAGATGGATGATCCGCTGTGCGGAAGGAGAAAAATATTCTGTTGTCAGCTGTATTTTGGAACTGTTTCAAAACTTTCTCAGATGGAGAGAACAATGTGTACTGCTGGCGGAAAGAGATCATGATCCGGAGATGCTGCTGAAGCTGGCTATGGAGTTTTTGCCGCTGGATTCGGTTGCTCTTTTTGACAGAGATTATGGTATTCAGGCGGAATATATGTCAGAAGGTTTTGTGATAGAAGAATTGGATATGGAAGATGGCAGCAGGCTGCAGCACAATGAAAAAGTGATGGATAATTCGGCAATGCAGGCCTTGTATAAAAATGATCCTGATTTTGACCGTACTTTCCGGACGTGTGGGATTTGTCTGTATCTTCCTTATTCTATGCCGGTTCCCGGGGGATGTGTGTATTACTGTAATTTATTTCAGGAGGACTTTTATCTGGGACGTTTGGTATTTAGTTTAAAGGAGCGGGGAGACAACAGGGGGATTTTGAAACTGGCAGAAGCTTTTTGCAGTCAGGTGGAAAGCTGCTGTCAGTATATATTCCTGCATAGAAATAAGGAAAATCATGCAGAGCCGTTGGAAGAACTCTATAAGAGACTCATAAAAACAGAAGAGGTTGATCTGCAGAACGCGGAAGCTGTTTTGGCAGCTTATAAATGGAAAAGAAAGAACTGTTATCAGATTTTTTGCCTTGCACCCAACGGATATTTTCATTCTGATCAGACGATTGCATATTATCTGGAACAATTGAGAGGAATCCTTCCTTCTGTTCTGCTGACACAGACAGAGGGGAAAATATACGGTTTACAGAACAGGGATATGCAAACAGAGCCGGAATTTCATCAGAAGCTGGTGCATTTTTTGCGGGAAAATTTGTTTAAAGCCGGTTTTAGCAATGTTTTTCGTGATTTTTTTGAAGCTTACCGATATCGCTGCCAGGCTGAAGACGCGTTGTCGCTGGGCAATGAAAAAGACGCCAGCATCTGGAGATATGATTTTGCAGATTATAGTTTTGATTATGTCAGGAGGCAATGTCTGCGCCAGTATCCGGCAGCGGAGCTTTGCCCTGGAAATTTACGGACACTGATGGAGTATGACAGGCAGCACCCCGGCAGTGAACTGACCCGGACGCTGTATCAGTATTATATCAGCCAGTTTAATGGTCAGCTGGCGGCAGATCGTCTTTTTATTCACAGGACGACTTTTTTCTATCGTTTGAATAAAATTCGGAAAATTGCTTCTTTTCATCCGGAAAACCCGAAAGAGACCGCGCAGATTCTGCTGGCCTTTCAGCTCATGGATGCGCCGCTGGACAAAGGAGGCAAGACATGATATCATGAATAGAACAAATGTTTGGGAGACTGGCGGTTATGGATTTTATACACATTGCGGATGTGCATCTGGGAGCGTCTCCGGACGCGGGTTTTCCCTGGAATGCACAGCGGACCAGGGAGATATGGGACAGTTTTAAAAAGCTGGTGGAACTGGTGCGGCGGGAACGGCCAAAGCTGCTGCTGATTGCTGGGGACCTGTTTCACCGTCAGCCTCTTGGAAGAGAATTAAAAGAGGTGAATTATCTGTTCTCCACCATACCGGACACGCAGGTGGTCCTGATCGCGGGGAATCACGATTATATCCGTCCGGATTCCTGGTACCTGAGATATCCCTGGGAAAAGAATGTGACCGGTCTGTGGGAGGAACGGACGCAGCGGATATATATCCCCCAGGCGGATACCTGGGTCTATGGATTTTCTTATCACGGCAGGGAGATCACGGAGGCCCGTTATGATAGTCTCAGACCGGGGCCGGAACCAGGGACGCATATTCTGCTGGCCCACGGCGGGGATGAGAAGCACGTTCCGATACAAAAAGAGAAACTGGCCGCCAGCGGCTTTGATTATATTGCGCTGGGCCATATTCACCGGCCGGGACAGATGGGAGAGAGGATCCGTTACGCCGGCGCGCTGGAACCGCTGGACCGCAATGACCGCGGCCCTCACGGCTTTGTCCGCGGAAGCGTGGAAAACTGTCAGGTGTACACGAAATTTGTTCCCTGGGCCTGTCGATCCTATATCTTGCTGGAGATCCCGGTGACGCCGAAGACAACCTGTTTTTCACTGGAAGAAGAGATAGGAAACCGGATGGAAGAAGAAGGACGGGAGAATCTTTTCCTGGTGGCGCTCAAAGGAAAGAGGGATCCCCAGATCCGCTTTGATGAGGAGCGGATCAGCAGTCTGGGAAATGTGGTGGAGACGGCGGATCACACCCGCCCGGATTACGATCTGGAGCAGTTGGAGGATCAGTACCGGGGAAGCATGGTTGCTGAGTTTATCCGGCGGCTGAAGGACAAAGGAGAATTGGAACAAAAAGCGCTGGATTACGGGCTGGAGGCTTTGCTGGAGACGGGGAAAAGATCATGATCATCAGAGAACTATACGTGAAAAATTTCGGAAAAATGAATGAGAGAAGTCTTTCCCTGAAAGATGGCGTCAATCTGATCACAGGCGGCAATGAAAGCGGCAAAACCACGCTGCACGCTTTTCTGCACGCCATGTTCTACGGCCTGCGCCGCCAGCGGGGCAGGGCGGCTGCCCGGGACCGGTACAGCCGCTACCTTCCCTGGAGGAATGGCGGTTACTATGGGGGCAGGATGCTTTTTGAAAGCGGAGGGAAAATTTTCCGTCTGGATAGGGATTTCTCCCGGGAACATCCGGGCGCGGAACTGGTCTGCGTGACAGACGGCGAAAGGCTGAGCGTGGAGCAGGGAGATCTGCAGATGCTGCTGGGAAATGTGGGGGAAGCGGTGTTTGAAAATACCGTTTCCATCGGCCAGCTGAAAACCGGGCCCAAGGAAAGCCTCCTGTCGGCCCTTCGCAGCTATATGGCGTCTTACGGAGAGAGTCAGGCGGCGGGAGTGGATGCCCAGGACGCCCTTGGCCGGCTGAGTTCATTGAAAAAAGATCTGGAAAAGCAGAGCCGAAAAGAGCAAAAGGAGACACAGGCAAGGGCGGAGAAACTGGAAGACCGGTGCGAGTATATCCGCCGGGAGATGCTCCGGCTGCAGGGGGAAGACCTCGAAGACGGGAAAGATGGACTTGGCGGCTTGCCGTCTGGGAAAAAACGATGGAAAATACTGTTGGCGCTCCTGGCTGCCGCTATGGCGTTGGCCCTTGCCGGCGCAGGTACAGGGAAACTTTTGTGGCCGGCTGCTGCCGGTATTCTGCTCATCGGTCTGCTGGCGGCAGGCGGATTGCTGCAAAGACTCAGGCGGGCCAAAAAGGAACTGAATCGCCTGCACAGACAGCAGCAGAAGCAGCGCTGGGAGAAGGAGCGAAGGCGGCAGATTCTGGAGGAGAAGGAGCGGGAACTGAAAAATCTGCAGGACGAGCTGGAAGAGCTGCAGGCTGCGGCGGATGGGAGAAACTCCCTGAAAATGGAGATACAGGCGGTGGATCTGGCTGTCAGAACCATATCGGAACTGACATGGAAGAAACATTCTTTTCTGGGGGCGGATCTGAAAAGGAAGATGTCCGTTATTTTGCAGCAGATCACCGGAGGAAAATACACGGGGATTCATATCGGTGAGAATTTTCAGATCGGAATCGATGCCCTGGATGCCTATGTCGAGCCGGAACAGCTGAGCCGGGGGACGGTGGAACAGATCTATTTTGCTTTTCGCATGGCGGCGGGGGAGATCCTCTGTCAGGAGGAGCCGCTGCCCTTTTTGCTGGATGATGTGTTTGTCATGTATGATGACCGGCGGCTGAAACAGACGCTGGCCTGGCTGGCAAACTGCGGCCATCAGATCCTGCTGTTTACCTGTCACACCCGCGAAGAGCGGCTGCTGAAGGAACTGGGCGTTTCGTATCATAAGATCAGTTTGGAGGAAGAAACATGTTAATCATAGGAAGTCATCTGTCGTCGTCGAAAGGATTTTTACATATGAGAAAAGAGGCGGTGCGAATCGGCGCCAATACCTTTCAGTTTTTTACCAGGAATCCCCGCGGCAGCAAGGCGAAAAAGCTGGATGAGAATGATGTGAAAGCTTTTCTGGAATTTGCCCGTAAGGGGCAGATTCCGGTGGTGCTGGCCCATGCGCCCTACACGCTGAATCCCTGTTCCAAAGAGGAAAAGACACGGGAGTTTGCCCGGCTGACTCTGGAGGACGACCTGCGGCGGATGGAATATCTGCCCGGCAATCTGTATAATTTTCACCCGGGCAGCCATACGGGTCAGGGAGTGGAGAAAGGGATTCTGCTGATTACAGAACTGCTCAATGAAATCATGTGGCCTGGGCAGCAGACGACGGTGCTGCTGGAGACCATGGCCGGGAAAGGGACGGAAGTAGGAGGGCGTTTTGAAGAGCTGCGCCGTATCCTGGACGGAGTCAGGCTGCCGGAGAAAATGGGTGTCTGTCTGGATACCTGCCATGTCTATGACGCCGGTTACGATATCGTCCATCATCTGGACGAGGTGCTGGAGGAATTTGACCGGATCATCGGTCTGGAAAAACTGAAGGCGGTTCACATCAACGACAGCAAGAATCCTTTTGGCAGCCATAAGGACCGCCATGAAAAGATCGGAGAGGGCAGTATCGGCCTGGAAGCCTTTGCCAGGATCGTCAGTCATCCTGCGCTGTGTCATCTGCCCTTCTATCTGGAGACGCCCAATGAGTTGGAGGGGTATGCCAAGGAGATTGCTCTGCTGAGAAAATTCGGCTGACGGCAAAAGCGTCTGATTCGACATAAAAGGGGCCCGTGCTAAATGCACGGGCCCGTCGTGTGTCAGAAACCGTTCTTCTTGCGGTGCTTGCGCAGCGCTTTCTGAATCCGTTCCACAGGGTCCAGAAGACTGCTGATGGAAACGTCGTGGTTCAGATGGTCGATGATAAAGGCGATATATTTGCTCAGATCACAGTTGATGTAGTAAGGGCGTGCGAAAAGTTCGGGATCCTGGTAAATAAGGTTGGTGGTCAAAAGCCGGTCAAAGATACCCTTTTCGTAAGCCTTGTCGAATTTTTCCAGTCCGTTGGTGAACAGGCCGAAGGTGGAGCACATGAAGATTTTGGCTGCCTTGCGTTCCTTCAAAAGCTGTGCCACTTCCAGCATACTGTCGCCGGAGGAAATCATATCGTCGATGATAATCATGTTTTTGCCTTCCACATCTACTCCCAGAAATTCGTGAGCGACGATGGGATTGCGTCCGTCTATGATGGTGGAATAATCCCGCCGTTTATAAAACATACCCATATCCACGCCGAGGTTGTTGGCGATGTAGATGGCACGGCCCATTCCGCCTTCGTCGGGGCTGATCACCATCAGATGATCGCTGTCGATGGGAAGATCCGGTTCGCTGCGCAGAAGTCCTTTGATAAACTGATAAGCAGGCTGCACTGTTTCAAAGCCGTGCAGGGGAATCGCATTCTGCACCCGGGCGTCGTGGGCGTCGAAGGTGATGATGTTTTCCACTCCCATGCGTACCAGCTCCTGCAGCGCATTGGCGCAGTCCAGGGATTCTCTTCCGGAACGCTTATGCTGGCGGCTCTCATACAGGAAGGGCATGATCACGTTGATGCGGCGTGCTTTTCCGCCGATGGCAGCGATGATACGTTTCAGATCCTGGAAATGATCATCCGGCGACATGCGGTTGGTATATCCTGCCAGTTTGTAAGTCAGACTGTGGTTGCAGACATCCACGAGAATGTAAATATCGTCGCCCCGGACCGATTCCCGGATAATTCCTTTGGCTTCACCGGAACCGAAACGGGGTACGGCGGATTCGATCAGGTAGGTGTCGCGTTCATAACCATCGAAGGCGATGGAGGATCTGTCGGCATGCTGACGTTCTTTCCGCCATTTTACCAGATATTTGTCGACCTTTTTTCCGGTCTGGGCAAAGCTGTCCATGGCGATGATTCCCAGGCGGCCGACGGGAAGAGATTCCAGCTGTTTGACGTTATTCCGTTCCATTATTGATTTCCTCCTTTGAGCTTCTTTTGAATTCTTATATCGTTTCCAATTAATTTCACCATCGTATAATTGCTGGAAATGCGGGAAAAAACCCTCTCCGAGTATGTTTCTTTAAACTGTTTCAGGGACAAGTTGGTAGAAATCAAAGTGGATTTTTCGCGCAGCAGCCGCTCATTGATGCACAGGAAAAGCTGGGAAGTGACAAAGCTGTTGGTCAGTTCCGTGCCAAGGTCGTCAATGATCAGCAAATCACAGTCAAATATATGTTCATTCAGTTCCGCAGAGTCCTCTGAACGGGTGAATGTATTTTGCGCCAGTAAATCAAACAGGTCGTAGGCGGAAAAATAAATCACGCTGTGGGAGGAATCGATCAGATCTCTGGCAATGCAGTGAGAGAGAAAGGTTTTTCCCACTCCCGTGTCTCCGTAAAGAAACAGGTTATCAAAAGCCGTATCAAAGCCGGTGACAAAACCGACTGCCTTCTCTTTTGCCAGTCTGGCGGTATCCAGGGCGGACAATCCGGTGGTTTCGTCCATAAAATCCTCCGGGTAATAGGAAAGAGAAAAGGTATCGAAATTTTCTCTTTTCAGTATTTCCCGGATATTGGACTGGGTATACAAAAGCTCAATGGCGGCTTTTTTATAGCAGCTGCATTTTTCCGTCCCCACATAGCCGGTATCGCGGCACAAAGGGCAGTCATACTGCAAAGTCAGGTAATCATCCGGATAACCAAACGCCCGCAGCAGGCATTTGCGTTCCTCGGAAAGGTCGGCGATGGCGCTCTCCAGATCGAAGGATTCGGCTGGGCCGGCGCCCAGAAGCGAGCGGGCCTTTTTCATGGAGAGAGAAGCGATTTCATGATCGATCTCCTCCAGGCGGGGAATCCGTCCGTATGCTTCTTGCGTATGCTGATCCAGCAGATGCTTGTTATGTAATTGTCGGCGGTTATATGCCCGCATGATTTCATCGTATTGGGAATTTTTCAGAGGCACTTGTTTCTCCTCACTTCTTCAGCAGTTGTCGTTCAAGATCCGAAAAATTGTAATCGCGCTGATGAAAATTGTTGAATTTGTTGGCGCTTTTTACCGGAGAAGTTCTGGCGGATCGCTTTTCACGGCGTTCCCGGTGGTCGGCGTCCAGACGTTCAATATCGGAAAAGGTTTTGACGCCTTTCTGATACCAGGAGCTCAGAATCCCGTCGGCATACTGAAAACTGGCCTTCCCTGTCTGAGAGACGGTGCGGGAGCAGGCTTCCAGGATAATATCTGTGGAAAAACCGTAATCTTTGCGCCAGTGATCGATCAGACGGATTTCGGAGTCTACCGGGTTGCGGCTGGAAATTCCGAAGGCTTTGAGCACCGTGAAATATTCTTTGTGGAACGTATTGGTTTCCTGCTTTGCCATTTCCACCGTTGTGATACCGGCCTGCGCCCAGGCCAGCGCTACTTTTTCCATATAGCGGATGCTTTTGCTTCCTTTGGAGACGCAGTACTCGATCAGATATTCGATCAGATCCGCAGAAAAGTGCAGTTCCTGATAAAAGTAAAGGATTCGCGATATTTCCGAAGGGGACAGCGTTTTCCCCAGGTATTGTTCTGCAATGAACAAAAGCTGCATGACGTCCTCTTTCTGGCGCAGTTCCTTTACCATATCCGGCGTCAGTGTATATTGCGCCGGCGAAAGGGGAATTTTATGTTCAGTATCCTCTTTTTTGCCCGTTATTTCATCGGCGGGAGAAGAGGTATGGGAGTCCGTCTTTTCCGGCTGGGTGGACAAAAAGGGAAGGAGTGTCAAGCTGGTGATCTGACGGTCCGGATCGGTATCCAGCCGAATCAAATGCTGCTTGCTCCAGTAACGTACCGCCCGTTCCACATCATTTTCTGTGCAGTCAAAAGTATCGGCGATGACAGAAAAGGATAGACTGCAGCCGGGAAGCTTTGCGGCACGCAGCAGATATAAATATATTTTGACAAATTCACCGTTGGCCTTTGGCATGTATTCATCGAGAAAGCGGTTGGAAACCGCGGTAAAGCCGTCGCCGCAGTGATCATATACTTTTAACTGATTCATAAGTTCACCGTTTTTGCATATTTTCCGGACGGACCAGGGAGTCCTCCCGAAAGTCAAACACATTATAGCATAGTCGGCGGGGAAAGAGAATAGTCTTTTTTTTCAACAGATTTTGACGGTTAAAAAAGCAGAAAATGTGGATAATGTGGATAGTGTGGACAAATAATTTCCAATGTCAACATTTGTAACCGGAAATGTCATTTATCAGCGAATAAATGTTGATTTTGGCGGCGAGGGTGTCGATTTTTATGTAAACATCGTTATGCACAAAAAATCCACAGCAGTCCTACACAAAAAATGTGTATAACACTGTGGATTATGTGGATAAGTCACTGCCCCAGCAGCTTTTCTCCGATGGTTACTACGTCTCCGGCGCCCATAGTTATCAACAAATCTCCCTTTGCACAATTTTCCAGAAGAAAATTTTCGATTTGGTCGAAAGTGGGAAAGTAATGGCAGACAGTTCCCAGTTCCTGAATCCGTTTCTGAAGATCGACGGAAGAGATGCCGACGGTGTTCTTTTCACGGGCAGCATAAATATCGCACAGGACGACTTCATCTGCCAGTGTCAGCGCCTGGGCAAACTCGGGCAGCAGCGCCTTGGTTCGGGTATAGGTATGGGGCTGGAATACACACCACAGTTTCCGGTGCGGATACTGGTGGGCGGAATGCAGCGTGGCCTTGATTTCCGTGGGGTGGTGGGCATAATCGTCAATGATGGTTACGCCTGCGACTTCGCCTTTATACTGGAAACGCCGATCCGTACCGGTGAAGGAGTGGAAGCCTTCCTGTATTTTTTCTTCCGGTATCTGCAGAAGTTCGGCCAGCGCTATGGAGGCCAGCGCGTTGGATACATTGTGAAGGCCGGGCACCTTCAGGGAGTAGGAGCCGATTTTTTGGTGGTCCCGGATGCAGTCGAAGGAGGGAAGTCCCAGTTTATCATAAGTGATATTGGCCGCTGTGTACTGGGCCTTCGGATCCTTTAGGCCGTAGGTGATGACGCAGCAGGAAAGCCCCTCTGTCACGGAAGTGTATTCTGGCGTGTCGCTGTTGATGATCAGCGCGCCGTCTTCCGGGAGCAGCTGGGCGAATTTACGGAAAGAATGGCGGATATCGTCAATGTCCTTGAAAAAGTCCAGATGATCCGCATCCATATTCAGAATGATGCTGATTTTTGGGAAAAAGCTAAGAAAGCTGTTGGTATATTCACAGGCTTCGGTGATAAAGGTTTCCGAATTCCCCACACGGATATTTCCGTGGATTGCGGGCAGAATACCGCCCACGGAGATCGTAGGATCACAGTCGGCAGCCAGCAGAATATGCGAGATCATGGATGTGGTGGTGGTTTTGCCGTGGGTGCCGGATACAGCGATGGGCACTTCATAGTTTTTCATGATCTGACCCAGGAGCTGTGCGCGGGTAAGCATGGGAATACCAAGGCGGACCGCTTCCTGATATTCCGGATTGTCCGGATGGATGGCTGCAGTATAGACGACCAGATCGGTTGAGGGATCGATGTTGGATGCCCGCTGACCGTAATGGATGAGAGCGCCCCGTTCTTCCAGGGAAGAAGTGAGCGGGCTTTGTTTGGCGTCGGAACCGGATATTTTAAAATTTTCTTCCAGCAGGATTTCTGCCAGACCGCTCATACTGATGCCGCCGATGCCGATAAAGTGAATGTGGATCGGTTTGCAAAAATCTATCGTATACATGTGAAAAACTCCTTTGTGGTTTATTACAGATATTATACGATGAAGTTGATGAAATGAAAAGCATTTCTTGGAAGGCAAAAAACGTATGAGGTCGTAAGATTTTACCAAAAACAGGGAATCGGGTAAAAGTCATCGAAAATTTAGGTAAATTGTTATAAAAATGTGTGATTTGCGTGATAAAAATATGTAAAAGTTGTTCACGAAAACGATAAAGTATGGTATAATTCTCTTATTATATATGACAAGAGGTGATTGCATGGTTAAGAAAGAAATGATTGCAATGCTGCTGGCCGGCGGCCAGGGCAGCAGATTGGGTGTGTTAACTGAAAAAGTAGCAAAACCTGCAGTGGCATTTGGCGGAAAATACCGTATTATCGACTTTCCGCTCAGTAACTGTATTAATTCCGGCGTGGATACCGTTGGTGTATTGACCCAGTACCAGCCCCTTCGTCTTAATTCGCACATTGGAATTGGTATTCCGTGGGATCTGGACAGAAACGTGGGTGGTGTAACTGTTCTGCCGCCATATGAAAAAAGTGAAAGCAGCCAGTGGTATACGGGAACAGCAAACGCGATTTTCCAGAATATGGCTTATATGGAAAGCTATAATCCGGACTATGTGCTGATTCTTTCCGGAGACCACATTTATAAGATGGACTATGAAGTGATGCTGGATTACCATAAGGCAAACAAGGCGGATGTAACGATCGCTACGATGCCGGTGCCGATGGAGGAAGCAAGCCGTTTCGGTATTATGATTACCGATGAAACAGGAAGGATTACGGAGTTTGAAGAAAAACCGGAGCATCCAAGAAGTAATCTTGCGTCCATGGGTATTTATATTTTCAGCTGGCCGACCTTGAAGGAATCCCTGATCGCGCTGAAAGATCAGAAGGGATGCGACTTTGGAAAACATATCCTGCCCTATTGCCGGGATAATGGGAAACGCCTCTTTGCATATGAGTTTAACGGGTATTGGAAAGATGTGGGAACGCTGGGATCCTACTGGGAAGCCAATATGGAACTGATCGATATTATTCCGGAATTTAATCTTTATGAAGAATTTTGGAAGATATATACGAAAGCCGATATTATCCGTCCCCAGTATATTTCCAACGATGCTGTGATAGACCGCAGTCTGATCAGTGAAGGTGCAGAGATTTATGGCGAAGTACATAACTCTGTGATCGGCGCTGACGTCATCATAGAGGAAGGCGCGATTGTGCGCGGTTCTATCATTATGCGTCATTGCCGAATCGGTTCGGGTTGTGTCATTGACAAGGCGATTATTGCGGAAAATGTTACCGTGGGCAATAACGTGGTGATGGGAGAGGGAGAAGAAGCGCTCAACGTTCTGAAACCGGCGGTATACAGCTTCGGGCTGGTTACCATCGGGGAGAACAGCCAGATTCCTCCCAACGTTGTAATAGGTAAGAACACTGCAATTACTGGAATTACCACGCCGGAAGATTATCCTGACGGAAAACTTGCCAGCGGCGGCGCAATTATTGGGAAAGAGGGTGAGTGAATATGAGAGCACTTGGTATTATTCTGGCAGGCGGAAACAGTAACAAGATGAGAGAATTGTCAAATAAACGCGCTATCCCGGCCATGCCGGTTGCAGGAGGATACAGATGTATCGACTTCGCGCTCAGCAATATGTCAAACTCTCATATTCAGAAAGTGGCGGTACTGACACAGTACAATGCCAGATCATTAAATGAGCATCTGAGTTCCTCCAAATGGTGGGACTTCGGAAGAAAACAGGGAGGACTTTATGTGTTTACTCCCACGATTACTTCTGATAACAGCTGGTGGTACAGAGGTACCGCGGATGCCATCTATCAGAACCTGAATTTCCTGAAGAGCAGCCATGAACCCTATGTGGTGATCGTATCCGGCGACGGCGTATATAAATTGGATTACAACAAGGTTCTGGAGTATCATATCCAGAAACGCGCCGATGTGACGGTTGTATGCAAGGATGTGGAACCGGGTACGGACATCAGCCGTTTCGGCGTGCTGAAGATGAACGAAGATCATCGGATTGAAGAATTCGATGAAAAACCGATGGTTTCCACATCAAATACCATTTCTACCGGTATTTATGTGATCAGAAGACGTCAGCTGATTGAGATGATTGAAAGATGCGCGCAGGAAGACCGCCATGATTTCGTCAATGATGTGCTGATCCGTTACAAGAATATGAAGCGGATTTACGGATATAAACTGGACAGTTATTGGAGCAATATCTCTACGGTGGAAGCTTATTATGAAACCAATATGGATTTCCTGAAGCCGGAAGTGAGAAAGCATTTCTTCGATGACGATCCGGGGATTTATTCCAAGGTGGACGATCTTCCGCCGGCCAAATACAATCCGGGAAGCCAGGTGAAAAACAGTCTGGTGGCCAGCGGCTGTATCATTAACGGGCAGGTTGAAAACTCGATTCTGTTTAAGAAAGTTTATGTGGGCAATAACTGTGTCATCAAGAATTCCATTATTTTAAATGAGGTATATCTGGGTGACAATACGCACATTGAAAACTGTATTGTGGAGAGCCGGGATACGGTACGGGCAAATTCTTATCACTGTGGTGAGGATGGAATAAAGGTTGTTGTGGAAAACAACGCAAGATACGTGATTTAGAGGGAGAGGAAAAGGAGAAAGGTTATGAATATTACGGATGTAAGGGTGCGAAAAGTCGCCAAAGAGGGGAAGATGAAAGCGGTTGTTTCCATTACCCTGGATGAAGAATTTGTGGTACACGATATAAAGGTGATAGAAGGAGAAAAAGGATTATTTATTGCAATGCCAAGCAGGAAAGCGACGGATGGAGAGTATCGGGATATTGCCCATCCGATTAATTCTCAGACCAGAGAACGGATCCAGAAGATTATCCTTAACAAATATGAAGAAGCAATGGAATTGGAAGAAGCCGTTGCCGAATAAAATAGACATAGGGACTGACTTGTGCTACACTGAAACCCTGCCGGGGATACCGGCAGGGTTTTTTTGGAGGTTTTTATGCGATTACCGGAAGAATTCAAAGAAAGAATGAAACATATGCTGGGAGCGGAGTATCCGGCTTTTCTGGCAAGCTATGAAATGCAAAGAAATTACGGCCTCAGAGTGAATACGCTGAAAATTTTACCGGAGGAGTTTAAAAAGATAAGCCCTTTTTCGCTGCGAAGGATTCCCTGGACAGAAAATGGCTTTTTTTATGAAGAAAGCGATATGCCTTCCAGGCATCCGTTTTATTTTGCGGGTCTGTATTATCTGCAGGAACCCAGCGCCATGGCGCCGGCTGCCCGGCTGCCGGTCAGACCTGGAGACAGAGTGCTGGATCTTTGCGCGGCGCCGGGAGGGAAAGCCACGGAACTGGCTTTTCGCCTGAGAGGAAAAGGCATCCTGACTGCCAATGAAATCAGCGCATCCCGTGGGAAGGCATTGCTGAAAAATATGGAACTTATGGGAGCTGCCAATGTGCTGATTACCAATGAAAAGCCGGGAGCTTTGTCAAGGGTATTCGGAGAGTATTTTGATAAGATACTGGTTGACGCGCCCTGTTCGGGGGAAGGTATGTTCCGGAAAGAGCCGGAGGTGATAAAAAGCTGGGATCCAAACCGGCCTGCGTACTTTGCGAAGCTGCAGGAAAATATAGTAGACGAGGCGGTGAAAATGCTGAAGCCGGGCGGGCTTATGATGTATTCGACCTGTACGTTTTCAAAAGAGGAAAATGAGGGGACTGTCAGCGGACTGCTTTTGCGTCATCCGGAAATGGAACTGTGTCCGATACAGCCCTGGGAGGGATTTTCCAGCGGCGTTCCGGACTGGGGAGACGGCAATCCGCAGCTGGAACGATGCGTACGGATCTGGCCGCACCGGATGGAAGGGGAAGGCCATTTCATGGCGCTGCTGCGCAAAGAGGGAGAAGTCCCGGACAGATCGGAGGAAAATACGGCGGACCCCCGAAGCTGCAGACGGGAAGAGCTGGAGAGGTTTCTGGACAGCATTGCAAACAGGCGTTTCCGGGAGCATCTGGAAGTGCGTGGTGAAAAGGTATATCAGGTTCCTGATTTTGGCCGGGAAATTCGAGGGGTGAAGTTTTTAAGAAACGGTCTTTTGATGGGGGAAATGAAAAAAAATCGGTTTGAGCCGTCTCAGGCTTTAGCCATGGCGCTGAAAGCGGAGGAATTTGATTCCGTACTGAAGCTGAATGCGTCGGATGAGAGAGTGGAAAGATATCTGCGGGGGGAAACGATTGTGGTGCTGCCCGGCGAAACCAGCAGAAGCAGCGGATGGCAGCTGGTCTGTGTCGAAGGTTTCCCTCTGGGATGGGGAAAGCTGGTGAACGGTGTCCTGAAAAATAAATATCTGAATGCCTGGAGGAAAAATTAAATCGTTTCGTATGGAATTTTAAGAGAAATTGGTCAAAAAGGATACGAAAAAAAGACAAAATATTACACATATATTACAAACGGTTAAAAAATAGCTTCCATTTTGTAACGGAGTATGGTATAATGACACACAGCAATGAATTTATGAGGTGTGGAAGCTATGAATCGTAAGAAATTGTTAAGTTTTTTATTAACTGTTGTATTAGGATCCATGTCAGTGCTGCCTGTCGCAGCGGCAACTACACAGGATAAAATCCAGGATGCCAGAAATGCCAAGAGTCAGACAGAATCTTCTCTGGATGAAACTCAGAGCAGGATCCAGGCATTGGAATCTAAAAAAGGAGAGTCGGAAGCTTATCTGGAAGAGCTGAACGCTCAGCTTACCGATCTGAAAAACAGCCTGGAAGAACTTCAGCAGCAGTCGGCGGACAAGCAGGCGGAGCTGGAGAAAGTACAGGCGGAGTTAGAAAAAGCGAAAGATCAGGAAAAAGAACAGTATGAAGATATGTGTCTGCGGATACAATACATGTACGAGCAGTCCAACTCCGGTTATTTGGAGGTGCTGTTTGATTCCGGCAGTTTTTCAGAGTTTCTGAACCGGGCGGGAAATATTTCTCAGATCACACAGTATGACCGGGATATGCTGGACGAGTATCAGGCGACAAAGCACACGATTGCAGAGCATGAAAAAACGATAAAAGAGGAAAAGGCAGAGATCGAACGGCTCCGCAGGGAAAGCGAAGCCAAGCAGGATCAGGTAGAGGAACTGGTGCAGGTTACATATAATCAGATCGGCGAATATGCTGCTGATCTGCAAGATGCACAATCCGAGGAAGCGGCCCTTTTGCATCAGATCAGTCAGCAGGAAACGGAAATCAACGCGCTGCTGAAACAGGCGAAAGATGAGGAGGCAGCGGCACGAAAAGCAGCCCAGGAAGAGGCAGCAAGAAAGGCAGCCCGGGAAGAGGCGCAAAAAGCGGCTCAGGAAGAGGCGGCTCAGGAACAGGAAGCAGAGGAAGAGGAAAGCGTTCAGGAAAGTCAGGAGCCAGAAACATCGCAGGAAGCGGAGGAACCGGCGAGCGAGGAGCCGGCGCCGGATCCGGAACCGGAATACGAACCTGAGGAAAGCGAACCTGCCCCGGAACCTGAGGAAACAGAGGAAGAGACGGAGAGTTCCTCTTCTGATTCCGGTACATATCTAGGTAATTTCCGGCTGACCGCTTACTGTAACTGCAGTAAGTGCTGCGGACAGTGGTCCGGCGGGGCGACTGCCAGCGGGACGACACCGACGCCGGGCAGAACCGTCGCCATGGGAGGAATTGCATTTGGGACAAAGCTGCTGATCAATGGACAGGTATACACCGTGGAAGACAGAGGAACGGCATACGGTCATGTGGATATTTATATGGGAAGCCACAGTGAAGCGCTGAATTTCGGAATGCAGTATGCAGACGTATATGTAGTAGGATAATGAGAAAAACGGGAAGGAATCCAAAGCACGCCGGGAGACGGCAGGATTCCTTCTTTTTTTGAAAAAATGAAAAAAAATGAAAAAACCACTTGATTTTATCGGCAGGTGATGCTATACTAAACAAGCTGATTGACGAAGCGTGGCTCAGCTTGGTAGAGCGCTGCGTTCGGGACGCAGAGGTCGCAGGTTCAAATCCTGTCGCTTCGATCTTGATAATGGAGGAAAACACTGGAGTAAAATTTCCGGTGTTTTCTTTTGTTATACAGGAGCGATGAAGAGAAACTCCCTGAAATAAAAGCAAAAAGGAGCGGAATTATGTTACTGACAAAAGAAAGCGATTATGCGATCCGTATTGTAAGAGCGCTGAAAGACGGCAATAAGATACGGGCGCGTGACATCTGTGAAGAAGAAGAGATTCCGGAAGCGTTTGCTTATAAAATCCTGAAAAAACTGGAACGGGCAAATCTGGTTCATGTATCCAGAGGAACCAGGGGCGGGTGCGTGCTGGTGAAGGACATCGGGGAACTATCTCTGTATGATATTGTTCTTGCCATAGAGCCGGAGTTTTCCATTACTCATTGTATGCGGGAGAGGTGCAGCAGGCATACGAAGGAATCTCCCTGCGCCGTGCATATGGAATTGAGGCGGATACAGAATCTGCTGGAAAAAGAGTTAAAATCAAAAAGCCTGAAGGCGATTCTGGCAAAGGAAAAAAGAGTATGATAAAAAAGATGCTGCGTATGGCGGCATCTTTTCTTGAATCGGGAGAAGAAAAATGACAATCCATGGTTTTCAGAAACTGACATTGCTGGATTATCCGGGGCGGGTTGCCTGTACGGTTTTTACAGGCGGATGCAATTTCCGCTGTCCCTTTTGTCAGAATGCAGGACTGGTTTTGTCTCCGGACAAGGAACCGGTCATTGAGGAAGGGGAAGTTCTGGCTGTGTTGAAAAAACGGCAAGGTATTCTGGAGGGAGTCTGTGTAACTGGAGGAGAGCCCACTTTACAGAGCGGTCTTTTGGATTTCCTGGGGAAAGTAAAGGAACTTGGATACAGCGTTAAACTGGACACAAACGGGTACCGTCCGGAAGTGTTAAAGGAACTCTGCCGGGCGGGAGTAATTGATTACATTGCCATGGATATCAAAAACTGTCCGCAGCGTTACGCTGAAACGGCGGGAGTGAAAAATCTGGATATGGGCAGAATCAGGGAATCGGTAGATTTTCTGGTGAGCGAAGCGGCGGAGTATGAATTCCGGACGACGGTATGCAGGGAACTTCACCGCAAAGCGGATCTTATGGACATTGGAAAGTGGCTGAAGGGCAGCAGCCGATATTACCTCCAGTCTTACCGGGAATCGGCAAATGTAATCCGGCCGGTATTCACCAGTTACAGCAAAGAACAGCTGTATCAGTTCCGGAATATGCTGCGCCATGATCTCCCGGAGACGGAGGTCAGGGGCGTGGAGTGAAAAGAAGGTCAGTCCAGGATACGGTACCAGTATCCCGGCGCGGCTGGAAAGTTATCCGGATACCCGGCAGCTTTAAAGTAAGGGAATCCATACATTTCAGCCATAAATTTTTCGCTGGGATGATAGGATCCGGGGATTCCGAGGATGACGCGGTTATTTTCTGCCAGTCGTCCAAGGATCAAATGCTGGTAGCGGGAAAAGGCGCGCAATATAAAGGGGTTGGAGCCGACGGGCCACTGATCTTTTCTGAGGGAGGACAGAGCGTTTAGATCCAGTTTTAAACAGTCGTTTAGAAAACCGTCTCGAAAAGGCATGCAGGTTTCGTAGTGGCTGGATGCTTGTTCCCAGCGAGGGTCTTCCGGGAAGCAGACGTCCGGCGAATGTTCCGGGGGGAGCGGCGGGGTTTCTGATATGGGATGGATTTCTTCTGTTTCCAGAGAAGGGGCAGGGGCTTCTTCCAAAAGCGGCGTCTCTTCCTTGACGGTAAAGTCTGTGGGAATGATGGGAAGATCGTCCCAGGCGCTGGCGTAGCAGACGGTATCGCTGCACAGGACGATGATTCCGTTTAAAGCGGAAAAAGAAGTAAACGGGCTGTGCAGACTGTCTCTTGGGATTTCCAGATAACAGTTTACGATACCGTTCCCGCTTTTGGCATTTCCAAGAAGGATGCCGGGAAGGCGATTCTCCTTTCGTATAAATCCGTAGATTTTAATGGAAAGTCCCAAAGACAGAGCGCTGTCTTTGACGTGCATTTCCAGCCGGAACAGGTCGTTGCGAAGTTCTGCTTTCAGAAATCCGCAGTTTTGGTTTTTCTGGCCGTTGCGGTATTCATAAAGGTAAGAGACAAAGCGCCGGTAATCAGACATGGCGGCAGACTCCTTACATATCTTTCAGATCAGTGTATGTGCAAAATCGGGAGATTAGCACCGGTGAAAGGGTGGAATTTTTTGATGGATATCCATGAGAAATACATGAAAGAGGCCATTCGTCAGGCGCGTAAAGCCTACGCGCTGTGGGAAGTTCCCATTGGCTGCGTTATCGTATATGAAGGGAAAATTATCGCCAGGGGATATAACAGACGCAATACCGATAAAAACACCACATCCCATGCGGAAATGAATGCAATCCGAAAGGCCAGCAGAAAATTGGGCGACTGGAGACTGGAAGGCTGCACGCTCTACGTGACGCTGGAGCCCTGTCAGATGTGCGCCGGCGCCATTGTGCAGGCCAGGATAGACAGGGTGGTAATCGGATGTATGAATCCCAAGGCGGGATGCGCCGGATCTGTGCTCAATCTTCTGGAGATGGAAGGGTTTAATCATCAGGTGGAAGTGATTCGTAATGTTCTGCAGCCCGAGTGCAGCAGTATGCTTTCTGAGTTTTTCCGGGAATTACGGGAGAAGAAAAAAGAGAAGAGAAACCGGGTTGACGAAAACGGCGGATCATAATATAATCCCGTTTTCGACACTTTAACGAATTAGAAGAGCCGGAGACCCTTTAAACTTAAGGGTTTCCGGCTCAAACTGACAGAGAAAGATGTTGTATGTGAATGCTATTGTAAAAATTTTTTTATCATACTGTTTAA
>DWVJ01000044.1 GCA_019120315.1 Candidatus Ruminococcus avistercoris
GGGCGGTCATATAGAGACCCTCTTTACGCCTCCTGCACCTTACGAAACACCGGAGGCACTGGACAGAATCTGTGAGGAATATAACCGTGTCATTGGCAATATGGAAGTCGAACCACTGATTGTTATTCCGACTTTCATTCACGATTTCCTGTGCATCCATCCGTTTAATGACGGCAACGGCAGAATGAGCCGCCTGTTGACCACGCTTCTGCTCTATAGAAACGGATTCTATGTGGGAAAATACATCTCCCTGGAGGCGAAAATCGCAAAGAACAAAGATTTGTATTACGATGCTCTCGGTCAAGCGCAGATCGGATGGCACGAAGGAACGGATGACCCTATTCCGTTTATCAAATATCTGCTGGGCACTATCCTTGCTGCATACCATGACTTCGAAGACCGCTTTGCTCTGGTAGAAACAAAACTGTCGGCACTGGAAATGGTAAGACGTGCAACCCAAAACAAAATCGGGCGTTTTACTAAACAGGATATCCGGGAACTTTGTCCTTCTCTGAGCGTCAGTTCCGTAGAAGGTGCGCTGCGTAAGCTGGTAGCATCCGGTGAACTGAAACGAGAAGGCAAGGGCAAGAATATCTGCTATTACAGATTGAAGTGATGTACCGTGTGTGTAAAAACTTCATAACTGCCAAAAACAGCACTGATACCGCTATTTGTTCAGCGTGTTCAGTGCTGTTTTTATGTTCAGTATTACTTTTTAAAATTACGGTGGCAAATGGGTGGCAAATCGACTGAACCGTACCACGCAAATGCCGGAAAGTCGCCTATTTTCGCACAAGTTTACAAATTGTCTCACAATGCACCGTCTGACAAAACTGATCCACGCAGCAAACCTTTTCCACCCGGTATCCCCGAGCCTGGAACATCTCCAGATCCCGGGCCAGGCTGGTGGCCTTGCAGGAAATATAAACGATCCGCTCCACGCCGTAATCCAGGATCTTGGGCAGCGCTTTGGGATGGATGCCGTCCCTTGGCGGGTCGAGGATAATCAGGTCCGGTTTTTCCGTCACCTCATCCAGCACCTTCAGCACATCCCCGGCGATGAATTCACAGTTCGTGATGCCGTTTCTGGCAGCGTTCTGCCTGGCCGCTTCCACCGCTTCCTCCACGATTTCCACGCCCACCACCTTGTCGGCCACCGCCGCGGCGATCTGGGAGATGGTGCCGGTGCCGCTGTACAGATCGAACACCGTTTTGTTTTTCGTATCACCGATGTATTCCCGCACGGTGCGATACAGTACCTCCGCGGCACGGGAGTTGGGCTGAAAGAAGGAAAAGGGCGTGATCTTAAAGGTGAGTCCCAGCAATTTCTCATAGAAATGATCCTGGCCGTAGAGCACCCTGGTCTCATCGCTTCGCACCACATCGGAGAGGGAATCGTTCAGGATGTGCAGGATACCCACGATCTTTCCCTCCAGGGGAAGGGCGAGGAGTTCCTGCACCAGGGGCGACAGCTCGTGTTCCTCCTGGGTGGTGGTGACCAGGTTCACCAGGATTTCCCCGGTGGTATCGCCTCTTCGCAGCAGCAGGTGGCGCAGATAACCGGTGTGCTGCATTTTTTTGTAATAGCCGACTTTCCGCGTCCGGAAGTAATCCAGCACGCAGGAGAGTATGGCCGTCATATCTTCGTGCACCAGTTTGCAGTCGTCCGCCGTCAGCACATCGTAGGTGCTGCCCTTTTTGTGCAGACCCAGGGTCAGGGGACCGTCTTTGCAGTCGTCGCCGAAGGAAAATTCCATCTTGTTGCGGTAGGCAAATTCCCGGGGGCTGGCTTTGATGGGTTCGAAGGTATAGTCCGTACGGATGACAGGATCCAGCAGCCTGCGGATCTGATCTTCTTTCATCTTCAGCTGGTTTTCATAGCTCATGGTCTGGTACATGCAGCCGCCGCACGCGGGGAAAATGCTGCACACCGGATCTCTGGTCTCCAGGTGGGATTTTTCCAGCACCTTTAAAAGCCGCCCTTCCAGCCGGCCGGAGCGTTTCTTGTTGATCATAAATTCTATTTTCTGTCCCGGGATGGCATTTTTGACCGTGACGGCGCCTTCCTCCAGACGGACTTTTCCCTTGTTGGGGAAGTCCACATATTCCACGTATCCGCAGCAGATATCTCCTTTTTTCATAATCTTGTCGCTCCCTTACAATCTCACCATAATCGGCCGGTGGCCAACCGCCGGGAGAAATTTCTCCAGCAGATCGGATGTTTTCAGTTTCATGCTGACGGTATTGATGCAGGGGTGGCAGCCCACATATTCATTCTGGATCACTTCCTCATCGATCAGCAGCTGTACTCTTTGTTCTTTGTCGTTCATCAGCCCCATGACACTGACGGAACCGGGGGTGATGTCCAGAAACTGTTCCATGTATTCCGGTTTTCCGAAGGAAAGACGGGCCACGCCCAGCTGACGGGAAAGATCTTTCGTCTTAAAGGGCTTTTCTCCCGGCATCATCAGCAGGTAGAATGATGTCTCCTGACGGTTGCACAAAAACAGGTTTTTGCAGATCGCGATCTGCAAAAGCTCATCCACCTGGGCGCAGGATTCCATCGTGTTGTGGACCTCGTGATCTACCCGCACAAACGGGATTCCCAGGGAATCCAGAAGATCATAGGTCCTTATTTCCTTTTGCGGGCGCCCCGTCTCATCCTGAGGTCTGCCCTGCAGCAGTTCCATCATTTTTTTCTCCTCCATAACTGTTTTATCACAGAAAAAGTCCCGACGTCATGTACGCCGGGACCAAACATACGTGTTATATTATTTCTCGTCCTCTGTCTCTTCTTCCTCTTCATCCTCGTCTTCGAAATAATCGTCGAAGTCATCATCGAAATCGTCTTCGAAGTCCTCCAGATAATCCGGCGTAAAGAAACGATATACTGCATATGCGATTCCCGCTACAGCAGCAACGGCACCGATAATTGCCAAAACCCATAACAGTGTATTTTTACTTTTTTCTTCATTTTCTTTTCTTTGTAACATTGCCATCAGTTCATCAATTTTATTCATAGTAGACACCGTCCTCTCTCTTAGTTAGAAATATTATAACACTATCTGTATTATTTTACCACAAAAATCTGAATTTAGGCGCTCTCAGATTTTTTTTAACTTTGCAAAAGCCGCAAACATTTTTTTCACGCCTGACCGTTCGAAATCCACCGTCACTTCGTAATCCTTTCCGCCTTCTACGATAGCCTTCACCACGCCGACGCCGAATTTCACATGGCGCACCGTATCGCCCACTTCATAATCCAGTTTCTCCGCCTTGGTGACTTTAAACTGCTTTGGCTGGAAGGCCTGGGTATGGAAGGCTTCCCGCATCTGGCGGTATACGTTGGAGACCGGGATCTGATCCAGCTTTGGTTTCTTTTCCTGGATTTCTCTTCCCATATCCACCAGTTCCCGCGGGATTTCCCGCACGAACCGGGATACCCGGTTGTACTGTGTTTCTCCGCGGATCATCCGCTGCTGGGCGCAGGTCAGCGTCAGTTCTTTCATGGCCCTTGTGATGCCCACGTAGCAGAGTCTTCGCTCCTCTTCCACTGCCATGGGATCGTCTGACACGATGGACAGATAGCTGGGGAAGATACCGTCTTCCATGCCGCTTAAGTAGACGAAGGGAAACTCCAGGCCCTTGGCGCTGTGCAGCGTCATCAGCAGCACCCGGTCCTCTGTGTCATCCACCGAATCGATATCGCTCACCAGGGCGATCTCCTCCAGGAATTCGCTTAACGTCCCTTTTTCATGTTCCTCGTCATAGGTGACCGCCTTGGTGATCAGTTCGTCGATATTTTCGATCCTGCCCCGGGCTTCCTCGGTATCTTCCAGCTCCAGTTCCCGGACGTACCCGGTCTCTTCGATGATCTGGTTCAGGATTTCCGCCACCGACAGGAACTCCACCTGGGAGCGGATGCGCTGGATCATATCCACGAAGGGGCGGATCTTGCTGTAGCTTCTTCCTGCCGCCGCTGCCAGGCCTTCACTTTTCAGCGCATCATAAAAACTCAGATCCTGCTCCTGGGCGTAGACCGCCACCTTCGTCAGTGTGGCCGCGCCGATCCCCCGTTTTGGTACGTTGATGATTCTGCGGACCGCCAGGTCGTCCCGGGCATTGTCCACCGTCTTCATGTAGGAGAGCAGATCCTTGATTTCCTTTCTGGCATAGAAATTGACGCCGCCCACCAGGCGGTAGGGGATGTTAGCCATGAGGAATTTCTCTTCAAAAAGGCGGGACTGGGCGTTGGTGCGGTACAGGATGGCGAAATCCTTGTAAGACGCCTCTTCTTCCCTCTTTTTCTTCTGGATTTCTCCCGCTATGTATTCCGCTTCCTCAAACGCATTCATAAACTGGCGAAAGGCCACCTGTTTTCCCTTCTCATTATCCGTCCACAGCGTTTTTTCTTTGCGCTGGCTGTTGTTTCTGATCACCTCGTTGGCCGCGTCCAGGATATTCTGGGTGGAGCGGTAATTCTGCTCCAGCCGGATCACACGGGCGTCGGGGAAAACGTGTTCAAACTCCAGGATATTTTTTATATCCGCCCCCCGGAATTTATAGATGGACTGGTCGTCGTCGCCCACCACACACAGATTGCGGTATTTTGCCGCCAGAAGACTGATGAAGCGAAACTGCACCAGATTGGTATCCTGGTACTCGTCTACCATCAGATAGCGGAACCGTTCCTGATAATATTCCAGCACCTCCGGACAGGTTTCAAAAAGTTCCACGGTTTTCATCAGCAGATCGTCAAAATCCAGGGCGTTGTTCTTTCGCAGGCGGCTCTGGTACTCCTTGTACACTCTGGCAATAGTTTTGCCGTTCCAGCTGTCTTCCTCCTGATATTCTTCCGCGGTAATATTCTTGTTCTTGGCTGCGGAGATGGCCGACAAAAGCATCCGTTCCTTGTACAGCTTACTGTCGATATTCAGCGATTTGCAGACCTCTTTTACCACTGCTTTGGAATCATCCGTATCGTAAATGGTAAAATTCGTACCGTATCCGATCCGGTCGATGTATCTTCTTAAAATACGGACGCAGCTGGAATGAAAGGTGCTGACCCAGATACTGTCCGCTCCGAAAGAGACCGTCTTCTCCACCCGCTCTTTCATCTCTCCCGCCGCTTTATTGGTAAAGGTGATGGCCATGATGTTCCAGGGCTTCACCCCTTTTTCTTCTATCAGACAGGCAATCCTGTGGGTCAGAACTCGTGTTTTGCCGGAACCTGCTCCGGCCAGGATCAGCAGAGGCCCTTCCGTACACAAGACGGCTTCCTGCTGCTGCGGATTCAGACCTTCCAAACTGTTCATATCATTCTTTCCTCCCGGCTTCATTAATCATACTTTTCAAAGTATATCACAAAACAGGGCGGCTGAACAGTTGCCAAAAAACTGCTTGTCATCTGGTTATGAAAACTATATAATATATTTTAGATGTTTTAATGACACGAGGAGATAAAAGAGATGAATATCGACAAAGAAAACGTAATCGGCAGCATCTTGGACAGCATTTCCCGGATCGACTATATCCGTCCGGAGGAGATTCCCAACATCGCTTTATATATGGATCAGGTGACCACCTTCATGGACGCCCATCTGGAATCTTCCAAGCGGTATGAAGAGGATAAGATTCTTACCAAAACCATGATCAACAATTATACCAAAAATCATCTGCTGCCGCCCTCCGATAAAAAGAAATATTCCACAGAGCACATCCTGCTGCTGATTTTTATCTATTATTTTAAAGGATTTCTCTCCATCAACGATATCCAGACGCTGCTGCAGCCTTTAAGCGACCGGTATTTCAGCTCAGAAGAAGGTATGTCGCTGACGGATATTTATAACGAAGCTTTTAGTATGGAAAAGGAACAGATCGAGGTTCTGAAAAAGGATGTAAAGGAAAAGTATGAACGTTCCCGCGAAACCTTCGCAGACGCCCCTGCCGGTGAGCGGGAGTTTCTCCAGCTGTTTTCTTTCATCTGTCTCCTTAGTTTCGACGTATACCTGAAAAAACAGATTATCGAGAATCTGATCGACCTTTTGCCCCCGCCGGCAAAGGGCAGGAAATAGACCGCGGCTTATGGCCCGGTCTTTTTTCCTGTCCGCTTCTTCTTTACATCAAAATTTTAACGTGATAAAATATATGAGGACCTGATAATACCAGCAAAAGGAGTACTACTTATGGGAAAAACAATACATACGGAAGCAGTGGATCAGTTATTTGACGCGATTTTAAGTCTGAAAAATAAAGAAGAGTGCTATACCTTTTTTGAGGATGTGTGCACCATCAATGAACTTCTCTCTTTGTCCCAGCGGTTTGAGGTTGCCAAGATGCTGCGCCAGAAGAAAACCTATCTGGAAATTTCTGAAAAAACCGGCGCTTCCACCGCCACCATCAGCCGTGTCAACCGTTCTCTGACTTACGGAAACGACGGCTACGAAATGGTCTTTGAACGTTTGCACATCGAGTAAGGAGTTCCCATGAGAAGATGGCTTGACAAACCTTACTATTCTCTGCACGCCATGCTGCAGGAGCGGTTTCATGAAAAGGTATATAAGCTGTCCTTAAACGGAGGCATGACCTGTCCCAACCGGGACGGCACACTGGGAACCAGAGGCTGCATTTTCTGCAGCGCCGGCGGCTCCGGCGATTTCGCCGCAGATCGCCTTCTGTCCGTCACCAAGCAGATCGAACAGCAAAAGGCGCTGATCACCCAAAAACGTCCGGTGCATAAGTTTATCGCCTATTTTCAGGCCTATACCAATACCTATGCTCCCGTCCCGTACCTGGAAAAGCTTTTCCGGGAGGCCATCTGTCATCCGGACATCGTGGCTTTGTCCATCGGCACCCGGCCTGACTGTCTGGGCGATGATGTCCTTGATCTGCTGGATCGCTTAAACCGGATCAAACCGGTATGGGTGGAACTGGGCCTGCAGACCATCCATGAGGATACGGCCCGCTATATCCGCAGAGGATATACTCTGGACTGTTTTGAAAAAGCGGTGAAGGATCTGCGCGCCCGCAGCCTGGAAGTGATCGTTCACACCATCCTGGGACTGCCGGGCGAGAACCGGGAACGGACGCTGCAGACCATCCGCTATCTGAACGGCCAGCCCATCCAGGGGATCAAGCTGCAGCTGCTCCATGTTCTCAAAGGAACGGATCTGGCTTTGGACTATGAGAGGGGACTCTTTGAAACCCTGACCATGGAATCTTATCTCACCCTGCTGATCGCCTGTCTGGAACGGCTGTCCCCCGACATCGTCGTCCACCGGCTGACCGGCGACGGTCCGAAGGATCTTCTGATCGCCCCTGTCTGGAGCAGCGCCAAGCGCACCGTTCTCAATGAACTGCACCGGCGGATGAAGCTGGAAAACACATGGCAGGGACGTCTGTACCATAGCACGGAGGAATGAAAATGGCTGAATCTTTAACGTTATACAAACTGATTATTCTCTATATGCTGAACAAGGTGACCTTTCCTCTCACCAATTCCCAGCTTTCCGATTTCATTCTGGGCCAGGAATATACCACCTACTTCCATCTCCAGCAGGCCATCAATGAGATGCTGGAGGCAAATCTTCTGAAGGTGGAGGTCATCCGCAACTCTTCCCGTTACCACATGACGGCGGAAGGACGGCAGACTCTGGGATATTTTGAAAACCAGATCCCGGACGCCATCAAGGAAGACATCCTGCAGTATCTGGAGCAGCATTCCTATGAGATGCGCAACGAAGTATCCGTCTGGGCCGACTATGACAAGGTCAGCGGCCGAACAGAATACGATGTCCACTGCCAGGTAAAGGAAGGTGAAAGTATTCTCATCGACCTGCATCTTTCTGTCCCGGAGGAGGATCTGGCGCAGTCTCTGTGCCGCAGCTGGTCCAAAAAGAGCCAGGAGATTTATGAACACATCATGAAAGAACTGATGAGCTAACCCTTTTGTTTCCCGCCGGATTTCATGATTTTTTTCAGGTAACGGAAAAATAACGCCGCCGTGGTGGCCGCCGCCAGTATGTCTGCCACCGGCTCCGCCAGAAATACGGCGAATACTTTATGGTCTGTGAGAATGTGGGGCAGGATGAAGATCAGCGGAATCAGCAGAATTACCTTTCGCAGAAGCGCCAGACACAGCGACGTTCTGGCGTTGCCCAGGGCCACAAAGGTCTGCTGACAGGCATACTGCACGCCCATCACACAGATTCCTGCCGTATAAACCCGCATGGCCCAGGTTCCCATGGCGATGTAGTTTGGATCCGTGGTGAACATATGCATGAAAATCTGCGGAAACAGCATGGCCAGCGCCCACAGGATCACCGCATAGGCGACGCTGCATTTGAGCAGATTGAAAAAGGCGCTGCGCACCCGGTCCAGTTTTCCGGCTCCGTAATTGTAGCTGACGATGGGCTGGGATCCCTGGGTCATGCCGGTGATGGGCAGCAGCGCAAACTGCATCACGCTGGACAGCACCGCCATGACGCCCACGGCGATATCCCCGCCGTACGCTCTCAGCGACACGTTAAAACAGATATTTAAAATACTCTCCGTAAACTGCATCACAAAAGGCGATGCACCCAGCGCAATGCACGGCGCCAGGATCGCCGGAGAAATCCTCAGATTACAAAGCTTTAGTTTCAGAAAGCTGCGGCGGGAACTTAAAAAAATCAAAATCCATGCCGCGGAAAGTCCTTGGGAGATAATCGTGGCCAGCGCCGCTCCCTGGACGCCCATATCGAAACCGAACATCAAAATGGGATCCAGAATGATATTGGTTCCGGCGCCGATGATCACGGTGAGCATACCCATGGTGGCATATCCCTGGGCGTTGATAAAGTAGTTCAGACCCAGGGCGATCTGCACGAAGATAGTACCCAGTGAATAAATCTTCATATAGTCCCAGGCATAACCGATGGTGCGCTCGCTGGCGCCAAACAGCAGCAGTATCTGCCGGCCAAACACCAGGAAAAAGACCGTCAGTACCACGGCGGCCGCAATCAGGGCCGCCGCGCAGTTTCCCATAATCCGTTCTGCCTCTTCTTTTTTCTGTCTTCCCATCATGATAGAAGCCCGGGCCGCTCCGCCGGTACTGAACAGATAGGCAAAGGCGGATATGGCCAGGATCACCGGCAGGGTGACGCCCACGCCGGTCAGCGCTTCTGCACCGATTCCCGGCAGGTGTCCGATGTAGATCCGGTCTACCAGATTGTACAAAAGATTGATGATCTGAGCCGTGATGGCGGGCAGCGCCAGCCGAAACAGCAGCCTGCCCACACTTCCTTCTCCCAGATTGACTTCCTTACCCCGGGCCGTTTTTTCTTTTCTTTCACTCATGATATCCCTCTTTTTACAGTCTGACGATCTCGCCCGCCTTGATAACCAGCGCCACATCGTCCACCGCGTCGATATTCTCATCGGGATTTCCGTTGAAAGCCACCAGATTGGCCCGTTTGCCGCAGGCGATGGTTCCCACCTGGTCGTCAATCATCAGAATCTCCGCATTGTTTTTCGTCGCCTGAATCAGGCATTCCAGCGGCGTAAAGCCGGCCATATTCACTCTTGCGCGGAATTCGTAGATACCGTTTCCATGGCTTCCCACGTAAACGCCGGCATCGGTTCCCCAGCCGATTTTGATTCCGGCCTCTTTATAGGCGTGGAGGCCGTCAATGATTTTGCCCAGCAGCGCGCCGCCTTTCACCACATAATGTTTTGGCTTGTCATCGGGAAATTCCACAAAGTTTGCCATGGGCGACATGGTCGGAATGGGATAGGTTTTCCCTTCCGCCTCCTGATACAGCCGGATACATTCCTCGTCTATGATGGAAGAATGTTCCACCGTCCTCACACCGTTTCGGATACACATCTTGACCCCCTCGGAGCCGTGACAGTGCACCGCCACCGGCACGCCCACCGTGTTGGCCGCCCGGCAGGCAGCCTGCAGCTCTTCTTCAAAGATAATGGCGCTTCCCGGCGTACCGCCGGGATTCATCACCGCGCCGGTTCCCATGATCTTGATCCAGTCCACCCCCAGCTGATACTGGCGGCGGACCGCTTTGACAAATTCCGCCGGGGAATCCGCCTCCGCATACATGTCGCCGAAAAATTCATTGCCCGCTTCCGTGGGCGTGATAATCTTGCCGCTTACCAGCACATCGGGACCTGTCACTTTGCCTTCCCGGATGGCTCTGGCAACCCCCAGGGTGATATTGTTCCGGTCTCCCAGATCCCGCACGGTGGTATAGCCTCTTCTTAAATTGTCCTGGGCTCTTTGCAGACAGCACATGGTCCGGTAAGCATCCGGCTGTACGTTCTCCTCAAAGGTGCTGCTGCCCTCCAGATCCAGATGAAGATGGGCTTCGATCAGACCCGGCAGCAGCGTCTTCCCATTAAGATCTATAATCTCTTCCTGTGCCGCCGAAACACTCTTCGCCGGTTTGATCTCCTGGATCACACCCTGATCGATTACCACATCACCGTACCGGTCTTCATATCCTTCCGTCAGTTCCTGAATCAGTCTCGCGTTTCTTAATACCAGCATGTTCATTCCTCCTCGTCTGCCGTCTCATCCAATGTGTGGTAATCCTGTGCCAGCACATCGTCATACTGCTGTTTTAAAGTTTCCAGTGTAAAAGTGTCTGAGGTCTCCTCATGGATACCGTGCTCCGCCGCCAGTTCCTCTGTATATTCCTCAAGCGGATAGACGGCGTACGCTTCCTTTTCATGATTATAATGAGTCACCAGGGGAACCAGATCCGCCTGGGCAATGGTAAGCTCCTGGCTTTTTGGATCCTTCGTGATGGTGATATCCGCCATGCCGCCCAGCATGCACTGGGGCTCTTTCTGGGTGGAAATGAAATTTCCCAGAGAATAGTAAACCAGCATCTCATTGCCCTGATCATCCCGCAGCGTTTCAAAGTTTTGCAGAATATGAGGATGGGAACAGATCGCAATGTCCACCCCTTCCTGCAAAAGCAGCTGCAGATAGTCCTTTACCTCCTGGCTGGGCCGGTCGGCATACTCCGTACCTATATGCAAAAAGGCAACCACCATGTCCCCGGCCTGTCTGGCCTTTTTCACATCCGCGGAAACCTTTTCCATATCCAGGACGTCCAGCAGATAATCCGGAAAAGCGTCATAGTCTTCCCCGTTTATCTGGGCGGTGTAATTGAGCATGGCAAAGGTCACGCCCTTACACTCCACCGTGGCAATCTGCTCCGCTTCTTTCTGATTCTCATGGATCCCCAGCACCGTGATTTCGGGGTGTTTCTCCCGCCAGTAGGCCATCGTCTCTTCAATGGCTTTTGTCCCTTTATCCATGGCATGGTTGGTGGCGTGAAGCACCACATCGAAACCGGCGCCCACCAGCGCATCTCCGATCTCCACCGGAGAGCCAAAGCTGGGATAAGCGGAGATCTCCCCATGGTCTTCCACAAAAATGCATTCCTGATTTACCACGGACAGATCGGCGGCCGAGACAAGATCCCGGACATGTTCATACAGATGATCGTAATTCCATTCACTCTGGCCGGACTGATAAATATGTTCATGGATCAGGTTGTCCCCCACAGCCAGCAGATGGATGGTATTTTCCTCCTGCTCCTTTTGAAGCTGCTCCTGCTCCATCTGCCGCTGCTGCTGCGCCGCCTGCTCCCGGGCCGCCTGCGCAGCCCGGCGGCTCTTGACCGCTCCCGTCACGCCGGCCGCTATCCCCACGGCCAGAACCGCTGCCGCCGTCCAGAAAATAATCAGCTTCTGCCGGCGGATCTGCCGTTCTCTCTCCCGTTTTCTTCGCCTTCTGCGCTCATCGCGATCCAGTTCCCTGTTATCCATATCGGTACCCTCATTATCTTTTTAACTGCTTTCATTATATCGAAATCTGTCAAAAAACACAAGAAAACGCCGATAAAATTCAATTTGATGAAACCGTTAGAACATATTCATGAGAATGAATCCTTACGGCTCCATCATCAGATCGGAAGAATAAAACTCCTGCGCAAGGCGAATCATATCTTTCAGATCAAAAACGCCCGCCGTCTCGTACGCCGAGTGCATAGCCAGCTGCGCAAGGCCGATATCCACCGATGGAACGGACACCTGGCCGCTCAGGATATTGCCCAGGGTGGAGCCTCCCGCCATATCCGACCGGTTAAAAAAGGTCTGGCAGGAAATGCCCGCCTGCCGGCACAGCTCTTTTAGAAAAGCGCCGCTGACACCGTCGGTGCAGTATTTCTGATTGGCGCTGTATTTCAGGACGATGCCTTTGTTCAGACAGGGCCGGTTGCTGGCGTCGCTTTTATCCGGATGGTTGGGATGAACGCTGTGGGCGTTATCCGCAGAAATCAGGCAGCTGGACGCAAGGGTGCGAAACCGCTTTTCCCGCGTCAGCGAGAGGGCCATCATGATCCGCTCCAACGTGTCTTTGAGGAAGGTGGACGCCGCGCCCTGCCTGGTCTGGCTTCCCACCTCTTCGTTATCAAATACACAGTGAACCATGGCAAACCGGTCGTTCTCACTGCTAAGCAGCCCCTTTAAAGACGCAAAGGCACAGGCCTGATCATCCAGGCGGCCGGAAGAATAGAATTCCCCTTTCGCTCCCCAGATGCTTCCCTTTTCCCGGTTATATAAGAACAGATCACTTCCCAGGATCTGCTCTGCCGCGACGCCGGCGCTCTCTGCCACGATTTCCATCAGTTTACCCTTTTCCCCGCAGCCAAACAAAGGCATCATATCCGTGCGGGCGTTGAACGCATACCCTTCGTTGGCTTTCCGGTTCATATGTATGGCCAGGCTGGGGATCAGTACCAGATCCCGTTTTACATCCACCAGCCGGGAAACGATCGTTTCGCCTTCCCGTATCATCACCCGCCCCGCCACGGACAGTGGCCGGTCAAGCCAGGTGGACATCAGCATGCCGCCGTATTTCTCCACATTGAGCCGCACATATTTTTCTTCCAGCTCCAATTCCGGATTTTCTTTGAGGCGAAAGGTGGGCGAGTCTCCGTGGCTGGCCATGATACGGAAACCGGCCATCTCTTTTTTCGGTACCGCGAAAGCCGCCAGGGAAGAGCCGTTGCGGATCACAAAATATTTCCCTCCCGGCCTGACTTCCCAGGGTTTCCTCTCGTAAAGGCGCACGTAGCCGGCCTGCGTAAGAGCCCACGCCATATTGGCCGTCAGATGAAAACATCCGGGACTTTTCTCGATAAAATCCAGCAGTTCTCTCACGTATCTGGAATGAGTTTCCTGTTCTCTCAACTTCTTCCTCCTTCTTTTCTTGCATGAACATTCCGACGTTCTCATATACATAAACAAAACCCTCGCCGGAGTCTTATGAAAAAATTAATCTTTACCGTCTTTTTGTTCGCCCTGTCCTTCCTGGCCGGACAGCTGGCAGCCCAATCCCTTTTGGAACCGGCGGACAGCCTTCCCGCCTCCGCCGACGGAAACTGGGGCTTAAGCTTTCCGGAAGACGGACAGCCGCCTGTGGGCAACGCCACCTTCGAGCAGCTGAAGCAGTATGACGCCTACTACCGGGATGATACCGGTGATAAGATCCTGTATCTCACCTTCGACGCCGGTTATGAAAACGGCAACACCGCAGCCATACTGGACGCGCTGAAAAAGCACGACGCGCCGGCGACCTTCTTTGTGGTGGGCAATTACCTGACCTCCAGCCCCGATCTGGTGAAACGCATGCAGGAAGAGGGCCATACCGTGGGCAATCACACCTTCCATCATCCTGATATGTCCGCCATCTCCACCTTGGAAGATTTCGCAAAGGAGCTTCAGGACGTGGAAACCCTTTACGAAGAGATCACCGGTCAGCCCCTTACAAAATTTTACCGGCCGCCCCAGGGAAAATACAGCCAAAGCAATCTGAAAATGGCTCGGGAACTGGGATACCGGACTTTTTTCTGGAGTCTTGCTTATGTGGACTGGTATGAAGATGATCAGCCTTCCAAAGAGGAAGCCTTCGACAAACTGCTAAGCCGGATCCATCCGGGAGCCATCGTCCTTTTGCACAGCACATCCAGCACCAACGCGCAGATCCTTGACGAGCTGCTGACCCGCTGGGAAGAGATGGGCTATACTTTTGGATCGCTGGAGAATATTGCATAAAGGAAGCGGCCGTCACACAACGGCCGCCTTTTATCGATAATTTCCCAAGAAGAACAACGCCATGGTTCCCGGCCCGGAATGAGCGCCTATGGTGGCTCCCACCGGATGAATCAAAACCTCCTCTATGCCAAACCGCTCTTTCACCAGATCAGCCACATACCGGGCTTCCTCCAGACAGTCTCCGTGGCTGATGAAAAAACGCGGATTTTCCCCCGGATAATCTTTCACCCGCTCTTCCATCATATCCACCAGCTTCATCAGGGACCGTTTTCTTCCCCGAACCTTGCCCACCGCAATCAAATGGCCTTCATCATCCACATGGAGCAGCGGTTTGATGTTGATCATCGTCCCCAAAACGGCTGTCATCTTGGAAACCCGTCCTCCCCGATGAAGATGAAACAGATCGTCAACCGTAAACACGTGACACAGATTCAGCCTGTTTTTTGTCAGCCAGTCCACAATCTCCTCCATGGAACTTCCATCTTCCTTCATCCGGACTGCATAATCGGTGTACAGCCCCTGTCCCAAAGAAGCGCACAGAGAATCGATCACCGTCACCGTCCGATCCGGGTATTCTTCCTTCAGTTCTTCGGCAGCCAGACGGCAGCTGTTGTACGTCCCGCTTAACCCGGAAGAAAAAGCGATATGAAGCACGTCACAGCCCTTTTCCAGGAAAGGAATCCACAGCTGTTTTGCTTCCTCTGCGTTGACCTGGGAAGTGGTGGGCATGGAACCCTCCCGCATACGCCGGTAAAACTCTTGGCTGGAAAGCTGGTTTTCCCTGTTATAAGTAACGCCGTCCATGGTATAGGTTAAAAACAGATACGGGATCTGATGCTCTTTATAATAGGAGTCCGGCAGATCTCCCATATTATCTGTCGTAATCACAAAATCTTTCATCGCTCTCTCCCTTTTTCTTTTTATTTATCATATCATTTTTCATTTACAAATTCAATTCCCGGCCCGGAGTATTTCCATCGCCTTTTCCAGCTGAAGATCCTCCTTGGCCTCCTTGGGCTGTTCTACTGTAACATCCGGCTTGATTCCCTTTCCGTGAATATTTTTCCCATCCGGCGTATAATAAGCGGAAATCGTCAGTTTGATCACACTGCCGTCGTCCAAAAGGAATGGCTTTTGTACGATGCCCTTTCCGTAGGTGGTCACTCCCACCAGGGTACCCACTTTGTGATCCTGCACGGCGCCGGCGAAAATTTCCGCCGCGCTGGCGCTGTTTTCATTGATCAATACCACCAGAGGGATTTCAATGGGTGTTTCCCCTTCGCAGCGGTACTCCTCTTTGTTTCCCTTTTTATCCTCTGTATAGACCAGAAGCCCCTCCGGCATAAAGCACTTGAGCGTATCGCACACACCCGTCAGCAGACCGCCCGGATTATCCCGCAGATCCACGATCAGGGCGGTCATCCCTTCTTCCTGAAGCTTTTGATATGCCTCCTGAAACTGCTGCGCCGTTACGCCGGTAAACTGATTGATGGCCAGATAACCCGTCTGATTTTCTTTCATTTCCCAGCTGACAGAAGGGATTTCCACTTCCGCTTTGGTCACCTCCACCTCGATCTGTTCATCTGTACTCTCCCGGTACAGGCGCAAAGATATGGCCGATTCGCTTCGGGCAATCTTATCGGAGATCTCCGACAACTCCATTCCTTCCACCGAAGTTTCGTTTACCGCCGTGATCACATCGCCCGCCTGCACCCCCGCCTTGCTGGCCGGACCGCCTTCATAGCAGTAGGCCACCGTGACGGCTCCGGTATCGGCGTCCTGGATCAGCACTACGCCGATTCCCTCGAAGTGCCCTTCATTGCTCTGGCTGATCTTTTCATATTCTTCCTGTGTGTAATAGCAGGAATAGGGGTCATCCAGTCCCTCCAGCAGGCCGGCATACATACTGTCGGCCAGTGCGGAGTCCTCCTTTTCAAAAAGATACTGATCATCGATGATATGACAGATTTCTTTTACTTTCTGTTTTGCAGCCGCGCTGTCCGGAGCTGTTTTCCCCGTG
The DNA here is from genome assembly GCA_019120315.1 of Candidatus Ruminococcus avistercoris. Lineage (GTDB taxonomy): Bacteria > Bacillota > Clostridia > Lachnospirales > Lachnospiraceae > Ruminococcus_G > Ruminococcus_G avistercoris. The sequence continues at coordinate 16,142 of DWVJ01000044.1, forward strand.
GCGTCCGCGACGACTCCCGCGCCAAATTGGTATCCGGCAGAAACTGCCACTGTCACAGCGATACCGGCTGCAAAATATGCAATATGTTTTCCTTTCCCTTCTGACATAATTTCTCCATAAAACGGGAAAGCTTCAAAAGATTCCCTGTCTTTTGAAGCTCTCTTCTCATCTTTATTATATGATTTCTCTGCTGTCTTATACTTTCAAGTGCTTGCGGATCGTGATGGCGCTTCCGATGAAACCGATGCCCATACCCAGGATCAGTCCCGCAGGTATCAGAACCTCAAATACCTGTCTGGCCGCCAGGAAGGTTACGATATCACTGAGGATATTGAACCGCTCCAGGATATAGCCCACCGCCCTGTTGTACATAAAGTACAGCACGACCAGCGGAATCGCCGCTCCGATCAGACCGATCAGAAGACCTTCGATAATAAAGGGAGCTCTGACAAATCCATTGGTCGCTCCGATCAGCTTCATAATGCCGATCTCCTCCCGGCGTACAGAAATACCCACCGAGATGGTGTTGCTGATCAGAAAAACTGCCACCGCAAACAGGATGATAATCACTGCCAGAGAAATAGTTCCCAAAAGTTTGTTGAACGTCGTCAGCGTATTGACCGCACCTTCGGAATGATTCACATTGCTGACACCGTCCATGGCTTCAATCGCAGCCGCCACTTCTTCCTGATCCTCGATCCGGTCCACCGTCACCTCATAGTTGGCCTTGTTGCTCAGCGGGTTATCATTTTTAAAGCCTTCCGCCGCATCCTCGGCTCCTTCAAAGTATTCCTCCTGGAACTCCTCCCAGGCCTCCTGGGCCGATACGTAGGTAACATTCGTCACTCCGTTTAGAGATTCGATCTGACCTCCCACCGCGTCGATGGTGGCCTGATCTGTGCCGTCCTCAAAGAAGACGGTCATGGTGACGCCTTCCTCCACGTTTTTCACGATATAATTGAAATTGATCACGATGGAGAATACCAGTCCAAACAGAAATACACAGGCGGCAATGGTGGCGATGGATGCCAGGGAAAAGATGATGTTTCTCCCGATGTTCACCACGCCCTGTTTTGCGTTATAACCGATGGTACTAATTCGCATGATATACACCTTCTTGTTCGTCGCTTACAATGACGCCTTTCTTCATCGCAATTACCCTCTTTTTAAAGGCATTGACGATTTCACGGTTATGAGTAACGACAAGAACGGTGGTGCCGCGCTCGTTGATCTCTTCCAGCAGCTTCATGATTTCAAATGAAGTTTTGGGATCCAGGTTTCCTGTGGGCTCATCGGCCAGCAGAATATCCGGCCGATTTACCAGCGCTCTTGCCAGCGCCACTCTCTGCTGTTCTCCCCCTGAAAGTTCCCGCGGATAAGATTTGTATTTCTCTGCCAGACCTACCAGCGTAAGCACTTCCGGCACCCGTTTTTTGATCACGCGGTTCGGGCGCTCGATTACCCGCTGGGCAAAGGCCACGTTCTCGTAGACGTTCCGGTCTTTCAGCAGACGAAAATCCTGAAATACGACGCCGACGCCGCGGCGGTATTTCGGAACCTTTCTCCGTTTCAGTTTGTTCAGTATCTGACCATTGACTTCAATGGTCCCTTCCGTAGGTTCCAGCTCCTTTAACAGAAGCTTAATCAACGTGGATTTCCCGGATCCACTGTTTCCCACTACGAAAACAAATTCCCCCTTATCAATCTGCAGATCCATATGGTCGATGGCCGGCTGGCCCTTTCCATAGGATTTGCTTACGTTTCTTAACGTAATCATAAGCTCCTCCTGCTATTGCTGTGCGCAGATACGCGCACTAATAGTCCAAAGTTTCCATGTACTGCATATAGCGTACGACCATCAGCGCGATCTTGAAGGTAATGGCATCCTCGAAGACACGCAGATCCAGGCCTGTACTCTTCTGAAGCTTATCCAGACGGTATACCAGCGTATTTCTGTGGATATACAGCTGTCTGGAAGTCTCGGAAACATTGAGGCTGTTCTCGAAGAATTTATTGATGGTCACCAGCGTTTCCTCATCGAAATCATCCGGCGACTTGTCGGCAAAAATCTCTTTGATAAACATTTTACACAGCGGAATGGGAAGCTGATAGATCAGCCGTCCGATTCCCAGCGCACTGTATGCGAACACATCCCGGTCGCTGAAGAAAATCTTGCCCACGTCCAGAGCGGTCCGCGCTTCCTTGTAGGAACGGGACACTTCCTTTAACTCTTTGACGATGGTGCCGTAGGCGATGTGGGTGCTGCCGTCGGAGGTCCTTCCGATGGTATCCAGAATCGAAGCGGCCAGTCTGTTCATCTCCTCATAGCCGTCCAGCTCTTCCAGCTCCTTGACAATGATGATATTTTTCTCATCTACGGCTGTGATGAAATCTCCGCTCTTTCCGTGGAACATATTCTTGATACATTCCAGCAGGTTATAATCTTTGCTCTGATCCGTCTCCAGAATGAAGACGACTCTCCTTGCGTCCACATCAATATGTAACTTTTTCGCCCGGTTATAGATATCCACTAAAAGCAGGTTATCCAGCAGCAGGTTCTTGATAAAATTATCCTTATCAAACCGCTCCTTGTACGCAATCAAAAGATTTTCAATCTGGAACGCCGCCATCTTGCCAATCATAAAAAGATCATCGCTGCCGTTGACAACCAGCACATACTCCAACTGATGTTCATCATAAACCTTAAAATACTGGAATCCTTTTATAATCTGACTGTCTGCCTGCGACTCCACAAAATCCATGACTTCACTGCCGGTGGCAACCGGTTCTGCAAAAGTTGACACCAGGACTTTTCCTTCAACGTCCATCAGGCACATGTCCACTCTGGATATTGCTTTCATTCCTTCAATTGTATTCTGAAGTATTTGGTTTGAAATCATTCTCCTACTCCTTTTGCATTTTTTATGAAATCTTAAATCCTTAGAGTATATTTTAATATAAATTCACCAAAAAGGAAAGAGATAATACGGAATTTTTAACAATTTTTTTCCGTTTTTTTATTCATATTGCAAAAAAATTACGCTTCAAACCAAATTCACAGCAATATCTGCCTGATTTTCATTTCCCGAAACCGACAAAAAGCTTCCCCGTTATCATAAACGCTGTTCTCGAAAAATGCAACCCCTAAAGCGAGGTTTATCCGTTTTCCTCCAGCTGTTTTTTCAGATATCTTCCTACTATTTTGGAGAAATTTCCAATATCGCGGATATAAGCAAAATCTTTTCCGAATATTTTCTTCTCCGCCTCCAGGTCTTTTTCCTCCCCAGCGAAGACGCCCAGGACGCTGATCCCCTGATTTCTCAGTTTCCGCACCTCAAATCCCGTGTCCCTGATGGCGTATTCTCCCTGGTATGGCTGGGGATTTCTGGCATTTGGCCGGTTTATGATCACATCGTAGGGCCGTCCGTCGCTTAAGATAATGAGGATTTTCTTTTCCTCCTCCCGGTTAATCAGCTCCTGTGCGACAGCCTTCACCGCCAGACCGTCCCGGTTATTGGAGGAAGTGGTAAACTCAAAGATCCTCTCATTTTCCGCTCTGGCGTCGTCATATTCCCGGTATCTTTGCAGGATCGTGTAATCCCAGAAAGTACAGAAACTGGTTACCCGGTGGGGAATCCCCACGCTGCTTAAGGCCTCCATGATGATATAGGCCTGCAGCACCACCTTTTCCTGGCGCTGCCGCTGGGAACCGCTGGCATCGATCAGCACATCCACCACAAAGTCCTGCCGGCTGCTCTTGTCCTCTTTTTTAAACAGCTTGGCGTCCTTCGTCCTGCCCACTTTCCACAGTCTGGCCGGAATCAGCGTCCCCCGGTCGCAAATACTCTCCGAAGTCTCATCCCGCAGCACGATGGCCTTTTTCAACACCTCCGCCAGCAGGCGGATATTATGCTTCACCACCCGGTGCTGGTCATAATATGCATATTTGTTTTTGGACTTCTGTTTCCTGGCATATTCATACTGATAATTGCGCAGCACCGGGTTTCGCAGAACTCCATCGGTGAAATACAGGCTGCAGTCTGCGTGTATTCCCTTGCAGTTCTGAAAATTTCGCCGTTTTTCCTCCAGGGGCGACAGATACGTTTTCCCGAAATTTAATTCCACATAGGAATAAGCCTTCTGAAGCGTCTCCTCATCCACCAGGGTGATCCTGCGCTGGCGGGGACCGTCGGCTTTTTCCTCATCCTGCGCCTCGTCCGACGGCGACCGAGTAGCGGTCATCTCCATGGCAAGCTGTTCCAGGTACGCTTCCAGATTGTCCTCGTACATTTCCTCCGAAAGAAAATCCTTCCATTTATATGTGGCAATCTCTTCCATTGTCACAGAAAGGATCTGATCCAGCGTCCCGTATTGTTCCTCGTATCCCGGTTCCATCCACTGATTATAAAGTTCATCAATCTTTTCAATCACCTGCCGGGTGGTTCTGGCGCCTTTCAGTTCATAGAGCTGCTCCATCTTTTTACGGATCACGTTGCTGACCATATATTCTCCCTGGATTTTCTCCCGGAACAGGGCGATCTTCAGCTGACCGATCTCGCTTTTCACCAGCGAAGAAAAATCCATCTCCAGCGTATCCTCAAAGGCGTGTTTCTGTATGGCCCGAACGCCGGAACGCTCCTGCATGATCCTGCTTTCCACCGCCTCCTCGATGCACAGCTGGGCGATATTCACCAGCGCGTCCTCGTGGGCGTGGACGAAAAGTTTTTTCACCAGATAAAGACTCAGTTCTTCTTTATTGAAATATTTGGCAAAGGCTCCCTGCTTGATCCCGTCATACAGGGCGATGTAACGGGATTTCAGGAAGCCTTCCACATCCGGACGGGCCTCCAGCGTATAATCGCCGCAGACCGTCCAGATCAGGTTTTTAATCCGGTTTTCAATTTCCAGCTGATACTCTTCCTTCATCAAATCACTCATATGAAGTCCTCTCAGGCAAAGATGTCCGCCTCCGTCCAGTCCTCCGGTATCCTGGTCATCACCACATCGTCGATGATTTCCTTTTCAAAGGCGTCGAAACTTTTGTTAACAATCCCCATACGCACTGCCAGCGCCGGAGAAAGGCCGCAGCGGATGGTTTTTACCGCCGCCAGCATTCCCCGAAGATCCAGGGCCTTCGTGGAAATTTCTCCGTTCTGCGCTTTCAGCTGCAGATCCAGAAACAGGCCGATCAGCTGTTCCATAGCGTCTTCCTTCCCGTCCGGGAAGAAATCATGAAACACTTTCTGAAGGGTATCATGATTCTGCGCCGGCATATCGATTACCATAAAGCGGGAAACCAGCGCCTCATTCAGCTCTTTGGTGCCGGCATAACCGTAATTCATGGTACCGATGAAACGGGCCGCCGGATGCAGCATGATTTTGTCATACCCGGGCACATCGATACTTCTGCGGTAATCCAGCGTGGCGTGCAGTACCGACACCGCGTCGTTTTTCGCCATGTTTACCTCATCCAAGATGCCAAATCCCCCGTACTGGGCGCACAGATAGATACTTCCTTTGCGCAGCTGCACCTGGTTGTCCACAAAGGTGTCCGTTCCGATCAGGTCCGCGCTGCTGGTATTGACATGGAATGAAATATTATAGGACGGCCGGTTGAAAATATAGGCCAGGTTTTCCGCCAGCACGTTTTTCCCGGTGGCCTTGGAACCGGTCAGAAGCAGATTTTCCCCCTGCAGCAGGGCGGCGATGGCCATCTCCAGAATTTCCTTTCCGTAAAACGGAATCAGCGGCCGGACGACCCGGTATCTCACCGCCTCGTCCACCGGGAATTCTTCCCGGTACATCCGGACTTCCTCAATCATCCTCGGGTTCACACCCTGTTCTTCCAAAAACTTCAGTTCTTCCACGTTCCACCTCTCATCACACTTCAAACAGCAGATCTCCGTAGGATGGCATCGGCCATACGGATTTATCCACAATCATCTCCAGTTCATCCACCGGACGGCGCAGCGCCTCCATGGCCGGAACCGCCTTATCATGGTAGAAATTGGCCCGGACGGCTCCCTCTTCCATATTTATCGCTTCCTGTTCGATCTCATTTAATCTTACCAACGCCGTCTTCGCTTCCCGCAGCAGACGGGAAGTCTCCCGCAGCAGATCTTCCTGCACGCTGATATCCGCATCACAGGCCGCGCGCACAGCGTTGATGGAATCTGCCAAAGATTTGGTATACTTGATTACCGCCGGGATGATCTGCTTGCTGGCGATATTGAGCATCGCTTTTACTTCTATATTAATAGTCTTCGCATAGGCCTCATACTGGATTTCCGCGCGGGACCGCAGCTCCGCTTCCGTGAACACACCGAACTCGCCAAAGAGCCGGATGGCCTTATCGGTCGTCAGCGCCGGTATGGCCTCCACCATGGAGTTAATCACCGGCAGCCCTCTTCTTTTGGCTTCTTCGATCCAGGCCTCAGAGTATCCGTTGCCGTTGAAGACGATCCGGTAATGGTCGGAAGCATATTGCTTGATCAGGTCATGGACCGCCTCGGCGAAATTATCGGATTTCTCGATCTCGTCGCAGGCTTCCTTGAAAGCTTCCGCCACGATGGTATTGATCACTGTGTTGGCCGGTCCCACAGAATCCCTGGACCCCACCATACGGAACTCGAATTTATTTCCCGTAAAGGCAAAGGGTGAGGTCCGGTTGCGGTCGGTGGCGTCCTTGGCCAGATCCGGCAGGGTACGCACGCCGGTACGCAGTTTTCCTCCCTTTATACTGTGGGTGGCCTCGCCGGTGCTGATCAGCTGCTCCATCACATCCTCCAGCTGCTCGCCCAGGAAGACAGAGATCACGGCCGGCGGCGCCTCGTGGGCTCCCAGACGGTGATCATTTCCCACATCAGAGGCAGATTCCCGTAAAAGATCCGCATGGGTATCCACCGCTTTTAAGATACAGGTCAGCACCAGCAAAAACTGAATGTTCTCATGGGGCGTCTTGCCGGGATCCAGCAGGTTGATGCCGTCATCTGTGGTCAGAGACCAGTTGTTATGCTTGCCGGAGCCGTTGACGCCGGCAAAAGGTTTTTCGTGAAGCAGACACTTCATGCCGTGCTGACTGGCGATCCGCTTTAAGGTCTGCATGATAATCTGATTGTGATCCACCGCCACATTGGCCGGCGCATAGATGGGCGCCAACTCATGCTGCGCCGGCGCCACCTCGTTGTGCTGAGTCTTGGAACTTACGCCCAGCTTCCACAGTTCCTCGTTGACATCCTTCATAAAGGCGGCGATTCTCTGACGGATCGTACCGAAATAATGATCGTCCAGCTCCTGTCCTTTGGCCGGCGGCGCGCCGAACAGTGTTCGTCCCGTGTAAACCAGGTCTTTTCTCTGACGGAATTTCTCCGCGTCCACCAGGAAATACTCCTGCTCCGGTCCCACAGAAGGAGTCACCCGTTTGGAAGTGGTATTGCCAAACAGACGCAGCAGACGCAGCGCCTGCACGTTGATGGCCTCCATGGAGCGTAAAAGCGGCGTTTTCTGGTCCAGCGCTTCTCCCGTATAGGAGCAGAAGGCGGTGGGGATACAAAGGGTGGCTCCCGCCGCATCCTGCCGCACGAAAGCCGGCGAAGTGCAGTCCCAGGCCGTGTAGCCTCTGGCTTCAAAGGTGGCCCGCAATCCTCCGGAAGGGAAAGAGGAGGCATCCGGTTCCCCTTTGATCAGTTCCTTGCCGGAAAAGCTCATCAGCACCTTTCCATTGCTCATGGGCGCCGTGATAAAGGAGTCGTGCTTTTCCGCCGTGGTACCGGTCAGAGGCTGGAACCAGTGGGTATAATGGGTCGCGCCCTTTTCAATGGCCCACTCCTTCATCTCATGGGCAATCACATCGGCGATCTCCGGATCCAGTTCTTTCCCTTCTTCAATGGTCTGCTTTAACTCCTTATATACCTTCTTAGGCAGACGCTCCTGCATGGCTGTATCGTTAAATACATTCTCTCCAAAAATTTTCGATACATTAATATAATCACTCATTCTCCTCATCCTTTCTCACAGTCGCGGAAGGTGTGTCTATATTCCCCTCCGGCAATTCCAGCGGCATATCCTTGTGCTTTTGGGGATTCAGCAGAATATGCAACGCCCGTTTCTTATTTTCGATACAGATCTCGCTGTGCTCTCCCCCGAACTCGCCGTCCAAAGTCCAGGGAATGGGCTCGTCAGACTCGATCACCACACAGTCTGATTTAAAAGAATAAATCATATCCGTGTCGTCCACCGCCGTCAGCAGCGCGCCCATGATCTCATTGAGCTCCAGGGGATTTTTCGGCTCCCGGATCAATGTCACCTCAAACAGGCCGTCGTCCATCTCCACGTTCTTTCCCGTGAGATTTTTAAACCCGCCCACACTGCGGGAATTGGTGACCATACCGAAAATGTAATTGTCCTCTTTTTGCATCCCGTTGGCCCCGATTTTCATATGGTAGGATTTGATATCAAAAATCCGCTTCACACCTTCCAGCAGATAGGCCATATGGCCCAACACGTTTTTCAAAGCCTGATCCGTCTGGTAGGAGACGTCGGTGAACAGGCCAAAGGCCGCAATATAGACGAAGGTTTCCCGGTTAAACCGCCCCACATCGCAGCTATAGCATTTCCCTTCCATGATTTCCTGCGCCGCCTTCTCCATGTTTTTGGGAATATCCAGGCTGCTGGCAAAATCATTGGTGCTTCCGGAAGGGATATATCCCATCGGTACTTTTTCTTTGCACTCCAGCAATCCGGTCACCACCTCCGCCAGGGTACCGTCCCCTCCGCTGCAGACCACCAGATCCATCTGCGGTGCCACCCTTTTTACCACATGGTAGGCGTCCTGGGCATACTGGGTGGGATGAACCATCACCTGATAGCCGTTTCGCACAAAAATGTTGATAATATTCAGAAGCTTTGATTTGATCAGACCCTTGCCTGATTTGGGATTAAACACAAAGAGTAATTTTTTTTCCATAGGCTCTCCCATTGCATTTTCTTTCAAATATTACTGTACTATTTTACTACGATTTTACGTCCAGAGCAACTGAGGATTTCTCACCTGGAATCCGCATTCCCCCTCTGTCCGCTTACGATACACAGCACAATTCCTCCGATGATCAAGATACCGCCGGCCACGGAAGTCACCGCCGGCATCTCCCGAAACAAAAGGATGCCAAGCAAAGAAGCAAACACCGGCTCCAGCAGCTTGACCACCGATATGAAAGAGGCGCTCTCGTACTTCAGCCCCCAGCTGAAAATACTGTGCCCCAGCAGCGTACACAGCACCGCCAGGCCCATGGCCACCGCCAGATTACGCAGACTGACGGGAAGCACCGGATTACCTGTCAGGAAAGAGGCCGGCAGCACCACCATCCCGGCGCTAAAATAAACGATCCAGGTATAAACCGTGGTGGACATCCGCCTGCGGTAGCTGCGGCCGATCAACGTATAGACTGCCGAACAGACCGCCCCGCACAGAGCCAGGATATTCCCGGTCATCCTGCCGCCGCCCATATCGCCCAGTACCACGACCACGCTGCCCGCAAAGGTGATCAGAATGCTCAGCCACCCAAGCGCCGACAGTCTCTCCCGCAGAAACAGCGCTCCTCCCAGCGCTACGAAAAACACCTCCGTATCCACCAGCACCACGCTGGAGGCGATGCCGGTATACTGTAAACTCTGGAAATAGCAGAAAAAATGCATCCCCAGAAAGATACCGCTTCCCACACACAGTCCGATTTCCCGCAGCCCGATACCGGTAAATTCCCTTTTGTGGAAAAGCAGCGCTGCCGGTGAAAGCAGCAGTACGGAAAACAGCATGCGGTAAAATACCAGCACCGTGGATGGCGCGTCGGAATACCGAACCAGGATGGCGGAAAAAGCCGTCCCCAGCACCCCCAGTATGATGATGATTTTTTTCATTGTCTTTCACTTACCCAACGTCACATTTTGCCGTTATAATATCACGGATTTCCTTTTAGAAGCAAGCAAAATCAAGGGATAAAAGCATGGTATTTTGTAACTGGATATGATATGTTATACCTTGAGGTGAAAAAATATGAACGAGAAAACTGTTTTGATTACCGGGGCTTCCCGAGGCATCGGTAAAGCCTGCGCGCGGATCTTCGCCCGCAGCGGCTTCCGTCTGGTTTTAACCTGCCATAAAAACCGGCTGCAGCTGGAACAGCTGAAAACAGAACTGGAAAAAGAATACGGCGCGCCCTGCCTGATTTCTGCCGGAGACGCCGGAGAGGAAGACTATGTAGATGCTCTGTTTTGTGAACTGGAACACTTCAGCGACACGCTGGACGTTTTGATCAACAATGCCGGCATCGCCCACATGGGCCTTCTCCAGGACATGACACTGGATGAATGGGAGCAAGTCATCCGAACCAACCTGACCTCCCAGTTCCTCTGCTGCCGCAGAGCAATCCCTCTGATGCTGAAACGTCACAGCGGCTCCATCGTCAATGTCTCCTCCGTCTGGGGCAGCCACGGGGCGGCTTGCGAAGCGGCCTACTCCGCCTCCAAAGGCGGCAGCAGCGCCTTTTCCAGAGCTCTCGCCCGGGAACTGGCTCCCAGCGGCATACGGGTCAACGCCGTGGAGTTCGGCGTCATCGACACAGATATGAACGGCATGCTGGACGCATCGGAAAAACAGCTTCTCTGCGATGAGATCGCCCTGGGCCGCATGGCGTCGCCGGAGGAAGCAGCCAAGTTTCTCTACGACATCGCCGTCAACCATCCCTATCTGACCGCCCAGGTGCTGACCTTTGACGGGGGATGGATGTGAATCTCTCTGCAGTTTTTCCACATGAAACAGGAAGCGACAACGCCGCTTCCTGAATAAATTATTTTTCCCTTTTATGATAATTTATCTGATCATGGAAAATGTTAAAATCATAATCCTTGCGGAAATACAATGACCCGGCAGGCTTCCTTCTTTTTCATCAAATCCATACCCAGATGTATTTCTTCAAGGGAAATGCGATGGGTAATAATCTTTTCCAGCTGAAGATCCGGGTTCCTTATCATCTCCACTGCTGCCGGAAAATCTTTTCCCAAAACTCCCTTTAAACTTATTTCATCCAATGTAAATACAGAAGGAGGAATTGTCGCTTTTGCATTTTGATCCAAACCGAAGAGAAGAATTCTTCCCTGGGGATTGACCAGGTTTACCGCTTCTTCCAGAATTTTCCCTCTGCCCACCGCATCGATGATCAGATCCGCTTTATATGGCCAGCATTGCTTCATCACTTCTTCCACGGACTCTTTTTCCATATCCACAACGATATCCGCTCCGCAGGCATACGCTTCCCGGACACGTTTCTCTCCTTTGGCAGAAACGATCAGATTTCGGATTCCGTATACTTTCAATACCCGGATAAAGGAAAGACCTATGGGGCCCGCGCCGTATAAAAGCACATAATCCACGGGAGTCGGCCGGGCTTCTTTCACCGCATTCATAATGCAGGCAATTGGTTCTGTCTGAGCGACAATTTCTGCCGGAACAGAAGCATCCACGTGATAAAGCTGACCTTCATCCACCAGCGCATACTCGGCAAAACCGCCGTCTGCCAGTTGGCCATAATGACTGGAATTGGAGCATAGATCGCCTTTGTTATGTGTACACTCATAACACTTTCCACACCGCACTCTGGGATTTACCGCTACCATCTCTCCCAGGACAAATTCTTTTACTTTTTCTCCCATTTCCACAATGGTTCCGCAAAATTCATGGCCGTAGATAATACCGGGCTTCATATACTGACCGGGCGGAACAGCCAGACCATGTAAATCGCTTCCGCAGATGCTGGCGGCTTCTACCTTTATAACCAGTTGATGCGGATTTTTTATGACAGGATAAGGCACGTCCTTCACTGTCAGAACGCCTTCTCCTTCAAAAACCGCGGCGCGCATCGTTTTCTTCATCATACGTCTCCTCTTTTAGAATCGCAATGTCCTTTTTCCCATTATACAGGTTTTTCCTTTAAACATCCACCCAGATATTCCCCTTTGCATTGCTCTCGATGCAGGCGTCGATAAACCGCAATCCGTGAACTCCGTCTTCCACCGTGGGATAATCATATTCGCCGCAATCCACGCCATACTTTTCTTTCAGCAGTTCCGCGCAAAAACCCCGGTAAATATTTCCGAAAGCTTCAAAGAAGCCTTCCGGGTGACCGGAGGGCAGGCGGGACAGCCCACGGCATTCCTGGGTATCATAATCTCTTGTCGGCGTGTAAATCCTGGGCGGCTCGTTGATTCTTGTAACCCGAAGAACCGCCGGTTCTTTATGCTGCCACTCTATCGCTCCCTTATCACCGAAAATACGAATCAAAAGATCCGTTTCATGGCCAATAGCCACCTGGGATGTCCAGATCATACCAGAAATACCGTGATCAAACTTCACCAATATCTGTACGTTATTTTCCAGTGGAAGCTCCTGATCCTTCGGCAGTTTTTCGAAATTCGCCAGCACTTTTTCAACAGAAAGACCGGTCATCTTTTTAATCAGGCATTCCACATGAGTGCCGATATCCGCACAGCATCCGGAGGGGCCGCTTCTTTCCGGATCCATACGCCAGGTGGCCTGATCCGATCGATCACTGACCATCTGAACAAGGAGCCATTCCTGAGGATATTCCGCCACCACCGTCAGTATATTGCCAATCTCCCCTGCTTCAATCATCTGTCTTGCCTGCTTTACCATCGCATATCCTGTATATGTGTAGGTCATGCCAAAAAGAAGATTCTTTTCCCTGGCAAGAGCTGCCAGCTTTTCTCCTTCATCTGCATGCAAAGCCAGAGGTTTGTCACACATTACATGGATGCCGTGTTCGAGAAAACATTTCGCGATGGGGTAATGGGTATCATTGGGAGTAGCGATACTGACAAAATCAATGCCGTCCTCCCTTGCGCTTTCTTTCTCCGCCATTTCCTGATAACTGGAATACACCCGATCAAAATCGGATATTCCCCATTTTTCTGCCGTTTCCCGATTTTTTCCCATGTTTCTTGAAAAACATCCGGATACCAGCTGCGCCAGATCATCCATCACCGCTCCGTGCCTGTGAACATCACCAATGAATGCGCCGTTGCCTCCGCCTATCATACCAAACTTTAATCTCATATCTCATTATCCTTTCTTCATTACAAAAAACATTTTGCCGCATCATCAAGAGCAACCCATACGTTTCCCTTTCTCTGACTGTCTACCGCCGCCTGCACATACTTTACGCCTGCCAGCCCGTCAAACGCATGTGGAAAATAATAATAACATTCTTCTTTCAGGCATCCGTTCATCCGGTCCAGAAGCTTTTCACAAAAAGAATGATACATATTCGCGTACGCCTCATAAAATCCTTCCGGATGGCCTGCCGGCAGACGGGAAGCCCGTTTACTGAAATCACTCATATAACTCCTGTTGGCCGAAAAAATCTGCACCGGCTGGTCGAGATAGGACACATATAAATGGGTCATATCGTCATGAGACCACTCGATAGATCCCTTTTCCCCGTATATTTTCAGGTACATACTGCAGTCATGGCCAATGGCCACATTAGATGTCCACGCCATCCCATGGGCGCCATTGTCAAACGCCATAAGAATACGGGAAATCGTTTCCAGTTTTGCATCCTCCGGATAGTATCCAAAGTCGGCCAGCACTTTTTCGATCCGAAGCCCTGTGGCGGCACAGATCAGATAATACAAATGTACCCCCATAGCTCCCGTTACATTGGAAGCGCCCGAATATTTCGGATCTCCAATCCATTTAGTAAAATCATCCTCATCATTTTGAAGTCCCAGAATCATCCAGTCCTGAGGATACTCCGCCACTACATCCAGGATTTTTCCGATTTTTCCTTCTTCAATCAAACTTCTGCATTCCCGAATGGCCGGGTAATGAGCATAAGTATACGGAACACAAATCTCTAGGTTTTTCTCTTTTGCCAGCGCTGCAAGCTCTTCCGCTTCGGACACCTGCAAGGTCATCGGTTTTTCGCATACCACATGAATCCCATGCTCAAGAAAACATCTGGCGATGGGATAGTGGGTATGATTTGGAGTGACGATACTGACAAAATCGATGCCGTCGGGCCGCTTTGACTCCTTCTTTGCCATCTCCTGATAACTATCATAAATACGGTCTTCCGCTACTCCCCAGAACATTCCGTCCTTTTTATTCTGCCGGGAATTCCTTGTAAAACTGCCGGCTGTCAGAACCGCAAGATTATCCATAGCGGCTCCCCGCCTGTGACTATTCCCGATATTGCCGCCGTTTCCGCCTCCGACCATTCCCATTTTAAGTTTATCACGCATGTCCTGTTCCTCTTCTCCCGTTATGGTTCCACCATGACTTTAATGGCTTCCCCATTTCTCATCCACTCTATCCCCTTATTTACATCTTTCAGTTTCACCACATGGGTGATCAGCTCTTCAAATTTCAAGGAAGAATCTTTCAGCAAATCAATAGCCGGAAGATAGCTGTTTTTTGAACTGAGCGCGGCAGTTATGGTCAGCTCCTTACTGTTGATCACTCCTGGCCGTATCGTAGATTTTTGACTCATATTCTGTCCGAAAATCAGAATTGTGGAACCGCAGTTTACCAAATCAACGCTCTGCTCCAGAACACTTCCCGCCCCCACGGCATCGATGGCCACATCCGCAAAGCCTCCCCATTTCTCCTGCATAACGGAAGCAATATCATCTGCGGCAGGGTCAACAACAATATCTGCCCCCGCTCTTTTTGCGTCTTCCCTTCTGGACTCTACAAGTTCCGCGACCATGATATCTTTCACCCCATACCGTTTCAGTGCTTTTACAAAAAGGAGGCCGATAGTTCCCGCTCCATACAACAGCACCTTTTGTGCCGGCTGAGGATTGATTTTCTGCATTCCGTTCATCACACAGGCAAGGGGTTCGGCAAGGGCCGCCAAATGATCCGGCATATCTTTCGGAACTAAATATAACTGTTTTTCCGGCATCAGACAGTATTCCGCCCAGCCGCCGTCTCTTACCTGTCCTGTATTGACTGCGTTTCTGCATAAATTAAAATTTCCCCTGCGGCATTCCGGGCAAAGGCCGCATCGAATATTCGGTTCTGCCACCACTTTATCGCCGATTTTCAGAGTCTTTACCTCTGCTCCCGCCGCTTCCACAGTTCCTACAAATTCATGCCCCAAAACCGTATCCGGTTTTGCATACTGCCCCGGAGGAACACTTAAGACATGGAGATCGCTTCCGCAGATACCGCAGGCATGTACTTTTACCAGTACCTCATCCGGTCTTGTGATTGACGGTACCTGTTTTTCTTTTACCTGCACAATACCGTTTCCACAGAAAACAGCTGCCTGCATTATTTTTTTCATAGGACTCCTCCAATTTTTTATTTCGTTAGCTCGGTTTTTGTTTAAGGAAAGCGTTTTTCATCTGTAAAACTCTGGTTTATCCATCATCTCCACCTTTACCACCTGGCCGCCCGCCAGACGTGATCTTGTACACGCTTCCGCCGCCGCTGCTGCCGCATAACCATCCCAGGCACTTGGTCCCGTCAGAGAATCTTTTTCTACACATTTGATCCAGTCCCGCATTTCCGTGACATAGGCATCGGCAAACCGATTCACCCAGACAGGATCAATCTTATAAAGACGGGCGCCGTTTTCACGAATTACCGCATTAGCAGGATCCGGAAGAGAGGCGCAGCCTTCCTCGCCCACCACTTCGCAGTGAATATCGTAACCGTAAATACAATTCATATAGATTTCCAGATCCACATGAATCCCGCCTTTGGTCCGCAATATCACCATCTGCGGGTCTATCAGATCCTCATCCGCGTTGCGGGTGCTTCTGGGACAGATCAGCTGAGCCATTTCATATTCATCCCCGGTCAGCCATCTGGTGATATCAAATTCATGCACCAGGGCGCCGTTTGCCGACATATCCGTCGTATGCTTTTCCCCCGTAGGGTGCGCATTTCTATGCTGCTCATGGAGAAGCAGGGGCCTTCCGATTCGGCCGCTGTCGATAGCCTCTTTCACCTGTACGTAGCCGCTGTCATATCGTCTCATAAATCCAACCGTCAGATATCGTTTCCCCGCCGCTATTTCAGCTTCCATGATATTGACACAGGCTTTTGTGGTATCAGCAAGGGGTTTTTCACAGAAAACATGCTTTCCAGCTTTAATACTTGCTGTTACAAATTCTTCATGGGTACGATCCCAGGTGGTCACAATGACGGCGTCTGTCAAGGAAGACTTGATCAACTC
The DNA here is from genome assembly GCA_019120315.1 of Candidatus Ruminococcus avistercoris. Taxonomy (GTDB): domain Bacteria; phylum Bacillota; class Clostridia; order Lachnospirales; family Lachnospiraceae; genus Ruminococcus_G; species Ruminococcus_G avistercoris. The sequence goes on from DWVJ01000044.1 coordinate 32,401, forward strand.
ATGGGGATCGTCAAAACTTTTCACCGATGGATATTGATCCGTAATCTTCGCTCTGTTTTCTGCGCTGATATCGCTGACAGCCACAATTTCCGCCCCGGGAATCTGATTCATAATAATATCCGTATGCATCCGTCCGATGCCGCCCGCTCCAATTAATCCAAGTTTGATCATTCTTTCTACCTTCTTTCTTCTTTAGTTTTATTCTACAGAGTATTCGCCAGAATTCTTTCCTGGGTCATCTCTTCATTTTTGTCAATTTCCAGGGAAATAGAACCTCTTCGCATGACATAGATTCTGTCACTCATCCCAATCAATTCCGGAAGTTCTGAAGAAATCATGATAATAGCCACACCCTGTTTGGCGATATTATCCATAATTTCATAAATCTCAGCTTTTGCATTGATATCGATACCCCTTGTAGGTTCATCAAGAATCAGCAAATCTGGTTTGCTCTCCAGCCATTTCGCAAACAAAACCTTCTGTTGGTTGCCGCCTGAAAGCGTGCTGACAAGCTGATCCATAGACCTGCAGATCACATTCAGTTCTTTGATCTTTGTTTCCGCTTCTTTTCGCTCCAGCCGGTTGTTTAAAATATGATGTTTGAACGACTTTTTAATAGAAGCCATCGTAATATTTTCTTTGATGTTCTTTGCAACGATCAGACCGTCAATTTTTCTGTCCTCGGACAGATAAGCAATTCCTCTGGCGATGGATTTTTCTGCAGATGGTTTTCTGTACTCTTCCCCCTTGTAAATAATGGTTCCTCCAAAATAATTTCTCACTCCAAAGATTCCTCTGGCAAATTCCGATCTGCCTGAGCCAACCAGTCCGCCAAGCCCCACAATCTCTCCTTTTTTTACGTGCATGCTGATCGGTTTCGTATCCGGTCCGATTTTAAAGTTCTCTACTTTAAGAATATCTTCATCCTGGACTTTATGGGTGCAGTTAAACAAATTGGTAATCGTACGTCCAACCATCTGTTTTACAATATAGTCCTGATTATAATCTTCCATGGACATGGTTTCTATGGATTGACCGTCCCGGAGAATGGTCAGTCTGTCTCCCACAACCTGCAATTCATCCATACGGTGAGAAATATAGATAATACTGACTCCTCTGGACTTTAGATCCTGGATCAGTTCAAACAGATGATCGATCTCTCCCGCCGTCAGAGAAGCTGTCGGTTCATCCATGATCAAAATTCTGGAATCATAGGAAAGGGCTTTCACAATCTCCACCACCTGTTGTCTGGCCGTAGACAGATTATGCATGATTGTTTTCGGGTCAATATCATGAAATCCAAACTTATCCAGATACTCCCGACTCTTTTTATAAATGGTTTTATGATCTACAAATCCGTTTTTTCTTGGCTCCCTTCCCAGAAAAATGTTATGGGCGATATCCAGATTAAGGCATAAATTTAACTCCTGATGAACAAATGCCACTCCCTTTTCTCGGGCCTCTTTTGGTCCTTTCACAAAGTAAGGCTGTCCGTCAAGAAGCATTTCTCCTTCATCCGCAGGAATATTGCCGCCAAGAATCTTCATCAAAGTAGATTTTCCGGCTCCATTTTCCCCCACAAGCACATGTACTTCGCCCTCTTCCAGGTCAAAATTAACGCCGTTTAAAATTTTAACCGTGGTGCCATTAATTTTTTTGCCATATTCATCAAAGATATACTTTGTGATATTCTTCATTTCCAAAATTTTCGCCATAGCAAAGCCCCCCTTATTGCAGCAATCTGTTTTTCACATTCTCAAAGATGATAGCAATCAAAATCACAATACTCTGCACGGCTGTATACATATAGAAATTCACGCCCAAAATCCCCAGAATATTCTGAATCATATAAATTGTAAATACACCCAAGAGAGATCCCCATGCCGTACCAATTCCTCCAAAAAGACTGGCTCCTCCAAGAACTGCAGCTGTGATGGCTGTAAAGGTAAAATCTGTTCCGCCCATGGTGACCACACAGTTATTTACCCGGCTGGCCATCAAAACAGCGCCTAAAGCGGTCGTAATCCCGCAGATGACATATACCATAATCGTTGTAAAGGATGCGTTAATACCGGACAGAGAACTGGCCTCTTTATTTAAGCCCACAGAAGTCAGGGCACGTCCAAAGGTAGATTTATGGAGAATAAACCAGGCAATCACCGCAATCAGAAGCATAATCCATACCACTGAATTCAACCCTAAAATATTTGTCCTGGCTACAGCCAGCATAGCATCCGGAAGAGGGGTGATGGCAGAGCCGCTGCTGACGATCTGGGCAATTCCATATATGATATACCCGGTACCCAGCGTTACAATAAACGCGGGAATTTTCAATACCTGTACCAGAATACCGTTTACCATGCCGAAAAAAGCTCCTACAGCCAGAGTCAGCAAGATACCTGCAATAACGGGAAGCCCCAGGGTAACAGTAGACCATCCGAAGACATAGGTACAGAACCCCAACAGATACCCCACAGAAAGATCAATACCGCCAGTCATCAGCACAAAAGTCATGCCCAGACAGCAGATCGCCGCAATGGCAGCCTGGGAAATAATTCCGGTAACATTACTGATACTTAAGAAGGCTCCCGGCCTGGCAATCACGCCCACTACAAACACACACGCAAATATGATGACGTTGCCGTACTTTTTTGCAAAATTTTTCATTTGTCATCCACCCCCTAGAATACTTTCGCTTTCTCCAGTTCTTTATTTTTGTTAAACACACTGACGCCCACAACAAAAATAATCGCTGCACCAATAAACAGGTTCTGATAAAAGGGATCGATCGCCAACATATCCAACGCATTGCGCAGAAAACCGATGATCAGAGCGCCCACAACCGACATCCAGGCCGCGCCTTCCCCTCCCAGCATGCTGACACCGCCTACCAGAGAAGCCGCTACCGCATCCAATTGATAGGAAGCTCCCTGCGTGGGATGAACCGTAGCCATCTGGGCGGAAAGCAGGATGCCTGCAATGGCGGAATACAATCCGCATAAGGAAAACGCAAAGATTTTGATCCTGCCGGAATTGATTCCTTCTGCTTTCACCACACTTTCGTTGCCTCCAAGGGCGTAAATATGTTTTCCCATCCGGGTATATTTCAGAATCACTGTAGTAATCACAAGCAGTACAATCATAATCCATGTGTTAATAGGAATATTCAAAAAAAGTCGATTTCCTATTGCAACATACAAATCCGGCATCCCGCTGATGGAACTGCCTTTTCCCACAACCAGTGCAAGGCCAAGAGTGATCTGTCCTGTCACATAAGTTGCAATAAAAGGCGGGATATTGATTCTGGATACCAACAAACCGTTAACGATGCCAATTATCAGGCCAACCGCCGCACCGGCAAACATGGAAAAAAATACATTTATTCCATTGAGCATCATAAAACCGCTGACCATAGCGCAGAACGCCATAACACCTCCCGTTCCCAGGTCAATCCCCTGAATAATCAGGACAAGGGTCATTGCCAATGCACAGATCGCAATTGTCGAGGCCTGACGCGTCACATTCAGGATATTCGTCACGGTAAAAAAACCTGGGATCTGGCTTCCGGCAATGCATGCCACGATCAAAATTACCAGATAGGCAATATATTTTGTCTTTATGTTCCTTTTCTTCACGTTCGCTTTGCCTCCTTCATATCATTCTTTACCCTTTTTAAGTGACAGAGCCCCGGCAGATAACTTTGCCAGGGCTCCATGAATTCAGAACTTCATTTAAAATGCAACCTCTTCCGATTCCTCGATGGTATCAGGACACATAAAGAAGTATCCGGAATCCTGCTCATGCTCCACATCTTCCTGTGCAACATCACCGTTTAACACATCTATCATGGTATTAGCAGAAATCTCTCCAATGTTGGCAGGATACTGCGCCACACAGCCGTAACAGGTTCCGTCTTTGATTGCATCAAGAGCAGAAATATTTCCATCTACAGAAATAATGCAAAGTTCCGAGGGATCCATACCTTTATTCTGCACACCGGAAATAACGCCGGAAAGCATGCCGTCAGAACAGAGGAAAATTCCATCCATATCCGGATCTGCTGTCAGCATATTTTCCGTAACCTGCATTGCCACATCACTCAGCCAGTTGCCAAGCTGCTGGTTCACAATTTCAATATTGGGATATTCTGCAATGGCTTCCTCAAATCCCTGAGAACGCAGCTCACTTCCCATAGCGCCCGCAGCGCCCCGGACAACGCAGACCTTGCCTTCTTCTCCTATGGCTTTCGCCATTTGCTGCCCCGCCTCGTAACCAATGGCAATATTGTCCGATCCCACATGGGACATAAACAGATCGTCGTTTCCTTCATCAAGAGAAGAATCCGCGATAATTACCGGAATTCCAGCCGCTTTTGCTTTTTCCAATGCCGGAATCAAAGAACTGCCATCCATAGGAGCCACTATGATGCCGTCAACCCCTTTATTAATAGCATTTTCCACATTTTCCACCTGCTTGGAAACCGTCAGTTCATCACCGGAAAGAGTCAGTTCAAAAGTATACCCGGCTGCCTCCACCACTTCCTCACATTTCTCAACCATGATCCGCTGGAATTCATTGTTGGTAATTGTCTTTGTAGAAAACAGGATCGTTCCTTTCGAATCCCCCGTATTGTCGGACGTCTCCTCTGCTGCTGCATCCGCTTCTGCTGCTTCTCCTTCCGCCGCTGTATTGTCTGCGGAAGATTGTGAAGCAGAATCTCCTGAGCTACAAGCCGTCATGGAAGCTGCCACTGCAATTGCCATAATTGCTGCTAATATTCTTCTCTTCATCATATTCTCCTTTCTTTCTCTGGCACACCAATGATTTGTTATTATATGGTTCTGTTTTTGTGTGCATCTTGTATTTATTTGTTGGTACTTATTATACATTTAATTTGTGTTTTTACAATACATATTTTATCCGAAATATTTTTTGTTTTTTTGTCTAATCACTATATTTTTACATTTTATTGACGTTTTATTTATTAATTTTAAGGCAATTTTCTATTTCTCCCCATATATTTTTTACATCAATTTGCCATTCATTTACCTTCTCATTTTATCATGTACTTTTTTCATTTTTCCTAAATATTACTTGTATTTTATTTAAGGATAATATATACTTAAAGCAGCAAACGAATCCTAAAATAAAATATATTTATAGAGGTGTTATATGCCAAAATATCTATCTATTGCTGAAAACATCGAAGAACAAATCCGCGCTCAAATATATCTTCCTCATCAAAAACTGCCTTCGGAAAAAGAACTGATCGACCATTATCAGGTCAGCAGGCAAACAATCCGCAACGCGCTGGATTTTCTGAGAAACCGTGGATTATTGTATTCCCATCGCGGAAAAGGCACCTTCATATCCGAACTGCCTGAAACCGCCGCTGTTTCCAGCAACAATATTGCCGTTATTTTAAACGCCCTCAACGATTATATCTTTCCCTACAAAATAGCCGGAATTAATTCTGTACTGACAGAGAACGACTATATCAGCAATATTTTCACGTGCAACTACAGCATTGATACACAGGAACAGATCCTGCGCAATCTTTTGCAGTCCACCTACGCGGGCGCTATTATCGAAGTGGCAAGGGGGTATTTGCCCAGAATGCACCCACAGCTTTTGAAAGAACTGTCAAAAAAAATGCCCGTCATTCTTATTGACGGACATTATCCTGAACTGCCGGATCTGCCGGCCGTATGTCTTGACGATTTCCGAAGCGGTTATCTTGCCACCGAATATCTGATTCAGAAAGGGCATCGGAAAATTTTCCATTTTGGAAAAATGGACGACATCCAGGGGATCTTAAGATACAGAGGATATATACAGGCGCTGTTAGACAACAGTATTTCCCCTCATGATGACGACACGTTCTGGCTGACAGGAAATGACAATTTTATTTACACGGAAATTAACTACAATCCCGTAATTTCCCGCCTGGGGCATTATACCGCCGCCTATTTTTATAATGATTTAATGGCTCAGTCGATTGTTCCCGAAATACTGAAACGGGGAATTCGCATTCCCGAAGACCTCTCTCTTATGAGCAACGATGACTATTCCCCCAACGTGGAAAATATTGCGCTTTCCGGCATCCGTTATCCTCGGGCTGATGTGGGCCAGAAGGCGGCACAGAATCTGCTGCAGCTTATTAAAGATCCAAACTATGACGCCAACTATCTCTTTGAGCCGGAACTTGTTGAGCATGATTCAGTACGCGAAATTATTCTCTAGCATAATCCATGGCTTATGATTCATCATGGCGGAGGAGGTTTTTATGCATTATTTTTTATCTCTCCCCGAAAAAGCATCTGCAGAACCAACCTTGCTCTTTCTGGGTTCTCACAATTTTCTTCGTCAGATTCCCACTCCGCCTCCGCGCATTTTGCATTCCCACGCAGACACGGTGGAATTTCTGTATTTTCGAGACGGAAAAGGTGTTTGTACAGTGGGCGGCAAAAAGTACGCTGTAAAAAAGGGAGATATGGTCATCTACAATGCCAACACGCTGCATCTTGACAACTTCGGACTGGTCTACTTCTGCGGCGCCACAAACATACAGCTTTCAGGTTTTCCCCCCAACGTCATACTCGCGCCCGATACATCCCCTGTTTTTCATCTGGACCGCCGCGAAAATACCTTCCATTACCTTCTGGCCGCCATGAACGAAATCGCGGCAGCCAACACCTATACCGCCCGGGAATCCTGCCAGCTCCTGTTCCGTTCCTTTTTCAATCAGATTCTTTGCCTGATTGAAGCAAAACATGTGCTGGACAGAAATCCTCCGATCAATAAACACACCTCACAGACAACGGGAGAGAAAATTCTGGATTATGTAAATCAGCATATTCTGGACAGACTTTCCTTGCAGGAAGTCGCAACACATTTTAAACTCAGCGCTTCTTACGTTTCGCGTATTTTCAAACAGACCACCGGCTGCACCTTAAGCGCCTATCAGACGAGGGGAAGAATTGGACATGCCCAAACCCTTCTCCTTACTACGGATATGTCTCTGGCTGAAATTGCGAAGAACCTGGGCTATGCCACACAGGGCCACTTTTCCAGACAGTTCATGGAAATCGTAAGGATCAAACCTTCTTCCTATCGGAAGCAGTTTGGCGGCAGACAGGTGGGAAAAAACATCTCTCGGGAACACCCATAAGATGGTTTCCCGGGAGATGTTGCAGAAAAATCTATAATCCGCTTCCTGTCTCCTCCATTAACCGGCGAACTGTTTCTTCCTCCGTCTCCAGCATCTGAGCAATTTCCGGCACAGACAATCCCTTCTGCAGTTTTTTCTGAATCAGGTTTTTTAATAACTCTTGTTTGCCCATGACAATGCCCTGTTCAATTCCCTCTTCCCTCGCCTCTTCCCGCTCCATGCGGACATCATATTCATATATACTCACTTTTTTCGCCTCCGATCGGTTCTGCTTCAAAAAATCCGCCAGGATTCCTTCCCTGATACACTCTGTGATCGCACGTTCCACTGCTTCGGTTAGCTCCATCTCCCCTGCATACTTTCGCACTCTCTGCGTATACTTCACGTATTCCTGCAGCGTCTCGCTGGCGTCCAACAATTCCAGATTATAGCCCTGATTGATATTCAACATGACTGCTTCCAGCTCCAATGCAGGCATTTTATCCTCAATGGAATACAGTTCCGACAACCGCAGAATCTTTCTTTCCTCCATCTTCTCTTCCCCATTATAGAAAATCAGGAATCTGGGAGAGGGCAGTTTCACCCCTTTTTCTTATACAGATTTTCCTCCTTGGTCATTGCTGAGAACAAATCCGAAACATAAAACAAAAAACGCAGCGTCAGGTTGGCGCTGTACGTAGACTGATGTTCGTACAGAGACAATCTGCCGTGTCTATCACAAAAGATACATCGTTGCGGATCGCCATGTAAATGGCATTTTCCAATGTATTTACTTCCAAATAAAACCTCCTTTTCAAAGGGCAGGAGATTTCACCTTGCATTCAAAACCTTTTGAAATCTCTCTGCTGTTTTCGTGAAATAAAAGCATTGAGATTTCTTAATGAATAAAGAATGATATCAGAAATGCATTCAGATGCAGCGCCGCTCTTCCCGAACTGATTACCAAAAAAATCCAAAGGGATTCTCTTCCTCCGGATCATTGTACTGTGCACAAAGAGCCTGCCAGACTTCCATCCCAACTTTAACAGTTTCACAGAAGAATTTGTAATCCCCTTTCTCTATCTTTCCATGATCCAGCATACATTTATAGAATTTTTTTATACTGGCCGCAGTGCTTTTAATGGTAGCCGGAGTAGACCACATACATTTCCGTATAAAAAACTCGCCAAGAAATTCATCTATTTTCCCCAGACCATATTCCATCGGAAGCGCATCTGCATAGAGAAGAAACTCATTGATATAAAAATCCACATTTGACAGATGTCTGCGGATTGTCTTCGGGGACAGGCCTTCCATATCCTTTTCAAATAATTCCAGCAGACTGTCATTGGTTCGCCGGATTTCCTCACACTTCTTTTCATACATTTCCAGCTCATTCAATTCATCCATATTTTTGTATCCTTTCCATAAATCACGATATTCTTTCTCTTAAGACTTCTACCTTGCACTCATGTTTCTTTTCGGGGTCATCCTTCCTGTAAGCGATGCCCACGGCCAGAATTCTCCCCGTATATACCGGTTTTCCTCCTATCTTTCCTTCAAACCGCAACGCATACCGTCTGTCTCGAATCTGCTGAATTGCCTCCTCCGCCGTGTGGTTCACCTTCAGTTCTATGATGATCGCATCATCGCTTTTCTGAACCGGATAAAAAATGAAATCCACATAACCGATTCCTGCCTTATCCTCCCGCTCTATATGGTAATAATCTCTCGCCTGCAGGTAAACCAGTTTTATGATCGAAGCCAGCTCCGCTTCATTATTATAGAGAAGCAATGGACTTTCTGTATTATGAACAAAACTCAGAAGTTCTGTCATCGTCTTCGTATCACCGGCTTTTGTGGCAGCAAGCATTCTTCCCGATTCTCTGACAAGATTATATACTGTGCCAAGAGAAGATTCCTTTTCTGCCATCTCAGCAAACTTATCTTTTAACTCCTTATTGGGAATAGCTACGCACCCATTCTCATAATTCAAAAAACCGTAAACCACCATAGCCGAGAAAATTTCATCCCTCGTTTTCAGTTCCATGGATGTGGCGGCATATTCCCTTACCCTGGCAGGCACTGCAATATCCGACAGGAGCAATCCCACATCTTCTTTCACACTGTCCACGTTTGCACCAATGTAATAAAAAAGCTCATCATAAGGTCCTGAGCTTGTCCAGTAATTTCCCAGGTTGTTGTTCTGAAGCGCCAACACCACAGACCTGGGATTATAAACACGCTCACCGGATTTTGTATGATATCCGTCATACCAGGCACGCAGACCTTCCCGTGTAATCTTTTTCCCTGCGATATGCTTTTTTTGATATCGTTTATAAAGATCATCTACTTCTTTGTCTGTGAATCCAAAGTACTCGCTGAACTTTTCCTCAGTCACCATGGTATACTCGCAGAACATATTCAGTTCTGATCCGCTGGAATACTTGGAAATCGGCAGAATTCCGGTCATATATGCCAACTCTACGTAAGCCTTATCTTTCAGAAGATTACTTAAGAATTTCGTGAAATTATCCTTATCTGCATCTGTGGCAAATCTTTGGTGGTAAATATAATCCCACTCATCTAAAATAAAGATAAATTTTTCCTCGTTACAATACTCATAAATTTTTTTAAACGCATACCATGGGTCATCATCTTTTTCAATTTCAGCTTCCGGATAAGCTTTTATCAAGTCTATAAGAAGTCCTTTAATAAAACTTTTAATGTACACCTCATAACTATTACATACAGATGGTGTTTCGTTAAACGAAATATAGATCACATTATGCTGGTTTAAGTGTTTTTTATACCATGGCTGCCTCGCTGCTTTCAGTGTATCAAATTCCTTATGACTGTCTGCACCTTTTCCAAAATAGGATGCGATCATGTTTGCCATGACAGTTTTTCCAAAACGCCGGGGTCTCGTAACAGCAACATATTTTAGACCTTTTTCCAGGTTCTCTCCTGTACTTTCTCCGATGTTATTCTTTAATTCAATCAATGGCACCAATTCTGAAAGTATATCTGTCTTATCAACATAATACGTCAGGGAATAGTCTTCCCGAAACATCCCATATGGACTTTTGCTATTTAGATAAACTCCCATTCGAATCCCACATCCTTTCCTGTTACAGTCTCAAAATTGCCGCGCAATGGAGTGCTTTCATTGTATTTTAGCATGATGTACTGCAATATACCAGCAAAAACATCACCTTACATTTCTATACCGGAACTTTTTCCATCTCTTTCATCACCTGCTGTATCACTGCTTCTTCCGTCTCCAGCGCATCTGCAATCTCCGAAAGGGTACAGCCTTTCTGCAGTTTTTTCCGCACTTGTCTCATCAGTACTTTCTGCATCCCTTCCTCCATTGCTTCTTCCCGCTCCATGCGGATATGCCGTTCGGCATCGTATTCATAAATACTCACTTTTTTCGCCTCCGATCTGTTTTTCTGTAAAAAGCCTGCCAGGATCCCTTCCCGAATACACTCTTCCATCGCCCTCTCCACCGCCTGTGTCAGTTCCATTTCCTTCGCATACTGCCGGACTTTCGTGGTATACGTCACGTATTCCCCCAAAATGGGGCAGGCCTGCTTCAGCTTCTCATTATATCCCGGATTGATGTTCAAAAAAACGGCTTCCAGTTCCAGCGCCGGCTGTTCCTCCTGCACAGCGTACAGTTCTGACAACCGCAGGACTTTGCGTTCCTCCGTCTTTTCTTCCCCGTTATAGAAGATCAGAAACTGGGGCGCCGGCAGTCTGATTCCTTTTCTGCTATACAGGTTGCTGTCCCTGGTCAGGGAAGAGAACAGGTCGGATACATAAAAGAGAAAGCGCAGGGTCAGATTGCCGCTGCAGGTGGACTGGTGCTCATACAGGGACAGGCTGTCCCCGGCCAGGAAGGAAATATCATTGTGGACCGCCATATAAATGGCATTTTTCAGTGTGTTGACTTCCAGCAGTCCGGGATCCTGATAATTGGTTCCATTCACTGCATTATACAGCGTAAGCAGCTTTTCTTTGTCGCTGAACAGCATTCTGAAGATACTGTCCTTGAATGCGCGTCTGGCCGCCAGCTGTTCGTGATGAATTGTGTCTGCCATCCAAAACCTCCTTTTTCGTGCAGGAGATTCCACATTCAAAGACGATTGAAATCTCTCTGCTGTTTTTTTGAAATAAAAGCATTGAGATTTCTTTTTCGATCCCGCAGGTATCTGCAGGAGATATCATATGCTGTCAGAAATGCATTCAGATACGGCATAGCCGCTTGATAGATGAGAAATATAATGCTTTGGTTGCATTGTATCATATAAATTTGCAAAATTCCAGTATAATTTTATTTTTATTTGGATTACAATTGAGGTGAAATCCCCTCTTTATCCCCTCCTGTTTTCATGATAAAATGTATCCGATAAACCTTATTCCGGGAGGTATGCAATGAAACGTAATATAGATATGAAAGAAGTGTCCGACGGCCGTTTCTACGGACTACGGGACATGGTAAAGGCCGGCTGCGGAGATTGTCAGGGATGCTGCGACTGCTGCCGTGACATGGGTTCCAGTATCCTGCTGGATCCTTATGATCTCTTCCGCCTGACCACAGGACTGAACCGTTCCTTTAACCAGCTGCTGGATGACAAGATCGAACTAAATGTGGTAGACGGCCTGATCCTGCCCAATTTGAAAATGCAGGAGAAAACACAGGCCTGCGGATTTCTGAATGCGCAGGGACGCTGCAGCATCCATCCTCTGCGCCCCGGTATCTGCCGCATCTTCCCCCTTGGCCGCTACTATGAAGACAGAAGCTTCCGGTATTTTCTTCAGGTGCATGAATGCAAAAAAGAGCCAAAAACCAAAGTGAAGGTACAAAAATGGATTGATACCCCACAGGCCGGACGCAACGAACAGTTTATCATCGACTGGCACTATTTTGTCAGGGATCTGTCAGAACAGCTGACGAATGCAGACGACAATTACCAGAAGACCGTCAGTCTGTATCTGTTAAAAAACTTCTATCAGAAACCCTATGAGGACAGCCGGGATTTCTATGAACAGTTTTACGAACGGCTGACAGAGGCAAAAAAGATTTTTCCGGTTTGACACAGCCGCTTAATGGATGAGAAGGCTGCCATTGCATTTTGAAAGAAAAAAGGCGCCTGGCAGGATTTGATATTTCATCCGGCCAGACGCCTTCTTACATTTCTTTATTCTGGATAGATACAGATCTTCGCCCCTTCCTGGGCCGTCTGCAGTACCTTGATCATATTGCTGCGGCTGATGCCGATGCAGCCGCCGGTGGATCCGGTATTTCCTTTGCAGTGCAGGAAGATAGCGGAGCCTTTTCCTACGATACACTGGGGATTGTAGTCGAGAGGCATGGCGTAGTCATACACTCCCTTGTAATCGATCAGATGCTCCCCGGAGCAGGTATGGGGATGTTCCCGCACATCCACCATGGTATTATAGTAAGCGCTGTCGCCGCACCAGTACAGGTATTTGTTCACCTGCACATAGTCCATGACCGCTCCCGGATCCGGCTGAATTCCGAATCCGCCAGTCAGGGTATAGGTACCGGTGGGCGTTTTCCGGTCTCCCTCACGGACTTTGTCAATGCCGTTGCTGCCCACATCGGCATCCGTCGTAAATATCTTTTTCCAGGAAGATCCGGACTTACTGTAGTACACCGCTTTGGCGCTGCTGCCCCCTGTATACTGAATAAACAGCAGCTGTCTGGTGGAATCATCCTCCTGATATTTGTCCAGAAGCCAGTCCCATGTATCGCACAGCTCTCCCCGGACTCCATGGCCTCCCGTCTCCTTAAAGCAATAATACTGGCTGCCGATTTTTTGACGTCCGGTCAGCAGGACTCCCTTGACGCCGGCAGCGCCGGTTTTTTTGAAGTAAAACCGCTTACCGCCGATATTCTGAAAGCCCAGCAGCATGGCTCCTTTGACGTTCTTTGCTCCTGTTTTTTTGAAGTAAAAGGTCTTTCCGTCGATATTCTGCCAGCCGGTCAGCATCGCTCCCTTCACCCCTTCTTCACCCGTGCGTTTAAAGAAAAAGGTATATTTTCCGATGTTTTGAAAACCGGTCAGCATCACGCCTTTCACACCTCTTGCGCCGGTCTTTTTGAAATAATACGTATACTTGCCGATGTTCTGGAAACCGGTCAGCATGGCTCCTTTTACTCCGACCTCACCCGTTTTTTTCAGATAATAAGTCTTCCCTTTATATTCCTGCCAGCCGATCTCCATAGCCCCTTTTTCACCGGGGCCTCCCTCCGGCGCAAAGAAATATGTCCGGCTGCCGATATTCTGGATGCCGGTCAGCGTCACTCCTTTGACACCTTTTTCCCCGGTCTTTTTGAAATAATACCGCTGGCTGTCGATATTCTGCCAACCGGTCAGCATGGCTCCTTTGAGCCCGGGATTCCCGGTACGTTTGAAAAAGAAGGTTTTGCCGTCGATATCCTGCCAGCCGGTTTTCATCTCGCCCCTCACACTGACGTCGCCGCTCTTCTCAAAGTAATAGGTGCGGCTGCCGATATTCTGCACGCCGGTCAACGCGGCTCCTTTGAGGCCAAAGGCGCCTGTTTTCTTAAAGTAAAAGGTTCTGCCCTCGATATCCTGCCAGCCAAGTGCCATAGCGCCCACCTCGCCTGGTTCTCCGTCAGGCTTGAAATAGAAAGAGCGTCCCCCAATCAGCAGCCAGTCTGTCTCCAGATAGCCGTCGCCGTCGAAGTAAAAGGTCTTTCCGTCGATATCCTGCCAGCCGGTGACGGGACGGATCTCTCCCCTTTCATCAGCTGTGCAGTACTGAATGCCTCCTTCCAGTTGGTTCCATCCTGCTGCCAGGGCTGCAGGCGCGGCGCCGGTTTCCTGTTCCGCCGGTGCTGGTATATTTTCCTCTTCTGTTTCCTGCTGATCTGCCGGCTGCGGACTGATATCCTCCGACTCTTCACCGGACTTGTCGGCTTCGTTCCCCGCCGCAGGCTGTGTCTCCACGACTTCTTCTTCGGCAGATTCCGTCTCGTTCATGTCATCCGACCCGGTTGTATCCTGCCCTCCTTTGGAAAGATCAGTCTCTTCCTCAGTGTCTTCCACCGCCGTCTCCTCCTGGATGACAGGCTGTGTCGTATTTTCCTGTTCCTGCGCCGCCTGAACGCCGGTGGTCATCATAAGACTCAGCGCAAGACCAGCCAGAAGCAGTTTTATCTTCCTGGATGCCATATTCTTCCCTCCTTTGGAATCTGATTACAGTTAAAAACCGCACGATGTGCAAAAAGGGACTGCAGCACAGAAAAATCTGTGCAGCAATCCCCTTACGTTTTCCTTATACCAGCTCAAGCAGTACTTCCATGGCTGCGTCACCTTTACGCTGGCCGATCTTTACGATTCTTGTATAACCACCGTTACGGTTTGCATATTTGGGAGCAATCTCTGTGAACATTTTCTCCACCATATCGATTTCTTTGGTGTTTTTCTTCTTTCCGTTGTTATCCTTCGGAACTTCTTTTACCGGATAGAATACTTTCAGCATCTGACGTCTTGCATGCAGTCTGGAAGGCATATCTTTTTTGATTTCCTTCTGTACTTCATCGTATACTGTTTTCTTCTTGCCGTCAACCACTTCTTTTACTCTCTTGCCGTCGGCATCCTTGCGGGGAACCTTAGCTGTCACAGTTACGGTTTCGAAATTATCTCTTTCCTTCACTGCCAGCGCAATCAGGCCTTCTGCAATTTTACGGATTTCTTTTGCCTTTGTCTCTGTGGTAACGATCTTTCCGTGATACAGAAGATTGGTTACCTGATTTCTGATCAGGGCTTTTCTCTGAGCAGATGTTCTGCTAAGCTTTCTATATTTAGCCATTTCTTAATTCCTCCATTTGTGGAACCGCATATCACGCTTCTTCGGTCTTACTGATATACGGCTTTATTCTACAAATCTACCGCCAAGCTTTGGATCATTCATCGCCGGGATTCAGCTGTAATCCCAGTTCTTTTAACTTGGCCAATACTTCTTCCAGTGATTTCCGTCCCAGATTGCGGACTTTCATCATATCTTCAGAAGTTCTGTTGCACAATTCTTCTACAGTATTGATTCCGGCTCTCTTCAGACAATTGTAGGAACGGACGGAAAGCTCCAGTTCATCGATATTCATCTCCAGAACCTTTTCTTTCTCATGATCTTCTTTCTCGATCATGACCTCCGCCGTCTTGGCATTCTCTGAAAGGTCAATGAACAATTTCAGATGTTCGCTCAGCACCTTTGCCGCAAGGCTGACAGCCTCATCGGGAGCAAGCGTCCCTTTGGTCCAGACATCCAAAGTCAGTTTGTCAAAGTCCGTGATCTGTCCCACACGGGTATTCTCCACGGTCAGATTCACACGCTCTACCGGCGTATAGATGGAATCCACCGCGATCACACCGATGGGCATATCCTCTGTTTTCCCTTTGTCTGCGCTGACATATCCGCGTCCTTTGGTGATGGTCAGTTCCATGTACAGTTTGCTGTCCGCTCCGCCGTTTAAGGTAGCGATCACCAGATCGGGATTGAGAATTTCGATATCCTGATCCGCCTGAATGTCGGAAGCATGTACCACGCCTTCCCCTTCGAATTCGATGTACGCGACTTTCGGTTCGTTGGTATCGCTGTTGTTCTTCAGCGCCAGACTCTTCAGGTTCATGATGATCTCCGTCACGTCCTCTTTCACGCCCGGGATCGAACTGAATTCATGAAGAACTCCTTCGATTTTTACCTGGCTCACCGCAACGCCCGGCAAAGAAGAAAGCATGATTCTGCGCAGGGAATTTCCCAAAGTGGTGCCGTAACCTCTTTCCAGCGGTTCTACCACGAATCTGCCATACTTTTTATCATCTGAAATCTCCGTGATTTCGATTTTCGGTTTGTTAAAATCAAACACTGTAAGCCCTCCTTCTGGGTTTATATTTTGATTGAGGGTACCTTTATTAAATGTTTATCCGCCCGGATTATTTGGAATACAGCTCGACGATAAGCATTTCGTTAACCGGAACGTCGATTGCCTCTCTGGAGGGAAGCTCTTTCACTGTTCCTGTCAGAGTCTCCTGATTTACATCCAGCCACTCCGGAACCAGTCTTGCGCCCGTTACTTCCAGAATGTCTTTCATTCTCTGGTAACCTTTGCATTTCTCTTTGATTTCAATGGTATCTCCGGCGCTTACCAGGTAAGAAGGAATGTTTACCTGTTTGCCGTTAACCAGAACGAATTTATGTCCTACGATCTGTCTTGCCTCTCTTCTTGTTCTGGCGAATCCCAGACGGAAGATAACATTGTCCAGACGCTGCTCCAGCATGGACATCAGGTTATCGCCTGTCATGCCCGGCATTCTGTCGGCTTTTTTGTAGTAGTTTCTGAAGGGTTTCTCCAGCACGCCATAGATGAATTTTGCTTTCTGTTTCTCTCTCAGCTGCAGACCATACTCGGAAACTTTACGGCTTGATCTTTTCAGCTGTCTTGTGGATTTTTTATCAATTCCCAGATACATGGGATCCAGACCCAGGGATCTGCATCTTTTCAGTACGGGTACTCTGTTTACTGCCATTGTATTAGACCTCCTGATTAAACTCTTCTACGTTTTGGTGGACGGCATCCGTTATGGGGTACGGGTGTTACGTCTTTGATGCTGACTACTTCCAGACCATTGGCAGAAAGGGCGCGGATCGCTGCCTCTCTTCCTGATCCCGGACCTTTTACAAATACGTCAACGGTTTTCAACCCATGTACCAGAGCTGCCTTGGTAGCAGTCTCTGCCGCCATCTGAGCTGCATAAGGAGTAGATTTTCTTGAACCTTTAAATCCCAGACCACCGGCACTTGCCCATGAAAGCGCGTTTCCTTCCGTATCGGTCAGAGTTACAATCGTATTATTGAAGGAAGCCTGGATATGTGCCTGTCCGCGTTCAACGTTTTTCTTCACACGACGCTTTGTCGTTTTCTTTGTCACTTTAGCCATAATAAAAAACTAACCTACACTTTCTCAAATTAATTATTTCTTCTTGTTCGCAACTGTTCTCTTCGGTCCCTTACGTGTTCTGGCATTGGTCTTTGTCTTCTGTCCACGTACAGGAAGGCCTTTTCTGTGACGGATTCCTCTGTAGCATCCGATCTCCTGCAGACGCTTGATGTTGAGAGCGATTTCTCTTCTCAGATCACCTTCCACAACCTGTGTCTCGTCGATAACGACACTGATTTTCTTTACTTCTTCATCCGTCAGATCTCTTACACGGGTATCCGGATTTACGCCCGCTTCGTTCAGAATGCGGTTTGCGCTTGCTCTTCCGATTCCGTAGATATAGGTTAATCCGATTTCTACACGTTTGTCTCTTGGTAAGTCTACACCAGCTATACGAGCCATGTAATTTTCCTCCACTTTCTTTCCGGTCTGATGAAACCAGGCAGCTCCTGCATGGCAGGCCTGAAATGTGTGCCGGGTCCCGGCAGACCTCCGTTAATATTTTCCTAATTGGGATGCAGGTATGCGTGCATCCAGCCATGCCGCTAAAAACATGACCTTTCCGCTTCCTTCCCGGAAACGGTATTAAGCAATATTATACGTGATACTCTCACAATAATATTAAATCAGTCAGAACAACACATCCTGGCGTTCCAACTGCAGCCGCACTTAAAATGTCACACAAACAACAGGATGGGAATCAGCCCTGTCTCTGTTTGTGCTTTGGATTCTCGCAGATAACTCTGATGCTGCCCTTTCTTTTGATAATCTTGCACTTATCGCAGATCGGTTTTACAGATGATCTTACTTTCATCGGAATCCTCCTTTCCTTCCTGTATTTCTACAATGCGCAAAGGTTCGCGCACAAAAGTTCGTTATATAGTATAGCACTGTGTTTCCAGTAATGCAAGCAAAAAATCACTTTTTTTCATCATTTGAAACGGCAAGAAAACTCTGATCCACCGTGATGACGCACTGATAACGGGGATCCTTATGCTGCATGGCCAAAGCTACTTTATCTGTCAGCTTCTTTCGCTGCTCTTCGCTGTAGCTGTGGGGTACCACCATATCAAAAATCAGATTGATCTGTTTTTTCCCCCGCACCATCCGAAAATCATGAAAAGAAAGATTCTCATCGATCAGCCACAGCGTTTCCTTCACCTCTTTGCGCACCCGGTTTACGGCTTCATCCTCCACCGCCAGGGGATCCATATGGATAACCAGCAGAATCCCCAGCTTTCTGGCCACCTCCCGCTCAGCCCGGTCGATGATCTCATGGGAATCTTCGATATCCACATTGCGGGGAACCTCCGCATGAATGGACGCCATGCTTTTCCCCGGCCCGTAATTGTGAACGATCAGATCGTGCGTACCCAGGATACCGTCGTAGCTTTCCACCAGATCGGTGATCTGCTGATAGAGTTCCGGATCTACCGCTTCTCCCACCAGAGGTTCCAGGGTATCGCGGAAAATGGAAACGCCCGACCACATAACCAGTACGGATACCAAAAGTCCGGCGATGCCGTCCACGTTAACGCCGGCAAAATTGGAGATCAGAATGGAAGCTGCGGTGGCCGAAGTGGTGATCACATCCCCAAGGGAATCCGCCGCGGTGGCCTTCATCACTTTGGAATCGATCCGTTTTCCCAGTCTGCGGTTATAAGACGCCATCCACAGTTTTATCCCTATGGAAAGTACCAGGATCAGAAAAGGCAGCAGATCAAAGGTGATATCCTCCGGATTGCGCAGCTTGCCGATACTGGTTTGAAACAGGGAAAATCCCACCTGGATCACCAGGAAAGCCACGATGAAGGCTGCGATATATTCCATCCGCCCATGGCCGAAGGGATGCTCGTCATCCGCCGGTTTGCTGGCCATCTTTACCCCCACAAAGCTGATCACAGAGGAGGCCGCATCCGACAGGTTATTAAAAGCATCCGCCGTCACGGCAATACTTCCCATGATCAGACCGATCAGAATCTTTACAGCAAACAGAAAGACATTGCACAGAATGCCCACTACGCTGGCCAGCATGCCGTAGGCCGTACGCACTTCACTGTCCTGCACCTGCTCATAATTTTTCACGAATTTTTTGACTAAGAAATCCATCATTTTACTCCGTTGTCCTTTATGGTTCCATATATAATATGAAAAAGTGGCACTCTACGATAATATAAAGTGCCACTGACTGTATTATTTATCTCTCCAGATGATTCTGCCTTTTGAAAGATCGTAAGGCGAAAGCTCGATGGTCACCTTATCTCCCGGCAAGATGCGGATAAAGTTCATGCGCAGCTTCCCGCTGATATGTGCCAGCACCACGTGCTTATTTTCCAGCTCCACCTTAAACATGGCGTTGGGCAGCTTTTCCAGCACGATCCCTTCTACTTCAATTACATCAGCCTTTGACATTTCTTACCTCCTGCTTGGCTCTTCTTTTAATTTTATGGCTTTTTTCAGATCCTCATCACGTACTGGTACGGCAAGATCCAACTTCTCTTTGATTACTGCATCCATATGAAAATCCGGCTGAATATGACGGATTTTCTTCTTTTTGGGACGGTCTGCCCTGCGGTTTTTTCCATCCGCCAGATACACGTATTCCCCGTCCACCGCTAGGATCACATAGAGTTTTCCCTTATCATGGCCTGCCAGAGATCTGGCATACATACCCTGTCGAAGTTCCTGCATCCTGTCACACCTTTCTGCTCAGAGTCAGCAGCTCCGGCTCCCCGTCTGTGATCAGAACGGTATTCTCATAATGTGCCGACAGACTTTCGTCCTCCGTCACCACAGTCCAGTCATCGTCCAGCCAGCAGACGTCCGCCCGTCCCATATTGATCATGGGCTCGATGGCCAGCGTCATGCCTGGCTCCAGTCGGATGCCGCGGCGTTTCTGCGCGAAATTAGGGATCTGCGGATCCTCGTGCAGACTGGTGCCGATTCCATGACCCACCAGATCGCGGACAACGCCGTAACCGAAACTTTCCGCATAGGCTCCGATGGCCGCGGATATCTCGTGAAGATGATGGCCTGCCTTCGCGTATTTGATGCCTTCGAAAAAGCTCTGACGCGTCACATCGATCAGCTGCTGTGCCTCAGGGCTGATTTCCCCTACCGCATGGGTTCTGGCCGCATCAGAATGATATCCCTTGTAAATCAGGCCGGCGTCCAGACTGACGATATCGCCTTCCTGAATGATATGATCTTTGTGCGGTATTCCGTGTACCACTTCATCGTTCACGGAAACGCAGATCGATGCGGGATAGCCATTGTAATGAAGGAAATTGGGAACGCATCCGTAACTGCGGATCAGTTCCTCCCCCAGATGATCAATATCCCAGGTAGAAATGCCAGGCCGGATGGCTTTTGCCAGTTCATCGTGCACCAGCTCCAGCAGACGGCCGGCCTCTCTCATCAATTCGATTTCTCTTGCTGTCTTAATCGTTACCGACATATTATGCCCCCAACACTTTACAGATCGCGGCAAAAACATCATCCATAGCCATGGTTCCGTCCACTTCCACCAGAACGCCGGCTTTGGTATAGTAATCGATCAGCGGCTGTGTCTGCTCATGATAGACATCCAGACGTTTCTTCACGGTTTCCGGTTTGTCATCGTCTCTTAACACCAGATTGGCGCCGCAGACGTCGCAGATTCCCTCTTTTTTAGGCGGAATATTTTCCACGTGATAAGTAGCGCCGCACGCCAGACAGGCTCTTCTGCCGCCCATACGATGGATGATATTCTCATCGGGTACTTCCACGTTAACCGCATAGTCCACCGCCTGCCCCATTGCCTTTAAGGCTGCATCCAGACTTTCCGCCTGGGGGATGGTTCTGGGGAATCCGTCCAGCACGTATCCGTTTGCACAGTCATCCTGTTTCACCCGGTCTACCACCAGATCGCAGACCAGCTCGTCGGGAACCAGCAGTCCCTGTTCCATGTATGTCTTTGCCTTGTTGCCCAGTTCCGTTCCGTTTTTGATATTAGCCCGGAAAATATCGCCCGTTGAAATATGAGGAATATGATATTTTTCCGCTATTTTTTTTGCCTGTGTTCCTTTCCCTGCACCAGGGGCTCCTAACATGATAATTTTCATGAGTATCTCTCCTTATCTTATAAAATAGATGTGAATGCACATTAAGGTTGTGACGTCACACGCCACAACCTCTTTGATTACTCATTTAAAAAGCCTTTGTAATTTCTCACCAGCATCATGGACTCGATCTGTTTCAAAGTCTCCAGAATAACACTGACTACAATGATCAGCGATGTTCCGCCGAACGACACGTTTGCACCAAACACGCCGTTAAAGAAGAACGGAATCACAGCGACGATCGTAAGCCCTGCCGCACCGATAAAAATCACATAGCTCAGAATATTATTCAAGTAGTCAACTGTCGGTTTGCCTGGACGAATACCAGGTATAAATCCACCCTGCTTCTTAATATTGTCTGCCACTTCCAGCGGATTGAAGGTGATGGATGTATAGAAATAAGCAAAGAAGATAACCAGGACAATATACAGCACCAGACCCAGTGAGTATAAAGGCTGACTGGGGCTGAACCAGTTGCTGGAATTCAGTCCGGCCATAATCTGTGCTCCCCATCCCGTTCCGCCGGTCTTTCCGATGAAGGTTGCAATAATGCCAGGGAAAGACATGATGGAAGAAGCAAAGATAATCGGAATAACACCTGCCGTATTTACTTTCAGCGGAATATGGGAACTCTGTCCGCCCACCATCCTTCTGCCCACCATTTTCTTGGAATACTGGACCGGGATATTTCTCTGCGCTCCGTTCAGGATCAGTACCAGAACGATAACCGCGAGAATGATCGCCAGGATGATGACTGCTGCCAGGCAGCTTTTGGCCAGACTTCCTGACACGCTGGGTTTCACAAAGGATTCGTAGAGATTCACCATATCGCTGGGAATCCTGGATACGATATTGATCATCAGGACGATGGAAATACCGTTTCCAATGCCCTTTTCATTGATCCGTTCACCCACCCACATAAGGAATGCCGAACCGGCTGTCAGCGTAGCCACAACGACCACGATCTTGCCGAAGTTAATGTCCGGGATCAGTCCTCTGTTTCCGAATCCGATTGCCATGGCTGCAGATTCAAACAATGCAAGCCCTACTGTCAGGTATCTTGTAATTGCAACAATTTTCTTTCTTCCCGTCTCGCCGTCCTTGTGCAGTTCTTCCAGCTTGGGGATGGCGATGGTCAGAAGCTGAACGATAATGGAAGATGTAATGTAAGGAGTAATATTCAGCGCAAAGATGGAGAAGGAGGAGAAGGATCCTCCTGTGAAGGCATCCAGAAAATTGAACGCGTCTCCGGTCTGGCTGGCAAACCACTCCTTAAAATAATCTCCGTTTACCCCCGGTACTGGTATCTGTGTGCCAAGGCGCACAACTACCAGCATCAGGAATACATAAAAGATTCTCCGTCTTACGTCTTTTATTTTAAAAGCATTCTGAAGAGTCTTGAACATTAGATCACCTCGACTGTTCCACCTGCAGCTTCAATCTTATTTTTTGCGCTTTCGCTGAACGCATTTACTTTTACATTGAGCTTCTTGGTCAATTCACCGTTGCCAAGGATCTTAACGCCGTCCCTTGCATGGGAGATTGCACCGGAAGCCAGCAGTGATTCTACTGTCACTTCAGAACCGTCTTCGAATCTCTCAAGAACGCTGACATTGATTGCCACGATATCTTTGGAGTTTCTGTTGGTAAATCCTCTCTTGGGAATACGTCTGTATAAAGGCATCTGACCGCCTTCAAATCCCGGTCTGGGAGCGCCGGAACGAGCTTTCTGACCTTTATGGCCTTTTCCGGCAGTTTTGCCGTTTCCTGAACCGTGACCACGGCCTCTGCGGAAATTATCACTCTGTCTGGAACCGTCAGCCGGTCTTAAGTTTGATAAATCCATCATGGTACCTCCTTACTTTTTTATGCTTCTTCTACTTTTACCAGGTGGCAAACCTGTTTTACCATTCCGCGGACAGCGGGATTGTCCGGCAGTTCCACCGTTTTATGCATCTTGGTAAGACCCAGAGCCGCCACTGTTTTTCTGTGTTTTGGAATCGCACCAATCGTAGATTTTACTAATGTAACTTTTAATTTATCTGCCATCTTCATGATCCTCCTTAAGCAAAGATCTCTTCTACGGATTTACCGCGAAGTTTTGCTACTTCTTCCGGAGTCTTTAACTGACGTAAACCTTCGATTGTAGCAAGCACAACGTTCTGCTTATTGTTGGAGCCAAGAGATTTGGTACGGATATTTTTGATTCCCGCAAGCTCAATCACAGCACGGGCCGGACCGCCTGCGATAACGCCGGTACCTTCGGGAGCTCTCTTTAATAATACCTCTGCGCTTCCGAATTTGCCGATGAAATCATGGGTGATACTTCCGTTATCATCTCTGGCAACCGTTACCAGTTTCTTCATAGCATCTTCTTTGCCTTTGCGGATTGCCTCAGGAATTTCTGCTGCTTTTCCCAATCCGGCGCCAACATGTCCGTTGCCGTCACCGACAACTACTAAAGCAGTGAAACGGAAGTTACGACCACCTTTAACAACCTTAGTTACACGTTTGATTGACACTACTTTTTCTTCTAATTCAAGCTGACTAGCATCAATGATACTGCGTTTCATGTGTTCTTCTCCTCCCTTACTAGAATTCCAGACCTGCTTCTCTCGCTGCATCGGCCAGAGCTTTGATCTTACCCTGATAAATGAAGCCTCCACGGTCAAAGACAACAGTTGTGATACCTTTTTCCACTGCTCTTTTTCCGATTACGGTTCCCAGATATGCAGCTGCGGCAACATCGTTGGTTTTTTCCAGCTCAGCCTTGACTTCTTTCTGAAGAGTAGAAGCGGAAACCAGCGTATTTCCCACAGTATCATCGATAATCTGCGCATACATATGGTTATTGCTTCTGAATACAGCCAGACGCGGTTTCTGTGCTGTGCCAACGATATGATTACGTAATCTTCTATGTTTTTTCTGACGAACCTTCGTCCTGGATACTTTACTAATCATGTTTTCACTCTCCTTAATTATTTCTTACCGGTCTTACCAACTTTGCGTCTGATCACTTCATCAGCATACTTGATACCTTTGCCCTTGTAGGGTTCCGGTCTTCTCTTGTCTCTGATTTCAGCAGCGTACTGACCCACTCTTTCCTTGTCAATACCCTTTACAATGATCTTGTTTCCATCAACGGCAGATTCCAGACCTTCCGGATCTTCCATCTCAACCGGATGAGAATAACCGAGTGATAATACTAACTTTTTGCCCTGCTTTGCAGCTCTGTAACCCACACCGTTTACTTCAAGAACTTTTTCATAACCTTCGCTTACGCCGGTCACCATGTTCTGGATCAGAGTTCTTGTCAGTCCGTGCAGGGATTTCATTTTCTTCAGATCGCTGGGTCTTGTAACGACTACATGGCCGTCTTCCAGCTTGATATCCATTTCCCTGGGAAGCGCTTTTTCCAGTGTTCCCTTCGGTCCTTTTACAGTTACTTCGTTGTTCTCCGCGATGGTTACTTCCACACCGGCCGGAACAACAACAGGCAGTCTTCCGATACGTGACATACCATTTTCCTCCTATAACTTAAATTTTCGGAAGGGACGATGATATTCCCTTCTGTTTTCAGTTGCTGTGACGGATTACCATACGAATGCCAGTACTTCTCCGCCTACCTGAAGCTTTCTTGCTTCCTTGTCTGTGATCACACCCTGGTTTGTGGACAGGATGGCAATGCCTAATCCGCCGAGAACTTTCGGGAGTTCTTCTTTATTCGCATAAATACGCAGACCGGGTTTGGAAATTCTTTTCAGTCCGGTAATAATTTTCTCATTCTTATCGGCTCCGTATTTTAAGGTGATACGGATAGTTTTGAATTTCCCATCTTCGATCAGGTCATATTTTGCAATATAACCTTCTTTTAACAGAATATCTGCAATGGAAATTTTCATTTTGGATGCCGGAATATCTACGGTATCATGTTTTGCAGTGTTTGCGTTACGGATTCTTGTAAGCATATCTGCAATCGGATCGCTCATTGTCATGTAAGTTTCCTCCTTATTTGTTAGACTTTACATGTTACTGTAGTACCTGGCCCGCGGCCTGGTACTGTGGGTTAATCATAAACTTTTCATAAGCCGGGATTACCAGCTTGCTTTTTTCACTCCCGGGATCTGTCCTTTGTATGCCAGTTCACGGAAACAAATACGGCAGATTCCATATTTTCTCAGATATGCATGCGGACGTCCGCAGATTCTGCAGCGATTGTATTCTCTGGTGGAGAATTTCTGTTTGCGCTGCTGTTTTAATTTCATTGCTGTTTTAGCCATGAAAGTTCCCTCCTATTATTTTGAAAACGGCATATTAAATAATGTCAGTAATTCACGGGCTTCTTCATCGGTCTTGGCCGTAGTAACGAAGATTACGTCCATACCTCTTACTTTGTCTACTTTATCGTACTCGATTTCCGGGAAAATCAGCTGCTCTTTAATACCCAGAGCATAGTTTCCTCTTCCGTCAAATGCGTTGGGATTTACGCCGCGGAAGTCACGCACACGGGGAAGAGCCAGGTTGATCAGACGATCGGCAAACTCATACATTTTCTCGCCGCGCAGGGTAACTTTACAGCCGATGGCCATGCCCTCTCTGATCTTGAAGTTAGCCACAGAGTTTTTCGCTCTTGTCAGAACCGCCTTCTGGCCTGTAATGGTTTCCATATCGCTTACCGCTGCATCCAGAAGTTTTGCGTTGTCTTTGGCCTCACCAACACCCATGTTAACGACGATTTTTTCGAGTTTTGGCACTTCCATAATGTTTTTATATCCAAACTTTTTGATCATAGCGTCTACGATCTCGTTTTTGTAAATTTCTCTCAATCTACTCATCTTAAAACAGCCTCCTCTCTTTATTAATCGTTGATAACCTCACCGGTTGATTTTGCAACACGGACTTTCTTGCCGTCTTCCACTTTAAAGCCGATTCTTGTGGCTTTGCCGTTGTGAACATACATTACATTGGATGCATCAATGGGAGCTTCCTTGTTCACGATGCCGCCCTGCTGATTTCTCATGGAGGGTTTCTCATGCTTTGTGATCATGTTTACGCCTTCCACGATGACTTTTCCGTCTTTCACAGAGAGCACTTTGCCTTCTTTATCTTTATCTTTTCCGGCGATTACCTTTACGGTATCACCTTTTTTAATCTTTAACGATGACATAGGTACCTCCTTATAATACTTCCGGAGCCAGAGATACAATTCTCATGAACTGTTTCTCACGCAGCTCTCTCGCTACTGGTCCAAAGATACGTGTTCCTCTCGGTGTCTTATCATCTTTGATAATGACAGCCGCGTTCTCATCGAATTTAATATAAGAACCGTCTTTACGACGAGCGCCTTTTACAGTACGAACAACGACAGCTTTTACAACATCACCTTTTTTTACAACTCCGCCTGGTGTTGCATCTTTAACAGTGGCAACGATCACATCGCCGATATTCGCATATCTTCTGGTGGAACCGCCCAGAACACGGATACACAGAATTTCTTTTGCACCAGTGTTGTCAGCGACTCTGAGTCTACTTTCCTGTTGAATCATGCTGGTATCCTCCTATTATTTCACTTTCTCAACGACTTCAACCAGTCTCCATCTTTTGTCCTTGGACAACGGTCTTGTCTCCATTACTTTCACTGTATCGCCGATATTGCACTCATTGTTTTCATCATGAGCTTTCAGTTTGTATGTTCTCTTCACAATCTTTTTGTAAAGCGGATGTTTCACATGGTCTTCGATAGCAACTACAACGGTCTTATCCATCTTATTGCTGACTACTTTACCAACACGTGTTTTTCTAAGATTTCTTTCCACGATCAATTGCTCCTTTCACTGACTACTGTGCCGCATTCGCCTTCTGGGCAATTACAGTCTGAATTCTGGCAATATTTTTGCGAACCTCTTTGATTCTGCTCGTATTGTCCAGCTGGTTGGTTGCATTCTGAAATCTCAAGTTAAAGAGTTCCTTTTTAGCAGCTACTAATTCTTCTTGTAATTCTGCAGCTGATTTTGTTCTTAAATCTTCTACATAATTTTTAATTTTCACTGTTATCACCGCCTTCTAAGTCTGCACGAGAAACGATTTTACATTTGACTGGCAACTTATGCATTGCAAGACGTAATGCCTCGCGGGCTGTTTCTTCAGGAACGCCTGCAATCTCAAACATTACTCTGCCTGGCTTTACAACTGCTACCCAGTATTCTAAGGCACCTTTACCGGAACCCATACGTGTTTCTGCTGGTTTTGCTGTTACTGGTTTATCTGGGAAAATCTTGATCCATACTTTACCACCACGTTTGATGTAACGAGTCATGGCAACACGGGCAGCCTCGATCTGGTTGGATTTAATCCAGCAAGGCTCTGTTGCAACCAGACCGAACTCACCGTAATTGATTTTATTTCCTCTTAACGCTTTTCCTCTCATGGAGCCACGGAATTGTTTACGACGTTTTACTCTTTTTGGCATTAACATAATTATTTATCGCTCCCTTCCTTAGTTCCTTTTGTTGGAAGTACTTCGCCATTGTAGACCCATGTCTTAACGCCAACTTTGCCGTAAGTGGTATCTGCTTCAGCGAAACCATAGTCGATATCTGCTCTTAAAGTCTGAAGGGGAATGGTTCCCTCGCTGTAAAATTCTGTACGGGCCATATCCGCTCCGCCCAGACGTCCGGATACGGAAGTTTTGATTCCCTTTGCGCCGGCTTTCATTGTTCTGGACATTGCAGACTTCATAGCACGACGGAAGGAAATACGGTTCTCAAGCTGAAGAGCAATGTTCTCTGCTACCAGCTGAGCGTCTTTATCCGGTCTCTTTACTTCTTTGATGTCAACAACTAATTTCTTATCTGTATATTTCTGTAATTCAGCTTTCACTTTCTCGATTTCAGAACCGCCTTTACCGATTACTACTCCCGGTTTTGCAGTGTAAACAATCACTTTTACTCTGTCAGAAGCTCTCTCGATTTCGATTCTGGAGATGCCTGCACTGTATAATTTCTTTTTCAGAAATGTTCTGATATTATAATCTTCCACTAAGTTGTCAGCGAAATCGCCTTCAGCATACCATTTGGAATCCCAGTCTTTGATAACGCCGACTCTGAGTCCGTGTGGGTTAACCTTCTGTCCCATGATATTCCTCCTTATCTTTCATCC
>DWVJ01000045.1 GCA_019120315.1 Candidatus Ruminococcus avistercoris
CAAAGAACGGATCCTGGAAGACGGCGCGGTGCGGATTTTTCTTAATACCCATGGGAAGAACCCTAAGGAGGTCAGCCCGGAGCTGGTACAGCTGCTCCATTTCATGGAGCACACCAACGAGGCTCCGCCTGCCGACGGGGAGTGTGAGAAAGTCCAACGGCTGCGCAAAAAGATCGAAGCGATCAAGTCCAACGAAGAGGTAGGTGTACGTTTCATGCAGGAATGGGAAGAACGAGAACTGGAGCGGATCGACGCCCGCAAAGAAGGCGAAAAAATTGGCGAAGAGCGGGGGGAACAACGAGGATTGAAGCTTGGAAAACAACGAGGCCTTATGCTTGGGGAGCAGAACAAACTGCGAAATCTCGTACAGAAAAAACTGGCCAAAAACCAGTCCCTGGAGAAGATCGCTGAAGATCTAATGGAGGATCTGGAGACGATCCGGGACATTGCGAAAAATCTGTCCGTAAAATGAAATCCCATAATCTTACAGCAGGCTGCTGTATATGCGGCAGCCTCCTTTTCAGGCTATACGGTTAAAGCATCTTTTTACAATCCGACGGTTCCGTCGGACAAGCGGCATTTCTGCCGCGGATCATCCCAACAACCAATAAAATACGGAGCAGCTGTCCTCTCTTCTATCGTTTTGCACAGATTTTCTTTGCATTTCCCTTTACAGAAGCGGACTTCTGCTCTATAATGAAAGGAGAATGTGATTTGACAAACACGAAAAAAAATTTAAGTGACCTGACGCTTCTAGACCGCTTCCTCTTTGCCGAGGCAGTGGAGGATCCGGAAATCATGCAGCTGATCCTGGAGATCATCCTGGAACGGGAAGTCCGCCTGGATGGCCTGCCCCAGACGGAGAAGGAGGAACGGGATTCGCCCCGGTACCGCCATGTCCGGCTGGACGTCTGGGCCAGGGATCTGGACAACCGTGTCTACGACACGGAAGTACAGAAACGCAATACCGGCAGCCTGCCCCGGCGCAGCCGCTACTACCAGAGCCACATCGATGTGAAGCTGCTGGAGCCGGGGACGGTGGATTTCAGCCTCCTGGGCGATGTTATCCTGATACTCATCGCCCCCTTCGACCTGATCGGCGACGGCTGTTACCGGTACACGTTCCAGATGTGCTGCATGGAAAACAAAGAACGGATCCTGGAAGACGGCGCGGTGCGGATTTTTCTTAATACCCATGGGAAGAACCCTAAGGAGGTCAGCCCGGAGCTGGTACAGCTGCTCCATTTCATGGAGCATACCAACGAGGCTCCGCCTGCCGACGGGGAGTGCGAGAAAATCCAGCGGCTGCGCAAAAAGATTGAAGCGATCAAGTCCAATGAAGAGGTAGGTGTACGTTTCATGCAGGAATGGGAAGAACGGGAACTGGAGCGAATCGATGCCCGTAAAGAAGGCGAAAAGATTGGCGAAGAGCGTGGAGAACAACGGGGTATGAAATTGGGAGAACAACGGGGCCTTGAGCGAGGAGCGCAGAACAAACTGCGAAATCAGGTGCAGAAAAAGCTGGCCAAAAACCAGTCTCTGGAGAAGATCGCCGAAGATTTAATGGAGGATCTGGAGACGATCCGGGAAATTGCAGATAATCTGTCCGGAAAATGAAACAACCATAATTTCACAGGGAGCTGCCGCATATGCGGCGGCTCTTTTTTGGGCTATACGGTGAAAAACATCTATTTCGTATAATAGCCGTGCGTTTTGGGGGGGGTTATACGGTTACGATTTTGCTTGAAACCATTTCAATATAGAAACGTATTTTGCGAAAAAATGTACGTCTGAAAATAATACATGATACAACCGTACTGTCTCGGCATGGACAGGAATATCTGCGGATAGGGCAAAAATTTCATCAGGGTCGCAAAATAACGCAATAGGTTATCCCCTGACAGTTCCTTGTAAAGGATAGGGAAATTTGTAAAATAAAATTTGATAATAGGGGGAGTTTTTTTCCTTTTTTGCCGTGGATATCCTGCTGGCAGCCGTCAGATACGGTAAAACAGAGGGGATGAACGGTAGGAAACAGGGCTAAGTGGTACTGGTGACGGCTTGTGTATCAAGCTATAATGGTAAAAGAGGTAAAATATGAATATCGCGATTTGTGATGACAGCAGGGAAGAACGACGAGAATTGCGGGATATACTGGAAAAACTTCAAAAAGACGCTGTGATCACAGAATGTGAAGACGGTCAGGAATTGCTTGACAGGATGGCGTCGGGCGAGACCTTCGATCTGGTGTTTGTGGATATTTTCATGAACCAGGTAGGGGGATTGGAGACTAGCGGCGAGATCCGGCGCCTGTATTCCGATACGGAAGTGATTCTTGTCAGTTTCAGCCGGGAATTCGGGCCGGAGGCATTTGAAGTAAATGCCTTTTATTATCTGGTAAAGCCTTATGAGGAAGAACAGGTAAAAAAGGTGATGAAGCGTTTCGGACAGATGAACCAGTCTCAGGCGGAGATCTATGATGCGAACAGCCGCCGCAGACGGAAGATTCCGTTTCGCAAAATTACATATATTGAAAGTATGCATAATTACCTCTATATTCATATGGTTTCGGAAGCTGTCCTGAAAGTAAGAGGGAGTCTTCAAGATTTTCAAAAGCAGTTGGATGACAGGTTCTTAAGGATCAATAGAGGCATCATCGTCAATATGGAAGCAGTGGAAAAGATGAATACGGATTCCTGTGAAATCGACGGCATGATCTTTATGCTCAGCAGGAGGCAGCGAACAGAAAACCGGAAAAAATATAATGATTATCTCTTTCGGCATTACATGGATGATTAGGAGCAGATAGGATGGAAGAACAGCATATCTGGCTATACATCGTCCTGCAATTTCTGGGATACCTGATGCAGATGATCCCCGTTTTGTGGTTGCTTTATGCGCCTTATCAGCAGAAGTATCTGCGCTTTTCCAAGTGGAGGCTGCTGTTCGTACTAAGTACAGCCCTGTCCGCTGTGGCAGCGGCGGGAGCCATTTATCTGGGATCGCTGTACGGGCAGGGAGGCAGCACGGTGGTTTTGTCCAACCGGGGCAGTCTGATTTTCAGCGGTTGTCTGATGGCAGGAACACTGACCTATTTCCTGAGTTTCCGACGGGGAGTGAAAGGGCAGCTGCTGCTGTATATGCTGGTGGTGCAGTATGGACTTTTGCTCTATTCGTTTAACAGGATTACGGTTAAATTCTGGGAGGTGTCTTTCCTGCCAACGATGCATCCTTATTCGCTGGCGACTCTGTTGACGTATCTGGTGACGATCGGGGTGAGTTTTCCTTTTTTCTATCATTTTCTGAAACACGGTCATATACAGGAATTGCTGCGGATGAACCGGAGCGGACTGCGGATGATCACCGGATGCTCCTTCATGATTCTGGTACTGATGGTACTGTCTTTGCAGATGGAGTCCCTGCTGACGCTGGAAGGAGTGAGCGGACGGGGGAACGTCTATATCAGCATCTGGATGCTGTGCCTGATGGCTGCGGATGTGCTGTCCTATGTCATCTATTTTGGCTGTCTGATCCTGGAAAAGGAAAAATCAGAGATGAAGTCGCAGCTGTCGTCTTACCGGCAGCAGTATAAATGGCTCAATGAACGGATTGAGAAGGAAAAGAAACGGCGTCACAATCTGCGCCACCATCTGCGCACCATGGATACGCTGGCGCAGAACGGACAGGTGGAAAGTCTGCAGGAATATATCGCACGTTACCTGGAGGAAGTCCGGGAGGTGGAGCTGCAGAAGCTTTCCGGCAATCCGGTGGTGGACGAGGTGATGAGTTATTACGTGGTGCAGGCCCGGGAGAAGCAGATCGATCTGACCTGCAGCATGAAAATCCGGGAGAACCTGGCGCTGAATCTGGCGGATATGACAGTGCTGCTGGGGAATGCCATGGAAAATGCGCTGTATGGCTGTGAAACGTGCGAAGAAAAAGCGCGGAAGATCCGGGTTATGATCCGGCAGTTTCGCAAGAATCTGCTGATAAAGGTTGAGAACCGTATTCCGTCAGGGGAATATGAGAGCCTGGGGGCTAATGTCCGCAAAGGCTACGGCCTGGAGAGCATCGATATGATCGCCCGGAAATACCAGGGCAGTATGGATGCGGTACGGGAAGAGGATAAATTTGTATTGCGAGTGATACTGAATATTTTAGGGGAGGAAGGAATGTGAAATTAAAAGACGGACTGATTCTAAGAGAAGTGGCAGGCCAGTATGTGATCGTCCCCACGGGGAAACGGGTGCGGGAGGTGACTTCCATCGTCTATATTTCTTCCTCGGCTGCGTATCTGTGGGATTATATGAAGGATCACGAATTTGAAAAGGAAGAGCTGGTGCAGCGGATCCTGGAGCACTACGAGGGTGTGACCAAGGAGAAAGTTGCGGAGGATATCGATAAATTCCTGAAAACGCTGGCGGATAACAATATTCTGGATGATGGGATCGTAAGGGGCAGAGTTTTCGTGCGGCTGCCGGGAAAGGATAAGAAGTAATGGCCTATGAATTCGAGCCGGCCTGCCGGAGGATGGAGTGGCTGGATCCCTTCTATAAAGCAGTATGGGAGAAAGCCTACGCGGACGCTATCCCCATCTCAGGTACTTTCGAACTGACGCCCCGGTGCAATTTCAACTGCCGGATGTGTTACGTCCATTTGAAGCCGGAACAGATCCCCCTGTACGGGAGAGAACTGACGGCAAAAGAGTGGCTGCACATCGCTTCGGAGGCGAAGGAGGCCGGAACTACCTGGCTGTGCGTGACAGGCGGGGAGCCGCTGGTTCATCCGGAATTCGAAACGATCTGGCGGGAATTGACGCAGATGGGTTTTTTTATCACTTTGCAGACCAACGGTTCCCTGATCGAAGGAAAGATGGCAAAGCTTTTGGAAGAATATCCGCCCAGAGGAGTTAAAATCACTTTATACGGCTCCGGAGATGAAGTATATGAAAGAGTGTGCCGGGTGAAAGAGGGATTCACCAGAGTGGATCGGGGAATCCAGCTTCTGCGGGAGATGAAGATTCCCGTACAGCTGATCAGTACCGTGATCCGACAAAATGAAGCGGACGTGCAGAAGATGGCTTTCTATGCATTTCGAAATCAACTGCCCTGGATGGCCACCGGAGGAGTGAAAGCATCGGTTCGCACACCGAACAGCGAAGCGCGGGAAGTGCGGGTTCAGGAAAAACTGGACGAACAGAAGAAGGAAGAAATCCGGCAGCGTTTCAAAAATGCGCCGGTCAATATAGAAAGAAAACCCTGCACCTACTGCAAGGATTACCGGTTGGGGTACTGGGTAACCTGGAACGGAATGATGCGGTTCTGCAGCTTTATGAATGAGCCGGACATCCCCGTTCTGGAGCGGGCGTTTCCCAAGGCCTGGAAGGAGCTGATCGAATATGAGGAAGCTCTGGAATGGCCGGAAGAATGTAAGACCTGCAAGGCGAATACGGTGTGTGTTAAATGCGCCGGTAATCTGGCAGCGGAATGCGGAAGTCCGCATCGGGTGACAGAGGAGTTTTGTAACATAACGAAACAGATTTTCGAGAATTGAAAGGGGATATACGGATGGCTGGAGGAAATACATATGTTCCGGTAACAGGGGATGTAGCAAATTATGGAGCTAGGAATTTACCGGGGAGTCCTGGTGAAAGTGGTGGTGGTGAAGAAGTAAGTGGTCTTTGGTTAAATTGGACAGCAGGTGGTTATACCGATTCTGGATGGTATCCGGGCGAAACACCAATATTAACATGGTGGAACGAGTACAATAATAATTTAACCTATGGTGACGGTATAGATGGATTGACGAGATGGATAACCGAACAAACTATTACTGATTTGAGTTCTTTTTTTAATTCTTGGGATGATTATGCTAAGGGACGGTTTATTTATACACACGAAGATATTTATAACAATTGCACAGCTCCGGCATAATGAAATTGGTAATTGCGAATATATGTCTAGAGATAGATGCTATATGTTGTACGGAAGATTGGAGAAAGTTTGTAAACTTTAGTAAGGATAAATTTGTAGATTTATCTATATATATAGTATCTTCTCAAAATGAGGCATACAATATAGAACGACTAATATTCCCAAAAATGAAATCAAAAAATTGTTTTCGCTTTCATTCAGAAGTAATGTTTGTTAGCGAAAACTGGGATAAAATTTATCTTTTATCACCATTAAATAAATGGGATATACAGACATTACTTATACAAGCATTTCATACCCACGCCGTTCAACGTCACATGATCCAACTTCACAGTTCCCTCATCGAACATGAAGGTCGTGGTCTTATGTTCCTGGGCCCTTCCGGCATCGGTAAGACCACCCAGGCGGAACTGTGGAATAAATACCGTGACGCTCTGATTATCAACGGAGATATTGTGTTTGTCCAGGAGACAGAGGATGGTTTCCTCGGCTGGGGCACGCCCTGGCATGGTTCTTCGCCCTACTGTGAGAACACCAGCGTGCCGGTGAAAGCGTTGGTTGTGTTAAAGCAGGCGCCAGAAAATTCCATCCGGGAGTTGACCGGTTTTGAGAAGGTGACGGCGGTGTCCAACAGCGTGTTCTATCCCCGATGGCTGGAAAACGGCATGGAACTCTGCCTGGAGACGCTGGATCATCTGCTGTCAGCGCTTCCGGTCTATGAACTGTCCTGCCGGCCTGATGAAGAGGCGGTGAAGCTGACAGAAAGTATAGTGTTTGGCAGGGAATAGGAAGCCTGTCATATGATATGATTTCAAAAGAAGATAAGAGAGGGGAAGCTCATTCCCGTATTCCCAGTGAGGGGATAGGGGAATGGGATTTTCTTTTGTTAAGGGGAGTTGCGTAAGAGATGGCTTCGGTGAAGCATTACATACAGAGAATTAAAGAGGGAAGATTAAAGCAGCTGATTGCGGAAATGCTCTGGATGTATATCTATGTACGCCGGTACTGGCTGATGATTACCGTTTACGTGCTGCTGGGCGCTTCCGGCTCTCTGCTGGGGCTTGGCACATCCATGGTCAGCCGGGATCTGGTGGATGCAGTGACAGGGGTCAGTTCCCAGAGACTGATTCAGGTAATTTCTCTTTATGTGGGAGTGGGCGTGGGACAGATCTTTGTCAATGCTGTCAAGATGCGGATTTCCTTTCGGATCCGTCTGAAAGTAACCAATGAAATCCGGGCTGATATCTATGAACAGGTATTGCATACCGATTGGTCATCCCTGGCGAAATACCGTTCCGGTGATCTTCTCTACCGGGTCAATGGAGATGCCGGTTCCGTGGCAAACAGTGTGCTCACATTTCTGCCCAGTGCGGTGACGGCTCTGGTCAGTTTTGGGGGAGCTTTCCTTGTTATGATTCAGAATGATCCGGCTATGGCGGTAATCGCATTGGCGGGCGCGCCGGTATCCTTTTTTACTTCCCGTTATACTACGCGGAAGATGCGTCAGTTCCAGCGGGAAAATCAGGAGCTTTCCAGTGATCGTACGGTATTCGACCAGGAAACCTTTCAGAACCTGCAGTTTATTAAGGCTTTTGGTATGCTGGATCAGGTGACGGAGAAGTTTCATGCGATCCAGGAGGAAACCATGGAGATGGCTTCCCGACAGAATAAATTTCAGTCTTTCAGCACCATCATTACTTCTCTTATCGGTCAGGCCATCGGCTATGCCTGTTACGGATTTGCCGTCTACCGGCTGTGGCAGGGACAGATCAGCTACGGCACCATGACCATGTTTGTCTCCATGGCCGGTTCTCTGCGCGGATCCTTCAGTTCTATTTTAAGTTTGATGCCTTCTGCAGTGCGGGCCTGCGTCAGTGCAGAGCGCATCATGGAAGTGGTAAACTTACCGCGGGAATCATTGGATGATGGCGAAGAAGCGAACATCATCAAGGAAAAAGGAAAGGAACGTGGCGTCTGCGTTCGCATGGATGATGTGGATTTCGCCTACGAAGAAGAAAAATGGATCTACCGAAAGGCTTCCTTCCGGGCGGAGCCGGGGGAGATCGTGGCGCTGATCGGGCCCTCCGGTCAGGGAAAGACCACTACGCTGAATCTGCTGCTGGGGCTGTATCATCCCCAGAAGGGCAGGATCACCGTGGGAAATCCCGGCGGGCAGACGCTGCGGGCGTCCTCATCCACCCGATGTCTGTTCAGCTATATTCCCCAGGGGAACACGCTGTTTTCCGGCACCATCGCTGAAAATATGCGCATGGTGAAGCCGGAAGCTTCCGACGGGGAGATTATCGCCGCCCTGGAGGCGGCCTGTGCTTGGGAGTTTGTACAGAAGCTGGAGGACGGCCTGGAAACCCAGGTGAGGGAACGGGGAACCCGCTTTTCAGAAGGACAGAAACAGCGCCTCTCCATCGCCAGGGCGCTGCTGGCGGATGCGCCGGTGATGATCCTGGACGAGGCCACCAGCGCCCTGGATGTGGCTACGGAGCGCCGGGTACTGCGGCGGATCATCCGCAAGGAGCCGCACCGGACGGTGATCGTAGCGGCTCACCGGCCCAGTGTGTTTTCCATGTGCAGCCGGGTCTATAAGATCCAGGAGGGCGGTATCCTGGAAGTGGACGAAGAAGGAATCCGGCAGTTTCTGGAGGAATTTTAAGGATGGTATGCTGCAGCGGCAGCAGGAAAGAAAAGAGGTAGAAGATGAAATATGTCAGAATTGCAGTCATAATACTGTTTGTCGCCAGTCTGGGGCTTTATGGCGCCTCCTGGATCAGGGAGAAGCAGCAGGCGGATCCCACCAGACCGCAGATTACCAGCGACCGCAAGGTGCTGGAGGTTCCCTGTCAGTATGAGGAAGAGCAGCTTCTGGAAGGGCTGACGGCGGAGGATGAAAAAGACGGAGATCTGACGGATCAGATCATCGTGGGCAGCTTTTCCCAGTTCGTGGAGCCGGGACTTTGCAGCGTCACTTATGTGGTGTTTGACTCTGCCAACCAGCCGGCCACACTGACCCGGCAGGTGCGGTTTTTGGATTACCGTTCCCCGCGGTTTACCTTAAGCGAACCGCTGGTGTTCCGGGAGGGGATGGGCGAGAGCGCCATCACGCTCGTGGGCGCCGACGATGTGCTGGACAAAGATCTGTCTTCTATGGTAAGGCTGGTGGACAGCGACGTGGACTACCAGACGGCAGGCGACTATACCATCACGGCGGAGGTGTCCAACAGCTTCGGGGATGTGGAGCAGGAACAGCTGCCGGTTCATGTGGTGGAAGGTTCCAACGCGGCCCTGGAAATCCAACTGACCACACCCATCGTCTATCTCGGCGTGGGAGAGGAGATCGATCCGAACAGCTATGTGGAGCGGATCGCTGACGCCGACGGCAGTCCGGTGGATGATCCGCAGCTGACGGTGGAATCCCAGGTGAATACCCAGGCGGCCGGATGCTACGAGATCCATTATCAGGCAGTCAGCAGCCAAGGCCTTACGGGAGAGACCTGGCTGACGGTAATCGTGCGGGAATAAAGGAGAGATACCATGGGAGAAATGAAAGAATTTAATCTGGATGAGATCAGTCTGTTCAGTATCCTCCGGGATGTGGTAAAGAATATCTGGGTGATTCTGCTGGCGGCAGTGACGGCCTGGTTTGCGGTCACCGGCGTGGAAGGGCTGATCTATGTGCCGGAGTATACGGCCACGGCTACCCTGGCGGTCAGCGCCAGGGGAAGCAGCAGCAACGCCTATTCCTCGCTGACGCTGACCAATCAGATGGCCGGCGTCTTCAGCGAAGTGTTCGACAGTAACGTGCTGCGGGAGCGCATCGCGGAGGATCTGGGGCAGGAGAGCATCGAGGGAGAGATTTCCTCTGCCATCATCGAGGAGACCAATCTGATCACCTTAAGCGTGACCTCGGTCAATCCCCGGCAGGCTTACCTGATCATCCAGTCTGCCATAGAAAATTACGACAGTGTGTCGGATTACCTTTTTTCCAACGCCGTGCTGCGGATGGTACAGGAACCCACCGTGCCGACTTCGCCCTCCAATGTGCTGAACCTGTCCCGGATCCGTAAGCTGGGGATGGCAGGAGCGGCCGGATTGGCCATATGCCTCATCGTACTGGTTTCCGTACTGCGCTTTACTGTAAAGACAAAAGCGGGCGCCAGGAGGAATCTGGACGGCCGGGTGCTGGAGACCGTACCCTATGAGAGAAAAAGCAAGACCGTAAAGGGTTTGCTGCAGCGTAAGAACCATTCCATCCTCATCACCTCCGCCCTGACCAGCGCAGGATATGTGGAGTCGGTGCGTAAGCTGGCCACCCAGCTGGATCACCGCATGCGGCGGAAAGATCAGCAGGTGCTCATGGTCAGCAGCGTGTCAGAAAATGAAGGGAAATCCTCCATCGCTGCCAACGTGGCTCTTGCTCTGGCGGAGAAAGGGAAAAAGGTGCTGCTGATCGACAGCGATCTGAAAAAACCGGCTCAGTATAAGATCTTCGGCCGGCCGGACAATACCCAGAGCAGTCTGACAGATTATCTGGAGGGGAAGGTACATCTGAATCAGGTGATGTTCTATGAGAAAGAGTTGGGGCTGTACCGGGCCTTTCAGAAATACGGTGTGCATAATTCGGTGAAATATCTGGACTCGGAAAACATGAGGCGGCTTTTGTCCAGCGGGCGCAAGGTGATGGATTACATTATCCTGGATTCCTCGCCCACCTCCCTGGCCAGCGATACCCAGCTGCTGATGAAGATGACCGATACGGTGCTGATGGTGGTGCGCCAGGACTGGACGGATGTGCGGGCCATCAACGACGCGGCGGACAATATCCGGCAATCGGGCGCGGATTTTTCCGGCTTTGTGCTCAACGCCTTTCACCGGGAACAGCTGTTTGCGCCCGGCCATGAGTACCGTTACTATGGATACCACGGACACAGACACAGGGAAAGAGAGGAGTAACAGATGGAAGAAAGAATGGAACGCCAGGAAGAGATGGAGATCGATCTGGGGACTCTTTTGTGGAACTTCCTCAAAGGACTGACCCGATTCTGGTGGCTGGTGATCCTCCTGGCCTTGATAGGAAGCGCGGTTCTTTACGTAAAAAACTCCCGCTTCTATACGCCCATGTACCGTTCGGAGGCGTCCTTTACGGTCATGACCGGAGGAAATGAGGACAATGTCGGCACAGGCAGCTACAATTTTTATTACGACAGTTCCACGGCGGGACAGCTGGCCAAGACCTTTCCCTACATCTTAAGCAGCAGCCTGCTGACCAACGCCATCAAGGCGGATCTGGGCGTGGAGAGCATCAACGGCAGTATCTCGGCTCAGGCGGTATCCGATTCCAACCTGATCACCATGACGGTGACCAGCAGCGATCCCAAAGATGCGAAGGAGATACTGGAATCGGCCATACGGGTTTACCCGGAGGTATCCCGGTTCGTCATCGGCGATACGAAATTTAACATGATCAACGTGCCCGCGGAGCCCACAGAACCCTATAATAAGCCCAGCTATACCAGAAAGGTGATAAAGGGAGCGCTGATCGGGGCGGCGGCGGGGCTGTTTTTCATCGCCCTTTACGCTTTCTTTCGCAAGACGGTACAGACGCCGGACGAACTGAAGGCGGTGATGAATCTGACCTGCCTTGGCAATATTCCCGAACTGAAGGCCAAAGCCAGGAGAAAGCAGACGGCAAGAAAGCTGTCTATCCTGGACAAGAACCTGTCAGCCCGGTTTAAGGAAAATATTTTAAGCATCGAGCTGAAGGCGGAGCGGGAGCTGGCGGAACGGGAAGGAAAGATGCTGCTGGTGACCAGCACCGTATCCGGAGAAGGGAAATCCACGATGGCGGTGAACCTGGCCTATGCGGCGGCGGCCCACGGGAAGAGCGTTCTCCTCATCGATGCGGATCTGAGAAAGCAGGTGGACCGCAGACTGCTGTCGGATCAGGAGGGGGACGGCCTTTACAGTGTGATTCGGGGCAAGACGGAGCTAAGGCAGGCGGTGGAGAAGGATCCCCAAAGCGGTATCCATTTTCTGTGCGGAAATCTCCCCGTGCGCAGGGTAACGGCGGCGCTGAATCATCCCCGACTGAGGGAAACGCTGGAACAGGTGCGCTCGGTCTATGATCTGGTGATCCTGGACACACCGCCGGCGGAAATGTTCGAGGACGCCGCTTTGCTGGCCGAGTATGCCGACGGGATCCTCTACGTGATCCGTCATGATTTCGTGCAAAAAAGAAGGATCCTGGATGGAATCGCCGGCCTGGAGGAGAGCGGGACGCCCATTTTCGGTTACGCTTTCAACGGTGTGCCGCTGCATAAGGGCAGGTACGGCTACTACGGTTACGGCCGTTACGGATACGGCCGTTACGGATACGGTTATTACGGCCATTATGGCTATGGAGAGGAAAAGGGACAGGGATAAAGGACGAAGATGAGACGGATTTTTTTCACCGGGATCGGCGCAGGGGCCGCGCTTTTGCTGGCGCTGCTCCTTCTGCTGGCCTGGAGCCGGGAGCAGGGGGATGGAGCCGGGGAGGAAAAAGAGGAAAAGCAGACGGTGCGGCTGATCTTTCAGTCAAAGGAGCTGGTCTACGACGGCAGCGGCGCCCTGGATCTGATGGAAGGGGTGACAGCGAAGGATGATAGGGGAAATGATCTGACAGACCGGGTGGATGCGCTGATCACCGCAGAAGGCGGCATCGGCAGAAAGAAAATCCGCTATACGGTATTTTCTTCGGAGGGAGAAAAAGCGACCGGAGAGCGGACGCTGGTGCTGGAGGATTACCAGGGGCCAAAGATCGAAGCGGCGTCTCCTTTGGATCTGCAGGCGGAGGATCTGCCAGATCTGATCCCTTTGCTAAAAGAGCGGGGGCAGCTTCGCGGCACAGACGGATTCGGTATGGATATCACGGATCAGGTCGCATGGCAGCGCAGGAAGCTTTCCAAGGGCGTCTACGAGATCACCTTTTCCCTGGACAACGCTTATCTGGATCATGCGCAGGAGACGGTGCAGGCCCGTATTTCGGGCGAGGTGCAGGATCTGACCCTTGCCCTGAGGGAAGAACGGATCGAGATCCCGGCAGGCAGTGAGTTTTATCCAATGGATTATCTGCAGGAGGCCCAGGATCCCTCCTTTGGCAGTATCGCGGACCGGGTGCAGGTTTCCAGTACGGTCAACACGGCGAAGCCGGGAAATTATACGGCGGTGTACGCTCTGACTTCGGTGGACGGCACCCAGAGGGCGGAGGCGGTACTGGAAGTGACGGTGACAGGAGGTGCGGGATGATCGATTTGCATACCCATATCCTTCCGGGACTGGACGACGGGGCGTCCTCCTGGGAGGACGCGCTGGAGATGGCGCAGACGGCGGCGGAAACCGGGACCAGGATCCTGGCGGCCACCGCTCACAGCAATATCCCGGGACAGGATCTTTCCGCCTGGGCAGGGCGGTATAAGCGGCAATTTGAAACCTTTCGCCGGCTGCTGGAGCAGGAAAAGATACCGCTGCAGCTGGCAAGCGGCATGGAGATTTTCGCAGGGGAGGACCTTGCCGGCAGGCTGCGAAGGGGAGAGCTTTTGACAATCAATAAAACCCGCTATCCCCTGGTGGAGTTCGCCATGGATACGGAGGCCTTTTTGGTCTACCGTACGGCGGACCGGCTTTTGGAGGAGGGGTATATTCCGATCCTGGCCCACCCGGAGCGGTACCGCTGTGTCCAGCGGACTCCGGAGCATGTCTATGAATGGTACCGGATGGGGGCGGTGATCCAGATGAACAAAGGCAGTATCCTGGGGCGGTTCGGGGAGCGGGTAAAACGTACTGCGGATTCGCTGCTGCGTCACAGGCTGGTTTCTCTGGCGGCTTCGGACGCCCACAGTCCGCTGGTGCGCACCACTGCCATGGATGAACTGGCGCGTCTGCTGGAGAGACGGTATGGAAGCGGATGTCCCTGGCTTTTGCTGGAAGAAAATCCCGCCAGGATTTTAAGCGGAGAGCAGGTCGTCTGGGAGGAGCCGATTGTACCAGGCGGGCGGGAGATATAAATAGGATATTGTGCACTGGACAACTATTTGGTATACTTATCCATATGTACAGGCAATCTGTAAAGTATGAGGTATCTATATGGAATCAATGAGAGAAAAATATGAAACATTACAGGTAGGCGTGCTGCGGGACGCGGCAAAGCGCCGGGGGCTGAAGGGAATTTCAACCCTGAAAAAAAGTGAATTGATCGAGCTGATGTTAAAGGAAGACGAAAAAGAACGTCAGGAGACGGAAGAGCAGGAAAGAGAGAGCCAGCAGGAACGTCTGGAGGCCAGAGAAGAAAAGCCCAAGACGGACTACAGTCAGCTGGACAGCGGCGAGACCGCCTGCGGTATCCTGGAAGTGATGGCGGACGGATACGGATTCATCCGCTGTGAGAATTACCTTCCCGGTGAAAATGACGTGTACGTTTCCCCATCCCAGATCCGTCGGTTCAACCTGAAGACAGGAGACATCCTGCAGGGCAATACCCGGATTAAATCTCAGAACGAAAAGTTCAGCGCACTGCTTTATGTGACAAAAATCAATGGATTTTCCCCCAACGAGAGTACGAAAAGATGTAATTTTGAAGATATGACGCCGATTTTCCCCGATAAGCGGCTGCGTCTGGAGCGCCCCGGCGGAAGTCTTGCCATGCGTATCGTGGATCTGGTCAGTCCCGTCGGAAAGGGACAAAGGGGCATGATCGTGTCGCCGCCAAAAGCCGGAAAGACCACCCTTTTGAAGGATGCGGCCAAGTCCATTCTGCGAAACAATCCGGAGATGCATCTGATCATCCTGCTGATCGATGAGCGTCCCGAGGAGGTGACGGATATCAAAGAAGCCATCCGCGGGGACAACGTGGAGGTGATTTACTCCACCTTCGACGAGCTTCCGGAGCATCATAAACGAGTGTCGGAGATGGTGATCGAGAGAGCCAAACGTCTGGTGGAGCATAAAAAGGATGTGACCATCTTCATCGACAGCATCACCCGTCTGGCCAGGGCTTACAACCTGACGGTTCCGCCCAGCGGCAGGACGCTGTCCGGCGGTCTGGATCCGGCGGCGCTGCACATGCCCAAACGGTTCTTCGGCGCGGCTCGGAATATGCGGGAGGGCGGCAGCCTGACCATCCTGGCCACGGCGCTGGTGGACACAGGCAGCAAGATGGACGATGTGGTCTATGAGGAATTCAAAGGCACCGGCAACATGGAACTGGTGCTGGACCGCAAGCTGCAGGAGAAGCGGGTATTCCCGGCCATCGATATCGGAAAATCCGGTACCCGGCGGGACGATCTGCTGCTGACGGAGGACGAGCAGGAAGCGACCTACA
Source organism: Candidatus Ruminococcus avistercoris (assembly GCA_019120315.1). Taxonomy (GTDB): domain Bacteria; phylum Bacillota; class Clostridia; order Lachnospirales; family Lachnospiraceae; genus Ruminococcus_G; species Ruminococcus_G avistercoris. The sequence goes on from DWVJ01000045.1 coordinate 15,304, forward strand.
TCATGCGAAAAGCGTTAAACGGCATGAAGTCGGACGAGGCGGTGGAAAATATCCTGAACATGTTCGCCAGGACGAAAAACAATCAGGAATTCGTTCAGATGGTGAAAAAACAAAAATTCCTGTAAAGCGCTTGCAATCACAGAGTAAATGTGATATAATTCAAAAGCTGTTTAAAAGGGAAATCTTAAATTGATTTAATATGAGGAATAACAGATAGAAGAGGTGAAAAAGATGAAAGAAGGAATCCATCCGAATTATTATCAGGCAACGGTAACCTGCAACTGCGGAAACACATTTACCACAGGTTCTACCAAAGAAGATATCCATGTGGAAATCTGTTCCAAATGCCATCCGTTCTACACTGGCCAGCAGAAAGCTGCCGCAGCGCGTGGACGTATCGATAAGTTCAATAAGAAATACGGAATCGGCAACAACTAATAAGAAGCGTGAAAACAGGTTGAGATTGATACAATCTCAACCTATTTTTCTAATAAAAAGAAAAAAGGATGTAAGGTATGAAATCATCGAATATCGGCGGACAGGCAGTACTGGAAGGCATTATGATGCGCCACAAAGATGTGTATTCGGTGGCGGTGCGCAGACCGGACGGAGAGATCGAAGTGAAAACGCAGCCCTACAAGAGTCTGGTGAAAAGCGAGGCGCTGAAACGTACGCCCATCGTGCGCGGCGTGTTTAATTTCATCGAATCGCTGGTGGTGGGGATGAAGTGTCTGACATATTCCGCCAGCTTTTTTGAAGAGGAGGAAGAGGGGGCCAGGGAGGCCCCCGTTCTGTCCCAAAAAGAAAAAGAAGAGGCGGAGCAAAAGAAGCAAAAGCAGGATAACCTGCTGATGGGGATGACGGTGGCGGTTTCCATCGTGCTTTCCGTGGCCATTTTCATCATGCTGCCCTACTTTATCGCCAGTTTTCTGCGCCGTGTGACGGACTCGGAGTCTCTGATCGCCATCGCGGAGGCCTGCGTGCGTCTGGTAATCTTCCTGGGCTATATCGCGCTGATCTCCCGGATGAAGGATATCCAGCGGGTGTTCATGTACCACGGAGCCGAACATAAATGCATCAACTGTGTGGAGCACGGGCTGGATCTGACGGTGGAAAACGTGATGAAAAGTTCCAGAGAGCATAAGCGGTGCGGCACCAGCTTTTTGCTGTTTGTGATGATCGTCAGTATTATTTTTTTCTTATTTATAAGAGTGTCCTCTCCCTGGCTGCGGGTGGTGGTGCGTCTGCTGCTGGTTCCCGTGATCGCCGGCGTATCCTATGAGATCATCCGTCTGGCGGGCAGCAGCGACAACCGGTTCGTCAATCTTTTGAGCAAGCCGGGCCTGGCGCTGCAGCGGCTGACGACAAGGGAGCCGGATGAATCCATGGTGGAGGTGGCTATCGCCGCTGTGGAGGCGGTCTTCGACTGGAAGGCGTACCTGCGGGAGAATCGGCCATGAATACCTATGCGTCGGCTTTGCGATATGGGAAGAAATATCTGGCCGACCGGCAGATCGAAAACAGCGGCGGGGACGCCTGGTATCTGATGGAATATGTGTGGGGGATCGACAGGAACTATTATTTCCTCCACTCGGATGATATAATAGAACAAAAAGACGAAGAACGATATCGGGATCTGCTGCAGAAGCGGGGGAGTCATATCCCGCTGCAGCATCTGACGGGAACCTGTGATTTCATGGGCCTTACCTTTCAGGTGAACGATCAGGTGCTGATTCCCAGGCAGGATACGGAGACGCTGGTGGAGTCGGCTCTTTCGCGGCTGAAAGAAGGAGACCGGGCGCTGGATCTTTGCACCGGTTCCGGGTGCATTATTTTAAGCCTTGAAAAGCTGGCACCGGGTATCCGGGGGCTGGGAGCGGACATCTCCGCGGCGGCGCTTGCGGTGGCCAAAAGGAACCGGGACAGTCTGGGGCTGGAGTCGGATTTTTGCAGAAGCGATCTGTTCGAGGGGATCGAAGGCGTTTTTGATATGATCGTTTCCAATCCGCCCTACATCGCTTCCGGAAAGATCCCGGGGCTGATGGAAGAGGTGCGCGGCTTTGAACCGCTCCTGGCGCTGGACGGCGGGGCGGACGGTCTGGACTTTTACCGGAGGATCATAAAAGACGCCCGGGATTTTTTAAAGCCGGGCGGCTGGCTGGGACTGGAAATCGGATACGACCAGCGGGAAGCGGTGGAGGAACTGCTGCGCAGGCAGGGCTTCATAAGGACGGAAACCCTGCAGGATCTGGCGGGACTGGACCGGACGGTCTGGGCTGAAAATCCCTTTTGAGGAAAAGAAACCATAACAGGAGGAAAGATTCATGTTTGACAAGCTGGAGGATCTTCTGATCCGGTTTGATGAAATCTTAAATGAGTTAAATGAACCCAATGTGGCGGGGGACTCGGGACGGTTCCAGAAGCTGATGAAGGAGCAGAGCGACCTGCAGCCCATTGTGGACGCCTACAAAGAATATAAAAACTGTAAACAGACGGTGGAGGACAGTCTGTCCATGCTGGAGAGCGAATCGGATGAGGAGATGCGGGAAATGTTAAAGGAAGAGCTGTCTTCTTCCAAAAAACGCATCGAGGAGCTGGAGCATGAGCTGAAGGTACTGCTGCTGCCCAAAGACCCAAACGACAATAAAAACGTCATCGTAGAGATCCGGGGCGGAGCCGGCGGGGACGAGGCTGCGCTGTTTGCCGCGGACGTTTACCGGATGTATGTGAAATATGCGGAATCCCACCGTTGGAAGACGGAACTGATCAGCCTCAATGAGAACGGAAACGGCGGTTTTAAAGAGGTTACCTTTATGATCAACGGTCAGGGCGCCTATTCCCGTCTGAAGTACGAAAGCGGCGTGCACCGGGTGCAGCGGGTGCCGGAGACGGAGTCCAGCGGCCGGATCCATACGTCCACCATCACGGTGGCCATCATGCCGGAGGCGGAGGAGATCGACTTCCAGCTGGATATGAACGACTGCAAATTCGATGTGTTCCGCGCGTCGGGAAACGGCGGGCAGTGTGTCAATACCACCGACTCGGCGGTGCGGCTGACCCATATTCCCACGGGTATTGTGATTTCCTGCCAGGATGAAAAATCCCAGCTGAAAAATAAAGAAAAAGCGCTGAAGGTGCTGCGGGCGCGGCTGTACGAGATGGAGCTGGAAAAGCAGCATGACGAAGAGGCGCAGCTGCGAAGGAGCCAGGTGGGAACGGGAGACCGTTCGGAGAAGATCCGTACCTATAATTTCCCCCAGGGAAGGGTGACGGATCACCGGATCAAACTGACGCTTCACCGGCTGGACGACATTCTGAACGGAGATCTGGACGAGATCATCGACAGCCTGATCGCTGCAGACCAGGCAGCCAAACTGAGCAGACTGCAGGAAGAGACATAACAGTCTGAAATAAAGATAGCGGAGGATACGAGGGATGAAGAAAACAGCGCTGGTAATCATGGCGGCAGGCATCGGCAGCCGGTTTGGCAAAGGGATCAAACAGCTGGAGCCGGTGGGGCCAAACGGAGAGATTATCATGGACTATTCCATCCATGACGCACTGGAAGCCGGGTTTGACAAGGTGGTATTTATCATACGAAAGGATCTGGAAGAGGACTTTCGCAGGATCATCGGAAACCGGATCGAAAAGCTGACGCAGGTACAGTATGCGTTTCAGGCGCTGGAGGATCTGCCGGAGGGCTTTGTAAAGCCAAAAGGCCGGACGAAACCCTGGGGGACAGGCCAGGCGGTGCTTTGCTGCAAAGACCTTCTTGAGGAGCCCTTTGTGGTGATCAATGCAGACGATTATTACGGCAAGGAGCCTTACGTGAGGCTTCACGAATATCTGGTGCGGGAGACGGGCGAGCGGGAAGATCAGATCCCTGTCTGCATGGCCGGATTCACCCTGGGGAATACCTTAAGCGACAACGGCGGCGTGACCAGGGGCATCTGCCAGATGGACGGCAGCGGCCGGCTGACCGGCATCCGCGAGACGAAAAATATCGTAAAGACTTTGGACGGAGCAGCGGTGGAGGGCCCCGGCGGACTGACGCCGGTGGATGTAAATTCCAAGGTGTCCATGAATATGTGGGGGCTGACGCCGGCATTTCTGCAGGAGCTGGAGACGGGATTTGTCAGGTTTTTGAAGAATCTGACGCCGGAAGAGGAACAAAAAGCGGAGTACCTTCTCCCCACCATCATCGACGGGCTGATCCAGGAGGGCCGCGCCCGGGTGAAGGTGATCGATACCGACGCCCGCTGGTTCGGCGTCACTTATCAGGAGGATAAGGAAGCCGTGGTGCAGGCGATCCGCAAATTGATCCAGCAGGGCGTTTATCAGGAAAAATTATTTCAGCAGTAAGGAGAAAAGCATGGGTAAATATTTTGGAACAGACGGATTTCGCGGCGAGGCCAATATCGATCTGACGGTGGAGCATGCCTATAAAGTGGGGCGTTTTCTGGGATGGTACTACGGGCAGGATCATAAAGCCCAGGTGGTGATCGGAAAGGATACCAGAAGAAGCAGCTACATGTTTGAGTATTCTCTGGTGGCGGGGCTGACGGCCTCGGGTGCGGACGTCTATCTGCTGCACGTGACCACCACTCCCAGCGTATCTTATGTGGTGCGTACGGAAAACTTCGACTGCGGCATCATGATTTCCGCCAGTCACAATCCTTTCTATGACAACGGGATCAAGATCATCAACGGCATGGGGCAGAAGCTGGAGGCTTCTGTGGAGGAGCAGATCGAAAGGTATATCGACGATGAAAAACCGAAGATTCCCTTTGCGCTGCGGGAAAATATCGGGCGCACGGTGGATTTCTCAGCGGGCAGGAACCGCTACATCGGCTATCTGATTTCCATCGCCACCCGTTCGTTTAAAGGAAAGAGGGTGGGGCTGGACTGTTCCAACGGCAGCGCTTCCTCCATCGCCAAAAGTGTGTTCGACGCGCTGGGAGCCAAGACGTACGTGATCCACAATGAGCCGGACGGAACCAACATCAACCGGGACTGCGGTTCCACCCACATCGAGAAACTGCAGCAGTTTGTGCGGGAGAAGCATCTGGACGTGGGATTCGCCTATGACGGAGACGCAGACCGCTGTATCGCCGTGGATGAGAACGGAAAGGTGATAAACGGGGATCTGATCCTCTATGTCTGCGGGAAATATATGAAGGAACAGGGACGCCTGGACAACGATACCATCGTCACCACGGTAATGTCCAACCTGGGACTTTACAAAGCCTGCGACCGGGCGGGGATCCGTTATGAAAAGACGGCGGTGGGCGACAAATACGTCTGCGAAAATATGATGACAAACGGCCACAGCCTGGGTGGGGAACAGTCGGGGCATATCATCTTTGGCAAACATGCCACCACGGGCGACGGGATCCTCACCTCTTTGATGATCATGGAGGTGATTCTGGAGAAAAAACTGCCCCTGGGAGTACTGGCCTCCGAGGTGGTGATCTATCCCCAGATGCTGAAAAACGTCCGTGTGGCCAGCAAGGAGAAAGCAAAAGCCAACGAGGCGGTACAAAAGGCCGTGCAGGAAGTGGCGGACCGTCTGGGCGACGAAGGCAGGATCCTGGTAAGAGAGAGCGGAACCGAGCCGGTGATCCGCGTCATGGTGGAAGCGCAGCAGGATGAGATCTGTAAAGAATGCGTGGAACAGGTGATCGCGGTGATGGATCAGGAAGGCCTGATCGTGGGCTGACCGGGGATAAGAAGAAGTAAGAGGGACTGCAAATGAGGAAAGTATGCTGGATGCTGCTGGGCGTCCTGTTACTGACAGGGTGCGGCGGTTTTTCCAAAACGAATTATTATGAAGAGGGAGCGGCGCTGCTGGAAAAGGGAGATTATGAAGAGGCGGCGACTTATTTCAACGAGGCCATCGAGATGGAAGAAAGACTGCCGGAATCCTACCGGGGGCTTGGCATCAGCCAGCTGAACCTGGGAGACGAAGCGGCGGCCATCGCGGCCCTTTCCCGGAGTCTGAACGCGCTGGACAATACCAACGTGGAGTTTGAGACGGATGTGATGTATTATCTGGCCAAAGCCCGCATGGATTACGGGGAATATGACGAAGCGGCCCAGGTTTATACAGATATGCTGAAGCTGAAGAAAGATCCGGAAGTATATTTCCGCCGCGGAACGGTGTACCTGAAGCTTGGAGAGCCGGAAAAAGCGGCAGCGGACTTTGACGCCGCCGTGGCGGACAGCCGGGACTACGATATGTATCTGCGGATCTGGGAATCCTATCAGGATGCGGATCAGGATATGGAAGGGGAAGCTTATCTGGACCGCGCTTTGGAAATCAAGCCGAAGGAAGCGCAGGATTACAGTTCCCGCGGAAGAGTCTACTATGAAATGAAGGATTATGACAGCGCGAGGGAAGAGCTGACCCGGGCCATCCAGGAGGGGGACGACGAGGCGGTGCTGATACTGGGCAAGGTTTACCTGGCCATGGAGGACGCGGCCAGCGCCAGAGGCATGTATCAGGAATATCTCCAGGATGGGGAAAACGACGCCAAGGCTTACAATGGACTGGCGCTGTGCGATATCTATGAGGGACGTTACGAAGAAGCGCTGGAAAACATCAAAAACGGTCTGGCCTGTAAGGACGAGGAAGAGCAGCAGAGTCTGCTGTTCAACGAGATCGTCGCCTATGAGTATCAGCTGGATTTTGAGACGGCCAAGGAGAAGATGGCATCCTATCTGGAACAGTATCCGGACGATGAGGAAGCGCTGCGGGAGAACGAGTTTTTAAGCACCCGCTAGAAAAACGGCGGGGGATGAGATGCAGGGGGAATGGTTATGCAGCTGTTCGAATCGAAAAGTGTGGAGGAACGTGTGATCCTTGTGGGGATCCAGGACAGCCGGGAAGATGAGGTGAAATCGCTGCGGGAGCTGGAGGAACTGGTGGATACGGCGGGAGCGGTGACTGTGGGGAAAGTGATCCAGAAAAGAGAGAGCATCCATCCGGCCAGCTATGTGGGGCCGGGCAAGCTGGAGGAGCTGCGGGAACTGCTCTATACGCTGGACGCCACCGGCATCGTCTGCGACGATGAACTGTCGCCGGCCCAGTATGCCGTCCTGGAAGAGGAGCTGGAATGTAAAGTGATGGACCGGACGCTGGTGATCCTGGATATCTTTGCCGGGCGGGCAGCCACCAAGGAAGGAAAGCTGCAGGTGGAGCTGGCTCAGCTGAAATACCGGGCCGCCAGGCTGGTGGGTCTTCGCCGTTCCCTTTCCAGGCTGGGCGGCGGTATCGGCACCAGGGGGCCGGGCGAGAAAAAGCTGGAGGTAGACCGGCGGGTGATCCACGGCCGGATCTCTCAGCTGAAGCGGGAGCTGGAGGAGGTACACCGCCACCAGGAACTGCTGCGGGGCAGGAGAATCAAGGGTAATCAGAAAGTGGCGGCCATCGTGGGTTATACGAACGCAGGAAAGTCTACGCTGTTAAACGCCCTCACCGGATCCCAGGTGATGGAAGAGGACAAGCTGTTTGCCACCCTGGATCCCACCACCAGGATGCTGGAACTGCCCGGCGGTCAGCAGATGCTGCTGACGGATACTGTGGGATTTATCCGCAAGCTGCCCCACCATCTGGTGGAAGCTTTTAAAAGCACGCTGGAGGAAGCCAGGTATGCCGATGTGATTATTCATGTGGTGGACGGATCCAATCCTCAGATGGACGAGCAGATGGATGTGGTCTATGAGACGCTGCGCCAGCTGGGCGTGGAAGGCAAAAAAATGATCACCCTGTTTAACAAACAGGATCAGGTGGACTGCCCGGAGGTGCTGCGGGATGAACGGGCGGATGTGATCATCCGCACCTCGGCCAAGACAGGGCTGGGCCTGGACAAGCTGAAAGAAGAACTGGCCCATATCCTGCAGGAGGAGCAGATCTATATCGAGCGGACTTACGGCTATGACAGGGCCGGCGCCATTTCTCTGATCCGCACCAGAGGGCAGATCCTGGAGGAGGAGTACCTGCCGGAGGGCATCGCGGTGAAAGCGTACGTGCCGGTGGAAATATTTGGGAAAGTGTGAGAAAGCCCCTAATTATGGGGTTTTCTTTCTTTTTGCCCACAAGATATGGTATTTTGGCTGTTGACGGAAGTTTCAGCTTCTGTTATGATTAACCATAGCGGCGATATTATACAGGAGGAGGCAAAAGAGAATATGTTCAATGTAGAAAAACGGGACGGAGCCGTTGTGGAGTTTGAACTGGCAAAGATCACAGAGGCCGTACGCAAGGCGTTTGAAGCCATGGAGAAGCAGTACAGCACGGATATGCTGGAGATGATCAGCCTGCGTGTGACTTCCGATTTTCAGGAAAAGATAACAGACAATAAGATTAATGTGGAAGATATTCAGGACAGCGTGGAGAACGTCCTGATTCAGTGCGGCTATGCCGACGTGGCAAAGGCCTATATATTATACCGGAAACAAAGGGAAAAGATCAGAAACATGAAGTCCACCATCCTGGATTACAAGGAAATCGTGGACAGCTATGTGAAAGTGGAAGACTGGAGAGTCAAGGAGAATTCCACGGTCACCTATTCCGTGGGCGGGCTGATCTTAAGCAACAGCGGCGCGGTCACTGCCAATTACTGGCTGTCGGAGGTCTACGATCCGGAGATCGCAGACGCCCACAGAAATGCGGATATCCATATCCACGACCTGTCCATGCTGACCGGCTACTGTGCCGGATGGTCCTTAAAACAGCTGATCCAGGAAGGGCTGGGAGGCATCAAGGGGAAGATCACTTCCTCCCCGGCGAAACATTTAAGCGTACTGTGCAACCAGATGGTGAACTTCCTTGGCATCATGCAGAACGAGTGGGCGGGGGCCCAGGCTTTTTCGTCATTTGATACGTATCTGGCGCCCTTTGTCAAGACGGATCATCTGACGTATCCGGAGGTGAAAAAGTGTATCGAATCCTTCATCTACGGCGTCAATACACCCAGTCGGTGGGGAACCCAGGCTCCTTTTTCCAATATCACTTTGGACTGGACAGTTCCCGACGATCTGGCGGAACTTCCGGCCATCGTGGGCGGCAAAGAGATGGACTTTAAATATAAAGACTGCAAAGAAGAGATGGATATGATCAACAAGGCCTTTATCGAGACCATGATCGAAGGGGATGCCAACGGACGGGGATTCCAGTATCCGATTCCTACCTATTCCATCACTTCCGATTTCGACTGGTCCGACACGGAGAATAACCGTCTGCTTTTTGAGATGACAGCAAAATACGGCACGCCGTACTTTTCCAACTATATCAACAGTGATATGCAGCCCAGCGATGTGCGGAGTATGTGCTGCCGTCTGCGTCTGGATCTGCGCGAACTGAGAAAGAAAACCGGCGGCTATTTCGGTTCCGGCGAGAGCACCGGTTCCGTGGGCGTGGTGACCATCAATATGCCCCGTATCGCTTACCTGGCAAAAGACGAGAAGGATTTTTACCGGCGGCTGGACCGTCTGATGGATCTTTCCGCCCGTTCCCTCCATGTGAAGAGAGAGGTGATCACCAAGCTGCTGGATGGAGGACTTTATCCCTACACCAAACGGTATCTGGGAAGCTTTGACAACCATTTCTCCACCATCGGCCTGATCGGCATGAACGAAGCGGGTCTGAACGCCAGATGGCTGGGCGGCGATATGACCGATGCGCGCACCCAGAAGTTCTCGAAAGATGTGCTGAATCATATGAGAGACCGGCTTTCTGATTATCAGGAGGAATACGGAGAACTGTATAATCTGGAGGCGACGCCGGCGGAATCCACTTCTTACCGCCTGGCAAAACACGACCGGGCCAAATGGCCGGATATCAAGACGGCGGGCAAGGATGGGGATACGCCCTACTATACCAACAGCTCCCACCTTCCGGTGGATTATACCTCGGATATCTTCGACGCGCTGGATATCCAGGACGAGCTGCAGACGCTGTATACCTCGGGAACGGTATTCCATGCATTCCTGGGCGAGAAGCTGCCCGACTGGAAAGCGGCCGCTTCTCTGGTGCGAAAGATCGCCGAGAACTACCGTCTGCCCTACTACACGCTGTCACCGACCTATTCTGTGTGCAGTGATCACGGTTACATCGCCGGCGAACACTTTACCTGCCCTGTATGCGGCCATCCGGCGGAGGTTTACAGCCGGATCACCGGTTACTACCGTCCCGTTCAGAACTGGAACGACGGCAAGCTGCAGGAATACAAAAACAGGACGGTATATCAGCCGGAGACCTCTGTGCTGAAAAAAGACGGCTTGCAGCCGGAGAAAACCGGCAAAGAGCAGGCGAACATGGAAGAGACGACGGAGGCTTCCGTGGAAGGCAGTACCAAGTACCTGTTCACCACCAGTGCCTGCCCCAACTGTAAAATCGCAAAGCAGATGCTGGAAGGGGAGGAGTATGAAGTGATCGACGCGGAGGCTCATCCTGATATGGCGGCCCGCTTTGGTATCCTGCAGGCGCCTACCCTGGTGGTGCTGGACGGCGATGAGATGAAAAAGTATGTGAACGCTTCTAATATCCAGAAATTCGTAGAGCATTTGTCACAATAAAATACAGTAAAACGATGTGAGACCCCCTGCGGGAATCCGATGAAAGGATCGGATTTTTGCAGGGGGTTTTTGCGTGGGCAAAAGAAGGGCAATTTATGGATAAGTCCGGATATGCTTAAACGGAATATGATATTCCAATATGAAATATCTATCGGATAATTAATCTATATAATAAAAGCAGAAAACCAAATGGCCAAAGAAGATGCAAATTTGGGAAGTAAAATGAGGAGGTTTGGATATGATTCATCATTCATCCGGGAAACGCGGACTGATAAGACGGATTTTTTCTATGGTTATCGCCCTGCTGCTGGTTTGCAGCGTTTCCATCCCTGCTTTTGCGGTGAGCGAAGAGCCCGGTGTGGGAAGCGATGGAGGGGGAGAGACTGTGCCGACGGTCACCTATAATTTCTATGTGGAGGGAGAACTGTACCACAGTCAGACCGTCAAAGACAAAGAGACGCTGCTGGAGCCCACTGCGCCGGTAAGAGAGAAGGAGGAGTTCGACGGCTGGTATACGGCTGCGGATGGAGGTGAAATATTCACAGACTTCTCTGCGCAAAGGGTGACGGAGACAACTACGGTAAATCTGTATGCCGGATGGAAAACGGCTGCGAAACAGGATCATTCTATAGAGAATGATCAGCTGGATCCCAGCCCGACGCCGACGGAGATACCGGCAGAAGAAACAGGGGAAGCTGTCAGTCCTGCAGAGCAGCCGGCGGAAGAAACAAAGGAAGATGCCGGTTCCATGGAGCAGCCGACTGCGGATAACGGGATTTCCGCCATGAGTATCAATGGTCAGGGACAAATAAGTGTTGCGGTCGGAGAAACGAAAACGCTTACCGGGAATAGTGCTTCTTATCACAGCTGGAGCGTCAGCGATACTTCCAAAGTTACTCTGCAGAATACATCGGAGAGAACCGTTTCGATCAGAGGCGTTCAAACGGGAACGGCCACTCTTACACACAGGTATAGGGGTTCAAGGTGGAGTTCGTGGAATGCAGAAACTATTACAGTTAATGTAACAAAGAGCGGGTCATACGCTTTATATATCTATACGCTGATCCCGGGAAAAGACGTGGATTCTGAGGGAAACCCGGATACTGTCTGGAACGGAATGACAGTGGGAAGTATAAAGGATGTGTCTTCACCGACACAACTGCATACCGGCATTGTGTATTCGGGCAATGATGATATTGTGGAGCGGATTGACAATGGTCAGATTGTTCTGAATGACACTGATTTTCCGGACATTGAATACGATGAAATAACGTATAAATACGCTGCTCCGGGTACGCCAGAGACGAGTCAGAAGGGATATTATACAATTGAGTGGATTCGAGTGGTAGTAGACAGCGGAGCTAATGCAGGTGCAAATGACAGACTGCCGGTAATTAATAATGAACAGACTTATCATCTGGACGGTATGCTCGTTCTTAATATGGTAGACAAATACAATGTAAATTTCCGGCTGCAGGATGCAGGAGAAGATAGATTCGCGTTGGTGGATCCGGAAAAGTACAGCAGGATTGTAGACAGTGGTACATCGGAGCGTACTCTTACGGTGCCGCAGTTTGAGGGTGAAAAGACAGTTGATGGAATTACTTACCGGTTTGACGGCTGGTATTACGATGAAGAGTGTACCAGAAAGACGGACTTTGCCGGAACCATTACGGAGAATACGACTTATTATGCAAAATATGTTCCGGTCAGTCAGGAGATCACGGTTGGTAAAGAGGTAACGGGTGGTCTCGGTGATACACAAAAGAAGTTCCAGTTTGAATACAGATACCGGGACAGTTCCGGGGAAATAGTCGAAGGAAGCTTCGGATTGAAAGACGGTGAAAAGAAAACGATTTCCGACGTACCGGCGGGCGCTTTACTTACATTGAAAGAGACAAATGCGGAAGGCTACACAGCTACCGCGGTTTGTGGCGATAATTCGGATACGGCAGAGGAAGACAAAGAGAGTGCCGTTAAAATAATGAGCGTCACCATTGCCAACGGCAGCAATGAAGTTGTGGTTACTAATAATAAGGATGCAATCCCGGATACGGGAGTCCATTTGAACAATAAACCGTACATACTGATGGCTGCCATTGTATTTGCTGCGGCGGCGGGAGCGATCGTTGGCAAATTGCGGAAACGTTTCGACTGATCCGGACAGGACAGCGGGGGATGTCATGAAAAAAGAAAAAAGTGATAGGGAACAGGCGATAAATCGTGAGCACGAAGAACTCCTGCGGTGGTTTCAATCGGTAAAGTTTAAAAAGAAATTGTTTGGCGGAGTGGACGAAGTCCGGCTTTGGAAAAAACTGGAGGAACTGAACCAGCTTTATGAGGCAGCGATCCGCGCAGAGCGCATTCGGTACGACGCGCTGCTGAAAGATCACACCAGGGCATCCAATGCTTTGATTCGCCGGTATCGCCATGAACTGGCTGGGAAAATTGTTACGGAACAAAAGACGGATTTCGCGGGAGAGGAGCAGGAATGATATACACGCAAGGAGAGACAGAACTCTCGCGGATCATCCGCAGACGGCGCAGAAAACTGGAAAACCGGACAGGCTATATGCGGCTGCTGATACGTATCGCGGCAGTGGCTGCTGTCGGATATCTTTTGTTTACCCAGGCGTTTCTGATCAGACAGGCGCCGGACAACGATATGTTTCCGGCTGTCAAAGACGGGGATCTGCTGATCGGGTTTCGTCTTCAAAAGGAATTTCTGCAAAACGATGTGATTGTCTATGAGGCGGAGGGAGAAATCCATGTGGGGAGGATCATTGGTCAGGAAAATGATGTGATCACCATGGATGAAAACGGAACCTTAATGGTCAACGGGACGGTGCAAAGCGGCGAGATCCTTTTTCCTACTCATGCAAATGAGGACGGGGAAAATCCCTGCAGAGTGCCGGAAGGCCATGTGTATGTGCTGGGCGATTACCGGACGCAGGCAAAGGACAGCCGGATTTTCGGGACGATTCCCATGGAGGATGTGAAGGCGAAAGTCATTACCATTCTTCGCAGGCGGGTACTGTAACCCATTTATTTCGTATAAGACGCCAAAAGGCGCTTATAAATATTAATTATTTAATCGAGGAGGATTATCTAGATGAAAAGGACAAAGAAACTTCTTGCCGGGATTATCGCGGCGACCATGATGCTTTCCATGAGCACAACTGCATTTGCAGACAGTCCGCAGCCAGGTGGCGGCGACAGCATTACGATTACAAAAGAATATAATGCGGTCAATGAAGGAACCAAAGCGCCGGCTGAGACTTTTCAATTTGCGGTTGAAAATGTAAGTGTGACAGATGCGGCTGCGGGAATCACGGCTGAAAACATGCCGAAACTCACGGTCGGCAATGCTGTTTTTAATGAAGAGGTGACCGGCATCGGTACGGCTGATATCAAAGTTACCCTGCCGGAGTATGAAAGCGTTGGTATCTATACGTATAAAATTACCGAGACAGCATCAAATACAGCTGGTGTTACCTATGACAGTTCTCCGGTATACGTAAAAGTAACCGTTACCAGAGGTGAGGACGGAAATCTGGTTTACAGTACGGCGGTGCGAAAAGGAGAAGAAGACGCCGCTGAAAAAGTTGGAGACGGCGATGACAATACTGCTTTTACGAATACATACAGTGCGGGAAGCCTTTCCATTACCAAAAAGATTTCCGGTAATCTGGCGGATGAAGATAAATACTTTGATGTTACCGTTAGACTGACAGGCGACGGCAGCAGTGAATACGCAGATGCTTATACGGTAACAGGCGGAAGCTATGAAGAAAATCCGACAACGATCGCGGTGGGTACGCCTGCTGCATTCAAAGTGAAAGCAAACGACACCATCAAAATTGAAAATCTGCCTTACGGTGTGACATACACTGTTGAGGAAGCGGATTATACCGGAGAAAACGGCGGATATGAGCCAGCGCAGTATACATTCAATGATGAGAATAAAACAATTGATTCCGAAGCGGACACTGTGACCATTACCAATGCGAAGGCAGCAGGCGAGATCGATACCGGTATCAATATGGACAGCATGCCCTACATCCTGATCTTTGCAGGCGTTGTTGTGATCGCAGCAGTTATGATCGTAAGAAGACGCAGAATTGACGACTGATATAAGTTTTGAGTGACAGACGTGGATGTTTCGAAAGTATTTTTGAAAGCGGTAAATTCTTTTGTGAGTGCGGTGATCATCCTGTTTCTGGTTGTTGCAGCGGCTTACTCCGGTTATGCGCTGTGGGACAATGCCCAGGTGTATGGCGCTGTGGATGATGTTTTGTCGCAGCTTCAGGAACTGAAGCCGGAGCCGGCAGAGGACGGCGGCGCTTCCTTTGAGCAGCTAAGAGCCATCAATCCCGACGTATGCGCCTGGCTGACGCTGGACAATACCAAGATCGATTATCCCATCCTGCAGGGCGAAGATAATCTTACCTATATCAATACGGATGTTTACGGGGAGTTCTCTCTGAGCGGAAGTATTTTTCTGGATGCCAGCTGCGACAACACTTTTCATGACCGATATTCTCTGCTGTACGGGCACCATATGGCCAACAGCAAGATGTTCGGTGATCTGGATCTGTATGAGGATCAGAAGTTTTTTAATGAGAACATCACAGGCAGACTGATTTTGCCGGATCGTTCTTATGAACTGGAAATCTTCGCATGCCTTCGGGTTTCTGCCTCTGAGGACGCAATCTTTACTCCTCAGAAATGGCAGGAGGATACCGGCGGATTGCTGGAGTTCGTCAGGGCAAATGCGATGTATACGCATCCGGATATTATGGGGAGGATTGGATCGTCAGAGGATTTTTCACAGATCCTGGCGATGACCACTTGCTCTTCAGAGTTTACGGATGCAAGGACTATTATTCTGGCGGTAATGAAGCCTTATTCGCCGGAGACGTAAGGAGGAGATGAAAACGAGTATAAGAAAAATTCCGGCGGTGTTTCTGCTCGTGGTTCTATGCCTGACAGCCTTTCCCGTATCAGCTTTCGCAGCGGATGCGGTGAATGTGGCGATCCCTGTCAGCGTGGAACTCTCAGGGGAAACGCCGTCTCCGGAGGAAACCTATACCGTCGTGCTCCAGGCGGTGGATGATGCGCCCATGCCGGCGGAAAACACATTGGAGATTACGGGGGAAGGGACGGCGGTGTTTCCTGCCATCACCTATTCCACTCCCGGAATCTACTGTTACACCATCGCGCAGCAGCGGGGGAGTCATGTGCGGGGAAATTACGACGCGACCACTTATTACGTAAGAGTATCCGTGATCAATGACGAGAACGGCGGTCTGGGGGCGGTCGTTGCAGTCCATACGGACGTGCAGATGGAAAGCGAAAAGCAGGATATTATTTTTGCTAATGCGTATGACAAGGTAAAAGACACGCCGTCCGCAGCGGACGGAATAAAGCCTCATAAGACGATATCACCGCAGAAAACTTCCACGAAATCAAAAACCGGTTCAGTCAAAACCGGAGATGACAGCGAACTTACCTTATGGATCAATCTGCTGGCAGCTTCCGGTATCGGGCTTTTACTGGCTGCGGCAAAGAGAAAACAGAGTAAACATGTTTAAAAAAAGAAACGGCAAGGCGGGAGCAAACCTGTCCTGCCGTTTCTTTTGTGAGAGGTGAGAAGGTGGCAAAAGAAAAAGATCTGACCGGCAGACGGTTCGGCATGCTGACAGTGACAGGCCGGACGGAAGAAAAGAAAGACCGATACAGAGTATGGCAGTGCCGCTGCGACTGCGGAGGAGAGATTTTGGCGGATACAAAACGGCTGAGCAGGGGGACAATCACCAACTGCGGATGTGTTCCAAAGAAGTCGGCGCGAAATGGTTCCATTGCCGAGGATCTGACAGGTCGGCAGTTTGGTAATCTGACGGTGCTGCATCGTGTGAAAAATCATAAGGGAAGAACATGCTGGCAGTGCCGCTGCAGCTGCGGCGGGAAGCATATTGCTTCGGCCCATGATTTAAAATGCGGCAAGGTGAAAAGCTGCGGCTGCCTGCGTCACCAGAAGGAACAGGGGATCCGGGATCTGACCGGACAGCAGTTTGGGCGGCTTACGGTGCTGTATCACACCCGCGGCCGGGACCGGAAAGGGTCGGTGATGTGGCATTGCCGCTGCAGCTGCGGCCGGGAACTGGAGGTCAGTGAGGATGGACTGGTACATGGGAATTACCGCAGCTGCGGGTGTCTGAAGCAGGAAGTTCAGCAGCAGATTGTCACCCGCCTTACCAAAGTGGATGATACCTGTGTGGAATGGCTGGAAAAACGTAAGCATAGAAAGGATAATACCAGCGGCTTTCGCGGTCTTTGTCTGCGCAAAGATGGACGATACCGGGTGACTATCGGATTTAAGAAGCAGCGATTCTACGTAGGAACCTTCCGGGATTTTGATGATGCGGTAAAGGCCCGTCTGGAGGCAGAGGAGCTGATCCACGGCGGTTTTCTGAAAGCTTATTATCAGTGGAAAGAACAGGGCGAAAAGGAACCGCTGATTTTTGAGGTGAAAAAAGAGAACGGAGAATTTCAGGTGCACAGCAATATTATCATATAGGAAAAGGGCAAAATCATGAAGAAGAGGAAGCGGGAAAAGGAAGAAGACAGGAGCAGGCAGAAAAAATCAGATGCCATATCCGAGGCGTTTAGGATCGAGTACTCTTCGCTGGATGCCTGTGTCTGCTGCGGCCGGTATATGCCGGAGGGAACAGGTATGGTCTGCGAAGAATGTAAAAAAGATATTTTTTATAAAGAAAACGGGGAAAAATTAACAATGTAAAGTAAATATGTATAAAAAGTAAATAAAAAATAAATATTATATTGACAAAATGCACATAAGCGGATACAATGGGGATATCACTAGATAGAAATTATCCAGTACCCGGGTGATTCCGTCTGATGCTGCAGCAACCCAGGCGGAGGAAATTGCTGGATGATGATTGTGGCAAGAGAGTGTAAGAGTGAATAATATTTTTTAAGGAGTAGGTTTATGAGAAGAAAAATACTTGCAGGATTATTGGCCGGCGTTATGGTACTGGGTACGCTGACCGCGTGCGGAGGCGGCGGGGAGGAAGCTTCTTCCTCGGGCGGTGACAGCGGTGAGGCGGCAGCGACGGAAGAAGGCGGCGAAGCGTCAGCGGAAGGATCTTCCGATCTTGGAACTGTGACACTGATTTTAAGTAACCGTGATGAATTCCTTTCCACACTGGAAGTCGGCGTGCAAAATGCGGCGGCGGACATGGGTGTCGAGATGGTAACTCAGGACGCGCAGAACGATACCAGCAAACTGCTGCAGTTCGTGGAGACGGCGAAAAACGACGGCCAGAAAGCGATCATCGTCAATCCGGTGGATCCGGCTACCTGTTCACAGATCATCGACGCGGCCGGCGATATGAAGGTAGTATTCATCAACCGTTTCCCCACAGAGGAGAACGTGCTGAATGAAAACGCCGTTTATGCGGGATCCGATGAGATGGAATCCGGAAAATATCAGGGCGAATGGCTGGCAGAGCACTTCAAGGCGGAAGGCAAGACCGAGATCAAATACATCATGCTGAACGGTATGATCGGACAGACCTCCACCACACAGCGTACCGAGTCCTGTCTGCAGGCTCTGGAGGATGCGGGCATCAAAGCGGAAGAGGCAACCGCTCCGCTGGCAGCCGACTGGGATCGTGCGACAGCGCAGGATATGATTACTCCTCTGGTTACCACCATCGAGTACGACTGCATTATCTCCAACAATGACGCTATGGCTCTGGGAGCAATCGAAGCGTTGAAAGCTGCGGGAATCGATCCGTCGACCATCCCCATCGTTGGCGTTGACGCGACTGTGGACGGATGCCAGGCGGTAAAAGACGGTTCTCTCGCCATGACTGTATTCCAGGATGCGGAAGGTCAGGGTGTCGCCGCTATGATGAGTGCGGCCAACTTGGTTGCGGGCAAACCGCTGAACGAAGGTACGGAATATACGCTGGATGAGACCGGCAATGTGCTCTGGGTACCCTTTGAGCCGGTAACGGCGGAGAACGTGGACGATTACATGTAAAAAATTCACGGCAAATCAGATTGCGAAGGCGTTTTGGGCGTCGGCTGCGGCCGGCGCCTGATTTTTATGTCGCTTTTAAATATGAATAAATTGTGAATAAAAGGGAGGTTATGTCCGGATAACGGACGGGATAGGAAAAAACAAAAAATATCATAAAAAACCGTCGTTTTTTTCAAGTGAGCAGATATGACAAAAAAGTATGAATAAAATATGTATAATTATTGAGGAAAATATGAAAATAAAATTGACAAAATAGACAAAAGACAATATAATGAAAGAGACTCAATGAGTGGCCTGGATCAGAACCCGGGATTTTCTGATTTTGTTTTGATAAAACCAGAAGAAATAACTGATTGCTAGGGCTGCAAATGGTATACCATGAGTAGTAGAGAAGAGAGAATGTAGGAGGAAAAGTTGAGAATGAAAAGAAGAGTATTGGCAGGATTATTAGCGAGTGTATTAGCTCTTGGCACACTGGCCGGCTGCGGCGGTGGCGGAAGCGATGATGCGGCAGCTACTGACAGCAGCGCAGAAGCAACAACAGATGATGCGGCAGCTGAGGAAGGTTCTTCAGAAACTTCAGATGCAGAAGGCGGAGACCTTGGAGAAGTTACCATGATCCTTGCTCTGCGTGACGAGTTCCTTTCCACTCTGGAAGCAGGTGCGATTTCTGCAGCGGAAGAACTGGGAATCACTCTGACCACACAGGATGCGCAGTCTGATACCAGCAAACTGCTTCAGTTTATTGAGACGGCAAAGAATGACGGCCAGAAGGCAATCATTGTCAACATGGTAGACCCGGAGACAGCTCCCCAGGTTATCGAAGCAGCCGGCGACATGAAAGTGGTATTTGTAAACAGACCGCCGGTAGATACCAGCGTTTTGAATGAAAACGCAGTTTATGTAGGTTCTGATGAAATGCAGTCTGGTAAATACCAGGGCGAATGGCTGGCAGAGCACTTCAAAGCAGAAGGCAAAACCGATATCAAATACATTCTGCTGAATGGTACCATCGGTAACGTTTCTACCACCAACCGTACAGAATCCTGTCTGCAGGCGCTGAAGGACAACGGTATCAACGCTACAGAAGCAACCGCTCCTCTGGCAGCAGACTTTGACCGTGCAACAGCTCAGGATATGATTTCTCCGCTGCTGACAACCACAGAATATGACTGTATCATCTCCAACAACGACGCTATGGCTCTGGGAGCAATCGAAGCTCTGACCGCTCAGGGAATCGACCCGACCACAGTTCCGATCGTTGGTGTAGACGCAACAGTAGACGGACGTCAGGCTATCAAAGACGGCACACTTTCCATGAGTGTATTCCAGGATGCAGACGGACAGGGACGCGGCGCCCTGATGGCAGCAGCCAACCTGGTATCCGGTGCCGCTCTGAACGAAGGAACCGACTATGAACTGGATGAAGCTGGTTACACCATGTGGGTACCCTTTGAGCCGGTTACTGCTGACAACGTAGCAGATTATGACGACAGATAGTTCTGTGAAAACATGTAATCGTTGATTTTTTGGGTGCCGGCTGGGGCCGGCACCCGCAGTTTAAATGAGAAGCAGAGGTGAATGGGTTGAGTGAAGAATATGTACTGGAAATGCATGATATCGTAAAAGAATTTCCGGGTGTGCGCGCCCTGAAGGGCGTACAGCTGAAGGTGCGGCCGGGTACGGTACATACGCTGATGGGGGAAAACGGAGCGGGGAAATCCACTCTGATGAAATGCCTGATCGGCATCCATCCGGCGACATCGGGAAAGATTATATATAAAGGAAAAGAAGTCAGCTTCAAGAGTACCCAGGACGCCCTGGACCATGGGATTTCCATGATCCATCAGGAGCTGTCCCCGGTCATGGAGCGTTCTGTATGCGATAACGTGTGGCTGGGCCGCGAGCCGAAAAAAGGCATCCTGACCGACCACAAGAAAATGTATGACGACTGC
>DWVJ01000002.1 GCA_019120315.1 Candidatus Ruminococcus avistercoris
AATCTTCCTCTATACGAAAAAGCGGCTGACTTATTAAAGCAGCTCGACGATGAGGATATGATCGCTGTAATCAGTATACTACATCGGCTCGCTGCCAGACATAAATAATTTTCAGAGGCTGTCCACACGGGCAGCTTTTTTTCTATTTTTTTACACATTCCGAATTTTCTCCGCTATTTCCCTTACAAATGGCAAAATAGAGTACCTTGAAAATTTCATACCCTCCCGGAAGAGGGATACGGGTGCCTGCAGATAGTGCAGCATAATGCGTGCCTGCAGGCTTTAAGATTGCATAGCAACGCCGAAGACGCGGCTTGGGAAGGCGCAGGAACTGGCTTCCAGGGAGACTTATCTCAATCATCTATTTATCAGGGAGGTATCTATACGAAAAAAAGCGAGACATACACATCCGTATTTAAAAACTATCCGGATGTTGTAACTGTAGAACAAATGAGTGAAATGTTAGGAATTAGCACTAAAACCGCCTATAAACTGCTTAAAGAAAATAAAATAAAACATTTTATGATAGGGCGGATCTACAAAATTCCAAAATATTATATTCTAACCTATCTGGAAATTCTTGACCAGAACAATAGCAACAAGTAATTTCTGTCACAGGTACTGCCAATTTTGTGCCAGCATGGTATAATATCCATGCCAATACGTGAAGTTGACTGTTACCCTGTAAAGGAGGTTTGAATTATGGTAGCAGGTCATCTTCGAGAGCAGAATGGCATTTACCAAATGATATTATGTTACAAAGACACGAACAACAAGCGGTGCAGTAAATCAATCAGCACCGGGCTTCCGGTAAAAGGAAATAAAAAGAAGGCGGAAGCACTTCTGGCACAGACGAGAAAAGAGTTTATCCCTCCAATCTGGAATAAGGATACACACGTTCATGTGTTTCTAGTGGAGTGGATACAATATGCTCCTCTGGAGGCAGCCGAATTTTCTCAGTACAAGCACCATATCAACCGATGGATTGTGCCCTATTTTAAAGAGCATATCAGCAGCATCAGTGAGTTGTCCGTTCAAGAACTGGAACAGTATTTTTCCTCACTCAGAAAAGCCGACAATCCACAGATTGCTGGTTCGCAACATTTAATCTCTACCAGTCATCACATTTTACTGATGGCCTTCAGCCATGCAGTTAGTAGTGGTTGGGTTGAAAAAAATCCTTTGGTTTCGATCAATCCGGAGACAGGGAAAGGTGAGATTCTGTTTGCAGACTTCATTTTGAAATGGCTTGCAGTCATCAAGTACAAGGTGCAAATTACAACATATGCAGGATACCGCAGTAATGTAGAGAAAAGGATAGAACCCTATTTTCGTGAAAGAGGATACACGTTAAATGAGCTTTCAGACAATCCAGAGTTTATTCAGGACTATTATACCTATGAACTGGAAGAACGGCATGTAAAGCCAAATACGGTCATCAGACGCCATGCTAACATCCATAAGTGTCTTGACTATGCTGTACAATTAAAATTGCTAAAGGATAATCCAGCAGACCGGGTACAAAGACCAGAAGAGAACACTTATGAGGCTCAATACTATACAAACGAAGAAATGGTACAGCTTTTTAAAGCTGCTCATGGGGATCCGCTTGAAATCTGCATATTTCTTGCCGCATTTTATGGTATGCGTCGCAGCGAAGCACTTGGAGTGAAGTGGTCCAGAATTGATATGGTGAACAAGACCATCACTGTAAACCATGTGGTAACAGATATCTATATTGACGGGCATTGTCAGCGTGTCATCAAAGACAAGACAAAATCAAAATCAAGCACACGCAAGCTACCATTAGTCCCGCCATTTGAGGCAGTCCTTAAATATGTTTATCAGAAGCAGCACTATCAGCAGTACGTCTGCGGCGATTCCTATTGTAAGGAATATCTGGATTACATCAATAAGACAGAAACCGGAGAACTTATAAAGCCAGGCTATGTGACGGATCACTTCCAGTTACTACTGAAAAAGAATGGTCTGCGACGGATCCGCTTTCATGATCTCCGCCATAGCTGTGCATCCTTATTGTATTCATATGGCGTTGACCTCAAGGCTATTCAGCATTGGTTAGGACACAGTACGATCTCAACGACTGCAAACATTTATACACACTTTGATTACGACCAGAAGATAAACACAGCAAATGCAATGATCCAGTCCCTGCCCGCAAGTGTTTTTCCGGGCATAGGTGTGAACTAAAAAGAAAAAAGACTAAAACAATCTGTCTTAGTCTCTTTACCAAATGCCGGTGGCCGGACTCGAACCGGCACGGAAATTACTCTCCGAAGGATTTTAAGTCCTTTGCGTCTGCCAATTCCGCCACACCGGCAAATATGTGTACACCCAACCCGCTGTAAACAGCTACAAACACCTCAAATTTTGGAGGGATGTTTTGGAGGGATGCAAGCACATTTGCTAAATATGAAATTTTAAGATCCTTGATTTTTCAAGGAAAATCTGCCACAACTTAACAATCCATCCATTGGATTTTAAGTCCTGTGCGTCTGCCAGTTCCGCCACTGCGGCTAGTGGATGGAGAAGGATTCGAACCGTTTTGGTTTTGGACCATAAATATTTCGGCTCTCTTTTCTGCTCCTCAGTGGATGGAGAAGGATTCGAACCTTCGAAGGCGGTGCCAACAGATTTACAGTCTGCCCCCTTTGGCCACTCGGGAATCCATCCATACATATCCTGTCAGAAACGATATACGTTCTGACAAGATATATTTATACCATATTTTCCGGAAGATTGCAAGCTATTCTTTGTGATGCAGGATCACTGCCGACCGGGGTTTCATCCGGATACGCAGGATTCCGGCAATCACTGTATGGAGAACTCTTTCCTCCGAGTATCCTTCCGAATCTGTTTGGAAAATCTGTCTCATGATTTTATTGCGGATATTGTCCATACCCAGTTCCCAGACCGGCACTTCCACTTCCGTCTCTTCCCCGCGGCTGTTGATCACCACGGCGATCTGCTCCTCCATGGAAAACCGGCCATAGGCCAGGACGTCCTGTTCGTAAAGCATCTGTTTCAGAGAGCCTTTTCGCAGTACGTCGTACCGTTTATGCAGAGCAATGATTTTTTTATAAAAAGCCAGAAGTTCTTTGTCCTCGTACCCCCAGGGATATGTCCTGCGATTATCGGGATCGGTAAAACCGCATACGCCCGCCTCATCTCCGTAATACAGCGTGGGCGCCCCCGGCCAGGTCATCTGAATGACCACCGCCTGCCGCAGAACCGCCGCGTCGACTCCCTCCGCGGCCGCCTCTGAACCCAGGTGATCCACCCGTCCCACTTTATGGTTGGTCCTGGTCAGAAAACGGGAATGATCGTGATTATCCAGCTCATTCATCGCCGTATAAAGAGATGGGCCATAAAAGCGGGCCATATTGTAGCGCATGGCGTCCGCAAAGGATTGGCCGTTCCCCAGCAGATCCGGACGGTATTCATCGCTGTGCTTTTCCATACCGGTCAGAAACCAGGATACTGGCTCCATAAAGGCGTCATAGTTCATCACCGTATCCCATTCATCTCCCTGCAGCCAGGAATAGGCATCTCCATAATGTTCCGCCAGAATCAGGGCATCCGGATTCGCTTCTTTCACCGCTTTTCGGAATTTTTTCCAGAAACGGTGATTGTAATCGGCGCTGTGCCCCAGATCCGCCGCCACGTCCAGCCGCCAGCCGTCCACATTATAAGGCGGCGATACCCATTTGCGGGCGATATATAAAATATAATTTTCCAGCATGGGAGAGGCTTCATAGTTCAGTTTGGGAAGCGTATCATGTCCCCACCATCCGTCATAAAACTCATTGTAAGGCCAGGCGTGTTCATTATTGAACTTGAAAAACGTATGATAGGGACTGTCTGCCTCAATATAAGCTCCTTTTTGATAATAATATTCATTCTCATAGATCCGTTCCCGATCCAGCCATTTATTAAAGGAACCGCAATGATTAAACACACCGTCCAGGATCAGCTTCATGCCTCTTTCATGCAGCTTTTCTACCAGTTCGATGAGCAGCTGATTGCTGGCTTCCAGATTTGCCAGCCCCGTCACTCTCCTGATGTACCGCCCGGCTTTCGTGTTATCCAGCTCGCCTTCATCCAGCAGCCTTCCCTCGTCTTCCACGATTTTCCCATAGTGGGGATCCACGTAATCGTAGTCCTGGATATCGTATTTGTGATTGGATGGAGATACGAAAATCGGATTCAGATATAACACTTCCACGCCTAGATCCTGCAGATAATCCAGTTTATCCAGGACGCCCTGCAGATCGCCGCCATAAAAGGATCGTACATCCATGGCTTTTGGCATGGCCTCCCAGCAGGCTTCCCTTTGCACCTGCTCGCCGATATAGGCATATTCTCCCGTCAGGACATCGTTGCTTTTATCTCCGTTGCAGAAACGATCCACGAAGATCTGATACATCACCGCCCCTTTAGCCCAGTCCGGCGTGGTAAAACCGGGAACGATGCCGAAGGCATACTGCTCGTTCAGGTCCCGGGTCACTCCCAGTTCATTATAATAGCAGGTCAGCTTCCCTGCCTGTATTTCAAAAAAATAATGCAGCGTTTCATTTCCCAGCACAACTTTTGTCTCATAATAATCAAACCCGTTTTTTGTGCCGGCCACCTGCATTCTCCTTCGGAGCGCACCGCTGATCAGATACACTGCATCGGCATTATTTCTTTTTGTTCGAAAACGGATGGTGACGGTATCACCGGCGCCGGCGCCGCATGGAAACTGATAATATTCCGACTCGTCACTGTAAAGAGCGCTTTTATTCAGCAGCGGTCTCACTTTATGAATATAATTCAGCCGGCTTTCCAGTTCACTGTAATGTTTTAAATCCATCTGACTACTACCCTTCTGATTCTTTCCGCTTTTTCTATTCTATCTCAATACGCCTATATAATCAACACTTTTTCCTTCGAGCAAAAAAGACAGCCTGTTACAGCTGTCTTTTAAGAGAAGGTATTTCTTCTTTTGGGGTGTAGCAAAAACTATATAATGTATTGGGGGGTTGTTACATTTTGTATTATAACCCATGTGCGCCAAAAAGTGTGCACAAACCTTACAAAATTTTATCTGTTTTTTTATCAGTTTTGCACAATCTCCCGCTGTTGAAACAGGGATTCAAACTCTTCGCGGCCTACTTTTTCTTTTTCCAGCAGCAGTTTCGTACAGCTGTGAAGCACATCCTCATGCTCCTGCAGAATCGCTTTCGCCTTGTCATAGCACAGGTCGATCAGTTTTTTCACCTCGCTGTCGATCTTCGCCGAAACATTCTCACTGTAACCTCTTGCATGGGCCAGATCACGG
Organism: Candidatus Ruminococcus avistercoris; assembly: GCA_019120315.1. Lineage (GTDB taxonomy): Bacteria > Bacillota > Clostridia > Lachnospirales > Lachnospiraceae > Ruminococcus_G > Ruminococcus_G avistercoris. The sequence goes on from DWVJ01000002.1 coordinate 5,342, forward strand.
CCGATAAACACTTCGTCCTGATCGTCGCCGTAGGCGACCAGCCCCACTTCAGCGGACATACCGTATTTTGTCACCATCGCTTTGGCAATGGCCGTCGCCTGTTTGATATCCTGGGAAGCTCCGGTGGTAATATCATCGAAAATCAGTTCTTCCGCAATACGTCCGCCCAGGCAAACCTCGATATTCTGCAGCATCTGTCCTCTGGTATTGAACATTTCATCCTTCTCCGGAAGACGCATGGTATATCCGGCCGCCCCAAGTCCTGTGGGAATGATGGAAATCGTATAAACCGGATCGATATCCGGAAGCACGTAACACAGGATCGCATGGCCCGCTTCATGATAGGCGGTGATCTTCTTCTCCTTATCAGAAATCACCCGGCTCCTTTTCTCCTTTCCCACTCCGACCTTGATAAAGGCCTCCTTGATATCCTTCTGGATCAGATAGGGACGTTTTTCCTTGGCCGCCAGGATCGCCGCCTCATTGAGAAGGTTCTCCAGCTCCGCCCCTGTGAATCCGGCCGTCGTCTGTGCTATCTGTTTAAAATCGATGTCGTCTCCCAGCGGTTTCCCGGCCGCATGGACTTTCAGGATTTCCTCCCTGCCTTTTACATCCGGCGCTCCCACAACCACGCGGCGGTCGAAACGGCCCGGACGCAGGATCGCAGGATCCAGGATATCCACCCGGTTGGTAGCCGCCATCACAATGATTCCTTCATTGACGCCAAAACCGTCCATTTCCACCAGAAGCTGATTCAGCGTCTGTTCTCGTTCATCGTGACCTCCGCCCATACCGGTGCCCCTTCTTCTGGCCACCGCGTCGATTTCATCGATGAAAATGATACAGGGGCTGTGACGCTTTCCCTCTTCAAACAGATCCCGCACCCTGGACGCTCCCACGCCCACGAACATTTCCACGAAATCAGATCCGGAAATACTAAAGAAAGGCACACCCGCCTCTCCCGCCACCGCCTTGGCCATCAGCGTTTTTCCGGTACCGGGAGGTCCCACCAGCAGAACGCCTTTGGGAATACGCGCTCCCACTTTGGTGTATTTCTGCGGTTCCTTCAGAAAATCCACGATTTCCTCCAGATCTTCCTTCTCTTCATCCAGGCCCGCAACCTCTTTAAAGGTCACCTTTTTGTCTTTCTCTCCCAGCATAATGGCGCGGCTTTTTCCGAAATTCATCATCCGGGCATTGCTTCCTCCGCCGCCCCCGTTCATGGAACGGGTCATGAACAACATCAGAACCAGCACCAGTCCCACAGAAAGCAGCACCGGCAAAATAACATTCATAAAAGTGCTGTCCTGGGGAACATTATCCACCATCACTGGAATCTTGCTGTACTCTTCTTCCAGCCGTTCCTGTTCCGCCTTCACGTCGCTGACGTTCAGATATCTGGTACCGCCGTCTTCCAGACGGAGCACCAGCTGTCCCGTGGGAGTCTGACGGTTCTGCTTCACCTCCACTGACACGATCTGTCCCGCATCCAGCGCTTCCTCATACTGGCTGTTGGTGTACGTGGCATCCCGTTCCGACTGGCTGGAAAAAAATACAAAACTGCTTATCAGCACCGCCGCCACAAGCACATACAGCAGCAGTCCTCTTGTTTGTCTGTTCAACGATGAAATCTCCTTTCGCTTCCTATTCTTCTCCCTCAATCACTCCGATGTATGGAAGGTTTCTGTATTTCTGTGCATAGTCCAGACCGTAACCCACCACAAATTTATCCGGGATTTCAAAACCGGTGTAATCCACCGTCACATTGTCCACCACACGGCGGTCCGGTTTATCCAGAAGGGTACACAGTCTCAGACTGGCCGGGTTTCTCTTCTTCAGTATCTCGATCAGATAGCTCAGCGTTCTGCCGGAATCGATAATATCCTCGGCAATCAAAACATCTTTGCCTTCCAGCGGTTCATCCAGATCCTTGCTAATCCTTACGACTCCGCTGGAGGAAGTACCTGCTCCGTAGCTGGACACAGACATAAAATCCAGGCTGACCGGGACGGTAATCCTTTTCGCCAGTTCACAGGCGAAAAATGCGCCTCCTTTCAGCACACAGATCAGATGAACGCTTTTTCCCGCGTAATCCCGGCTGACGGCCTCTCCCAGTTCCCGGATCCGCCGGTCCACTTCCTCTTCCGACAGCAATACGCTGATTTTATCCTTCATGCATGGTTCCTCCCTTTATCTTTATACGTAAAATATTTCCGGTATCTTCCCCTACCATGTAATTTGGGCTGAGACGGTATCCCACCAGCCAGACTACTTCCGAGCCGTCGGCTACCAGCAGGATCCGATCCCTCTCTTCCCGCGGAATCTTTTGGTCGATAAAAAAATCCTTTATTTTTTTTCTGCCTCCCTGCTTGTTGATCACAATATAATCCCCGGGAAGCCTGGTACGGATTACCAAAGTATCCTTTATTTTATCATAATCAATCCATTTCGTATACTTTTTTTGCGGAATTATTTCGCCGGTGTTCCCCATCAGCGCGGTTTCCAGCCAGAGTTCTCCCACTCCGGTACGCCCCGGAACCGTAAGCTGTATCCACACCGGCTCGTTATCTTTCTCCCATCCGTCACGGATATCCTTTTTTCTGAGCCAAATTCCCTGGTAAACCCGGCGGGCGATGATCCCGTAGGGAAGATTCAGACTTTTTCCCGTATCTTTCTCCCAAAGCGACAGGATATCGCATACGTGCACACGGGCAAAGTCCCGTTTTGTTCCCGCCGCCTCTTCCAGACATTTTTTTATCACCATCCGCTGAAACAGGGATTCCTGCCGGGACAGCTCCTCCCGGATCAAAAGGCCGCCGTCCCTTTTTTCCGTCGTGCCGTCCATCAGCTTCTTAGTCTGTTCCTCCAGGTAATCCCAGATCTGCGCCAAATCCTCCGCCGTCGACGCCATGTGCTCCACCGCTTTCTCATTGATGCGCCCGCAAAGTCCCGGCAGAATGCATCTGCGGATATAATTACGGCTGTAGGCCGTATCCTCATTGGTACTGTCTGTGCAGTAGGAAATCTGCCGTTCTTCTAAATACTGCTCAATTTCCTTCCGGTTCATACACAAAAGCGGGCGAATCAGTTCATTTCTCACCGGCCGCAGACTGCACAGTCCGCCGATCCCCGTCCCCCGCGCCAGATGATACAGCATGGTCTCCGCACAATCGTTACGATGGTGAGCCAGCGCGATTTTACTGGCCCCCCATTCCCCGGCCGTCTCGTAAAAAGCCTGGTAGCGCCGGATCCGGCCTGCTTCCTCCAGAGATATTTTCTCTTTCCCGGCGATATCCTTTATGGGAATACGATAGATTCTGCAAAAAATACCATGGGATTGACAGAGCCTGCGGACAAAGATTTCATCCCGCTCAGCCTCTTCCCCCCGCAGCATATGATTGACATGCACCACGGCAAAATCGATAGCCTGTTTTTCCTTCAGTTCCAGCAAAAGAAAGAACAGGAAGACAGAGTCGGCCCCTCCCGAGATTCCGGCCACGATCCGATCGCCCTTTTGAATCATATCATGCTGTCTTATAAATTCCCAGACTTTCTTTTGCATGTCTTTTCTCCTATTTTTTCCATACCCCCGCCACCAGAACCGTCATATCGTCGATCGCCCGGTAACCGCAGTAACTCATCACCTTTTCCAGGATGCACCTGCCGATCTCCTGAGGCTTGGAAGCATGTATCTGAAGGATGATCTCTTTCATGGTTTCTTCTTCCTTTTCTTCCGGCAGCGCATCCAGCACGCCGTCCGTCACCATGATCAGATAATCTCCGTCGTAAATCTTCTTGGCCGCCGTCTCAAAATCCATCTGCTGCACCAGCCCCGCCGCCAGACTGGAAGAGGATATCGCTTCCACCCACTGATCGCGCCGGATAAAGGTAGCCGCCGCGCCCGCTTTCAGGAATTCACACATCCCCGTATACAAATTCAGCGCGCAGATGTCCACCGTAGAGTACATCCCGTCTCTCCTTTGCAGGACAAGCGCGGAATTCAGCAGCTTCGCCGAAGTTTCCCTGGAAAATCCTGTCGTTAAAAACTGTTCCAAAAGCTCCACCACCGTTTCGCTTTCTCTGGACGCCTCCAAACCAGATCCCATCCCGTCGGAAAGGCACATGACAAACTGCTCTTCTCCCTGGGTAAAGGCATAATTATCCCCGGAAACGGTCTCCTTTTCCTTGGTAACCCTTGCCGCGCCGTACAGCACTTTATAATTGGTATCCTCCACAAACAGAACCGTACGGTTTTCACTGTTCACAATGGCGCGGCTGTCCCTGGCCGGCACCATTTTCCGCTCGCACAGTTCCGAGAGAATGGCGGCGATTTCTGTCACCGCCACGCATTGTCCGGATCTCACCCGCATGGTGATAAAAATCCGAAACTTTTCCTCCGGTGACTGCAGCATCCACATCTGCCGCACCAGGATATGGCGCTTGCGCAGGATTTTCTCCGCCCGCTGTTCCAGTTCCCCCGGCACAGTGGTAATATCATACAGATCTGCCGCCACTTTCTCGATGGTGCTGGCCACCTCGTTTAACTCCTCGGCCACCGCCAGCCTGTTTTCTGTCTGCCGGTTGTTCCAGATCAGATTCTGCCGGGCTGTCTGGAAGGCCTCTCTTAAATATTCCAGAAATTTTCCGGCATTGATACATTCCCCATACCAGTCCGCCTGGCGATGCAGCAATCTGTCCCGGTCATCTTCTTCGATCAGTCTGAGAAGATCGTACACTTTCTTATATGTAAGCGCTTCCTGCAGCGTCCAGCACCGGTTCTGCCCGGGACAATGACTGCACAGTTTCTCCCTGACCTCTTCAAAAATCCCTTCTGTCTCGCTTTGGCTCAAGTGCTCCCGCCGATAAGGCATGTGATAAAACGTATCTGCCAGCTTCTGTAGCGACCGGGCGTACTGCTCCATCCGTTCTTTCTGCGGATGGCAGTCATACACGGGATCATTCTTTTTTCTTCCCCAAAATACAATTTTTGCCATGTCCCGTATAATCAGTATGGCACTGATCGCGAGCATGGCAATGATGAAATCCTGCATCCGGCATAAACCCCCTTATGATTATACTCTCAGGGATTTATTATAGATGCTTTCCTATAAGAAACTTGTCAAACGCACACCGGCATGGAAAAGAACTTTTAGACAAAAGTGAGCCTAATCTGCTTCTTTAAAAATAATTTCGTTTTCCTTCACGAGACCGATTTTTTCTTTTGCAATTTTCTCCGTATATTCGTCGCTTTGTATATAATCCTGCATCGCTTCGATCTCTTTCGTTCTTGCTTTTTCGTCGTCGATCTGTTCCGCCAGCTCCTGCTGCTTCTGAGTATTGGCAGAGATTCTCTGCTGTACCGATCTTCCTTCCACATAGAGGAGTACCAGCATCATACACACTACCAGCGTGATGCCGATCATGGCAATCTTATTATATCTGCGGTTCCTTTTTGCAATCATCCGGCCGGATACTTTTTTTCTACTCATTAAACCTCACGACTTTCCAAAAAATCTACAAAAACACTTATACAAGGTGATTTTACATCGTAAAAAGCAAAATTTCAACCTTTTTGTAAAAAATGATATCGTCTTTTCGGCTGACAGCAAAAATTTTACGGCAAAGGACACCAGATGACGGCTGAACGTCCCGTGATACAAAACCATGCCCAGAAGCACTCCTGCAAAAATATACCATCGTAATATCCCACTGTTCTGTATATAAATCCGGGAAAACAAAAAGAATCCGCTGCCAATCCAATAGCACAGATCCTCTGTTATGACCCCAAAAGGCCGGTGGTGTATTACGCGGCGCAGGATGCGCAGCATATCATATCCGACTGCCATGATGATCCCGTAACCGACAGATTTTACAAACAGCAGCAGCTCGTCGCTAAGCTCCCTGTACATGAACTACTGAAACAGCCGGCGTACCAGGCTGCCTTTCTTTTTCTTTCTCTCCCCGGAGCCTTCGGAATACTCCAAAGTCCCAAAAATTCCTTCCAGATCAACCTCCCCTTTTTCCAGGCACAGACGGCTTACGTGCAGCTTTTCCCCGCGGATTGTCAGCATCCCCCTGGTGGTTTCCAGCAAAATGATTTCCGTATCAAAGGACACCACGTCCAGAACGCCTGAAACGCTGCCCGTCTCTCTGTCATGCAGATGCAGGCTGTGTTTTCCCTTCGCCTCTTCCATCGCCTTACCCCTTTCCAGCAGTATCTCTTATTCATTATATGGAAAGGGGCGCGCGGTTAGAACCCTGCCCCTTTTACAGGTACCGGTACAGGGTTTCCGCCTCTTCTTTTTTCACGGTTTCCTTCACATCCAGCACTTCCACCTTTACGCTTCGGGTACCAAACTGTATCTCCAGCTGATCTCCTTTCTTCACCGAAAGAGAGGCCCTGGCAGGAGCGCCGTTTACCAGCACCCGGCCCGCATCGCAGGCCTCATTGGCCACCGTACGTCTTTTAATCAGCCGGGATACTTTCAGAAATTTGTCCAGTCTCATAATTTTCCTCCGTATATAAAGGGGGGAGACAATTTCTTGTCTCCCCATCGTATCACTTATTATTTCTCATTTACCAGATCTTTTAAAGCTTTTCCCGCTTTAAACTTCGGTGATTTTGATGCCTGAATCGTCATGGTCTCGCCGGTCTGAGGATTTCTTCCTTCTCTGGCAGCTCTTTCGGATACTTCAAAAGTACCAAAACCTACCAGCTGGATTTTCCCGCCTTTTTTCAATTCAGCAGCAACCACGTCCACAAATGCTTTCAAAGCTGCTTCTGCATCTTTCTTGGATAATTCTGCCTGATCAGCCATAGCAGCAATTAATTCTGTTTTGTTCATGAGTATTCCTCCTCTGATCCTTTCCTGTGTTCTTACTTTGTCGAGTACGGGATTTCCGCTAATCCAATAAACCCTACCCAATATTTATATAACGTTTACCCAAGTTTGTCAAGAATATCTGCAAGCGCCTGCTCAGCATTTATCTTTCTTTTTGCGCAGATACGGCAGATCTCCATCAGAAGCTCTCCCACCGTCTCCTCCTCCGCGCCGCTTTGCGCTCCCGTCTCCAAGCTGTCCAGGAGTTTTCTGACGCTGTCAAAATTCTCTGTCATACTTGCGTTTTTATCGGCCTGTCCTTCCCGTTTCTTTTGTACCTTAACGGCCCGAAGCAGCGCCGGCAGACAGCGGGGAACGTCCGTCTGTCCCCGGTCTGCCCTTTCCTTCTTTTCCCGCCGCTTGATTTCCTCCCAGCTGGCCGGCACTTCGTCCGCTGTACAGGAAGAATCCTGGTCTTTGAACACATGGGGATGGCGGCGAATCATCTTTTCGCTGATCCCTCCGATCACATCGGAAAGCGTGAACAAGTCTTCCTCCCGGGCAATCTGACTGTGCATCACCACCTGCAGCAGCACGTCTCCCAGTTCCTCGCAGAGGTTTTCCCAGGAACCGGTTTCCTCCAGGATGCGAATCCCTTCCACCGCTTCATAGGCCTCCTCAATCATGCAGGCGCGCAGACTCTCATGGGTCTGTTGCCTGTCCCAGGGACAGCCCTTATCGCTGCGCAAAGTTTCCACGATCTCCGCCAGATCATCCAGCGTATATGTCTTACCCATGGTGTTCTCCCGTCACATCATACTGTCAATCATCTCCAGAACGGCTTTCCCCATCGCCTCAGACTTCTGATCCGCGTCTTCCAGGGATGTCCCTTTGATGCCATAATAGAATTTTACTTTGGGCTCTGTCCCGGAAGGACGCACGCACAGCCATGCGTCATCGGTCAGATCATAATAAAGCACATTGGAGGAAGGCAGTCCTGTGGCCGTCACTTCGCCTGTTGCCAGGTTGGTAATAGTATCCTTTTTATAATCTCTGGCCGCCGTCACCTTGTATCCCGCAATCTCAGCCGGAGGATTCTGACGCAGACTTTCCATGATCTGCTGGATTTTTTCCAGACCCTCGATACCCTTCATGGTGATGGACTGGATATCATCCTTGTAATATCCATATTTTTCATACATATCAATCATGGCGTCCCAAAGCGTCTTACCCTGGGTCTTATAGTAAGCCGCAGCCTCGCACAGCGCCATAGTTGCCACGATGGCGTCTTTATCTCTGGCATGGGTGCCGATCAGACAGCCGTAGCTTTCCTCAAATCCGAACAGATAGGTACCGGTATGGTTTTCCTCAAATCCAAGAATCTGCTGTCCGATGTACTTGAATCCCGTCAGCACTTCGATCAGACGGACGCCGTAAGCTCTGGCAATGGCATCAGCCATATTGGTCGTCACGATGGTCTTGATCAGCGCGCCGTCTTCCGGCAGTCCTTTTAACTCCTTCCTCTGCCCGATCTCATAGTCGGCCAGCAGACAGCCGGACATATTTCCGGTCAGAGAGTGATACTCTCCCTGCTGATCCTTCACGTACACGCCCAGGCGGTCCGCATCCGGGTCTGTCGCCAGTACCAGATCTGCATCCACCTCTTTTGCCAGCGCCAGTCCCAGCTCAAAGGCTTCTTTGGATTCCGGATTTGGATAGCTGACAGTGGGGAATTCCCCATCCGGAAGCTCCTGCTCCTTCACCACGTACACATGCTTGAATCCCAGTTCGTCAAGAACCCGGCGGGCCGGTATGTTTCCGGTTCCATGCAGCGGGCTGTAGACGATCTTCAGTTCTCCCGCCATCTGACGGATGGCATCCATGTGCAGCACCTGGCTTTTCAGTCTTTCAATATAAGCGTCGTCCACCTTCTGTCCGATCACTTCATACAGTCCGGCAGCGATGGCATCCTCCTTGTCCATGGTTTTTACCTGATCATAATCCGTTACTTTTTTCACCTCGTCCATGATGCCGCTATCGTGGGGAGGCGTGATCTGCGCGCCGTCTTCCCAGTATACCTTATAACCGTTATACTCCGGCGGATTGTGGCTGGCTGTGATGTTGATACCCGCTATGCAGCCCAGCTCCCTTACCGCAAAGGAGAGTTCCGGCGTGGGACGCAAGGACTCAAAAATATACGCTTTGATTCCGTTGGCCGCCAGACATAACGCCGCCTCATTGGCAAATTCCGGTGACATCCGTCTGGAGTCAAAGGCAATGGCCACACCTTTTTTCTGTCCGTCCTGGCTGATGATATAATTAGCCAGACCCTGGGTGGTTTTCCGAACCACGTAAATATTCATCCGGTTTGTGCCCGCGCCGATGATGCCCCTAAGGCCAGCCGTACCAAACTCCAGATCTTTGTAAAAACGCTCCTTGATCTCCTGATCATCGGCGGCAATGCCTCTTAATTCTTCCCTTGTTTTGTCATCAAAATACGAAGAATTCACCCATGATTCATACGTTTCTTTATAGCCCATATCTAACGGTACCTCCTACCTAAATCTTTTCCTCTATTATATCCCAAAGCGCCTGAAAAAGGAATCGGAAAAACATTTTTTTATAAATTCCGCCCAGCTGCAGCGCTGTTTTATCAATACGTCCAGCTTTTCCAGATTTCTGACTGAAATCCAGGGTTTGGAGCTGCCGGCATAGTGATTGACCAGCTTCCAGAATTTCCATGGATAGGAAAGACGCAGCCTTAGATTTTCCACCTCCTGTGCCGTCAGCGTTTTCTCCTGGTGATAAGCAAGGATCATATCCTGTCCCAGCGATACGTTCCAGTTATGTTTCTCGAGGATTTTTCTCATAAACTGAAAAAGATCCGCCGTCTGACAGTCATAATTCCATTTTTCATAGTTGACCAGCACCGGTCCTTTCTCCGTCATCAGAAAATTATGCTGATTGCAGTCTCCGTGGCAGACGCTGCCCCTCTCCCCTTCCTTTTCATACAGCTGCGCGTACCCGGAATGCTCCAGATCCTTCACCATCTTCTCCCCCTGCCAAAGGAAATCTGCAAGGCACTCCTGAAGCTTTCTTTCAAACTCATTTCTGTTTTTCTTTTTCCGGATATAGACGCCGGTTTTTCGAATCTCGCGGTTATGGCGGGAACATTCTTCCGACAGAGATTCTTTCCGGTATTTATTCACCGGCGGCAGACACATAACATTATGTAACCTTGCCATGACTTTCACACACTCCAGGATATCTCTCCTGGATTTCGTGTCGCATTCTCTGCCTTCAAACCAGTCCCTTACCACATAGGCGATCCCATCCCGATCCAGGGAAATCAGTTCCTCCTGCTGATTTTTCATAACACAGTCCAAAGGCAGCCCGCCGCTTTCCTTGATGTGAAGCTGCAGCCGGTAAAGCTGCTTTAGTTTTTCTCCGGATCCTTTGAATTCCCTGATAATTTTTGGTCCCTGCTTCGTCTCGCAGATGAGAGCGCCCCGCCCCCGGCGGGCGGCATCCGCTTCCAGTCCGTACTGCTCCAGCACGCTCAGCCCGTAATCATACATCCGCAGTCCCCCTAATCATGTTCTTTCTATCTTATGTAGAGGGCAGAAAGATTATACGCCGTGGTTTTTTGCTGCGTATGTTCAAAGTTGAATTTACTTTTTAAATGTGCTAAGGTAACGGATAGAAAAATGTCAAATTTTGGAAATTAACCATCGCACGCAGAGAGTAAAGACAGAGATGATAAGAGAATATTCCGACCAGAATGTATATGACGCGCTGCAGGACCGTCTGCAGTTTCTTTTTGAAGAATTCGACAATATTTTCATCTCCTTTTCCGGGGAAAGGACAGCGGTCTGCTCTTGAACCTTCTGATGGACTACCGCAGGAAACATTATCCGGACAGGAAGATCGGTATCTTCCATCAGGATTTCGAGGCTCAGTACACCGTCACCACAGAGTATATTGAACGTACCATGGAACGGTACAAAGACGAGGCCGAACTTTACTGGGTCTGTCTTCCCATGGCCACCTACCATTACCGGATGCACCAGGAGGATCTGGCTCATCAGTTCGCCAGATGGTATCGCATTTCCCATGAAAATAAGAAAACCGTCTGTCTGCTGGGAATGCGGGCCGATGAATCTTTGCAGCGGTACAGCGGCTTTCTCAACAAACAGTACGGCTATAAAGGGGAATGCTGGATCACGAAACAGTTTAAAGACGTCTGGTGTGCTTCCCCCATCTATGACTGGACGCTGGACGATATCTGGCACGCCACCTGGCTGTTTCACTACGATTACAACAAACTGTATGACCTCTATTACAAGGCCGGCCTGAAGCCCTCCCAGATGCGGGTGGCCTCCCCCTTTAACGATTATTCCAAGGACGCTTTAAATATGTACCGGGTCATCGATCCTCAGATCTGGGTCAGACTGGTGGGAAGGGTGCGGGGCGCCAATTTCGGAGCCATCTACGGCCGTTCCAAAGCCATGGGATACCGCAGCGTCCGCCTGCCCGAGGGACACACCTGGAAATCCTACACTATGTTCCTGCTGGACACGCTTCCCACCCGGCTGCGGAACAATTACGTCAAGAAATTCAACGCCTCCATCCAGTTCTGGCACAAAACAGGGGGCGGCCTGGACGAAGAGACCATCCAGGAGCTGATCGACCACGGTTACCGCATCAAACGCAACGGCGTTTCCAACTACACGCTGAACAAAAAATCCCGGATCATCTTTCTGGATAAAATTCCGGACAATACCGATGATATTGCCACTACCAAGGATATCCCCAGCTGGAAACGGATGTGCTGCTGCATCCTGAAAAACGATCACATCTGCCGTACCATGGGCTTTGGCATGACCAGGGAGCAGCAACGACGGATCGACGCCATACAGAAAAAATATAAAAGTATCGAGGAGATGAATTATGGAGTTTAAAAGTCCCGTCTATCACGTAATCGCCGTGCCGGTGGAAAAGATCAAACCCAACACCTATAACCCCAACGCCGTGGCGCCTCCGGAAATGCGCCTCCTCTACGACAGCATCAAGGCCGACGGTTACACTATGCCCATCGTCTGCTATTACGACAAAGAAGAAGATATTTACATCATCGTAGATGGATTTCATCGGTACCGGATCATGCTGGAATACCGGGATATCTACGAGAGGGAGAAGGGAATGCTGCCCGTCTCCGTAATCCAGAAACCCCTGGATCAGCGGATGGCCAGTACCATCCGACATAACCGGGCACGGGGAAATCATAACGTGGATCTGATGAGCAACATCATCAAAGAACTGCATGAACTGGGGCGCTCCGACGCCTGGATCTCCAAACACCTGGGCATGGATAAAGATGAAATCCTCCGCCTAAAACAGATCACCGGGCTGGCCGCCCTTTTCAAAGATGTGAATTTCGGAAAGGCATGGGTACCGGCCGAGGAGGAAGAATAATCCTCCCCGGCCGATGGCCTGGTTTAATTCTTCGTTTCCATCAGCCAGTCCAATAAACACCTCATAACTGCTTTCCCCTGGAGCCTTAAAGCTTTTTTACAAACAATGCCCGGATCGCATTGAGGACGGCGATAATCATCACACCCACGTCAGCAAACACCGCCAGCCACATATTGGCAAAGCCCAGAGCAACCAGCACAAGGCAGGCCAGTTTTACACCGATGGCCACTACGATGTTCTGATAAACGATGCCAAGACACTTGCGGGAAATCTTGATTGCTTTGCAAATCTGCATGGGGTCGTCGTCCATCAGTACCACATCGGCAGCCTCGATGGCGGCGTCGGAGCCCATGGCGCCCATGGCGATGCCAATGTCCGCCCGGCGAAGCACCGGAGCGTCGTTGATGCCGTCCCCCACAAAGGCCAGTTTTGCTTTAGCCGGCTTGATGCGAATCAGATCTTCCACTTTCTCCACCTTATCGGCGGGGAGCAGTTCGCTGTAAACATCGTCCAGTCCCAGGACAGATGCCACCTGGTCTGCCACCTTTTTCGCATCGCCGGTGAGCATCACTGTTTTGTGGACGCCCGCCGCCTTCAGGGCCTGGATAGCCTCCCTGGAATGGGATTTTACAATATCAGAGATCACAATGTGCCCTGCATATTTTCCGTCGATCGCCATATGGATGATCGTCCCCACGCTGTGACAGGGAATGGCCTGGATTCCCAGACGATCCATGAGCTTGTCGTTGCCGGCCGCCACCTGATGGCCGTCTACCGCAGCAATGACGCCGTTGCCGCTGATTTCCCGGATATCTGTCACCCGGCTGCGGTCGATCTCCATACCATAGGCCTTCTGCAAACTCTTACTGATGGGGTGGCTGGAAGCGCTCTCTGCCAGGGCGGCATATTCCACCAGCTTGCGTTCGTCCATCTCGTTGTGGTGGATAGCGTTGACCTCGAATACCCCCTGCGTCAGGGTGCCGGTTTTGTCGAACACCACGATCTTAGTCTGCGACAATGTCTCCAGATAGTTGGAACCTTTCACCAGCACACCAGCCTTGCTGGCTCCGCCGATGCCTGCAAAGAAGGACAAGGGGATGGAGATCACCAGCGCACAGGGACAGCTGGCAACAAGGAAGGTCAAAGCCCGGTAGAGCCAGGTTTCCCAGCCTGCATCCAGTCCCATGCCGAGCATCCGAACCAGAGGCGGCAGCACAGCCAGCGCCAGCGCGGCATAACACACTGCCGGGGTGTATATTTTGGCAAAGCGGGAAATAAAGTCCTCCGACTTTGATTTCCGGGAGGAGGCGTTCTCTACCAGATCCAGGATTTTGGAGACGGTAGACTCGCCAAACTCCTTAGTGGTCTGGATGTGAAGCACTCCGATCATGTTGATACAGCCGGAGATGATCTCGTCGCCGGCCCTGACCTCCCGGGGCAGGCTCTCGCCGGTAAGCGCCGCGGTATTTAGCGTAGATTCACCCTGAACCACTGTGCCGTCGATGGGCACCTTCTCGCCCGGCTGAACCACGATGATAGTGCCGATGCCCACCTCATCTGGATCCACCTGCTCCAGCCTGCCGTCCCGCTCAATGTTGGCATAGTCGGGACGAATATCCATCAAATCGCTGATATTACGGCGGCTCTTGCCCACAGCATAGGACTGAAACCACTCGCCCACCTGGTAGAACAGCATCACGGCGATGGCCTCCAGGTAGTCACCGTTTTCATATACGGCCAGGGCCAGAGCGCCAAGAGTGGCCACGGCCATAAGAAAGTTCTCGTCAAACACCTGCCCGTTGCGAATGCCCTTGAAAGCTTTTCGCAGAATGTCATAGCCAATAATCAGATAGTCCGCCAGGAAAATCGCCAGACGCATCCAGCGGCCGGCAGTTCCCAGGGATGCAAACGCCTCTGCGCCAAGGAACTGCAAAATTAGCAGTAATACCGCAGCGGCCAGGATCCGCCACAACATCACTTTTTGTTTTTTGGTCATACCGGCGGATAGCCTCGTACCGATGATCTGCAGGATCACGGACAGCAGAGCCACCACGATCAGCAGACCGTTTACAATATACTCTTGCATTTCATTCACCTTTCTATTTCGCCTGTTTACAGGAAAACCTCGCAGTCGGGTTCCACCTTTTTGCAGGCTTTGCGGACTTGCTGCATGACAGCCTTGGGATCCTGTCCCTCCTCGAACTCCACATTCATCTTAAGGGTCATAAAGTTGACGGTAGCCCCCGCCACACCAGCAGTCTTGCGGGCGGCATCCTCCATCAGGTTCGCGCAGTTGGCGCAGTCCACATCGATTTTGTAGGTTTTTTTCATGATCATAATCTCCTTTCGATCCTCGTTTTGCCGAAAACAATTAAGCATTTATTTAATTGTTCTATCTGCATTGTAGGGCAAAGAAAACTGGAAATCAACAGGTGGAGCGCAGATCCTCCTAAGAGGGCAAAGAAAGCTTCTGAATGGGCAAATGCGCACATCGATGCAAAAAGGTTCCGACAACGAAACGTAATTCCGTGTCAGAACCTTTTCTATTTCACAAACTATTTTTCTGCCTGCGCCGCCCTGAGGGCAGGCAGCAGTTCATCCAGCCGTCCATCCAGACCGAAAGATTTCTCTTTGATGTTGTCCGCGATGTAGACCTCGCCCAGGTTGATGGTCACATAGGCTGCATTTGGTTCTCTGGCCACCAGCCGCATCAGCGGGGCCTTGATGAGCTGGTTGCGCCAGCCGATACCCAATTCCAGCACCACCAGTTTCTTCCCGTGATAGGTATCCAGAAAGTTCTGGAACTGTTCCTGGGCAGCGGTATCCGGGATCATCCGTTCCCCGGCGGCCATGTGAATGTCCATGGGCCCGCCGCATTTGGGACAATGGGGCAACAGCTCTGCGGGCACACGGCCGTCCTGCTCTGCCACCGCCAACTGCTCCGCCACCTCCATACTGGGATAGCGAGTGTCGTGGCAGGGGAGGGCACACTGCATGGTCAGCCAGTTGCCCTCGATCTCATAGATCTTTTCGGGGGCGAAGCCGCACAGCTCAAAGTGACACTCTCCGTTGGAAGTGACGATAAAATAATCCTTCCCCCCCACAATGGCCTTCAAATCCTCCATCACCGGCGTAGGCCGGTACTGCCCGCAGTAGTGGCGTATGAGCCTTGCCCAGAAGGCCCACTTTTCCTCCTCGCTGGGCCACTGAGCCATCATACCCTGCAAAATGCAGCGCAGTCCGTACTTCCGTTTGAAGTCCCCAAACAATTCCTCAAAGACCACATTGTCCGCAAACAGATGCAGTCCCTCCGTGATAGACAGGCCATTGCTGGCCCCGATCAGGATGGCGTCTGCCTCTTTGAGTTTTTCTGCAATAGAGTTCCAGTTTATCATGTTCATTCGCTCCTTCCTATTTTGCTGTCTCCGTTTTCCATGGCGTTTCGCGTATCCCGCAGCACATTGCCGATGTCGGCCACGATGGCCATCCCCTTATCCTCCAGCTGCTTGGGCAGGAAATCATATTTGTCGTTGACGGCGATATACCGGGCATGGGGAAAACTGAGGGTCAGGTTCCAGAAAGGCTCCTGGATAAACATCGGCGTCATGCGGCCCACGCCCAACTCCAGGAACAGAACCCTGCTGTCTTTGTGTTCCAGTACATAACGGGAAATTTTCTCATATTGTTCCTCATACTTTTTGCCCTGCAAAAAATTGCCGTATCCCCGCACCCAGGGGAATGCCTCGCCGCCGCAGTGAGGACACCGGGGGATCATATCCGCAGGAATAGTCGTTTCCTCTCCCATGGCAGCCATCATTTCCTCAACCGGCTTCACGGCATCCCAGGTGTCGTCTGTGCAGCCGGCGGCACACTGGAAGAAGCGGTGATCGCCTTGAATTTCCGCTACCTTGTCCTCCGAATAGAGCTTGATGAACTGGGTGTCTTGGTTGGTGGTGAGAACAAAGAAATCCTTTCCCTTCAGCAGCACGTCCAGGTCGAGATAGGGCTGACGCACCGGGGCGGTCTGGGTGGTGTGCAGGAAGGTGGCAAGGTAAGCCCAGAAAGCTGCCCGGTCATCCCACTGGCGGAACATTCCATCAAAAGCCCCCTTGAAGTGGTACTTCTTTGCAAATTTGCCGAAGTATTTACGGAAGGAAGCGTTGTCCTCGTAGTAGAAATCCCCGCCTCCGGCGGCGGACAGGCCGGAGGCTCCACCCACTACAACGCAATCTGCAGTTTTGATCTCCTGTACCAGGCGCTGAATCTGTTCTTGATACGCCATCGGCCTTTTGTCTGAAAGCTGATAGGGTGTGCTGCCAGACGCATAGACATGGTAGTATTTGGAGTAATTCATCTGGGTCTGCATGACCAAATCTTCATAGAAACTCATATCGCCATTCCTTTCAAACTGGTGTTATTTTTATTTTTACTTCAACTCATCTTAGCACCCACTTGCTTTCGTGTCAATATGTTGTTATAATAAAATTAACATCAAGAGCAACGACACTGTCTCCATTCCTGCCTTCATTGCCTCGCAGAAAATTTTAGATCGTTGCACGAAAAAACTCTCCCGTTTGGGCAAAAAGAAGTTCTGAATGGGCAATACAAGACTCTTTTGTCGGACTATACTGAAATTGGAAAAACGGATCACATAATGGAGGAGGGGCAATATGAAACTTGGTATTATTCGTTGTATGCAGACAGAGGACTACTGTCCCGGCACTACAGATTTCAAAGCGATAAAAAATAAAATCGGCGCATTCGCGGATGAAGATGACATTGAATTGGTGGGCTTTACCAATTGCGGTGGCTGCCCAGGGAAACGGGCAGTTCTTCGAGCCCGCCTGCTCAAGAGTCGGGGAGCGGATACGATCGCTTTTGCTTCCTGTATCAGCAAAGGGACGCCTATTGGCTATCCCTGTCCATTTGCCAAACGTATAAAAGAACTGGTACAAAAAGAAGTTGGTGAAGATATAAAAATCTTGGATTGCACTCATTGAGGGTAAATCAGGATTTCTCCACCCACTAAACGGGCAGACACCGATGGTATCTGCCCGTTATTCATGACAATAGAAAGTTTATGAAGCGAACTTTCCTTTGTTTCAGAATATAGGAAATGTACTTCTGTCCATAGGTACTCCTGCCAGTTTTACGATCCGGTCCAGGCCGATGGCCGCAATGGTCACCACACTTTCCCCATGGATGAAATCCGTAGCGCTGGCATCAAAAAGAACATTTCCCTGGGCAGGAAATTCGTCGTCCCCGTCCCAGAACAGGAAGCATACAGGAATACACGCAAAGGCTTTCAGTTCATAACCGGCATCAGACCAAGGCAACTTTTTCCCGCCCAGCTTCTCACAGGCCTGGGACAGTTCTTTTACATGACCGCTGAACATTCTGGAAAATGGTTCGATCACCCCTTCCTGGAAGGCTTTTGAGAAAGGCGAGGTATCTTTCAGCCGGTCAAACCGCACCCAGTCATCTTTGTAATGTGCCAGGAGTGACACATAGCCAAACAGGGTATAGACATTCAGCCTTTCATAGCAGGTCACTGGATCGTGATCGTCCATGGCGATGATCTTCCCATTTTCTTTATGGACTCCCAGTCTCCTTCCAAAATGACAGATTGTCAGCCAGTCCCCTTCTTCCTTTAATTCCGGCAGCCTTTTTTTCACTTCTTCCTGATCCATTTTCAGGAACTTCTCTCTCCACTGCTCACACCATTTTTCGTAATTATTGGTTTCATCCATCTGAAATTCTTCCAGCATTTTCCTTCTCTCCCTTGTTAAATTATTTTCGCCCAGCATTTCCCACCATACTAAAAACACAGACACCCACTCCGGCATGGATATAAGAATGCTCTAAGTGACCGCTTTACTTACCATGACAAAACCATGATTAAGAAGTCCCTTAGAGCATACATCTTTTGGATTCTATTTGCATTTTTTCATATAATCCAGCACCACATCTCCGATATAAGCCACGTCTTCCGCCGCATAGGCAAGGGGAAAATTATCCGAAAAAAGGATCTGAGCAGAAGGCGGGAACTCTTCATCCCCTGCCCAAAGAACAAAACACAGGCTCAGCCCCTCAAAAAATTGAAACTCATAGGCTATGTCTCCGTATTCCTTTTTCTTTCCTTTTAATCCTTTCATAATCGCCCGAAAGGTATCCAGCCTGTTTCCAAACATCCTTGCCAGCCTCATGATACATCTCCCATAGAACTGACGGTAATACACCTCGCCCCAGGGAAGATCCCGATAGGAAAGCAGATTCCCCGTAGCCTCCATACAGTCCCCTTCTGTAAAATACCGCAGCACCAGTATTTTCGCATGGATATCATGACACAAAACCGCCTGCGCATCTTCTTTATCCAGGCAGTGGATCTCCAGTTTTGGATAACTGACCGTATAATTTTTCTCCATAAATTTCACCTGAAAAAGACCGGCATTTGCATCATAGGGAATTCCCAGATGACGGCTGATATCCGCCGGATCCATGCTCTGGTATTCAGCCAGATAATGGTGATAGGGCTGCATCTGCAGATTATGTTTGTCATACTGTTCCTGTAACATGCGTCTCCTCCTGTTTTGATGCCATGGAAAGAAGATTATCTTTTTATTTCTGCTTTAATTCATCCAGATACTGTTCCAGCGCAACGCCTTCCGGAATCGTAAATCCACACTGGTCGCATATACTGTCTCCTGTCGTCAGATTATCCCGTTCAATCACCTCAATGCTTTCCTTTGCTCCGCATTTTGGGCAGTCAATCTCTTTGAACACCGCCATTTTCCGGATATCCTGACAGTCCGCAAATACACTCATTTTTTTCACCTGCCTTCTGTAAAATCGAAACAACTTTATTTTTTATACTGCCATAGCATCAAATTCCCAGTTTTTCTATAATCCCTTTCAGCGCCGCTCTCACCGGAGAATCCGCAGGAAGCTGCACTGTAGGCCGTCCTTCACAGTCAAAACGGTAAACATCATCATCCTGGGGAACTACGCCCAGTAAATCCAGCTTCTGGTTTTGAATCTCTTCCATAGTCCCCTCATCCAGCTTGCCGTCCGGCGCCCGGTTCACTATGAGTCCGACCTTTTTGGGATGGAAATTCAACTCTTTCATCAAAGCTGCGATCCTGCCGGCCGCCTGAACCCCTCTCCTGGAACAATCGCTGACCAGAACGGCGATTTCCATATTGGGGAGAATTCCCCTGCTGATATGTTCCATACCCGCTTCATTATCCACCACGATATAGGGGTAATGGCTCTGCAGTCTCTGAATCTGCGTCTGTACAATGCCATTGACGAAACAGTAACAGCCCTGTCCCTGGGATCTGCCCATCACCATCAGATCATAATCGTCTTCCTCCGTCAGCGCATCCGCCAGGCGGCTGTCAAAATATGCTGCCTTTGTCATACCAGCCGGAATCTGATAGCGGGAGTCCGTACCGGCTCTTTCGATCTCCTCCCTGAGTTCTCCCAGAGTAATTCCTGTTTCCACACCCAACACCTCATTGAGATTGGCGTTTGCGTCCGCGTCCACCGCCAGCACCGGCTTTTTCCCTGTCTCGCAAAGATACTGGATCAATAATCCGCACAGCGTTGTCTTTCCCACACCGCCTTTTCCTGATATCGCAATAATATGTCCCATAAAGTTCCTCCTTACTTTCGCGGTTTCATAACAATTAAACATTTCCTTAATCATTATGTCCACCATATTCCCTTTCTTCCCCCCGGTCAACCGCTTCGGACTACATCCTTCCAGACGGGTAAATACTTCTTCCGATCGGGCAAAAAATTAACCTTCTTTTCCTCAACCCTCTCTTCGTTCTTCTGCCGCAGATTTTAATCTTGACAGCAGAACATCTCCAACCGTCACCGCATCCTCGATTGTCAGATAATGATCGGCGTTTTTGCTTAAGAGCATCTTCCCGGAAGTATCAAATTCCTCATCCGCAAACCATATCTTCAGCCAGATGGGATAATGGGGAAGAAACGGAAATACCGCGCACAGGTCAGATCTGTCTTCCACAATCTCTGCTCCAAGAGATTTACAGATCTTGAGGATCTGTTCCGGGCTCTTGTCTGCCAGGAACAGGCGCAGTTCCTTGTCCATATAATGATCAAATTTTGTTCCCCGGATCAGACCATCCTTTAAACCGCCGAAAGAAACTTGCTCTTCGGACGCTTTCACACCGTCTGCAAGATCAAGATAATGTAAAATTACTAATTGATGCCACTCCTCTATATACGGTGTGAAATCATATTCCGGAAGAGAGATCTCAAGTCTCTGATTCAGGCTTTGTATTTCCAGACACTCCTTTTCACTGTAGAATAGTGCGCCGCTCTTAGCGGCAATTTCCATGGGCAGATGATTTTGCAGCCGCTGCACGGCAGACGTTCTCATCTTGGAAAACGCACGCTCCTCCTGTATCATAGGTTCCATATTATCTTCTCCTCTTGTAATTGATGTAAAAATTATTTTAACATCATTAGTCTATCATTCGCTTGCAAGGCTGTCAATATGCTGTTATAATTAAATTAACACGAAGAGGAGGAACGCATTATGAAGTATTCCACAAAAGTCAGTGATGCCGTCCATATCCTGGCTTTTATCCAGTTAAACCCTGTCGATTTTCTGTCCAGCACTCGCATCGCGGAAAGTCTTCGTACCAACCCCGGCTGTGTCCGGCAGCTCATGTCCGCTTTGCGAAAGGCCGGACTGCTGTTCAGCGTCAAGGGGCATCCCCGTCCGACGCTGGCAAAAGAACCCTCTGCGATCACTTTGCTGGATGTCTATAAAGCGGTGGAGGGCGATAAACCCCTGCTCCATCTGGATACCCATACCAACCCGGAATGCGGCGTAGGCATCTATATCCAGCTGTCCCTTCAGGACTATTTTAACCGGGTGCAAAAAACCGCAGAAGAGGAAATGAAGCAGATCACACTTCAGGATATCCTGGACCGTTACCAGGAAAAAGTTACTAAGGAGAGCAGATAAATGGAGCAGGAACCATTTTTGCATATAGAAAGGAATCTTCAGGATGTTCCCAAAGGCACTCTTATCGTGGAGCATCACTTTGACAAACAAAGAGAGCAGAATCTTTTTACTGAGTCTTTTCATACCTTTACCACGGGAAAGGGTAAAATGATTGCCTATCAGGTATTCCCCGGAGTCCAGCTTTCGCTCAATTACTACCATGCAGAGCAGGCCGGCTTCCGCCATGATTCCCATGATCATATTCTGGAAATCAATCATTGCCGCCATGGCAGGATCGGATGGGATTTTCATAATGGGACTTCCGTTTACCTCGGGTCCGGTGATCTTGCCCTGCACAGTATGGAATGCTGTGCAGATTCTGCGATGATGTTCCCCTTAGGCTACAGTGAAGGGATTTCCGTCTCCATAGATCTGGTAAAACTGAAAACGCTCTCTCTTCCCATCCTGCAGGAGGCCTCCGTAGACATCGACCAGATAAACCGTACCTTTTGCCGTTCTGACAGATCCCTTGCTCTTTCTTCCTCCCCGGCGATTGACGGAATTTTCTCACCTATGTATGCGGCGCCGGAAGAAATACGTCTTCCCTATTTTAAGTTGAAAATTCAAGAGTTGCTTTTATATCTCGGATATCTGGATCCACAGACCGCAGGACTGACCCGGTACTGTTCCGGACAGACGGCAACGATTAAGGAAATTCATGCTTTATTAACGGAACACCTGGATCAGCGATATACGATCGAAGAACTTTCAAAAAAATTTCTGCTCAATACTTCCTCCCTGAAGGAAGTTTTTAAAGGAGTCTATGGACTCCCTGTCGCAACTTATATGAAAGAGTATAGAATCCGTAAAGGAATGGAAATGCTGAAACAGACAGATGACAGCATTGCCGAAATCGCGGCAAAGGTCGGATATGAAACGCAGGGAAAATTTACAAAGGCCTTTAAAGATATTGCAAAGACAACACCAACTGCTTTTCGAAGAAATTTTCGATAGGATGATAAAATGAGTGCCTTTTACTGACACTCATTTTCTTTTTCTGTATTTTTGCCGTTCTACTGACGAATTATCTTGGTCGCTATCTTGGTCGCTATCTTGGTCGCTGTCTTGGTCGCTGTCTTGGTCGGTGCTGCGATCAACAACCGTAACTTCCAATTCATTCCATATCATTCAAATTTTATTATCACATTTAAGGCGGCATTGGTATCTCCGGCGGTTCGTAAAGCCTCTTCCAGTTCGTCCAATGAAAACTCATGAGTGATGATCTGCTCAATATCCCAGTTCCTGCTTTTCATTATCTTCATTACATCACGGACATCTTCAGGCATGTAACCGCCGGAACCAATAATACTCTTTTGCGCAAATGTTAAATGAAGAAGGTCTAGTTTTCTGATTGCTTTATTTACTGCGACACTTGTAAAACGGCTTTCTACTTTTCCGTATTTCATAAATAATGGCAATATCTCTTCGGAACCGCTGGCATCAATTATTCCGTCAATATCGGCAGTTATACCGTTAAGAGAATAGGCTTCTCCAAAATATTTTTTTGCATTTTCGCAAAAATTTTCTTCTGCGGTATTGCATGTTTGAAAGCCTAATTGCCTTACAATTTTCAGACGAAACTCCGATAAATCGCACAGCATAATTTTATCTGCGCCAAAGTATTTCAGGGCAATGGCCGTGGCAATCCCTATGGTACCACAGCCAAAGACCGCAAAATTTTCGCTCTCTTTGGGGCCTGTCCTTCTGGCGGCTCTGCACCCCACAGTAAAAGGCTCGATCAGACAGGCAGTTTTATCGGATATTTGGCTGTCTACACTGTATAAAGAGTAATTTCTCTTTGCGTTTGGAATTTTGATGTACTCAGAAAATCCGCCTATTGTTCCAGCACGTCTGGTGTCACCCTTTGCATATCTTGGATAAGGGTATACCCGTTCGCCAACGGTAAAATCTGTAACGTTTTTCCCGACTGCTGCGATGCGTGAAACCGTTTCATGACCAAATTCTCCACCTATGGTTATCCTGTGTCCTGTTTCAGCCCCCTGTTGGTAGACTGCAACATCTGTACCGCAGATACAGGAATAGATGTTCCTGATAAGGACATCATTTTCTCCGATTTCCGGCAGCGGGACAGAACGTATCTCAATGTTTTCTTTACCTAAATAGATTGCTGATTTCATTATTTAATACCCCTCCTATTTAATGCTTTTGAAAAAGTGGTACCGCTCCTTGCATTTCTTATTATGGGGATATATAATGATACAATCAATCATCAATATTCCAATTTGTGTTGGAATAATAAAAATGAGGTGCCAATTTGTGAATAAAAAGAACAACCAGCGTTTTCATGATACAGAAATCCGTATGGAAGCCGTAATGCTGGAACTTATGAAAACAACAGAATTTGAAAAAATAACCGTAAAAAAGATATGTGAAAAATCCAGAGTGAACCGGTCTACTTTTTACGCCCATTTTTCGGATATTAACGATATGATGGATAAAATGGAGCAGAAACTCAGAAAAGAATTATTGGCAAGCTATGAAAACAATGATGAAAACCAGATTTTTTCGGAACAATCTTTCATAAACTTTTTGAAGCATATCAAAAAGCACAGATATTTTTATAAAGTGAATTTACAGACAAGGAAATCATTCCCTCTAAAGCAGGGATTTGATAAACTATGGGATATTATCGAACCACGCTGTATCAATGCCGGTATTACCGACAGAGAAGAGATTTTATATTATTTTGTCGGATTTCAGGCTGGCTTTACCATGATTTTAAAACGGTGGGTAGATACAGATTGTTTACAAAACGAGCAGGAGCTGGCAACTATTATAAAGAATTGCGTACCGCATATTTTGGTGGGTATATCCCACACAGATACGCCTGTTTCCTCACTGCATAACGATCCATCAACTTCTGGAATTTCAAATGCTGGATCAGAAAAATTTATTATCAGGAAAAATAATGCAAAAAGACGGCAGTGAATTTTACCGTCTTTTTGCATTTTCCATATTGTTCCTTAATATGCTTTTCCCCAGTATACCATCTTCACTGCAGGTTTGCCGCAGCAGACGCAGGTGTCCGCCAGATGCTCCTGTTCAAAGGGCATACAGCGGGATGTGGCCTGGGTTTCTTCTTTGATCTTATCCTCGCATTCCTGACAGCCGCACCACATGGCTTTCACGAATCCGGGTTTTTCTTCGATGGTCTTTTTAAACTCTTCGTAATCCGTGGCAACATAGGTGTGGGCGTCTCTGTGGGCTCTGGCACGCTCCAGCATATCGTGCTGGATGGTCTCCAGCAGTTCCTGTGCTTTTGATGCAACCTGATCCAGCGATACCACGATCTTCTCTCTGGTATCCCGGCGAACCAGTACCGCCTGGTTCTGCTCGATATCTTTGGGTCCCAGTTCCACACGCAGCGGGATGCCCCGCATCTCCTGCTCGGAGAATTTCCATCCCGGACTCTTGTCCGCATCATCCAGTCTGCTGCGGATCCCCTGCGCTTTCAGACTGTCATAAACCTTTCCGGCCGCCTCCAGCACGCCTTCTTTCTTCTGCTGGATGGGGATTACCGTCACCTGGACCGGCGCGATTCTGGGCGGAAGCACCAGACCGCTGTTGTCACCGTGCACCATGATGATGGCTCCGATCATACGGGTCGTCATCCCCCATGAGGTCTGGTGTACGTATTTCAGCGTATTGTCTTTGTCTGTATACTGAATGTTAAAGGCTTTTGCAAATCCATCGCCGAAATTGTGGCTGGTTCCGGACTGCAGCGCTTTGCCGTCATGCATCAGAGATTCGATGGTGTAGGTGGACTCTGCTCCGGCAAATTTTTCCTTGTCTGTCTTCTTTCCTTTGATCACCGGGATCGCCAGCACTTCCTCGCAGAAATCCGCATAGAGATTCAGCATCATGATGGTACGCTCTTCCGCTTCCTCGGCTGTGGCATGGGCCGTATGGCCTTCCTGCCAGAGGAACTCGCGGGAACGCAGGAAGGGTCTTGTGGTCTTTTCCCAGCGCACCACGGAGCACCACTGATTGTACACTTTTGGCAGATCTCTGTGGGAATGGATATCCCGGGAGTAAAGATCACAGAACAGCGTCTCCGACGTGGGACGCACGCAGAGTCTTTCCTGCAAAGGTTCCAGACCGCCGTGGGTGACCCAGGCAACCTCCGGCGCAAATCCTTCCACATGATCCTTTTCTTTCTGCAGCAGACTCTCGGGAATGAACATGGGCAGATACACGTTTTCCACCCCGGTTTCCTTGAATCTGGCGTCCAGCTCTTTCTGAATATTTTCCCAGATGGCGTAGCCTGCCGGTTTAATCACCATACATCCTTTTACGCTGGTGTAATCGATCAACTCCGCTTTTTTTACAATATCGGTATACCATTGAGCGAAATCCTCCTCCATGGAGGTAATCGCCTCTACCAGTTTCTTTTCCTTAGCCATAACTTCTCCTTTTTGTTTCCTGTTTCATTTTATTAAACACGGAAGGAAATCTCCCGGTTTGTCCTGTTATAATTGTAGTAACGGACTCCTGCCGCATCCATCATCCGTTTGGAAGCGATGACAGAATCCGTGCCGTCATATTTGTCGCAGTCATAGATCACTGTCTTGATACCCGCCTGGATAATCGCCTTGGCGCATTCATTGCAGGGAAAGAGGGTGACATAAAGTTTAGCTCCTTCCAGACTGCCTCCGCGGTAATTGAGAATCGCATTCAGTTCACTGTGGGTGGAATACAGGTATTTTGTCTCCAGCGCTTCTCCTTCCCTGGTCCAGGGGAATTCATCGTCGGAACATCCCGTGGGAAACCCGTTATATCCCATGGAAAGGATCTTATTGTCAGCGCTGACAATGCAGGCTCCCACCTGTGTATTGGGATCCTTGGAGCGCATCCCGGACAGAATGGCCACGCCCATGAAATATTCATCCCAGGTGATATAATCTTTTCTCTTGGTATCCATACGCTTCACTTCATCCTTTCTCACTGGGAAAGCAGTTCTTCTTCATTGAGCTGTACAACCAGTCCGTCCAGCAGTTTTTCCAGAATTTCATAACATTTCCCGTACTCCTTCAACGGCTCGCCATAAAGCGGCGCCAGTTCTCCCCGCAGCCGGATATATTCCGTCAGCGTGTAGACATTTTTAGCGCTCTCATAGTTTTCCCAGATCTTATCCTTCTGCGCGTCCTCCATGGTCAGGATCAGCACATCGTCCCCGATGTCTTCCTGCACCAGCTGCTTGGCCACATGATCCGCCACATGATATCCGTTGCTGATCAGAACCGCTTCCGCTTTTTGATTCATCGGCTCCGGAAACAGCACCACCAGTCCTCTGGATTCCACTTCCATAGGTCCCAGCAGATATTTGCTCCGCATGATGATTTTCGCCATAGGCGCCCTGCTGTTATCATCGTCATCTACAAAAATCAGTTTATTGTAACGTTTCACTTTGTTGCTCCCCTATACTCTAATCACCTGATGTCCCGCCGCCTTCAGCAGACGATTCATAATTGCCTGCCCCATTTTGGGCGTATCAAAGGATTCCGAAAAAATATACGCCGCGCCGCAGTCGTCAAATTCCCGCAGCACGCTGTACAGATGGCGTCCGATACTCTCTTCATCAGAACGGGTTCCGATACTTTTGATAATGCCGCTGCTGTATCTGCCCACCGACTCATCGGTTCCGATGATTCCCACCGTATAACCAGCCGCTGTCTTTTCCCGGGCCATCTCTTCAATTTTTGCTGCCACCCGGTCCGTCTGTCCCTCCACGATCAGAAGGGAGCCTTTCGGCGCATAGTGGCGGTATTTCATTCCCGGCGCTTTGGGATGAATCCTGGAATCCTCAGCAATCAAACCTTTGTCCATCCTCACCTCGCCCAGGATATCCCGCAGCATCTGCTCGTTGATATAGCCGGGCCGTAAAATCGTGGGAATTTTTTCCGTAAAATCCACGATCGTGGATTCCAGTCCGATCCCCACGCTGCCCCCGTCCACAATCATCTCGATTTTCCCCTTCAAATCCTCAATGACATGCTCCGCCATCGTGGGGCTGGGCCGCCCGGAAGTGTTGGCGCTGGGGGCGGCTACGTAGCCGCCCCCTTCCCGGATCAGAGCGCAGGCTATGGGATGGCTGGGAAACCGTACCGCCACGCTGTCCAGTCCGCCCGTAGTCTCCAGGGGCACGATACTGCTCTTATGAAATATCATGGTAAGCGGACCCGGCCAACAGGCTGATGCCAGCTTCCTGGCAGCTTCCGGGATCTCAGTCACCAGCGGCAAAAGACTTGCCATATCCGCAATATGAACGATCAGAGGATTATCCGACGGTCGTCCCTTGGCCGCATAGATCCGCTGAGAGGCCGTCACATCCAGAGCATTCCCGCCCAGGCCGTATACGGTCTCCGTGGGAAAGGCCACCAGCCCGCCTTCTCTTATGATTCTCCCCGCCTCCCGGATGTCTTCCATCCGCGGATGCGCAGGGTCAATTTTTACAATCTTGGTATTCATTGCATATCATCCTTTGCATAATCTTATTTATTATACCACACATTGTGCAAAAAGGAACTCTATTTTTTCAGATACCGGACAACTCCTTCACAGACGGCTGCTGCAATCTGCTCCTGATACGACTCCTCCCCGAGTTTTTGGGCCTCCTGCGGGCAGGTCAGAAAACCGCACTCCACGATCACCGTGGGAATGGAAATCTTTTTCAACATATAATAACTTGCATTTCCCCGCGCTTCCCGGGTCTTATCAGGCTGCAGCCGCAGGATCAGCGTTTCCTGCAAAATCTCAGCCAGTTCCCGCCCCTTTCGGGAATTTTCATAATAGAAAACCTGAGGGCCGCTCACGGAAGTCTCCGGATAACTGTTCTGATGAATACTGATCACACAGGACGCGCCACTTTTTTCAATGATATCCCGACGGTTCTCCATATCCTGCACTTTCCGGTTATCGCTGTCTTCCTCGCACAGCATCACATCTTCCCGCCTGGTCATCACCACACGGATCCCCTCTTTTTCCAGATGCTGCTCCAGTTTCAGCGCAATCTGCAGATTGAGATCCTTTTCCAGTACGCCGTCTGCGCTTACCTTTCCGGGATCCTTCCCGCCGTGACCGGCATCCACAATCACTGTCGTCCTTGCCTCCATGGACTGGAATACCAGGCGCGCGCCTTCCTGGGACAACAGATAGACGCCCAGCAGTAAAAAGCAGCCTAGAACAATCTCCGCCGCCCGTTTTTTCATTTCTTTTTCCATACCATACCCGCACGGAACCTTTACTGCTAATATATGATTGCCAGCTGCAAATATTGCCGGAAATAAAATTCCCCCGGCTAAAACAAAAAGAGTACCGGTTCCTTCCTTCATGATTTCAGCCAAAAGCCAAAACCAAAGGACGTACCAGTACTCCGGAATATTTATGATATAAAAATAGAAGACTTGTCCATAAATATTGAAAAACTTAACTGTCTCGTTTTTATTCCGTCAATGACAGATCCTTTCCCTGATGATATAATAGGGACAAGAAAAAATTCCAAATCAGGAGGAGCATAATGAAACAATCCGACGATTCCAGACTGACAGCCGGTATCCTGGCAGCTGTGACTACGATGGTTTTTTTCGCAGTCTGCCTGGCCGTACCTGCTGTGTCTTCCCGGATCAGCGATCTTGGGAACTTAAATCTTATCACTTACGCAGGAAGCGTTATCCTTTTTTGTCTGACCTTCCTGCTGTACTGCCGTCTGCTCTCCAGAATTTCCTTCGTATCTTCCACCGGAAAGCTGCCGCAGATTTTTGCCGTTTTATTCCTGACCGGAAGCTGTCTGTTCCTGCTGTCCGCTTTTTCGCTGGAGGGGAATCTGACCGGCGGCGTATCTTATAAGTATGTCTGGCACAATCTTCCTCTTATCCTGGTGATTCTGGCTGTCGTGACCGGATTACTCCTTTTTTTCCGGATCTGGAACTTCCGGGAAATCCCTCTGTCCGGTTTTTTATACGGACTATATTACGCCTGCCTGACGCTTGTGATCGGATACACCTTTTATACCCCCAATGTATTCGGCCGTTATGATGTGGCGGATACTGCCCACGGCCATGCTTACTTCAATTCCATCTACAACGTATACCACGGCTGTGCCTATACGGAGACGACCACCAGCATCTACGGTCACTACGGTCTTTTTTATAAGATCCCCATGAAGATTCTGGGAGGAAATTTTACCGACTTCATCCTGCTGACCGCCTGTATCGGAGCACTCTGTTTTCTGTGCTCTTTTCTGGCCCTGCATCTGATGGCAAAAAACTCTCTGATCCGGATTCTGGGCTGTCTGGCCATGACCTTCCCCGTCCTGTCCATGCGCGGCGGTTACTACTGGCAGCTTTGGCCTCACCGCATCCTGTTCGCCAGCCTGATGACTCTTTTTGCCGCGTTTTGTATCCGTTTTCGAAAACTGAACCGAATCACCTGGATCATCGGATATCTGATTGCCTTGCTGGGAGTTGTCTGGAATACGGAAAGCGGCATGTTCTGCGCCGTCTCCTGGGCCGGCCTGTGGCTTTTAAAGTATTTTTCCGGAAACAGACGAAGTCCCCTGCGTCTGGCCGGCGTACTGCTCCTGCAGCTGACCGGCGTACTGCTGTCTTTTTTCGGAGCCTTCGGCGCCGTCAATCTGTACAATCTGCTGCAGGGCGCATCGGCCAACTCGCTGAAAGAATTTCTCTTTCCGCTGATGTCATCCTCCTATATGACAGACTTACTCCGGCTGGATCTTCCCCTTTATCCGGCCGCTTATATGATGGTACTGCTGCTGTTTTTCACAGGAACCGCCTGGGGAATCTCCCACATGACATGGTGTCGTTCTGACAAAGAGACAGGCTCCTGTCCGCCCCTGCCCCTGTTCTGCTTCTTTTTGTCCGTACTGTCTTTGGGGCAGATCACCTATTTCATCAACCGGCCGGCCTACCACAACCTGGACATCATCCATATCCCGGCTGTGATTCTGATCTGTATCCTGGCAAATCTGGGACTGCCGGTTCTGCGTCCGGCCGCTGCCCGGCTCAAAACACTTTCCGGGATATCCCTTGTCCAGGCTGCAAAGGGATCCCTCGCTCTTTTGTCCCTGTCCATCCTGACGGTGCTCTGTGCCGGAACCGTCATACAGTACAGCTACAATGCGGACATTAAAAAGAATTACCACAATCTGGCCGAATTTCAGCAGTTTGCCAACGTCATCGCCGCGGAAATTCCCCCTCACACATACGGTTTCGGTGTTTCCGTGGCGGAGGTCTACAGCCTCCTGGGCTGGTCCACCAACTGCTACACCCTTGATTTCACAGATCTGTCCGTCCGGCCCGAAACAGCCGATTATGTGATCAGCGATATCCGTAAGAAGAACATCCAGGCCGTATTTACCGGACAGGCGACCATGGAAAAGATGGAATCCTTCGCCCCCGAAGCCGCTCTCTGGTTTTCCGAAAATTTCACTTTGGAAAAAGAGTATGAATTTGCCGGGTCCACCTTCCGCTACTACATCCGCAGCTGACCGGTCCTACGGTACAAAAAAAGAGGCGTACGCCTCTTTTTTTGTACCCGCCATACCGGCAGCAATCCATTCTATCTTTTCTTTCTGCCCATACCGTGTTTTTGCAAGAATTTCTCAATATCTTCTTCCGTCAGATCGTCCTCTTCATCCAGCACTTCCTCCAGTTCCAGATCTTTGCGGATCTTTCTCTCGATTTCCCGCAGTGTTTTTTCCGCATTGCGGACCATCATATCCTCGTCCATCACCGGCTCCTCCTCCTTAGGCTTCTCCGGAATGATATCAGACGCTTTCAAATCCAAAGATACCGGTGAGTCGTCTACCAGCTGATGAATCTCTTTATAGGAAGTCATGAAACGTTTCTGAAGCTGATTCAGCAGATCTACGATCTCAACCAGCCGCTTCTGGACAATTTCATACTTCTCTTTTCCTTCCGCAATCCGACGGTCCACTTCCGACTGTACGGCGTCAATCTTTTTCTGCGCTTCTTCCTCGGCCTGCGCAATCATCCGCTCTCCCTTGACCCGAGCCTCATTGATGATATTTTCTGCCCGAATCTGGGATTCCACCACTAAGCGTGAAATACTGTCATAGTGATCAATATATTTCTGATATTTCTCCTTGATCTCCTGTTCCAGATTTTCCTTCTGCTCTTCTTTCGTTACCAGACGATGAGTCAGTTCCTCGATACGACTGTTTTTCTGCTGGATCTCCTTGGTGAGCCTTCCCACTTCGCCGGCATGGGCATCCTTGAGTTTCCGGATCTGCTCCATGACGTCGTCCTTATCATAACCTCCCATTAACGTTGTTTTAAACATTTCGCTGTCACTCATTTTATATACTCCCTTCTTTATTATCCGTTTAAATAGCGATCCATGATTTCCCATACCGTATTCCTCTGATAGCCCAGCTGCCAGGAAGCCACTCCCGCCAGGTCATAAGACTGGATCAGCTTCATTTTTTCCTCAATAGACTCTTCATCCTCCAGCCAGATCTGATACAGCGCCTCATCGTCCTCCTTTTCCGCCACATTCTGCCCTGCGCTTCCGTCCCAGTAGACTTCCATATCATGCTTTTTCACATAATCAGAAGCTTCATCCATAGACATGGTTTCGCTGGTCAGATTGCTGGATCCAAAAGGCTGAATCCACAGTCTGGTATAGAAGGGAATGGCGTTTATCACCTTGTCTGCCGGAACCGCTTCCAGCATCCCCTGGATTCCCGCTTCCACATAGGGAAGGGAAGCTACGGAACCGGCCTCCTCTGATCCGGAATAATGTTCATCATAACCCATGATGATCACATAATCCGTCATCACGCCCAATTCTTTTGGATTATAAAAGGCATTATAAGGCTGCGGTACCGGAAGATCCACCGACAGTATCTTTTTTGCTTTTCTCATGGACACCGACAGCTCACGGACGAACTGCAGATAATGAGGCGCGCTGTCCTCGGTGATATTCTCGAAGTCCACGTTGATCCCGTCCAGGCCGGTCGCTTTTACCGCATCCATCAGCTGCCGGATGATTCTGGTACGGTTTTCGCGCACTGAGAGCACTTCCAAAGTACTCTCGTCTGTATTAATATTTTCAATCAGCCCCCAGACGTCCAGGCCGGCTTCATGGGCCTGATCCACATAGGATTTATCCGCCAGAGATTTCAGTGTTCCGTCAGAATCGGCAAAAGTAAACCAGGTGGGCGAGATCACATTCATTCCCTCACAGCCTTTGATTTTCTCTGCCAGTTCCCCGTTCCCCGCTTCATTGGTCATCAGATGCCAGGAAAGATTAATCTTCCCTTCTTTGCGGATACTGGTATATTCCGGTATATCGGAAGAAAAAGCCACCTCTTCCTCCCGCACTTCCCCGATGTCTTTATTCCTTACGTATCCCACGTATCCGTCTATGGTGGCCACCTTGGTCCAGTTTTCCATCGCTTCCAGGAAGCGCAGATGATCTCCTTCCTGTCCTTCCGTCAGAATCGGGCTTTTGATGCCGCCCTTTTCCCTGACCTGGTAAGATTTCCGGGCGTCCACCATCTGTACGGCGCCCTCTCTGGTATTGATCACCGCCCGGTGGGGATTCTCAAAAACCTGACAGTCCATATCTGTATATTTCATCAGGAAATCAAGGGACAGGAAAAACGTATCGCCTTCCGACACGATCATGGGTACCTCTTCTTCCTGCTCTTTCCCCCCCGCCGTATAACTTCTGCTGTCCGGCTGCAGAGCGATCACCTCATCCGGAAGCGTATACAGCATCTCCTGGTTTTCTTCGTCCCAATAAAATCTGGAATTGATATATCGGCCCACAGTGTCCGCATCGATATAAATACTGCCGTCCAGCAGCTTTCCTTTCTCTTCCAGAATCTCCTGATCCAGTACAAGAGCCACCTGGTCTTCTCCTTCCAAATGGAAGTAAACGCTGCTGTCCATCTTCTCTTTCCCGGGAAGATACCGACCGATCACCACACTTAATCCCCCCGCTGCTATGACCAGAATGATCAGCAAAACCACGATCAGCACTGGTGATACTCTTTTTTTCATTTCGGCTAACCTCCTTGCTACGTTTCATTATAGCAATTTATCCGTTTTTCGTCATCAGGTATTTCGACATTTTTAGATTCTTTTCACAAAAGTACGCCCGGAGTCCGGCTGTGTAAAGGGACTTACGGATCCTCCGGGCGTCGGCTTCCTTACCGTTCTTTCACAAAATCAAATCCCAGTTTTTCCAGCTCCCCCCTTTCATTCTGTACATAATCCCGCATATAAACGCCTTTTTCAGCCACACTGCACGCCTTGGCAATCTTCCCCGGCGTGCTTGGCTCCCCATCCAGACAGAGCAGAATCCCCCGCCGGGCATAGGTATCCAGTTCCCGGCGCAGCGCATGATTTTTCTTTTTCTTCTTACCCATAGTTTCATTGGCAGTTTACCCTTGAAGTTCGTGATATATTATTTCAGTCTCTGCCCTCTCCTTTCTTTATCATAGTCTGCAGGGCAAAACCCAATTTTACGGAAAGGGACATAAAAAGACATAGACCGGGGGCGGGTTATGCGGCAATATTTTTTTGTTGCAATTGGAAATTTCGGCGATTTGCCGTTTGATTGAATAGATAATGATCCGGATGATATGGAATGTCCCTTCTCCGTGGAATTATTATATCGCAGAACCCGGCTGGTGTAAACTCCTTTTTCCCGTAAAAATGGCAGAATCTGAAAGTTTCGTGAATTACTTTACATATTCTCATGGCCTGGTATATAATATAGTAGGAGCAGACTGAATAAACGCAGCGCATTTCTTTGAACAGTTCATCATAAATGAATAGGATGTGAGAATATGAAAATCGAAAAAATCAACGACAACCAGATACGTTGCACACTGACCAGTGATGATTTGGCTAGCCGTGAAATAAAGCTCAGTGAGCTGGCATACGGAACAGATAAAGCAAAAAATCTTTTCCGCGATATGATGCAAAAAGCCCACAGCGAATTCGGCTTTGAAGCCGATAATATTCCACTGATGATCGAAGCGATCCCGGTCACACCGGACAGTATCGTTCTGATCATCACCAAAGTGGAAGATCCGGAAGAACTGGACACCCGTTTTTCCAATTTTTCCCAAAGTGAGGACGGTTCCTTCGATACACCCGGGAATTCTCAGATCACCGGAGCCGATGACATCATTGATATTTTTCAAAAAATCTATGAGGCGAAAACAAAGGGACGAGCAGAAAAGAAAGACTCCGCTTCCAGGGAGGAATCTTCCCAGACGGAACCCGCCGTCAACCTGCTGCGCCTGTTCACTTTCCCCCGGCTGGACGATGTGATCGAAGCCGCCCACGCTTTGAATTGCTGCTTTCCCGGCAGAAACACGCTGTATCAGGAGCCAAAAGGATCCTACTTTCTGGTACTGCATCAGTCCGACGCTACCCCGGAGGAGTTCAACCGGATCTGCAACATGCTTTCGGAATACGGCGTCAGCAAAGCCTTTTCGGCAGCCGGCGAAGCTTACCTGACGGAACATAACAATCCCGTACTCAAAGATACTGCGCTGCAGCAGCTGGCAGAAATTTAGATCATTTTAAAAACCAGCCTGATCGCAACCGATCAGACTGGTTTTTATTACGCCTGCTTTCTTTCCTTACGCTTTGGCAGACAAAAAATCGTTAATCTGTTTTTCCAGCAGATCTGCATCCATTCCATGAACCATGGCTGCCTCTTCCAGTGTCTCTCCCTGAGCCGAGGGGCATCCGATGCAGTGCATGCCGGCTCTCATCAGAATAACCGCAATATTCTGATCTACGTTTAACAGTTCTCCAATGCGCATATCTTTTGAAATCTGTGCCATATCACATTTCCTCCTTATTGATCAATACCTGTCTGGTATTATTTTCACTGCTATTGCCCATTATAATACCTTTCTTCCCGAAAAACAACCGGAATCTTTATGAAATTGTTTAGAATTTTATACTTGTAATCTCTCATGATATATATTAAAATGTGCTTAAGCCAATTGTGGTACATGATTTTTTAAATAAAAAGGAGGAACTTTATCATGGCATATGTAATTTCTGATGCTTGCGTTAGCTGCGGATCCTGCGAAAGCGAATGTCCTGTTGAGGCTATCAGCCAGGGCGAAACACAGTACGAAATCGATCCGGATACCTGTGTAGACTGCGGTTCCTGCGCAGCTGCCTGCCCGACAGATGCTATTTCTGCTGAGTAAATAAGAGATAAAAAAACTGCTCGTCTTCCGGATGAGCAGTTTTTTATGTTATGTCACTTTTTCTTTTCGACTGTGCTTTTTTCTTCCTTTTTTCCCCTGTTCCTTGGTGGCGGCCACCATTTTCCGTGAAACCTGATGGCGGCGAATGGCCGCATCCAGTCTTTTATACCGGTCTTCCTGGTGGTTCATCTTTCTGATCTGTGCCATCAAACTCTCCAGAATACGGAAAAATTCTTCCTGTTTCCCTCTATCTGTCTCCCCATCCTGCGGCGGAAACACCTCTTTTTCCGACTCTTTCGCGACATCCTTCCTGACTGGAAAGGTCTGACTGAAACAGCCGGACCGGGAATACAGCTCCCGGCGCATGAGCGGAATCAGTTCTTTGATGGTTTTCAGCTGGAAGCCTTTTTTCTTCAGTTCTTTGATACTCAGAAAAATCTGAATATCCTGCCTGGTATAGCAGCGGTGTCCCATTTCATTTCTGGCTATGGGAAGATCCAACTCTTCCTCCCAATACCGCAGCACATGGGTTTCCACCTCCGCCGTCCTGGCAGCTTCGGAAATCAGGAATCTGGTTTCGTTCATATCCTTACCCCTTTGCATCTGGCTTCCCTTTCATTATAGCACTGCAAAAGCCAAATGCAACGAAAAGACATCGACCCATTCCGACAGCATACATGCTGTCATTTCTTCCAGTTGACAAAACGGGTATATTCCGGCATCCACACCAGATTGATCGTGCCGATGGGGCCGTTTCTCTGCTTTGCGATGATAATCTCCGCCACATTGGGATTGGGCGTGTCTTTATTGTAATAATCGTCCCGGTAAATAAACATCACCACGTCCGCATCCTGCTCGATGGCTCCGGATTCACGAAGATCCGACAGCATCGGCCGTTTGTCGTCCCTTTTTTCCACAGCCCGGCTCAGCTGTGACAGCGCCACCACCGGCACATTCAGTTCTCTTGCCAGCGCTTTCAAAGATCTGGATATTTCTGATATCTCCTGCTGCCGGGAATCCGTCCGGCCGCTTCCTGACATCAGCTGCAGATAGTCGATGATCACGATGCCCAGGTTATACTCCAGTTTATATTTCCTGCACTTGGAACGCATCTCTGCAATGGAAATACCCGGCGTATCATCGATAATCAGGTTGGAATTTCCGATGATTCCCGCCCCTTCAATCAGCTTTGCCCAGTCCTCATCCTTCAGATTCCCGGTACGGATACTCTGGGAATCCACCTTCGATTCCAACGAAAACAGACGGTTAACCAATTGTTCCCTGGACATCTCCAGGCTGAAAATTGCCACCGTCAGATCTTTTCGAAATGCCATATATTGTGCGATGTTCAGCACGAACGCAGTCTTTCCCATGGAAGGTCTGGCCGCAACCAGGATAAAATCCGAAGGCTGCAGGCCGGAGGTTTTATAATCCAGATCCACAAATCCGGTGGGAAGCCCCGTTACATTTCCCTTGGTTCTGGAAGCCTTTTCAATGGTATCCAGCGCGTTGAGCACTACCTGGCGGATGGGAACGAACTCTCCGGTATTGCGCTTTTGAAGCAGTTCAAAGAGCTGCTTCTCCGCATCCTCCATAATATCCTCCACCTTGTCCCTGCTCAGATAACAGGAGTTGGAAATATCTTCGCTGACCTTGATCAGACGGCGAAGCATAGACTTGTCTCTCACGATCTGCGCATAGTCCCTGGCGTTGGCTATGGTGGGCACAGCGCCGAACAGTTCTTTGAAAAACTCCATGCTGCACAGTTCCGGCGGAACGTCTTTCTCCCGCAGCCTCTCCTGGAGCGTCACCGGATCCACCGACTTTCCTTCATTGTACAATTCCACCATGGATTCAAATACTACTTTATACTGATGATGATAAAAATCATCTCCCGTCAGGATCTCAGAGACGGCCAATATCGCCTCCCGGTCCATCAGCATGGCTCCCAGCACCGACTTCTCTGCTTCTGTGCTGTGGGGCAGCACCCGTTTAATCAGCGCCTCTTCCACTTGTCTCCTCCTACGCTTCCTTCACGGCCACTTTCAGCGAAGCCGTTACCTTCGTATGAAGCTTCAGCAATACCGTTGCGGTGCCCAGCTCCCGGATCGGATTTTCCAGCTGCAGTTTTTTCTTATCGATTTCAATGCCAAGCTGCTCCTTCACCGCGTCCGCAATCTCTTTGGCAGACACGGAACCAAAGGTACGTCCGCCCTCGCCCACCTTGATGGAAACCGTCACCTGGCTGTTTTCCAGCTGTACCTTCAGCTGCTCAGCCCGTGCCAGCTGCTCGGCGGCCACCTTGGCGTCGTGAGCCTTGGCCAGTTTCAGGTCATTCATATTTTTGGCGTTTGCCTCCACGCCCAGCTTTTTGGGCAGCAGCATATTTCTCGCGTAACCGTCGCTGACGTTTACGATATCTCCTTTCTTTCCCAGAGATTTCACATCCTGCACTAAAATTACTTTCATTTAAATCGCTCCTTCGTCTATCATTTCCTGTAATGTCTGTTTCAAATAATCGATCGCTTCATTGACCGTATAATCCTTCAGCTGAGCGCCGGCGATATTCAGATGGCCGCCGCCGCCCATCCGTTCCATGATGATCTGCACATTCACCTCATCGATGGCACGGGCGCTGACATAAATGGTATCGTTGTAATCCGTCATCACAAAGGACGCCTTTACCCCCACGATATTCAAAAGCTCGTTGGCTGCCTGGGCTCCCACGACCGTGGGACTTTCCAGTCCTTCGCTGGGGCAGACGGAAATGGCATAACAATCCTTAAACAACTGCGCGTTGCGGATCGCTTCCCCTCTGGCCCGGTAATCTTCCGCGTTTTCCCGGAACATTTTTCGCACACGCGTCACATCCGCGCCGCATCTGCGCAGGAACGCAGCCGCCTCAAAGGTACGCACTCCTGTTTTCGTCAGAAAATTATTGGTATCGATCATAATACCGGCATAGATACTGTCCGCCTCAATATTCCGGATCCGGATACCGTCGGAAAAATACTGCAGAATCTCCGCCACCATCTCGCAGGCGGAGGAGGCATAAGGCTCAATGTAAGAGAGCACTGCTGTTTTAATCACTTCGCTGCCCTGGCGGTGATGATCCAGCACCACAATGGTCTTGGTCATACTCAGCAGGTCCTCGCATTCTGTGTAGCTGGGCCGGTTGGTATCCACCACCACCAGCACCGTGTTATTTCCTGTCAGATCCCGCGCCTCATGGCTGCTGACAAACATATGAGGATCATAATCCGGATTGTTCAAAAACTCTTCCATCAGCGGACGGATGGATGAAGTCGGCGTATTGATGACGATATGGGCTTTCTTATTCAGCGTTTTGGCAGCACGGTAGATTCCCACTGCCGCGCCAAACGTATCCACATCCGTAATCTTGTGTCCCATGATCACCACATTTTCCTTCTGGCTGATAAATTCTTTCAGGGCATGAGCTTTCACACGGGCTTTTACGCGGGTGGTCTTCTCCGCCATAGGCGATTTCCCGCCGTAGTAGGAGATGTGATCTCCGTCCTTGATGACGGCCTGGTCTCCGCCCCGTCCCAAAGCCATCTCAATGGCCGCGCGGGCATACTCCGCCGTCTGGGCATAGGTATCCGCATGGGCTCCCAGACCGATGCTGATGGTCACGGACATCTCATTTCCGATATTTACATTCTTTATTTCTTCCAGAATGCTGAATTTTTGCTGGATCAGCTGATCCATGGAGCTTCGCCGCATCACCAGGAAATACTTGTCTTTTTCCAGCTTTTTCACCACGCCGTCAATGCTGGAGAAATATTTATTGATTTTCCGCTCGATCAGCGCTGTCAGAAGAGATCTTCTGACCTCCTCCACACTGTCTGTGGCCTCTTCGTAGTTGTCCAGATATAAAAGACCGGATACCAGCTTTTCATCCTCATTCCTGCGGATATATTCGTTCAGCTCTGTCACGTCAAACATATACAGCGCGACGATCCCGCTGGACGGCCTGTCGCCGTCGTCCAGCATCTCAGAATTTTGAACCAGTTCCGAAATATCCACATACTGCATGCAGATTTTATAATCCCGGGCCGCATACTTGATCTCAAGTTCTCTTTTCGGCTCCTCCTGCGTCGGCAAAACCTCCACAGTGACCTCCGAAAGGATACTTGTAATGGAGCGGCGGAATCCTTTGTCCTTTCCCGTGATTCTGGAAAACTCACGGTTCATCCAGATCACTTTTCCCTCCCGGTCCACCAGCGTATAAGGAATGATAAAATCCTTCATCAGATTTTTCTGTATCTGACCATACTGGGTGGCAAAGGTGATCAGTTCATTGATCAGAAGCGGCCTGTTCTGAAAATAGAGCACCACCGCAATCACCACATAAGCGGCCGCAAAAAAACTCACCACGGTACCGGCCTTAACATTGATCAGATAAACCCCCACATTCATGAGGATCACCAGTATGCTCAATGCCACCGGCCAGTTCAGATACGTTTTCAGCGGGCCTGATATTTTAATTTTCCCATCCATACCTTCTACCTGCAACATGTTTTTTCAGATTCTTTATTATTATATCATTATTTTCCATAAGAAAAAAGTCCTTTTTATTTCACCGGGCGAAGGCTATAATGAAGAAAAAACAGCAGGAGGAATTTTATCATGAATGCAGTTATCGAAAACTTACTGACCAGAAGAAGTGTGCGATCCTTCCGCGACCAGGCTATCAGCGAGGAGGATCTTCAGCTGATCTTGAAAACCGCCGCTTACGCTCCCAGCGGCATGGGGAAACAGACCTGGAAATTCACGGCCGTCACGGATCGGGCAAAGATCCAGAAGCTGGCCGCAGCCATCGCCCGGGAACTGAAACGGGAAAATTATGATATGTATAACCCGCAGGTACTGATCATCCCCTCAAACGAAAGGGAGAGCATCTGGGGAAAGGAAGACAACGCCTGCGCCCTGGAAAATATTTTCCTTGCCGCCCACTCTCTTGGCATCGGCTCCGTGTGGATCAATCAGCTGCAGGGCATCTGCGACGTCCCCGCCATCCGTGCCATCCTGGATGAATTTGAAATTCCGGCGGATCATGTCGTGTACGGCATGGCTGCTCTGGGTTACCCGGCGGCTGAACCGGCAAAGGAAGTCACAAAGAAAGGAAAGATTCAGATTATTCGCTGACTCTTGTGTTTTGTCATAAATTCCATTATAATGAATACACTGTGATAAATGGAATAAATAAGATAAAATCGAGAGGAAAAATATGAAAAAGAAACGGATCATCGCCTGTCTGCTGGCCGGTGTCCTGACGCTGCAAAGCACGGCTGTTCTTTATGCCTCACCAGAGGACAGTCAGGCGGCGGCACAGGAGACTTCCCGGACACAGGAAAGGCAAAACGCCAGAGCGGCGTCCTCCCAGGAGAGCCGGGAGGCAGCCGCATCAGTGCCGGAAATCACCAATGCAGCCGAGATTATTTCCCTTCCGGAGCTGGAACGGGTGGAAATCATCGGAGAAATGTGCCGGCAGGATTACGCAAAAAGCGGCATCCTGGCCAGCGTAAGCGCGGCCCAGTGCATCCTGGAATCCGGTTATCTGGAAACAGATCTGGCCCAGGAGGCCAACAACTGTTTCGGTATGAAAGCCACCCTGTCAGGAAACGACTGGGAAGGAAGCGCCTGGGACGGGAAATCTACATATACCAAACAGACCGGCGAAGAGTATAACGGCCGTCACGTGACTATCACGGCTGCTTTTCGAAAATACGACAGCGTAGCAGACTCTGTGGCAGATCATTCCGCCTATCTGCTGGGCGCCACGGACGGTGACGGTCTGCGCTATCCGGGATTAAAAGGGGAGACAGACTACCGCAAAGCCATCCAGATCATTAAAGACGGCGGTTACGCCACAGACAGCAGATACGTTTCCAAAATCTGCAGCATCATCGAACGATTTGATCTCACCCGCTATGACACCGGGGTGGAGACAAAAAGCAACGATGAGCTTTTAGAAAACGTTCATTTTTACCGGATCCGGAAATCCTGGGAGGATGAAGACAGCCAGCTGGGCGCTTTCCTGGATCTTGATCTGGCGAAAAAGAACTGCAAAAAGGGCTATTTTGTCTATGATTGGGAAGGCAAGGCTGTCTATCAAAAATAATCGTCCCTTATATTTTCATATATTCTGACATCATGCAGGCGCCGGCGGCGCCTGCTTTTTTCACCTCATCCATGCGCTGAGGGCTGATACCTCCAATGGCGTATACGGGAATGGAAACGACCCGGCAGACCCTTTCCAGAAACTGTGTCCCCCTGGCAGCCAGCCCCCGCTTGCAGTCCGTTGGATAGATATGACCCGCCGTCACGTAGGTTGCCCCATGCTCCTGCGCCCACAGCGCATCCTCCGCACTGTGCACGGAAGTTCCTCTTACCCGGAAGTCCAAAAGGCTCTCCCACTGTTCCCGGAAACACGCAAAAGGCATATGGATCGCAGGGCAGCCCAGCCGTCTGGCCGCCCCGGGATAGCTGTGGAGCACACATTCCATCTGCTGTTCCCGGCAGACCGCCATCACCTGGCCGGCCAGGATCTCATACTCTTCTTCCGGCAGGTCTTTCTCTCTTACGATAACCATATCCGGACGGAGTGCTCCCGCAGATGCCAGTCTTCTGATCTGCTGCGGCAGATCGACGGCACACAGCTGACGGCTGGTCACCGCAATTTTCTTAAACGTATACATAATCGTTCATCACCGGCTGAAGTCCCTGACGGATAATGCTGTCATATACTTCTTCTACATTTCTGTTGTCTGCAATCTCAAACTGATCGTCTCCTTTTTCCTCTTCGCCTTCCACATGGCTTCCGATTCCGGTGCTGA
Source organism: Candidatus Ruminococcus avistercoris (assembly GCA_019120315.1). GTDB lineage: Bacteria > Bacillota > Clostridia > Lachnospirales > Lachnospiraceae > Ruminococcus_G > Ruminococcus_G avistercoris. The sequence continues at coordinate 47,789 of DWVJ01000002.1, forward strand.
CTCCGGCAGAGATTTTAGTCGCTGCCAGTCCGATCACATGATCCCGGAAGCCGGCCCGCTCTCTGGTGGAGATGGTCATACCGGCAAAGGGCATGAAGATACGGTAAGCGCACATGATCTGCAGCAGCTGGGGCTCATGGACGTCTTTCGGATTGATCTTATCATTATTGATAATGGGACGAAGCCGCGGACAGGAGAAAGAAATCTCTGCCCAGGGATACTTTTTCTGCAGCAGATAGGCGTGCATGCCCGTGGCAAAGGCATCTTTCCGAAAATCCGCCAGCCCCAGAAGCGCCGCAAAAGCCACGCCGCGCATACCGCCCATCAGCGCCCGCTCCTGTGCGTTGAAACGGTAGGGAAACACCCTTTTATGTCCGGCCAGATGGAGCGTCTCGTATTTGTCGGAATTGTACGTCTCCTGAAATACCGTCACGTAATCCGCTCCGCACTCATGAAGGTAACGGTATTCGTCAGAGTTCATGGGATAGACCTCCAGGCCTACCATCTTGAAATATTTTCTGGCTGTCTTACAGGCTTCACCGATATATTTCACGTCGGAAGCTTTCCGGCTCTCCCCGGTGAGGATCAGGATCTCCTCCAGACCGGTTTTTGCGATGGCTTCCATCTCTTTCTCGATACCCGCCTGATCCAGCTTGGCCCTTTTAATCTTGTTGTGGCAGTTGAATCCGCAGTATATACAGTAATTTTCGCAATAATTGGAAATGTACAGCGGCGTGAACAGATAGACGCTGTTCCCGAAATGACGCCGGGTCTCATCCTGTGCCCGCGCTGCCATCTCTTCCAGGAAGGGCAAAGCGGCCGGAGACAGCAGCGCTTTATAATCTTCCAGACTGCAGCGCTCATGGGAAAGCGCCGCTTTTACATCTGACTCTGTGTAACTGTCATAATCGTAATCATTCATTTCCCGGATTACCCGATCCATGATATCAGAGGAAATCACTTCCATTCCCTCCATATATTTCATATGGTCTGTTCTTGTTTCCATCTTCTGTGCCCTCCGTCATCAATCTTCCAGAAATCCTGTCAGAGGCGAGGAAGCCACCCCGCCCTTTTCCAGCACCCGGCCAAGTCCTGCCAGGTAAGCGGCGCGCCCTGCCTCGATGGCCTTTTTAAAGGCAGCCGCCATGGCCGGAATATCGCCGGCTGTGGCGATTGCCGTATTTGCCATCACCGCCGACACGCCCATCTCCATGGCCTCGCAGGCCTGGGACGGACGCCCGATACCCGCATCCACGATAATGGGAAGATCGATTTCATCCACCAGAATCTGAATAAACTCTTTTGTCGCCAGCCCTTTATTGGAGCCGATGGGCGCTGCCAGCGGCATGATCGCAGCCGCGCCGGCGTTGACCAGATCCCTGGCCACGTTCAGATCCGGATACATATAGGGCATGACGATAAACCCTTCTTTTGCCATCAGCTCGGTGGCTTTGATGGTTTCATAATTATCCGGCAGCAGATAACGGGAATCCCGGATCACTTCCACCTTTACAAAATCACCGCATCCCAGTTCCCGGGAAAGCCGGGCGATCCGAAGCGCCTCCTGGGCATTTCTCGCCCCCGATGTGTTGGGCAGAAGGGTGACGCCTTCCGGGATATAATCCATGATGTTCTCTTTGCCGTCCGTATTGGCCCGGCGAAGCGCCAGCGTAATCATCTGCGCGCCGGCATCCTCCACCGCCGCCTTGATCAGTTCCACATTATATTTCCCGGAACCCAGGATAAAACGGGACGTAAACTCATGTCCCCCTATTACCAGTACATCTTTTTGTTCCATTATTTCTTTCCTCCTTGCATTAAACTTCTGTCATCCCAAGTATCAGGCGGATGACCATATTGGCCTGGTGGCCGGCACAGACAGATACTCTGGGCGCCATCAGCCCGATCCCTTCGCCGGCGTCCGTCTGCTCATCCCCGCAAAGATACAGCCGGCGAAAGATCTTTCTGGTATGGATCGCATTGGCGCTTCCATATCCTGCCATCCCGCTGCCGGATACCACCGCCGTCCGCGGACAGGACTCCAGCAGTGTATTGACCAGCATGGCCTTCTGATCCGGATCGTCAAAGGCTTCGCAGACGATGGGATACCCTCCCAGAAGAACGGCCGCGTTCTCCCCCGTCACCCTGACACAGTCGCCGGTCACTTGCATGTAGGGATTGATTTCATACAGTATACTAGCCAGCGCTTCCGTCTTTTTCATTCCCAGGTGGGCTGTGGTGTAAGCCTGCCGGTTCAGGTTGGTGATATCCACCCGGTCGAAATCGATCAGGTGCAGATGGCCGATGCCGCATCTGGCCAGCATCACTGCAATATGAGACCCCAGGCCTCCCAGGCCTGCGATGCCCACGGACGCCTCTTTCAGCTTTCGGTGAATTTCCGGCGAAAAGCGTGAATCCTTTGCCTGATCCAACTCTTCCTTTGAGGGTATCCTGGTCATCTTCATCCCCCTCCCACAAACCGGACTACTTCCAGATGGTCGCCCTCTTCCAGCCTGGTGGTTTCATACTGTGATTTCGGTACGATTTCCTGGTTTCTCTCCACCGCAATGCGCTTTGTATCGTAACCCAGTTCTTCCAGAAGATGGGCCAGTGTCATATCCGGACGGTATGGTGTTTCTTTTCCGTTTACATACAGCATTGACTGTCTCCTTTCTTTCCCTTTTACCTAAGAAAAGGCGCACGAAGAACTACACCCGTGGTGGTGTACCCCTTCGTGCGCCTTTTCTCACACTCTGCATAAAAGTTTACTTCTCTTTGGATTTTTTGTCAACTCTTTTATGATCTTTTCTGTATTTTACAAAAAAGCCCTTCAGCTGAACCAGCGCCGTGATCAGGACCTGTTTCTCCTCTTCATCCATTCCTTTCACAACTGCGTCTATCATTTCCCGGTGAAAAGCCGCATGGTGGCGATAGGCTCTGACGCCCTTCTTTGTCAGTCGGATATACACCACCCGCCGGTCCGCTTCGCTGCGTTCCCGCAGCACATAGTCCTTTTTTACCAGGTTGTTCATGGAGGTGGTGAGTGTTCCCATCGTCACCGACATCTTTTTTGCAATGGAGGACATATTCTGCGGCTCGCCGATCCCCACCGCTTCTATGATATGCATGTCATTGTTGGTAATATCGCGGAATTCCCCTGTGATAATCGCATCCTGTTCAATATCCATGATATCATTGAACAGATCCACCAGAACATCATTCAATGCCCGATAACTGTTATCCATGAACCCTTTTCCTCCTTGTGCCTCACATTTTGCGGAATCTCTGGTACCGGTGATTTGCCAGCTCTTCTGCGCCCATCTGCTGATACTGTACCAGGAAGCTGCAGATCTGCGCTCTCAGCATCCGGCAGATCGCGTTTTCATTTCCACGGGAAGCAGGGATATCCTCGGGAATCACTTTCTCGATAATCCCCAGTTCCAGAAGATCACGGGCCGTTATTTTCATCACCCGGGCCGCCTCGTCTGCTTTTTTACTGTCTTTCCACAGGATCGAGGCAAATCCTTCCGGCGAGAGGATGGAATATATGGCGTTTTCCATCATCCACACTTCATCGGCCACCGCCATGGCCAGCGCGCCGCCGCTGCCGCCTTCTCCGATCACCACAGAGAGGATCGGCGTCTTCATATCCGACATTTCAAACAGGTTGTCCGCAATAGCCCGTCCCTGGCCTCTTTCTTCCGCATCCATGCCGCAGTAAGCTCCCGGCGTATCCACGAAGCAGATAACCGGGCGGTGGAATTTCTCCGCCTGTTTCATCAGCCTCAGCGCCTTGCGATATCCGTCCGGAGAAGGCATGCCGAAATTTCTCACCAGATTTTCCTTCAGATTTTTCCCCTTTTGCTGGCCGATCACCGTCACGGGAGTATCGCCCAGCATGGCGATTCCGCCCACGATGGATCCGTCGTCTTTGAAGTAACGGTCTCCGTGCAGTTCAAGGAAGTCTGTAAAAATCCCTTCAATATAGTCCAGCGCCGTCAGCCGGTCCGCCTTTCTGGAGGCTTCCACCACCTCCCAGGCGTCTTTCTTTTCTTTCCCCGGATGACTTTCCGCCAGTTCCGACTCCGCGGGCGCGCTGGCCGGTTTGCCGCAGGTATGCATGCGGATCAGATCAGAAAGTACCTTTCTCATCTCAGAGCGTTCCACGATACGGTCGATAAACCCATGCTCCAGAAGAAACTCCGACCGCTGGAACCCTTCCGGAAGTTTCTGACGGATCGTCTGCTCGATGACTCTGGGACCGGCAAAACCGATCAGAGCGCCCGGCTCCGCCAGAATGATATCTCCCAGCATGGCAAAACTTGCCGTCACCCCGCCGGTTGTGGGATCTGTCAAGACAGAAATGTATAAAAGCCCTGCATTGCTGTGCCTTTTAAGCGCCGCGGAAGTCTTCTCCATCTGCATCAGCGAAACCATGCCTTCCTGCATTCTGGCTCCTCCGGAACAGCAAAACAGGATGACAGGGAGCTTCTTTTCTGTGGCCCGCTCCACCGCACGGGTGATCTTTTCGCCCACCACATAGCCCATACTTCCCATCAGGAAACGGGCGTCGATGATGCCAATGGCAATTCTCTGGCCTTCTATGGACGCTTCGCCGGTCATGATTCCCTCATACAGTCCGGTCTTTTCGCGGCAGGCTTCCAGCTTCTCTTCATATCCCGCAAACTGCAGCGGATCCGGAGTCTGAATATCCTCGTCCCAGGGAGTGAAACTTCCCCTGTCCACGATCATTCTCATCCTGCGCTTCGCGTTCAGACGAAAATAGGCGCCGCACTTGGGACAGGCATAATAATTGGCCTTCACATCGTCCCGGTAAATCAGTTCCTGGCATTTCCCGCATTTGGCCCAGAGGGTTTTCAGAACATCCGGTTCCTCCCCTCTTCCCTTTTTCATATTCATATTGGATGGAGTTCTTCGCAATAAATCTTTTAACATTTCTTCACCTGATCCTTATCACTGGCTACAGATACTTCTCGATAAACGAAGTATCCTGCTTTCCTTCCATAAACACCGGATGGGTAATGATCTTCATCTGGTACTCCTGATTGGTATCCACACCTTCGATGATCAGTTCATCCAGCGCCATGCGCATTTTCTGAATCGCTTCTTCCCGGTCCTTCCCATGTACGATGATTTTTGCAATCATGGAATCATAATTTGGCGGAATCCGATATCCGTTGTACACGGCGCTGTCAATCCGAATTCCGTTTCCGCCGGGAAAATGACTGTCCACAATAGTGCCCGGGCAGGGCATAAAATTCTTATCCGGATTTTCCGCATTGATCCGGCATTCCATGGCATGGCCTCTTAACACCACATCTTTTTGTTCCAGCTTCAGAGGTTCGCCAGCCGCGATCCGGATCTGTTCCTTGATCAGATCCAGGCCGGTCACCGCTTCCGTCACCGGATGTTCCACCTGAATCCGGGTATTCATCTCTATAAAATAGAAATTTTTCTGTTTGTCTACCAGAAACTCGATGGTCCCCGCGCTCTCGTATCCGGCTGCCTTGGCCGCCTTCACCGCCGCTTCTCCCATCTGGGCGCGCAGTTTTTGCGTAATCGCAGAACTGGGAGATTCCTCCACCATCTTCTGGTGACGTCTTTGCACCGAACAGTCTCTCTCTCCCAGATGGATCACATGGCCGTAACTGTCCGCCAGAATCTGAAATTCAATATGACGGGGTTCTTCCACAAAGCGTTCGATATACATGGTGGGATCCGAAAAACCCTGTTCCGCCTCACGCTGCGCCGTCTTGAACTGGGTATCAAACTCCTCCGGCGTCATAGCCACACGCATACCCCGGCCGCCGCCGCCGGCCGCCGCCTTGATCATGACCGGATAGCCGATCTGGGCAGCCTGAGCCTTTCCCTTTTTCGCATCCAGCACCGGCTCCCTGCTGCCGGGAACCACCGGTACGCCCGCTTCGATCATGGTATTTCTGGCCTGGGCTTTATTTCCCATCTTTTCAATGACTTCACTGTTTGGCCCGATAAACTTCACGCCGCATTTTTCGCACATGCGGGCAAATTTGCTGTTCTCCGAAAGAAAGCCAAATCCCGGATGGATGGCCTGCGCATTCATGGTGATCGTCGCGCTTAAGATCCGCTCCATGGAAAGATAACTGTCCTTGGAGGGCGCCGGCCCGATACAGACAGCCTCGTCCGCCAGCAGCGTATGCAGCGCATCTTTGTCCGCCTCCGAATAAACGGCGACAGTGCGGATGCCCATCTCCTTACAGGCGCGGATAATCCGCACAGCGATCTCTCCCCGATTGGCAATCAAAATTTTATTAAACATACTTTCCCCTTCCATCAGCTTACAATGAACGTCATTTCAGCGGATACCGCCATCTCGCCGTTCACCTTGGCAACTGCCTTGCCCACTCCGATGGGGCCTTTCTGCTTGATGATCTCACAGGACAGGGAAAGCGTGTCGCCCGGCACTACTTTCCTGCGGAACTTCACTTTATCCATGCCGCCGAAAAAAGCGGTCCTTCCTTTATTTTCCGGTACGCTCAAGATCGCTACCGCTCCCACCTGAGCCAGCGCCTCCACGATCAGTACGCCGGGCATCACCGGCTCCTGGGGAAAATGACCGGCGAAGAACTCTTCCCGGAAGGTTACGCACTTTATGCCGCACGCCCTTACGCCCGGCTCCAGTTCATCAATCCGGTCCACCAGTAAAAAGGGGTGGCGATGCGGAATAATCTGTTCAATCTCTTTAATTCCCAATGCCATAATCTGCTCCTTACTCGACACGGAACAACAGCTGGCCAAATTCCACCACCTGTTCGTTTTCAATCACGATCTCTGTGATCACGCCGTCTCTGTCGCTTTCAATCTCATTCATCAGCTTCATGGTCTCGATAATTCCTAAAACCTGTCCCTTCTTTACGGTATCTCCCACATGCACATAGGGCTCGGCATCCTCCGCAGGAGCGCTGTAGAACGTTCCCACCAGGGGGGATTTGATCCAGGTTCCGTCATCCACAAACTCTTCTTCCGCAGCCGGCGCTGCCGGTTCTGCTTTCTGAGGCGCTTTCGGCGCAGCCACAGCCGCAGGAGCGCCTGCTTTCAGTACCAGTTTCATATCTCCTTCACTGTACTCAAACTCTGTCAGTGAAGATTTGGAGACCGTCTCGATCAGACGGATAATCTGTTCTGTATCCATAGCTCCTCCTATTTCTCAAACCGTTTCACACAAAGGGTTGCGTTATGTCCGCCAAATCCCAGAGAATTGCTCAGGCAGCAGTTTACCTCCTGTTCGACGGGGCCATCTGTGATGTAATCCAGATCACATTCTTCATCCGGTACACGGTAGCCTACCGTGGGATGCAGGTAATTATCCTCAATGGATTTCACGCAGGTGATGAATTCCACGCCGCCGGCCGCTCCCAGCAGATGGCCTACCATAGATTTGGTGGAGCTGATTTTTACCCGTGACGCCTCTTCTTTCATGGCCAGCTTAATGGCCTTGGTCTCAAAGAGGTCGTTGTGGTGGGTGCCGGTACCGTGGGCGTTGATGTAATCCACATCGGCCGGCGTCACTTTCGCATCGGCCATGGCCATCTCCATCGCCTTGGCTGCGCCGCTTCCGTCTTCCGCCGGCGATGTGATGTGGAAGGCGTCGCTGGTGGCGCCGTAGCCCACGATTTCCGCATAGATTTTCGCGTTTCTTTTCAGGGCGTGTTCCAATTCTTCCAGCACGACCACGCCGGCTCCCTCGCCCATGACGAATCCGCCCCTTTCTTTATCGAAAGGAATGGAAGCGCGCAGGGGATCCTCCGCAGTCGTCAGCGCCGTCAGGGAAGTAAAACCAGCCATGCCGCTGGGCGTGATGGCGCTTTCCGTCCCGCCGGCCACCATCACTTCCGCGTCTCCGTACTGGATCGTGCGGAATGCTTCTCCGATGGAGTGGGTGCCTGTGGCGCAGGCGGTAACCACGTTGATGCTTTTTCCTTTTAAACCAAACAGAATGCTGACATTTCCTGCCGCCATATTACTGATCAGCATGGGAACCATCAGCGGGCTGACTTTTCTCGGGCCGCCCTTGAGCAGTTTTTGAAACTCTCTTTCAATGGTCTGCAGACTGCCGATGCCGGAACCGATGCTGACGCCCACACGATAAGGATCCTCCTGCTGCAGATCCAGTCCGGAATCCTTCAGCGCCTCTTCTGTAGCCGCCACCGCATAATGGCAGAAAGCCTCCATCCGGCGGGCAGTCTTGGCGTCCATATGTTCTCTGGCATCAAATCCTTTTACTTCGGCAGCCAGCTTTACTTTATAATCTGTGGCATCCATTTTGGTGATCTCCCCGATCCCAACGGTCTGCTTTTTCACCGCCGCCCAAAATTCATCCACACTGTTTCCGATGGGAGTGATGGCTCCCATTCCCGTCACTACTACTCGTTTCATGGATTTCCTCCTTACATTACCATTCCGCCGTCTACATGGAGCACCTGTCCCGTAATGTAACGGCTTTTTTCAGACGCCAGGAATACCACGGCATCCGCCACATCCTCCGGCTTGCCAAAATGGCCCAGCGGAATCGTGGCCGCCGCATTCTCTTTCACCTTGTCCGACAGCACGTCCGTCATATCTGTCTCGATAAAACCGGGAGCCACCGCATTAACCGTAATGCCCCTGGATGCCACCTCCCGGGCGATGGATTTCGTCATGCCGATCAGGCCCGCCTTGGAAGCGCTGTAGTTTACCTGGCCGGCGTTTCCTGTCACGCCGGATACGGAAGAGATGTTGATAATGCGGCCGCTTCTCTGTTTGATCATCGCTTTCACCGCCCATTTGCTGCAGTGGTAAGCTCCTTTCAGGTTGATATCGATGACGCTGTTAAAATCTTCTTCCTTCATCCGCATCAAAAGGCCGTCTCTGGTGATGCCCGCATTATTGACCAGGATATCGATGCGGCCATGACGGGCAAGAATATCCGCAAAGGCCTTCTCGACCGCTTCATAATCCGCCACATTAAAGGGGCAGACTTCCGCCTGGCCGCCGGCTTCCTGTATTTCTCTGGCTGTTTCCTGTGCTTTTTCCACAGAACCGTTACAGTTTATGATAACCGCAGCTCCTTCTTCCGCCAGCGCCAGGGCAATGGCTCTTCCGATTCCCCGAGCGCCTCCTGTTACAACTGCCACCTGATTTTCCAACATGTTCTCCTCCATCTTTCTGCCTTACCGCATATAGTTTTAAAGGGCAGTGTTATCTGCCCAGATATTCTTTCAAACCTTCCAGTGATTCCCAGGTATTCACATTGTATACGGATACCTCACGGGATATCTTTTTCACAAAAGACGCCAGGGTTTTCCCGGGGCCGATCTCCACGAACCGATCCACACCGGCGGCAATCATGTTCTCCACACTCTGCTGCCATCTGACGGAACTGCTGACCTGACGCACCAGCAGATCTTTGATCTCTTCGGTACCTTCCACATAGGACGCCGTCACATTGGTCACATAGGGAATACTGTGTTCTGTCAGTACAACCGGTTCCAGCACCTCTCCCAGCTTCTTTCCGGCGCCGGCCAGCATACTGGAGTGGAAGGGTCCGCTCACTTTCAGGGGCACAGTCCGCTTGGCGCCGGCCTCTTTCAAAGCCTGGCAGGCCGTCTGTACCGCGTCGGTTTTACCGGAGATCACGATCTGGCCGGGACAGTTATAGTTCGCCACTTCCACACCGTCGATGGGATCTACCACCTGATCGATCTGTTCCGCTGTCATACCCAGCACAGCCGCCATGGCTCCCTGTCCCAGAGGCACCGCCTCCTGCATCAGAATTCCCCTTTGACGGACCACTTTTACCGCATCCGCAAAGGTCATGGCTTTGCAGGATACCAGGGCGCAGTATTCACCCAGGCTTAAACCGGCCGTCACATCCGGCGTATAACCCATTTCTTCTATCTGCGCCAGCATGGCCACGCTGGTGGTCACCAGGGCTGCCTGTGTATACTCTGTGATATCCAGTCTGTCATTTTCCTCAAAGCAGAGCTCTTCCATGGAAAATCCCAGAAGCTGGCTGCTTTTTTCATAGATTTCTCTGGACAGCGCGCAGTTTTCATAAAAGTCCTTTCCCATGCCCGCCTTCTGCGCACCCTGTCCCGGGAATATATATGCTATTTTTCCCACTTTTCTGCTCCTTTTAACAGCTCTTGCGTCTCCTGAACCAGTTCTTCGATGATTTCTTTACAGGACTGACGCTTTTTGATCAGTCCGGCGATCTGTCCGGCCATCACGGTTCCCGTCTTAATGTCGCCCTCCTGCACCGCTCTTCTTAAAGAGCCCACAGTCAGCCCTTCCAGTTCTTCGAAGGAAGCGCCGTCTTTTTCCTTCTGCAGATAATCTTTGGTGTTCTGATTGCGCAGGGAACGAACCGGATGTCCCGTGGAACGTCCCGTCACCACGCTGTCGATATCTTTGGCCTTGATGATCCGGTCCTTGTAATTGTCATGGACGATGGATTCATCCGATACCACAAAACGGGTTCCGATCTGAACCCCTTCCGCTCCCAGCAGGAACATGGCCGCCATGCCTCTGCCATCGCCGACGCCGCCGGCGCCGATTACGGGGATATTTACAGCATCCACAACCTGGGGAACCAGCGTCATGGTCGTCTGCTCGCCGATGTGACCGCCGGCTTCACAGCCTTCCGCCACGACGGCATCCGCGCCGTACCGCTCCATCCTCTTGGCCAGCGCAACGCTTGCCACAACAGGGATGACTTTGATGCCCGCATCTTTCCATGCCGCCATATATTTTTCAGGGTTTCCGGCTCCTGTGGTGATCACCGGAACCTTCTCCTCGATCACCAGCTGCGCGATCTCTTCCGCGCTGGGGCTGAGCAGCATGATATTTACGCCAAAAGGCTTATTCGTCAGTTCTCTTGCCTTGCGGATTTCCTCCCGTACCACTTCCGCCGGAGCATTCGCAGCGCCAATCAGTCCGAGACCACCTGCCTCTGAAACTGCGGCCGCCAGATGATGTTCCGCAACCCAGGCCATACCGCCCTGGATAATAGGATACTGTGTACCTAAAATTTCTGTTACTCTCGTCTTCATGGCTTGCCTGCCTTTCTTTTCTTTAATAAGCGATTACTCTTCGATACCTTTGTTTTTCAGATAATCCAGTACATCCTGTACGGTAACCATGCTCTCCAGATCCTCTGCCGGAATCTCGATCTCATACTCGTCTTCCAGATTGGTCACCAGTTCAAAAAGATCCAGGGAATCTGCATTCAGATCTTCTTTCAGTGATTTTTCGGGAGTTACTTCCTCCGCATCAATTCCCAGCTGGTCTGCGATCATTTCTTTCATTTTTTCTAACATTGTTCTGTTCTCCTTTTTTCTTTTTTAATTTTTTATTTGTAATGCGCCCGCAGCGCTTTTTACCATTCCAGAAGGGCGCTGGCCCAGCTTAAGCCGCCGCCGAAAGCGGCCAGTATGACTTTATCGCCCGTTTTGATCTTTCCGGCCTGATTGTATTCATCCAGCAGGACCGGTATGCTGGCAGCCGACAGATTGCCGCAGTGATCCATGTTCATGGGCATCTTTTCCGCCGGGATCTTCAGATGCTTCGCGGCTGCTTCCAGGATCCTTTTATTTGCCTGGTGGAAAATGAAGTGATCCACATCTTCTACTTTCATATCGCCTGATGCAAGCACCGTCTGTATGGTTTTGGGCAGACGGCGCACTGCAAATTTATAAACTTCCTGTCCGTTCATACGCAGCTTTCCGGCCGCTCCCTTGTTTACCACCGGATTGGTGATGGGCCATCCTTCACAGTAAAGTACGGGGCCTTTGACGCCATCGCTGCCCATATCCATGGCCAGGATGCCCGTCTCATCCGCTCCCAGCACAGCGGCTCCCGCGCCGTCGCCAAACAGGATGCAGGTGCTTCTGTCATCCCAGTCCACCACCCGGGACAGAGTCTCGGCAGCCACCACCAGAATTTTCTGATACATACCCGCCTGAATATAGGCCGCCGCCGTATTGATGGAATAGATAAATCCAGAGCAGGCGGCGCTCAGATCCATACAGGGAATGTTGGGGGCTCCGATAGCTGCCTGCAGCTGACAGGAAGCATTGGGAAACAGATAATCCGGTGTGAACGTCGCCACAATGATCATATCCAGGTCATCCGCCGTCAGATGACTGTTTTCCAGCGCTCTTTCTGCGGCTTTCGCAGCCATGAAAACGGTTCCCTCATCCGTCAGATGTCGTTCCCTTATTCCCGTGCGCTCCCGGATCCATTCATCGCTGGTTTCCACCAGTTTTGCCATATCGTCATTTGTCAGTACGTGTTCCGGTAAATAACTTCCGGTACCTAATATTCTCGCTTTCACCTTAACCTCCAGTGTCGGATTCTGTTTTGTTGTAAAATATTTTCGAACTCAAACTATTCAAATCTTAAAGTATTATATCATGACAGAAAACGTTGTCAACCATAAATTACAAAAAGGTATCCAGTTTTTCCCGGATACGCAGAAAATCCTCTTTTGTCTCTTCCATTTTGGAGGGATCCCGCAGCAAAGCGGAAGGGTGATAAACCCCGGTCAGGAAAAACCCTTTTCGCTCCGTCCACTGACCATGCTCCCTCGTAATGCGAAAATCAGACCGGATCACACGGCAGGCTGCAATCCGCCCCAGACAGACCATGATTCTGGGACGGATCAGCGCCGTTTCATATTTCAGGTAAGGCATGCAGGCCTCCTGCTCCTCACTTTCCGGATCCCGGTTCCCCGGCGGATGACACTTGTTGATATTGGTGATATAGATCTGCTCCCGGGAAAGGCCGATGGATTCCAGCAGTTCATCCAGCACCTGCCCGGATCGTCCCACAAAAGGAATCCCCTGCTCGTCCTCCACCCTTCCCGGCGCTTCCGCGATCAGCATGATTTTACTTTTCAGGTCGCCCCGCCCCATCACCGGGCGCTTCCGCGTCCGGCAAAGACCGCATCGGCTGCAGTGATCCACAAAATGTTTCAGTTCATCCCAGGTATACAGATTCATCTTTTACAGATCCTTCCTCTCCAGTATTTTTTTCGTCGCCTGCCAGGAACCGCCAAAAGCACAGACCGACAGAATCAGGGTTACCGCGCAGGCAAGAGGGCTGGGCCCCAGCAGCAGAACAAAAACCACAAAGAATCCGGCCGCCGCAGGATACGCGGCGATGGTGCCGATCATACTTTTCATCTCATCCAGCAGGAAATGGCATGGCAAAAGAATACTGCCGGCGATCAGGGCCAGTACCGCGCTGATCCAGAGATATAAATAAGCTTCCTCCACTGTGCTTCCGGCAAATAAAGTTGCCGCCGCGCCAAAGGCGACGCCAAAGACCAGCCCCGCCGCGCTCAGCAGCAGATACAGCAGATATTTGCCGTTGATATAAGTCTGCCGGCCGGCCGGCGTGATGGCCACGGTACGGATCCATCCGCAGGATTTATCCACAGTGATGGTGGAGGAAATGATCATTCCCAGCATGGCGGTGGCCAGCACCACCAGAACCCAGGGCGTTGCCAGATAACTTAAGCTGATTCCGATTACCAGATATACCACCAGCAGCAGAATCACCAGCGAACGGATAATATAAAAATCTTTCAATAACAGACCTCTCATTTTTCTTCCCCCTTTACGTACAGCAGCATGATCTCATCCAGCGAAGCCGGCACCACCAGCGCCTGGGGGTACTTCTTCTTCGCTTCATGGCGATTGGCCACCAGCACCTGCCATTCACAGTCCAGTTTCCGGTAAGACAGGATATCCTCCTTGCGGATTTTGGCAAACTGATCGGCGCTGCATTTGATAATTCCGTAATTTTCCAGAAGATCGTCTTTAGGACTGGAAAAAATGATTTTCCCTTTGTGAAGAAAGACGATATAATCCGCCACCTTCTCCAGATCGCTGGTGATATGGGAAGATACCAGAACGGCATGGTCTTCATCCTGGATAAACTCCAAAAGCATGTCCAGAACCTCATCCCGCATGATCGGATCCAGTCCGCTGGTAGCTTCATCCAGAATCAGCAGCTTCACGTGATGGGAAAAAGCTACCGCAATGGAATATTTCATTTTCATGCCTTTGGAAAACTCTTTGATTTTTTTGTTCGCCGGAATCTGAAACCGTTCCAGTATCTCGCGGTATTTTTCCTCATCCCAGCTGCGATAAAGACCGGGAAATACTTTTCCCATCTGTCTGGGCGTCAGCATCGTCGGATAATTATTTCCGTCAAAAACGACGCCCATCTCTTCCCGGTTCACCTCCTCCGGGCCTCTGCTCCCCAACAGGCGCACCGTACCTTCCTGTGTGTGGATCAGGCCCAGCACCGCATTAATGGTAGTACTTTTTCCCGCGCCGTTTTCACCGATCAACCCCACGATGCTCCCCTTGGGGACTGTGAAGGAAACGTGATCCAGCGTAAAATCCCCGTATTGTTTTGTCACTCCCTGTAACTCCAATGCCATTGCTTCCATTTTCACTCCTCCTCATACAGCAGCGCCAGTAAGGCCTGCAGTTTGTCCAGCCTGATCCCGCTGGTTTTTGCAATCTCAATCGCCTGCGTAAAGAGCTGCTCGATTTTTTTCTGCTGTTCCTCCAGATAGAAATCCGGATTCTGCGCCGATACGAAACAGCCTTTTCCCGCCGTCGTCTCGATAAATCCGTCCGCCTGCAGAACATCATACGCTTTTTGCACCGTCAGCACACTGATATGCAAAGATTTCGCCAGGCCCCGTATGGACGGAAGCGCCTCCCCCGCCTGCAGCTGTCCGCCGATGATCAACGCTTTGATCTGGGAAGAAATCTGCTCATAAATCGGTGTGCTGATACGGTTGCTGATAAAAATTTCCAAGGTATCACCGCCTTTGTATTACACTGTATTGTATGTATATATACAGTATAGTACCTAAAAGCACAGTTGTCAATCAAAAAGGAAAAAGCACTCAAACAGATAGAATGCCTGAGTGCGTGCGGGCAACGCTTTTAAACGCAGAATCGAGGGATAAGGTACAAACACCTTATTTTTATAATATTGGTTCAATGACTGACCGAAAATAGCGGTCTAATTCTGTCGGCGTCTGCTTCATACGGCCTTTGATCCACCATAGTACCATTTCTACAAAGCTGCCGGAAATGTGATTGATCAGAAAATCTGATGGAATATCTTTATTGTTTTTTCGATTTTGATTAACAAATTGGTTTTGAATCAACTCGTTCAAGCTGTTCTTGAAATGGCGGAGGAAAATTTCACTGCTCTCACAGGAGAGTAAGCCAAGGACATTATTGTCATTTTCCTGTAAGTGCTGGAGCAAGTGGCAGAATATGGATTCCGGTGCGCTGTTGTTGGAGTAAAGCCCATGCGTATGGGTACTGTCCTCCGCACTGGAAATAATGTGTCCAAACAGATTTTCACAAAGTGCTTTCAATAATTCGTCTTTTGTCTCAAAATGGTCATAAAATGTAGTGCGCCCTACATTTGCCCGGTCTATAATTTCCTGCACGGTAATATGATTATAACTTTTTTCTGCTAAGAGAGAACTAAAAGCCTGAAAGATAGCCGTCCGTGTCTTTTGCTGGCGCCTGTCCATATATTTTCTCCTTCCTGTACAATTTTTCAAGTATGTTCGGTAACGAACACTATTGGCAGATTATCTATTGTTATTTACCAACTTCTTTCATACAATAAAATAGAACAAAGTGTTCGCTAACAAATTTATTGTACGGAAAAAACGAATGGCTGTCAAGCAGCTTACGTGAAAGGAGGATATTCTATGGAAAAGGCCCTGAAAAAAATCAACGATTTTCTGGCCGGTCTGCCGATGACTATTGTGGCAGGGATTTTCCTGCTGATTGATCTGATCCCCCATTTGATGGAAGAATTTGGAGGAACAGAAGTTCATTTGAGCTTTTTGCCCTTTGATCCTGCATGGATAACAATTATTATCAGCGGCATCCCACTGCTGTATTTAGCTGTCTGGCGAATCATTTATAATCGGGGGATTGCAAAGATTTCTTCGGCACTGCTCATCTGTATCGCCATGTTTGCGGCGTTGGCCATCGGGGAATTGTTTGCTGCCGGCGAAGTTACCTTTATCATGGCTTTAGGCGCACTGCTGGAGGACGCTACCACCAACCGGGCTAAGAAAGGTTTGAAAAAGTTGATTAGTCTGGCTCCCACTCAGGGACGCCGCATCCGGGACGGAAAGGAAGAAATGATCCCCGCAGAAAAAATCCGGGAAGGCAATGTGCTGCGTATTCTTGCTGGTGAAACTATCCCGGTGGATGGAAAAATCCTGACCGGAGAGACATCAGTAGACCAGTCCATTATGACAGGCGAATCTCTGCCCGTAGATAGAACTGTCGGGGACGAGGTGTTCTGCGGTACGATCAACCGCTTTGGAGCGATTGACATTACGGCGACAAAAGTTGGCGAGGACAGCTCCCTGCAAAAGCTGATCCGTATGATAGAGGATGCAGAGAATAAGCAAGCCCCCTTGCAGCGTATCGCCGACCGGGTGGCAAGCTGGCTGGTGCCGGTAGCTCTGCTGATTGCTGTTTTTGCTTACGTGTTTACCGGAAATATCGTTACCGGCGTTACTGTACTGGTAGTATTTTGCCCCTGCGCTCTGGTGCTGGCAACTCCCACTGCTATTATGGCAGCCATCGGGCAGGCCACGAAACATGGTGTCATTATTAAATCGGGTAAATCATTGGAAAAGATGGGAAAAGTAGACACGATTGCTTTCGATAAGACCGGTACCCTTACCTATGGCCGCTTGGAGGTCAGCGATGTCATTCCCTTTGATTCCACCCTCACGGAGAAGGAACTGCTTACTTTAACAGCGTCTGCCGAGACGAAAAGCGAACACCCTCTGGGTAAAGCAATCGTAGCCAGAGCAAAAGGTCAGAATTTGCCCTTAACGGAATCCGAGAATTTCAAGATGGCTGCCGGTAAAGGTATTTCCGCAAATGTGGATGGCAGGAATCTGTTCTGCGGCAATGAAAAGTATCTCACGGAACATGGCGTCTCCATTAATGGGCAAGTTCAAAGTACATTGGAAAAACTCCGTACCGAAGGAAAAGCGTCGATTCTTGTGGTGGAAAAAAACACCTGTATTGGAGTAATTGCCCTGTCCGATGTGCTGCGACCCGAAGCAAAAGACATGGTTTCTCGTCTAAATGCTATGCACACAAATATTGTCCTGCTCACCGGCGACCACAAGAAAAACGCCGACTATTTTGCCAAGCAGGTGGGAATTTCCGAAGTGCGAGCGGAATTGCTGCCGGAGGAAAAGGTGCAGAATATAGAAGCCCTGCGTGAAGCAGGACGGAAAGTCTGTATGATCGGTGACGGTGTTAATGATGCGCCCGCTCTGAAAACCGCTGATGTAGGCGTAGCTATGGGGAGCATGGGCAGCGACATCGCAGTAGAAGCCGCCGATATTGCCCTGATGAGCGATGACATTTCTAAAATTCCTTATTTGAAACGGCTGTCCAATGCTACGGTAAAGACCATCAATTTCAGTATCACATTGTCTATGTGTATCAACTTTGTGGCGATCGTGCTTTCCCTGCTGGAAATGCTCACCCCTGTCACAGGCGCACTGGTGCATAATGCTGGCTCCTGCTTTGTAGTACTGATTGCAGCGTTGCTGTATGATCGAAAATTTGAGTGAGCTGTCCTGAAAACATTATTCCGTACACCGCTATAAACAATAGGATACCTCCTATCTGGCGTTGCCATTCATGAAATCCTGGTCTTTTTCTCTTCGGCAAGTATTTTTTTAAACTGGACGGCAAAGAGAATTGCCGTAAAGGTTACCGCCAATGTATCTGCCGCCGGCTCTGCCAGATATACCGCCATCGTCTTATCAGACTGCAGTACCTGGGGCATGATGTAAATCAGCGGAATCAGCAGAATAAACTTCCTCGTGACGGCTACCGCAATGGATTCCCTGGCTTTGCCCAGCGCATTGAAGGTCATCTGACAGGCCATCTGTATACCAAACAGGAACATGACGCCCATATAAATCCGAAGCGCCGTCCGGGTATAAACCATCAGGCTGGCATCGGAGGTAAACAAAGACACAAACCCTCCGGGAAACAGCATCACCATCGCCCAAAGAAAGATCGAATACGCCAGACTCACCTTCAGCAGCAGTTTGAAAGCCGCGCGAACTCTGGGATAATCCCCGGCGCCGTAACTGTAGCTGATGATGGGCTGCGCGCCCTGCCCCAGGCCCTGCAGGGGCAGCATGGCAAACTGCATGACACTGGTCAGAATCGTCATGGCGCCCACCGCTATGTCGCCGCCATACCTTTGCAGGGAGCTGTTAAAGCAGACGGAGATCACGCTCTCGCTGGCCTGCATGATGAAGGTGGCCACGCCCAGCGCCATGCAGGGAAGTATGATCGACGGCGTAAGCCCCAGATTCTTTTTTTGGATACGCAGGAAGGTCTTTTTCCCTCCAAGAAAACTGATCACCCAGATACAGGAAAGCGCCTGGGAAATGATGGTAGCCAGCGCCGCGCCGCGAACCCCCATATCAAACGCAAAAATGAAAACCGGATCCAGAATAATATTGGCCACTGCACCGATCAGCACTGAAAGCATGCCGGTTCTGGCAAATCCCTGGGCCGTAATAAAAGCATTCATGCCCAGAGTCAGTTCCACAAACACCGTTCCCAGCGCATAGATATTCATATAGCTGACGCCGTAGGCGATGGTATTTTCACTGGCGCCGAACGCCATCAGAAAGTCCCGGTTAAAAAGCAGCAGCACAGCGGTAAGGATGACAGAAATAATCAGCTGCAAAGTGAAGCAGTTCCCCAGCGTCTTCTCCGCCGCCTCCTTATCTTTCTTCCCCATAAAGATGGAAGCCCTGGGCGCACCGCCGTACCCTACCAGCGCGGCAAAGGCAGAGACAATCATGATCAGCGGCATACAGACGCCCACCCCGGTCAGAGCGGCCGCCCCGACTTCGGGGATATGACCGATATAGATCCGATCCACAATGTTATACAGCATATTGATCAGCTGAGCCGCCACGGTCGGCAGGGCAAGCCTTGCAAGAAGCTTTCCCAGAGGTTCCGTGCGAAGAAATTCTTTGTCCTGATTTTCTTCTCTCCTTCCTTCAGACATGTTCATCGTCTGCTTTGTTTCTGTCTGTTTCATAACCGCCACCCCTTATATGTACTTTCATTCCCAGTTTTTCAGATTAACTGCCAGTATACTCTCCTTTTGGCAAAAGTCAAGGGGCAGGCATCGCAAAGAATGAACAACGGCTTTTCAATAGTGGATATCTCTTCCTGCAATCTCTTGTTACCGAGCTCCGCCTGGATAAGATCTGCCGTTCCATCAAAAGACGCTACAAGTACCAGTATGATCTGCACGCTGTTTTTACAGACCT
>DWVJ01000046.1 GCA_019120315.1 Candidatus Ruminococcus avistercoris
CCCACATCCGGCTTCCTTCAGATTCCACCTCACAATGGACACCCTTGCCTTCGGCTATATCCTTCCCGCTACCAGGCGGATTTGGGACTTGCACCCTTAGGAAACGTGCGCCGCCAGGCGCACTAGCAAAAACGGTACAGCCTGCGCTGTACCGTTTGTAAATTCATATAAATTAGATAACCCGTCTTACGGAGAGGATCGTTCTGTATGCAGCGTTTCCGCTGATCTTGATGCCATCCTTTTCATTGCTGGCGTGAACGATGGAACCGCCTCCCAGATAGATAGCCACATGGCCAGAGTAACAGATGATATCACCCGGCATAGCCTCTGAGTAGGAAACTTCCGTTCCGCAGGATCTCATCGCTGCAGAAGAATGGGGAAGTGACACACCAAAGTTTGCATATACGCTCATGATGAAACCGGAGCAGTCCGCACCGTTCGTCAGACTGGTTCCGCCCCATACATAGGGATTTCCCACAAACTGGCAGGCATAATCAGCAACCGCCTGGCCGTTTCCGCTGTAGTAAGCATCTGAGGAGCTTTCTTCCTCTTCATAAGAATCTTCTTCGTAATAATCCTCATCCTCGTCATAGGACTCTTCTTCGTAATAGTCTTCGTCCTCATCGTAGGACTCTTCCTCTTCATAATCCTCGTCTTCTTCGTAGGATTCTTCTTCATTGTAATCTCCGTCATCAGAAGATTCTTCTTCATAATATTCATCCTCAGAGGATCCTTCATCGTAGGACTCCTCATCATAGGATTCCTCACTGTCTGACTCGTCGGAAACTTCTTCACTCTCTTCTTCCTCAGCCTTCTTAGCCGCCTCCTGCTTTCTGGCTTCTTCCGCAGCCGCTCTTCTGGCTGCTTCTTCAGCCGCACGCTGCTTTTCCGCCTGAATCTGCTGGATCTCCGCTGTCTGTGCTTCGATCAGCGCCTTATACTCGGCAGCCTGTTCCTGAGCCACTGCGATCTGATTTTCATAATCAGCGGAAGTTGCTTTTTTCTCCTCCAGAGCCGCTTCCAGAGTCGCTTCCTGCTCTTTGTAATCATTCTGCATAACTTCCAGATCCGCTTTCTCGGAAGCAAGGCGATCGCCCAGGTCTTTCACCTGCTGAACAATAGCTTTAAACTCTTCCAGGCTTTCCCTGTCATAATCATATAATTTCTGTGTATACTCCGCTTTGTTCAGAATGGAAGTCAGATCGTTCTCTGACAGCAGCATCTGCGCCCATCCGGCGCTTCCGCCATTTTCATATATGTACTGGATACGCAGCTTCATATCCTCATACTGCTGATCCCGATCTGCCTCAGCCTCAGCCAACTCCGCTTTCGTCTGCTCGATCTCAGCTTCCTTCTGAGAAATCTCGTCTGTCAGAACATCGATCGCCACCATGATATCTACCAGTTCTGCATCCATCTGATCGATCTCGGCCTGCAGCGCCTGCTTCTGTGACTCCAGTTCACTGATCTGACTGTTTGTTGCTTCCAGCTGACTGCTGGTTGCTTCCCTCGCGCTTCTCAGATCTGCCTCTCTGTCCGCAAATACGGACACGACCTGAGCTGATGAAATAACGGCTGCCAAAAAGAGACATAAGACTTTCTTTTTCATACTAAACTCCTTATGTGTTGCGTTATGCGTTTTTCTTTACTAAAATATATTTTTCCGTAATATTTACGAAACATAATTTTCCATTTCGTTTACAAGTGTACCATACTTTTTTCATATATGCAACCATTTCGGAAAAAATCCTATTCAAAATTCAGCGTAAGATGTGCGACGCCCCCTTCTTCGTTGATAGCGCTGACATACTCTTTTTTCACTTCCACCTCTTTCTCTACGATCTGAGAAACTATTTTATTATATTCATCTGCGGTGAAACTCTGGAAAGCCGACTGTTCCATGGACAGCCCCACTCCCTCATTGGACAAGTCCATGATCTCTTCCTTTCCGCCGTCAAAGCTGTCGCCATATGCGCCGCCGATGGCATTATAAACCACATCCGTGACGTTTTTCTCTGCTGTGGTAACGACCGCCTGCTGCTTGGAGGTCTGCGCCACATCGGAGGCGATCACTTTGCCGCCCGTCGCTTCCGCCGCTTTGATGACCGCAGTGGGGATAGCGCCTCCGGCGGCAAAGATCAATTCGCAGCCATCCTCATACCACTGTCCCGCCCTCGCCATCACCGACGGGGAAATCTCATTGGTTTCCAGATAATCATACCGCACGGTCACCTCGTTCTCCTTCAGCTTCAGCTGGGAAGCCGCATACTCGGCTCCCTGGACAAACCCGCTTCCATAATACATCACATTTTTCTGCTTTTGGCCGCCCAAAAATCCCAGGCTGCGATAACCGTCCATGACGGCGGCATAGCCTGCCAGAAAGCCGGACTGAACCTCATCGTAAACTACCGCCCGGGTATTTTTGCGTACTTTCGCCTTTTTCCCCGCTTCCTTTCGGGGCGCTCCGTCCAGAATCAGGAATTTAATCTTCTTATATTTTTTCTGCATGGTGAACAGCGGCTCTTCAAACTCTTCTCCATAGCCGATGACTACGGAAGCTCCGTCCTTTGCCGCTTCCTGCACTGCTACCATATAATCGTCCGCAGTGTCATTGGCCGTCGTATATTCCGTCACCGTCAGACCGTTATCATCCGCGTACTGCTGTGCCGCCTGGGCGATGGCATTGGTCATGTAGCCTTCCTGCGACGGTTCCATAATCAGCGCGATATGATCCGCTGCCTCGTCTTTTTTACATCCTGCCAGCAGTCCTGCCAGCAGCAGGATCCCTGCCAGTTTCCATATTCGTCTCTTCATCTTTCGTCCCCTTACCGATTATTTTTCTCCCTGATACCACGTCGTCTCACGATCCACCCGCGCCAGTATCAGAGGTTTTCTTTCTTTTCGTTCCCCTCCGATGACAACAGCCGCCCGGAAACGGTTTTCCGCCGCCGCGAGCGTTTCTTCCCGGGAGGTATACAGCACAGCCAGAATATCTCCCTTTTCCACCTGATCCCCCGTCTTCTTTCGCAGCACAATCCCGGCCAGCGGATCGATCCTGTCTTCCTTTTTCTCCCGTCCCGCTCCCAGAACGCACGCCGCCATCCCGCACTGATGGGTATCCATATGCGTAATATACCCGCTCTCCAAAGCTTTCACTTCCCGCATAAAGGGAGCCTTTGGCATCTGCTCCATCTCCGTCACCCGGCGGTCTCCGCCCTGGGCTGTGATCATGGACTGCAGCGTCTTTAGGGCTTCCCCGCTCTTTAACGCTTCCCCGGCTTTTTTGCGGCAGATCTCAAGAGAGTCTTCGCCGGCCAGACGGATCATCTGTGCCGCCAGCTCCAGACAAAGGCTGGTCAGATCCTGCGGCCCCTTTCCTCTTAAGGTTTTCACCGCTTCCCACACTTCCAGGGCGTTCCCGATGCAGTTGCCCAGCGGAATATCCATATCTGTGATCAGCGCCGCCACCCTTTTCCCGGCATGACGGCCGATGGCAATCATCTTTTCCGCCAGCTGTGCAGCCTCCTTTGGCGTTTTCATAAAAGCGCCGCTGCCGGTCTTCACATCCAGCAAAATGCAGTCGCTGCCGGCTGCCAGTTTCTTGCTCATGATGGAAGCCGCAATCAGCGGGATGCTCTCCACCGTGGCCGTCACATCCCGCAGGGCATACATCTTCTTATCCGCCGGCGCCAGATTCCCCGACTGACCGATCACACTGATTCCGCATTTCTTTACGGTTTCCAGAAATTCCCGGCGATCAAGACTGGTCCGATATCCGGGGATAGATTCCAGTTTATCCACCGTTCCCCCGGTATGCCCCAGGCCCCTTCCCGACATCTTGGCGATCTTTACGCCGCAGGCGGCAGCGATGGGGCAGGCGATCAGCGTGGTTTTATCCCCCACGCCGCCCGTGGAATGCTTATCCACCTTCACGCCCGGTATCTCTGACAGATCCACCGTATCACCGGAATGTGCCATCCGGTCCGTCAGCGCCGCCAGTTCTTCATCCGTCATTCCTCTCCAGTAGATGGCCATCAGCATGGCTGCCATCTGGTAGTCCGGAATACTGCCCTGCACATAGCCCTCCACCATATAACTGATTTCCTCTGCCAAAAGGGCGCGGCCGTCTCTTTTCTTTTCTATCAGATCATACATTCGCATACGCAAGTCCTCGCTTCCTATCTTTATAGTATAGTAGGCGTCCACAAAAAAAGAAAGGACTTTTTCTTAACAATTTTATTGCAGATTTTTTTTGCTGAAGCTGTGAGGAAGCAGCTCTCCCAGCGTATACTGCCGGTAATCTTTCGCCGACGCACCGGTGATCACCGTCAGATCTTCCGCGGCAAATTCCGCCAGCACCTGCCGGCAGATCCCGCAGGGCATACAGTCCGACAGCCGTTTCCCATCCTGTACTCCCCCCATCACCGCCAGCGCCAGAAAATCTTTCTTTCCCTCCGACACGGCTTTAAACACCGCAGTCCGTTCCGCGCAGTTCGAAGCCGGATAGGATGCGTTTTCCACATTGCATCCCGTATAGATGCTGCCGTCTGCGCACAGGAGCGCAGCGCCCACCTGAAAACGGGAGTAGGGTGCATACGCTTTTTCCCTGGCCTGCAGCGCCGCCTCGATTAATTGGACGATCTGTTCTTTTCCCATATGAAATCCCCTTTTCTCTTTTCCTTATTATAATCATTCTTCCCGGAAAATTCCACCGCATTTCATCCGTCTGCTGACGAAAAAAACAGGACTCTTCGCGAGTCCTGTTTTTCCTAACAGAAAAGATCCTCCAGGATTTCTTCTGCGCTCATATTCACATAGCCATCCGGATCGTCCATAACCCCGGATCCTCCCAGGCTCCAGCGGAAGCGATAGAGCGTCGTGGATTTGGAGTCTTCCAGATACGTATTGCCGCACACCAGTCCGTCTGAAGGGAATTTATCCGTAAAAGCGGAGAAATATTTATCCATATACCGGTTAGCCAGCTGAACTGCTTTACTGTCCGAACTTCCCGTGGACGGCGTGACAGTACCGGACAGCTTCACACCCTGGGGGGAGCTGTGCATGACAACATAACTGCCGTCGCTGCATTTTCCCAGAATCATCCACACATGGCCATCGTATCCCACCACATCCCCCGGGCGGAAGGACGGTGATGAGAATCCTTCTTTATAGCTGCCCCAGCCCCGGTCGGCATACAGCTCTCCTGTAGCCCCGGAAGTGGTAGTGCAGTTATTCTGCCCGGTCTTGGTATATATTGTGTTGTAAACCGTCCAGCCCACAAAACCGGAACAGTCCAGACCATATCCGTAATAATATTCTCCGTCTTCATTTTCCCGGTACTTGGTGTAAGTATAATCTGATCCCTGGGAATCAAAGAACGTTTTCCAGTGGGGATTGACGCCGTAACGGACGGCATCTCCGCCGCTCCAGGAATCGTGGCCGCCGCCCCAGATATAGAGCGTATACCCCATAGGTTTCATGGCGTTTGCGATCAATCCCTTGATGGTACGGTATCCTTCTTCCAAACGGCCCTTCTCATCAAAGAAATACTTAACTCCGTCGATGGACTGGGCTCCTTTTAACATAGCGCCTTTGATACCGTCCGCGCCGGTCCTCTTAAAGAAATATTTCGTCCCTGCAATGCTCTGAAAACCGGTCAGCATCTTCCCTTTGTACTCTCCAGTCTGCATGAAATAAAAACGGTATTTTCCGATATCCGTCCACCCGGTAGCCATCTGCCCCTTGACGCCCTTGGCTCCCTCCGGTTCAAAATAATAAGTGATTTTATCGATCTCCTGCCAGCCCGTGTACAGATAGCCCCTTGTGCCATAGGTTCCGGTTTCGCTAAAGTAGTACGTTTTTTTATCGATGTTTTGAAATCCCTGGAACATCGCTCCCTTCAGATCCCCGGTCTGTTTAAAATAAAATGTCTTGCCGCCGATATTCTGCCAGCCTGTCAGCAGCCGCCCCATGATGCCTTTTTCTCCGGTCTGCTTCAGGTAATAGACCTGATCATTCTGCTTCAGCCAGCCCTTCCAGAGACTTCCCCGCACGCCATACGTTCCGCTGGCTTTGAAATAATACCGATAGTTCCCCACATTCTGCCAGCCGATAAACATCTGACCTTTGGAGGCGCCCGTCTGTTTGAAGTAGAACCGTTCGCTGTCGATATTCTGCCAGCCCGTCAGCAGCCGCCCCATGATACCCTTGTCCCCGGTCCTTTTCAGAAAGTAAATCTTTCCATCCTGCTTCAGCCAGCCTTTCCAGAGACTTCCCAACACGCCGTCTCCGCCGCTAGCCTTGAAATAATACCGATAGTTCCCCACATTCTGCCAGCCGGTAAACATCTGGCCCTTGGAGGCGCCGCTGGCTTTAAAATAAAACCGCTGTGAACCGATATTCTGCCAGCCCGTCAGCATGGCGCCGATGACGCCCGGTTCCCCGGTCTTTTTCAGATAATACGTGGCTTTTCCTATTTTAAGCCAGCCAGTCTGTATGTACCCGGATTCATCGAAGTAAAACCGTCTGCCTTCCACATCGTGCCAGCCGTCGGAAAAATAGGAATGACTGTTATAATAGTAGCGGTACTCTCCCTGCCCGCTCTGTTTCCAGCCGCTCCCCGAAACGGGGGCTTTCCCCTGCTCACTCTCTTGAGCCTGCGGCTCCTGGACAGTTTCTTCTTTCTCCTGCGGCGTCGGTGTCGGCGTACTCGTCGGTGTGGGCTCCGCCGATATCTCCGGTTCTTCCGTCACATCCGGCGTCGGCGTTGGCGTACTTGTCGGCGTTGGTTCCACTGTGACCTGCGGCGTCGGCTCCTCGGAAGGCTCCGGCTCCTGCACCGCATCCGCCGTCTCCTTTTCCGTTTCAACAGCCGGAGTCTCCCCGGCGGTCTCCTCTGCCAAAAGCAGCGCCGGCGTCTGCAGAACCATCACACAGCAAATAAGAAAACTGATCAGTATTTTTTTCACCCTGTGTATTTTCTGCTGCATTTTTTCTCTCCCCTTTTTTCACCCTTTTCTCGTCGTCAACAGACAAAATTTCAAGATTATTATACAATTATTACAAAAAATTTACAACAGATTTTCCGCGGTTTTTCCGCACTCTTTTTATCATAATATTCTGCTTTTTTGTAGTATTTTAAATAATCCTATGGACTTTCCATTTTTACAGACTATCTGTTGACTTTCTCCCCATTCTCATGCTAACATGAGACCAGAACATAAAAGAAGTTTTGATAACTGACGGTTAAATGTGGAGTACCACAGTGGGATCATAACTTCTGCATCAGCCGACCGTCTGGGCAGCAATTGTAAGACCGATTACATTTGTTGCCTTTTTTATTCGGCAAAATTTTCAGTCAATTTCCGCCCCCCAACGGAGATATCCGCGTATCGCCAGGACACTGTACGATACCGCTGAGAAAAGAAAGGAGAAAAAACATGGGATTCAAATCAGACATTGAGATTGCTCAGGAAAGCACGATGACACCTATCACTGAGATCGCAAAAAAAGCAGGTATTGATGACAAATATCTGGAGCAGTACGGAAAGTACAAGGCTAAAATCGATTACAATTTATTGAAGGAATCCGATGCTCCCAATGGAAAACTGGTACTGGTTACCGCTATCAACCCGACTCCTGCCGGAGAAGGCAAAACTACCACCACGGTAGGTCTGGCTGACGGTCTTCAAAAACTGGGCAAAAACGTAATGGTCGCTCTGCGCGAGCCATCCCTGGGGCCGGTATTCGGCGTAAAGGGCGGCGCTGCCGGCGGCGGATATGCTCAGGTTGTACCCATGGAGGATATCAATCTCCACTTTACCGGCGACTTTCATGCAATCGGTGCCGCCAACAACCTGCTGGCCGCAATGATTGACAATCATATTTACCAGGGCAACGCTCTGAATATCGATCCCCGCAAAATCACCTGGAGAAGATGCGTGGATATGAACGACCGTCAGTTAAGAAACGTGGTAGACGGTCTGGGCGGCAAAGCCAACGGCACCCCCCGCGAGGACGGATACGACATTACCGTTGCTTCCGAGATCATGGCGGTTCTGTGTCTTGCAAGAGATATCGATGACCTGAAAAAACGTCTGGCCAGCATTATCGTGGGGTATACCTACGGAAACAGCCAGGAGCAAAGACCCGTCACAGCCGGTGATCTGAATGCTCAGGGCGCTATGTGCGCGCTTTTGAAAGACGCTCTGAAACCGAACCTGGTTCAGACTCTGGAGCATGTGCCCGCTATCGTACACGGCGGTCCTTTCGCCAACATCGCCCATGGATGCAACTCCGTTATCGCTACCAAGATGGCTCTGAAGCTGGGCGATTACGCCATCACAGAGGCCGGCTTCGGCGCTGATCTGGGCGCAGAAAAATTCCTGGATATCAAATGCCGTATGGCAGGACTGACTCCCTCTGCCGTCGTCATCGTAGCTACCGTACGTGCACTGAAATATAACGGCGGCGTTCCCAAGGATCAGCTGAATCACGAGAACCTGGAAGCGCTGGAAAAAGGTCTTCCCAACCTGTTGCAGCACGTAGGAAATATTAAAAACGTATACGGACTCCCCTGCGTCGTTGCCATCAACGCCTTCCCCACCGATACCAAAGCGGAGCTGGATCTGGTGGAAGCAAAATGCAAGGAACTGGGCGTTAATGTGGCTCTCTCCGAAGTATGGGCCAAAGGCGGCGAAGGCGGCATCGCCCTGGCACAGGAAGTGATCCGTCTGGTAGAAGAACCCAGCGAATTCCATTACGCTTATGAACTGGAAGGCAGCATCGAGGACAAGCTGAACCAGATCGTGAAAAAGATCTACCACGGCAACGGCGTGGTGCTGACCGCAAACGCAAAGAAACAGGCCAAAGAACTGGAAGCGTTGGGATTTGGCAACTGCCCTATCTGCGTGGCCAAAACACAGTACAGTTTCACGGACGACCAAAACAAACTGGGCGCCCCCAAAGATTTTGAAGTCACCGTACGTAACCTGAAAATTTCCGCAGGCGCTGGTTTCATCGTAGCCCTGACCGGCGAAATCATGACCATGCCCGGACTGCCTAAGAAACCGGCAGCAGAACGGATCGATGTCGATAGCACAGGAAAGATTTCAGGACTGTTCTAAATATGTTCACTCTTATAAGTTTTACAAAAACGGGAATGTTGCTGCTGCAATGTTCCCGTTTTCTTTTTCTCTTTTCTTTTACTTTTCCTATTATATATATTATACTTATTATATATTTTTTTGCTAATTTCCACGCAGGAGGTACTTATTATGTTTCATTCCTACTACAGCCACGTCTCGGACGCAGCCAGGAAAAAAATGGAGTTTCTGAAAACCAATCCCATCGGCTATTTCACCGCATCCATACTGGCCGGTATCTTCATCGCATTCGGCAGCTTCGTCTCCATGACCGCCGGCGCTTATCTGTTCCTGGAAAGCGCATCTGCAGCCAGACTGCTCTCCGCCGTCTGTTTTGCATCTGCTCTGAGTCTGGTCATTATGTCCGGCTGTGAACTGTTCACCGGAAATAACTTCATTCTGGCCGCCGGAGCTTTCCGCCGCTATGTGCGATGGCCGGACACCATCGGTCTTTGGGTCATCTGCTATCTGGGCAATCTAACCGGAAGCTGGATCGCTGTCTTTTTGTATCACCTGACCGGACTGGACAGTGTTTCCACCGTCCAGTCCTACTTCCTCTCCACTGCAATCAATAAGCTTTCCCTGTCCCCTCTGGAAATGACTGTTCGCGGAATTCTGTGCAACATACTGGTCTGTGTAGCCGTCTGGTGCAGCATCAAAATGACTTCCGAATCTGGAAAGCTGATCATGACACTGTGGTGTATCCTGATCTTTATGGTATGTGGTTTCGAACACAGCATTGCAAATATGAGCATCAATGGTGTCGCTATGCTGAATACCGCCGGCTCCGGCGTCTCCATCACAGCCGCTTCCTACGCGTCGGATCTTTTCTTTGTCACCCTGGGCAATATGATCGGCGGTATCCTCTTTGTGGCATTGCCCTACTATCTCATATCTCTTCGCGATCCCGCACAGAAAACGCCCCAGGATTTCTGATCCCGGGGGCACATTTTCCGCCAGACGTATCTCATAAAAAGAACAGGCGCCGGACTTTCGTCCGACGCCTGTATCTGCCTGTATCTGTATCAGCAGAAAATTCTTTATGCTTTTCTGGAGTTCTTTCTCATATCCAGAGCTACAGCTCCGATGATGATCAGACCTTTGATGATGTTGGTATAGTTATCGTTTACACCGATCAAAACCAGACCGTTGTTGATAACACCCAGGATCAGGATACCACAGAATACTCCTGTTACACGGCAGATACCGCCGGTATGAGAAGTTCCGCCTACGGTTGCAGCCGCGATAGCATCCAGCTCGTAGTTCAAACCGGAGTTTGCCGGGTCTGCAGATCCCGCACGTCCTGCCAGCAGAATACCGCCCAGGGCTGCACAGGCGCCGCACCAGATGTATGTCAGCACCAGGTTACGCTCTACGTTGATACCGGCTACACGGGCTGCCTGGTCATTTCCGCCGATGGCATACAGGGATTTTCCGAAACGGGTCTGTCCCAGGATGAAGGCTGCCAGAGCAAAGACAATCAGGAATACCACTACGATTACCGGGATCGGGCCGATCATGCCGCTTCCCAGCCAGCGGTAACCGTCTGACAGGTTGGATACCGG
>DWVJ01000047.1 GCA_019120315.1 Candidatus Ruminococcus avistercoris
CATCGCAGTAAACAAGAATGCGGCAGCGCCGATTTTTGAGATTGCGGACTACGGCATCAACGGGGACCTGTTCAAGGTAGGCCCGATGCTGATCGAGGCGATCAAGGCTGCCAAAGCTGCAAAATAATAAATTTGGAGGTAAAACCTTATGATGACAAGGGAAGAGTACTTTGAGAGTTTAAGAAAATTAAACCTGAAAGTATACATGTTTGGAAAGCGGGTAGAAAATCCGGTTGACGATCCTGTAATCCGTCCTTCCTTAAATTCCATCGGAATGACATACGAGCTGGCAAACCAGCCCGAATATGAGGATCTGATGACCGCTACTTCTTCTTTAAATGGTCAGAAGGTTAATCGTTTCACACATCTTCACCAGAGTACGGAAGATCTTGTGAAAAAAGTAAAAATGCTGCGTTTGTTAGGACAGAAAACCGGTTCCTGTTTCCAGCGCTGTGTTGGTATGGACGCGAACAATGCGGTTTTCTCCACGACATATGAAATCGACCAGGCACACGGAACCAATTATCATGAAAACTTCAAGAAGTTTTTGAATGACGTTCAGTTAAAAGACCTGGTGGTGGACGGCGCTATGACAGACCCTAAAGGCGACCGTTCCCTGTCCCCCAGCAAACAGCCTGACCCGGACTGCTACCTTCACGTAGTGGAACGCCGTCCGGACGGCGTGGTTGTAAGGGGCGCCAAAGCGCATCAGACCGGTATCGTGAACTCCCATGAAGTGCTGGTTATGCCGACGATTGCAATGAAGCCGGAAGATAAGGACTATGCAATTTCCTTTGCAGTCCCCACAGACACAGAAGGTATCTTTATGATTTACGGACGTCAGTCCTGTGATACCCGGAAACTGGAAGAAGGCGCGGACATTGATCTCGGAAACAAAAACTTCGGCGGTCATGAAGCTCTGGTTATCTTTGACAACGTATTCGTTCCCAACGAACGTATCTTTATGAACGGCGAGACGGAATTTGCCGGAATGCTGGTAGAACGTTTCTCAGGTTATCATCGTCAGAGCTACGGCGGCTGTAAAGTCGGCGTGGGCGATGTGCTGATTGGCGCAACTGCTCTGGCAGCAGATTACAATGGCGTTGCAAAAGCATCTCACGTGAAAGACAAACTGATTGAGATGACACACCTGAACGAGACACTGTACAGCTGCGGCGTGGCCTGCTCCTGTGAAGGATGCCCCACCAAAGCCGGAAACTATATGATCGATCTGCTGCTGGCCAATGTCTGCAAGCAGAACATCACCAGATTCCCCTATGAAATTGCCCGTCTTGCAGAAGATATTGCGGGAGGCCTGATGGTTACCTGTCCTTCTGAGAAAGATTACAATACGGCAGAGCTGAAACCCTATATTGAAAAATATCTGGTAGGTGTGGAAGGCATCTCTGTGGAAGACCGTATGAGAATCCTTCGCCTGATCGAGAATATTTCTCTCGGAACGGCGGCAGTAGGTTATCGTACCGAGTCCATGCACGGCGCCGGCTCACCGCAGGCTCAGCGTATTATGATTTCACGCCAGGCAAATCTGGAGCAGAAGAAACAGCTGGCAAAAGATATTGCCAACATTAAAGATTGAGGATCGGGTTGAAGTACTGCGGCGGATGCAACCCCACTTATGACCGGGGCGCTGCGGTGCAGGATCTGAAATCATCTTTAAACGACCTGAATATTTCCTTTACGCCTTATCGTGGGGAAGACACATACGATGCCTGCCTGCTGGTGAGGGGATGTAATCGGAATTGTGTATCAGATCAAAAATTTTCAAACTGCAGACGGCTGTTCACCGCCGTCTGCAGGGAGGATTTTGATATTATTAAAAAAGAGCTGTGTGCATGGAAATAAAATTCCTGCATATGGGGTAAGGAGTAACGATATGGAATATGCATTAATTGAGAAACAAGGCCATGTCTGCACTATTACAATCAATTTTCCGAAGAAATTGAATGCAGTAAGTACAGCGGTGCTTACCGATCTGGGAGCAGCATTTGACGAAGTGGAAAAAGACAAAGACGTCTACTGTGTAATCGTAAAAGGAGCCGGAGAGAAGGCATTCGTTGCCGGCGCTGACATCAAAGAGATGAGCGAATTCGGTTTCTATGAAGCACGCGACTATGCGAAATTCGGAAGTGCTGTTCTTGAGAAAATTCATCAGTTCAGAACACCTGTAATCGCTGCCATCAACGGACACTGCCTGGGCGGCGGTATGGAAGTTGCTCTTGCCTGCGATATCCGTATTGCGGCAGAGAACGCCAGATTCGCATTCCCCGAGGTGGGTCTGGGAATTATGACGGGTACAGGCGGATCTCAGAGACTTCAGGGTGTCGTAGGTGAAGGAAAAGCAAGAGAGCTTCTGTTTACCTGTGCAAATATCAAAGCTGACGAGGCGGAAAGAATCGGCCTGGTCAATAAAGTTGTTCCTACTGAAGAGCTTATGGATGCGGCAATGAAGATGGCAGAGAAGATTGCAGGAAATGGCCCGATCGCCGTTGCAACCATGAAGAAAGCCGTTAACGTTGCCAGCGAAACCGATTACCCGACAAGTACAGAACACATGATCCTTTCTTTTGGTTCTCTGTTTACAACCCAGGACGCACACGACGCGCTGTCCGCATTTGTAAATAAAGAAAAACTTGACCATTTTAACAACAAGTAAGAAGAACTGGCAGAAGGTAAAAAGTTTGGATTTATCAGGGAACAAAATATATAAAGAAAGACAAGGAGAAAGAAAATGAGACAATTATTACTGAAAACAGACATTCACAAATTTGACACCTTTGCAGACTTCGCAAAGGAGTTTGAAATCGGCGAGGGGGACCTGCTGTTCACCAACGAGTTTCTGTATACACCGACTATGAAACCGCTGGATCTGAAATGCGACGTTTATTTCCAGGAGAAATACGGCACGACAGAACCGACCGATGAAATGTACAACGCGATCTTCAAAGATCTGAAAGACAAAGAGTATAAGAGAATCATCGCTGTCGGCGGCGGTACGGTTGTCGATATGGCAAAATGGCTGGCTTGCGAAAGACCGGATGATATTGTAGACGCATACAAAGAGAACCCGACTTTCAAACCGGTACATAAAACAGAACTGGTTATCTGCCCCACCACCTGCGGTACAGGAAGCGAAGTTACCAACGTATCCATGTGCTACCTGACAAAGACCAAAACCAAAAAAGGTGTGGCAAACGATGAACTGTTTGCAGACTATGCTGTGCTGATTCCGGAAATGATCAAAACACTTCCCTATGATCCTTTCATGTACAGTGCCATCGACGCCCTGATCCATGCGACAGAAAGTTATGTTGGACGCCGTCACACTGACCTGTCCAGACTGATCGGCAGAAGAGCCATCGAACTTCTGATGGGCGGATTCATGAAGATGATCGAAAAAGGACCGGAGTACAGACTGGAAATTCTGGATGATTTCGTACTGGGCAGCAACTATGCAGGTATCGCATTCGGTACAGCAGGATGCAACGCTGTTCATGCCATGAGCTTCCCGCTGGGCGGAATGTTCAAAGTACCTCACGGTGAGTCCAACTACGCTCTGTTTACAACAGTAATGAAATTCTATTATCACGCAAATCCGGATGGAGATATCAAAGAGATCAACCACGTACTGGCTCAGGTACTTGGTCTGGATACAGAGGGACCGGAAGTTTATGACAAACTGGAAGAAGCTCTGTCTTCTCTGATCCGCAGAAAACCGCTGCGTGAGTATGGCGTAACAGAAGAAATCTGTGATCAGATGGCTACTCTGGTTATTGCAGAACAGCAGAGACTGATGACCAATACATACGTTGAGATGGATAAGGAAGACGTTCTCAAACTGTATCTGGAAGTGCTGGATAAATAATTAAAAAAAGAAGATAATATTGAGGGAGTCCGCGGACGGGCTGAGAGGAGACTGGATCGTCTCGACCTTTAACCTGATTTGGATCATGCCAACGTAGGGAAAATATTTCTATTGAAAAAACCGGAGATATGTTGCTTACGCAGCATATCTCCTTTTCTTTTGGAGGATAACATGGAATATACAACACAGATGAATGCGGCGCGCAGAGGAATCATCACAGATGCCATGAAACGAGTGGCAGAATATGAGCAGATGGATGCAGAAGAGATCCGCGATCTGGTGGCCAGGGGACGGGTTGCCATTCCGGCCAATAAAAATCATACCTGCCTGAAACCATACGGGATCGGCGATATGCTAAAAACCAAGATCAACGTTAATCTGGGCACGTCCAGAGACTGCCTGGATCTGGATGTGGAGATGGCCAAGGTGATGGAAGCGGTTAACATGGGAGCGGAATCCATCATGGATTTAAGTTCCTTTGGCGATACCAAGACTTTCCGCCGCAAACTGACCCATGAGTGTCCGGCTGTGATCGGTACGGTTCCCATCTATGACGCTGTGGTATATTATAATAAAGCGCTGAAAAGCATCACCTCGGATGAATGGATCGATATCGTGCGCATGCATGCCGAGGACGGCGTGGATTTCATGACTATACACTGCGGCATCAACCGGGCGACGGCGGAGCGTTTTAAAAAATCAAAACGTCACACCAATATCGTTTCCCGGGGCGGATCCATCATTTTTGCCTGGATGGAACTGACGGGAAATGAGAATCCCTTCTTTGAGCGGTATGATGAGATCCTGGAAATCTGCCAGCAGTATGATGTTACCTTGAGTCTGGGGGACGCCTGCCGTCCCGGAAGTATTGAGGATGCCGGCGATGTGTCGCAGATCGAGGAACTGGTGACATTGGGCGAACTGACCACCAGAGCATGGGAAAAGGATGTGCAGGTAATCATCGAAGGTCCCGGCCATATGCCGCTGAATCAGATCCAGGCCAACATGGAAATCCAGAAAACTATCTGCAAGGGCGCGCCCTTCTACGTCCTGGGTCCCCTGGTGACCGATGTGGCGCCGGGATACGATCATATCACAGCAGCCATCGGCGGAGCCATCGCAGCTACCTACGGGGCATCTTTCCTCTGCTATGTGACACCGGCAGAGCATCTTCGTCTGCCCACGCTGGAGGATGTGAAGGAGGGTATCATTGCCTCCAAAATCGCAGCCCATGCCGCCGACATTGCAAAAGGCATCAAGGGCGCTGCCCAGTGGGATCATGATATGAGCGAAGCAAGAAGAAATCTGGACTGGGATCGCCAGTTTGAATTAGCCATGGACAGTGAAAAAGCCCGCAGATACCGGGCTGAATCCACACCGGAAAAGGAAGACACCTGCACCATGTGCGGTAAGATGTGCGCCGTGCGAAATATCAATAAAATACTTCGCGGCGAAGATGTGGATATCATGGATTAAATAAAAAAATGGAAAAGTAAAAAAGAAAGAACTCCATATACTAATCCTGTCACCGGAAAACGTGATGGAATTGGGAAAGGAGTTCTTTTTTATGGAACAAAAAGAAAGACTTGCAATGGTCAGCATTCCGGTTCAGCAAGGATCCAAGCTGTATGATTTTTCCGAAGCGCTGCGGGAAGGGACGATCTTTCCGGAGTTGAATCTGCCCTTTTATCTGGCGGATTCTGTGCCGAAAACCATCGATGGAAAGCCGGATCATCGTGATCCGGGCGGCGTTCAGGAAAATCGGGAACAGCTGATGCAAAAGATCTGTGAGATAAGCTTTGTACTGGATGATCTGACGCTCTATCTGGATACCCATTGTGACGACAGACAGGCATTGAAGATTTTGGAAGAGAGCAGCCGGCTGAGGCAGGATCTTATGAAAGAGTTTGCCAACCGGTATTATCCGCTGACAAGAGACTGTATGGCAAAATCATCCTGCGAAACATTCTGTGAACATGCGGGAGAAAATGTGTTCGCATGGGAAAAAGGCCCCATGCCCTGGGAAGGAGCGTGTATCTGATGTGGAATTATGAAAGAAGGCTGCAGTTTCCTGTGAAAATCACAAAGACCTGTCCGAAAACGGCACAGATGATTATCAGTCAGTACGGAGGTCCGGATGGGGAGCTGTCCGCATCCATGCGCTATCTGGCTCAGCGCTATACTATGCCGGTGAAAGCGGTGGGCGGTCTGCTGACGGATATCGGGACGGAAGAACTGGCTCATATGGAAATGATCTGCGCCATGGTCTATCAGCTGACCCGCGATATGACTATTGAGGATGCAAAAACTGCAGGATTTGACGGATATTATATCGATCATACCAAAGGCCTGTGGCCCCAGGCTGCCGGAGGGCTTCCCTTTACCGCCATGGAATTTCAGTCTAAAGGAGACGCGCTTACGGATCTGATGGAAAACCTGGCTGCAGAACAGAAGGCGAGAACCGTATATGATAATCTGCTGCGGATGATCAAAGATCCGGAAGTGAGGGAGCCGCTGAAGTTTTTAAGAGCCAGGGAGATCGTTCATTTCCAGCGTTTCGGAGAAGCGCTGGAAAAGACAAAAGAGCATCTGGACAGCCGCAATTTTTACTACTACAATCCTGAATTTGACAAAAAAATAAGATAAAATAAAAACAGGTCAGATGACCGGTGAAAGCCGGTATCTGCCTGTTTCCTTCTATGCGTGGGAACTGATATCTGATATGGGATCGGGCCCGTATTTGCGATAGGTGGTCGGTGAATAACCAAATTCCTTTTTAAAGGATCTGGCAAAATTGGATCCGCTGCTGAAGCCCACCATATTTCCGATTTCCTCCACATTGAGGTTGGTGGAGAGAAGCAGCCGCTTGGCATTTTCAAAACGCACGCCGGCCAGATACTGATAAGGCGTGCAGTGATGCACCTTCTGAAAAGCGCGGATAAAGTAATAAACACAAAGGTTGCATCCTTTGGCCAGATTTTTTACCGTCAGATTTTCACTGTAAAACTTGTCAATATATCGCGCCACCTCGATCATGCTCAGGTTGGTTCCTTCCTGGGACAGAGGGTTCAGTAAAGTCAGAGAGGTCAGTATATCATGGATATACAAAGATCCGAGACATTCGTTTACCTGATTGGTGGCAAACATATTCATGATAAAATCAAATTTTTTAGACATGGCCGGAAGATCGTCCAGCTGAAATATCGGTCCGTTTTTGCTGTTCGTCTCATACAGAAGATCAATAAAATTCTGTACTGTGATACCACCAAACTGAATCCATTGCATGGAAAGATTATCCTTCGCGTAATAACAGCATTCGATCTTGCTGTCCAGCACAAAGACACTGCCCTTGGGAGCCATATAGGTTTTATGGTTCATATCGATATAAAGCGTGCCCTTTTGTATTAACATGACGTAAAAGCTTTCGGGAAGATTGCCTTTTCTGTCGATAAAATCCTTGTTGCATTGATAATCACCACCGGAAATCAGGTAGAAGAGAGTTTTCTTCGCAAACTGACTTGCAACGTGAAAATATTCCTGTGAAGATGCCAATACACCGATGTCATTATTTTTCATAGTTTCCCCCGTGTGAAATTTACATATGTGATTTCTTGTGAATTTTAATAAAAAAATACAGCTCCATATTTATTATATATGGCAAATTGTGCAGAATCAAGGAAGGAAGGGAAATTTGTCGAAATAATCGGAAAAAAGTCAATTACCGAATCTGCGGAAAGCAATAATATACATAATGTGAATAAAACTGGAAAATACAGGAAAATTGCGACAAAATCCATGGTTGACTGTCTGAAATAATTACATTAAAATAAGATAAAGTAAGCGATTTAAGGAGGATATGCATGAGATTACAGAAAATAAAGAAATATTTGGAAGAAAGCAAGATGGAATATATCTATACAGAAGTGGAGGATTGCGGCAGTCTGGATTTTGATTATCGTGGTGTTCCCTACCATATCTGGGAATTTCATGATGATGAATGGGGGGTGGAAACAAATGTGAGAAACGGCGGTCAGACGGAAGATATCACCGGAGATGACTATGAGGAACAGGTGATTGCCATTATAAAAGACTGGAAATAAAAGTTTTTTTCATAAATATGAAAGGGAAAAAGAAAATTGTAAATCTCTTTTTCCCTGTTTTTTATTCCAGCTGTTCCCGTCGCTGCAGATGCCGGTTGATGACCAGAAAAAACACACAGGTGGACAGAACGGAACTGACACCGTCGGCAAGAGGCTGGGCATAGAAAGCAGTCTGGGCAGAAAAGAGCAAAGGCAGTACCAAAGTGGAAATCACATAAAGGCTTTTGCGGAATACGGACAAAGCCAGAGCTGTCTTTGTCCGTTCCAGAGCCGTCAAACCATCCACAAAAACATATTGGAAGCTTAGCGGAATAATCATTAGCGTATAAGTCTTGATTCCCCAGGCCGAAAATGCATAGTATTCCGGATTGGAAGTAAACATGTGAACGAATACCTGGGGGATTAGCCGGGAGAGTATAAACATAATGGTGGTGAAACAAAGCATCATGATTAAGATCATACGTTCTGCTTTTTTGACCCGTTTCGTTTCTCTGGCGCCGTAATTGTAGCTTAAGATCGCCTGGGTGCCGCCGCTGATGCCCAGCATTGGCCCGGTAACCAGTAAAAGGAAGCTCTGGGCGATGGCGGCGCAGGTGATGAGCATATCTCCCTGATCGGGACCGCCGAAACGCTGCAGTACGGTATTCATAACAATGAGAATGATGCTGTCGGTGGCCAGGATCAGGAAAGGTGAAAATCCAAGATACAGGATCCTCCCCATGATCCGCCAGTCATAACGTCCAAAGGTAATCTTTATCGGCACCTTTTTCCCAAACAAAAAGGTGAGGGCAAAAGCACAGGACAGCATCTGGGAGATCACCGTAGCGATGGCCGCGCCTGCCACATCCATGTGAAAGACGAAGATAAACAGCGGATCCAGCACGATATTGGCGATGGCTCCGATCAGGACGGTGGCCATGCCGGCCATTGGAAAGCCCTGACAGTTGATGAAGTAGTTCAGTCCCACCGCCATCAGAGCAAAGAAGGTTCCCGCCGTATAGATGGTCATGTAGGTGTTGGCGTAGGGGAAGGTGATTTCACTGGCGCCAAACCACATGAGCAGCTGTTCCTTGCTCAGCAGAAAGATAATCGTGAGGACGAGGGAGAAGACAGCCAGCATTAAGAAAGAATTTGCCAGGATCTGAGATGCTTTCTGTTGGTTTTTCTCTCCCATCCGTATACTCATCAAAATGGAGCCGCCCAGACCCACCAGGGTGCCGAAGGAGGACAGCAGCGTCACGATAGGGCCGCAGACGCCCACACCGGCCAGAGCCAGTCCGCCGATGCCGGCGATATGTCCGATATAGACCCGGTCGATAATACTGTACAAGATATTGACAAACTGGGCGATCATGGCGGGTATAGCCAGGCGCAGCACCAGGGAAGGGGTGGAATCATTTTGTAAATCTACTGCGGTTTTCATTTTATCTCCTTTCAGTGTTTACTGAAGTTTTGTAATTGATATTGATATATTATCAAGAAGATTTCCGCCGTGAAATCATTCCACCTCCTCACAAAAATAAGCCAGTACTATTGTTCCTTCTATGGCCTTACGGAACAATAGCGCTGGCAAATACCCGGCGGTATCTTTTTCATTCAAAATAGCATATACAAGTATGACAGTCAAGCTATTTTGCCCGATTCTGTGTCAGGATATATTTCCATCTATAGCCACGGCAGATTTTCAAGAGGATGCCCTGACCAATGCTGTTAAATAATTGCCAGCAATACGAAATTCAGAATAAAGAGGATGGTGGCCACCCAGAGGATCGGATGAATGCCGGCAGTTTCTTTCTTACAGATTTTTACGATACAGTAGGAGATGAAACCAAAGGCGATTCCATAGGAAATACTGTAACACAGCGCCATGAACAGTCCGGCGAAGAAGGCCGGAACAGCTTCGGCGAAGTCGTCCCACTTAATTTCCTTGAAAGCGGAGGTCATCATGATACCAACCACGACCAGAGCCGGAGCAGTGGCAGCAGAAGGAATTGCGCTGACGAAGGTAGCCAGGAACGCGCTGATGGCAAAACAGATGGCGACCACGACGCTGGTCAGGCCGGTGCGTCCGCCGGCGCCGATACCGGAAGCACTCTCCACAAAGGTGGTGGTGTTGGAGGTACCGAAGATGGAACCAATGGAAGTTGCAATGGCGTCTGCGAACAGGGCTTTATCCATTTTTGATTTAAATCCGGAGCTGGAATCCATGGCCCGCTCATCTTCCTCGCTGAAGATACCGCTGCGTCGTCCTGTTCCGATGAAGGTGCCCAGAGTATCGAAGGTATCGGAGATACTGAAGGCGAAAATGGTCACCAGTACCAGGGGCAGCTTGGCCAGATCCGTAAACAAAGACGGAAGTCCGTCGGCGGTAAAGATAACGCCGAAGGTGGTGGGCAGCGCTGCGCAGGCTTCTGTGAAGCTGACAGAATCGCTGGCTGTGGTGACGCCCATGGGAATTCCCAGCAGAGCGGTAATCACGATGCCGATGAGAATCGCTCCCTTGACATTACATACCAGCAGCACAATGGTCAGCACCAGACCGATCAGAAACAGCCAGAACGCCGGCTGATTTAAAGTGGCGATGGCCGGCACGCCGGATTCAAAGGTGATGATCCCCACATTCAGCAGGCCGATGTAAGCCACAAACACGCCGATACCGCCGCCGATGGCGTTCTGCAGACTGTTGGGGATAGCCTTGATGATGAATTTACGCACTTTGGTTACGGTGATGATGATATTGAACACACCGCAGATAAATACCATGGACAGTGCCTGCTGCCAGGTGAATCCCAGACCGAAGCATACGGTGTAGACAAAAAATGCATTCAGTCCCATACCCGGAGCCTGGGCGTAAGGCACGTTGGCAAAAAGTCCCATCACCAAAGTACCGATGATGGAAGCGATGATGGTGGCCAGGAATACAGCGCCCCATTCCATGCCGGATTGGCTTAATACGCTGGGATTGACAGCGATGATATAAGCCATGGTGAAGAAGGTGGTCAGGCCGGCCATCACTTCTGTGGAAAATTTTGTACCGTTTTCTTTGAGTTTGAAAAACTTTTCCATAATAACTCCTTTCTTTTTCATACGTAACTGCGTCTTCTTATTATATAGAAATTTCTGAAATTTTCAATAGCATTTTTAAAAATCAGATGTGAACACGGTTTGGATATGGTATGATAACGGTAAAAGGAGGAAGCGTTATGGCAATAAGAGGTGCGATTATGGTTCCCCATCCGCCGCTGATTATACCGGAAGTGGGAGGGGGACAGGAAAAACAGATCCAGGCAACCGTTGATGCGTACCACAAAGCAGCCAGACAGGCGGCGGCCTGGAAGCCAGAAACGGTTGTGGTACTTTCACCCCATTCGGCGATGTACGCCGATTATTTTCACATCTCGCCGGGGAAGGGGGCAGAGGGTGATTTCGGTGCGTTCCGGGCTCCTCAGGTTAAGATCAGCGTGGATTATGATACCGGCTTTGTGAAAGCTTTATGCCAGGAGACACAGGCCAGGGATATTCCTGCAGGCACGCTGGGAGAACGGGATCGAAGGCTGGATCACGGCACGATGATCCCCCTGTGGTTTCTGAACCACTATATGCAGGATTATCAGGTGGTGCGGATCGGCCTTTCGGGACTGCCCTTTTCTGTGCATTATCAGCTGGGACAGTGTGTTTTGAAGACGGCGCAGCTGCTGGATCGGAGAATAGCGGTCATCGGCAGCGGGGATCTTTCCCACCGGCTGAAAGCGGATGGGCCTTATGGCTTTGCAAAAGAGGGGCCGTTATATGATGAGCAGATCATGGATGTGATGGGTTCTGCCAGTTTTGACCGCCTGTTTGAGTTTTCGGAGGAATTTTGTGAAAAGGCTGCGGAGTGCGGCCACCGTTCTTTTGTGGTATTAGCCGGGACACTGGATCTTCAGGCAGTGAAAGCGCAAAGACTGTCCCACGAAGGAACCTTCGGCGTGGGATACGGCGTCTGTACGTATGAGACAAAAGGAAGCGATCCAAAACGGAACTTCCTGCAGCAGTATGAAGAAAAGACAAAAGCACAGGTCAGAGCATGCCGGGAGAAAGAGGATGCTTATGTGTGCCTGGCCCGTCAGGCAGTGGAGACATATGTGCGCAGCGGTAAGAGAACGCTGCTCCCGGAAGATCTGCCGCAGGAGATGACGGCAGGCCGGGCCGGCGTGTTCGTTTCCATCAAGGAAGAAGGAAGACTGCGGGGCTGTATCGGGACCATCTCTCCCGTACAGGATTGCATCGCCAGAGAAATCGTGGAAAACGGAATCAGCGCAGCTTCCCGGGATCCCCGCTTTGATTCCATACAGCCGGAGGAGCTGGACAAACTGATTTACAGTGTGGATGTGCTGGGCGAAACGGAGAAAATCGATTCCGCAGATCAGCTTGATGTGAAACGGTACGGCGTGGTGGTGAAAAAAGGAGAAAAGAGAGGATTGCTGCTGCCAAATCTGGAGGGCGTGGATACACCAGAGCAGCAGATTGCCATCGCAAAGAAAAAGGCTGGTATCCCTCTGTGGGAGCAGCAGGTGCGCCTGGAGCGCTTTGAGGTGGTGAGACATTTCTGATGGAAAAAGAAGAAGAAATACGATGCCAGGTCTGTCCCCGTCACTGTATCCTGTCGGAGGGGCAGACAGGGAGCTGCCGGGTCAGGAGAAATATAAAGGGGCAGAATTGCTGCGTTAACTATGGAAAGCTGACGGCGCTGATGCTGGATCCCATCGAGAAGAAACCGCTGCGGCGGTTTTATCCGGGCAGCCGGATTCTTTCGGCGGGCAGCTTTGGCTGCAATATGTCCTGTCCATTCTGTCAGAACCATGAGATTTCCATGGCCAGAGAAAAAGATTGTGATTTCCGGGAAGTTACTCCACGGCAGCTGGCGGATCTGGCAGCAGACTGCGCCGGTCAGGGGAATATCGGTGTGGCGTTTACGTATAATGAACCGCTGGCCGGTTACGAGTTTGTCCGTGATACAGCCCGGCTGATTCGTAAGAAGGGTATGAAAAACGTGCTGGTGACCAACGGCTGCGTCGAACTGCCGGTATTGGAGGAGGTTCTGCCTTATATTGATGCCATGAACATTGATCTGAAGGGCTTTCGTGAAGAATGGTATCAAAGACTGGGCGGCAATCTGCAGACTGTGAAAGCGTTTATCGAAAGAGCGGCAAAAAGCTGTCATGTGGAACTGACCACACTGATCGTTCCAAGGGAGAACGATTCGGAAGAAGAGATGAAAGAGGAGGCGCGCTGGATTGCCTCTGTCAAGGAAGAGATTCCTCTCCATGTGACCCGCTTCTTTCCCCGTCACAGAATGGCGGACCGGGAGCCGACCAGGGTGGAGACGGTGTACCGGCTGCGGGATGCGGCGGCGGCTTACCTGCGATACGTGTATACGGGAAACTGCTGAGTTTCCTGAAAAATGAAATGAGAAGGAGATAAGGAAGATGATGGATCGTTACCGGTCATGGAATCCCGGCACGCCGGATTTCGTGACCATCGAGACAGAAAAGGAGTCCCGGGTGATATCCGGGCAGGCCAATCCGGCCGTGGCAGGGGGTACGACCGTTTCTTTTTCTGAAATAAAAGAAACACTGCAGGTGGAGGTGACTTCCCAGGACGCCCTCCTTGGAGTGAAGCTGCGCTGGCAGTACCGCCTTGCCAAAGACGCCCGTTTCCTCGGAGATGCCTGGGAGCGCGGCTACGG
Organism: Candidatus Ruminococcus avistercoris; assembly: GCA_019120315.1. GTDB lineage: Bacteria > Bacillota > Clostridia > Lachnospirales > Lachnospiraceae > Ruminococcus_G > Ruminococcus_G avistercoris. Next base: position 13,712 of record DWVJ01000047.1, read on the forward strand.
AGACCTGCGCTGGCAGGGAATGAGCGGCAGCCGTTTTATGCCCTGGTACTTCCTGGCAGCGGGCGCAGAGAATACACAGTGCTTTGGTGTGATGGTACGGCCTGCGGCCATGTGCTTCTGGCAGGCGGATACGAAAGGCGTCACATTGTATCTGGATCTGCGAAACGGAGGAAGAGGCGTGGAACTGAAAGGGCAGACACTGGAGGCGGCAAAGGTCGTCTGCATGGCAGGACCGTCGGAGGATACCTTTGAAACGGCCCGGGTATTCTGCCGGCGCATGTGTGAGGATCCCCTGCTGCCTGCGTTTCCCGTCTACGGCAGCAATAACTGGTATTACGCTTATGGTGACAGCAGTGATGTACAGATTCAAAAAGATGCGGATTATCTGCTTGCCCTGACGCAGGGAGTTTCCAATCCGCCGTTTATGGTGGTGGACGACGGATGGCAGGTCAATCACCGTCTGGAGGAGTATAACGGAGGACCCTGGAGAAAAGGCAATGATAAGTTTCCAGATCCGGGCGCGCTGGCCCAAAAGCTGAAGGAAAAGAAAGTACGACCGGGGATCTGGGTGCGGCTGCTGCAAAATGAGGATCCTGCCATTTCTCAGGAGTGGAGGATTTCTCATAACGGCTGTCTGGATCCCTCCCATCCGGAGGCGCTGGATTATATCCGGCAGGACATCCGGCAGATCTGCGACTGGGGTTACCAGCTGATTAAACATGATTTTTCCACCTATGATCTGTTCGGGATGTGGGGCTTTGAGGCCAATCTGCTGAATGTGCGGGATGACTGGCATTTTTATGACCGGGGAAAAACCAGCGCTCAGATCGTAACGCTTCTCTATGAGGCGATCTGTCAGGAGGCAGCCCCAAAAGATGTGCTGATTTTAGGCTGCAACACCATCGGTCATCTGGGTGCGGGCCTGATGCATCTGAACCGCACCGGAGACGACACCAGCGGCCGCATCTGGGAGCGAAGCAGAAAGATGGGCGTCAATACGCTGGCGTTCCGGCTGCCCCAGCACGGCGCTTTCTATGATGTGGATGCAGACTGTGTGGGAATCAACGGAAGTATTCCCTGGGAGAAGAACCGGCAGTGGGCTGAGGTCATCGCCCGCAGCGGCACTCCGCTTTTTCTTTCTGTGAAACCGGGAATTCTAAAAAAAGAAGAGGAAGAAGAACTAAGAAGCATTATGAAGATTGCTTCCGAACAGAAACAGCATATGATTCCCATGGACTGGGAAGATATAGATTGTCCGGAGGTATGGAGCGACGGAAAGCAGACCGTCACCTATGACTGGTATGAAGAGGCAGGCCCCGTTCTCAGTGCCGAAATAGAGCGGTTTAACGCGCCTTTGGCGGTGCCGTGACAGAAGGAAGTATAGAAATAAGCATAAAAAATCCACTGTACCAATTTACGATTCGTACAGTGGATTTTTAACTCATTACATCCATGGGCCCGACCTCCTTATTTAATTGATATCTATATAAAACTATTCCTCTGGATAGAATAGTGTTCTCGAATAAATGATTACTTTCCCATTGGACTTTACCTCGTTTCTTTAGAATGTCTGGATTAGGATTTACGTTTTCGGTGGTCCGTCCTCCTTTTCTTTTGATAGTGTTATAATAACTCATAAATCGGCATTTGTCAATAGAAATTCTGAAAAAAATAATATAAAATTAAATATACAGAATATTCTAAGGACAAGAGAAAATTTTCTGTTGAAATTACCGGTGGATTCTGGTAAATTTAATTCATAGAATTAATACAGCGAGGAGGACAGGCAGATGAAGATAGCGGTGTTATCTGATACTCACGGATTTTTGCGCCCACAGGTAAAAGAAATCATCGGACAGTGTGATGCGGTACTGCACGCCGGCGATATCGATGAACCGGCCATTATGGATGAGATCCGCGATGCGGCCAGACCGGGAGCTTTGGTTTATTTCGTCAGAGGAAACAACGACTGGGGGAAGTGGGCCCGTGCGCTTCCCGTACGGGCGGATTTCACTTTAGGCGGCATGAAGTTTTCCATGATTCATAACCGCAGGGATCTTCCGCCTGATCCTGGTGACCGGCAGATCATTATCTTTGGTCATTCCCATCAGTATACGGAGGAAGTAAGGGAAGGCAGACTGTGGCTTAATCCGGGCAGCTGCGGTCCGAGGCGGTTCCGCCAGGAGATCACCATGGCGGTGCTGATCGTTGAAAAGGGAAGCTGGCAGGCGGTGCGGATGGAACTTTCCTGCGAATAGATAAAGGAGGAGCGAGTATGAACAGTATTTTTCACAGAGTCAGCAGCCCTGGGAATTCTATGTGGTGACGGATAAAGAGGTGGTCCGGAAGCTGGCAGGCGTCAGCCCTTACTCCGCCTGTGCGGTAGGAGCGCCGGTGGTCATCGTGTCGGTTTACCGGAAGGAAGGCCTGATCGCGCCGGCCTTTGCGCAGATCGATCTGTCTATCGCCCAGGAACATATCTGGCTGGAGACGGACGCCCAGGGGCTGGGCGGCGTGTGGTTCGGTATCGCTCCGGACCGGGAGCGGATGGATGCAGTGCACCGTCTGCTGAATCTGCCGGACAATGTGAAGGTGTTCTCCATGTTCTCGCTTGGGTATCCGGCGGAGCAGAAGGTACAGGAAGACCGGTATGATGAGAGCAGGATTCACTGGGTGGGGTGAGTTTTGAGTGAAAGAGTTATTGTCGCCTGTCATGCGACGTCTGTGAGTTTTGAATATGGTATTCTAATATCAAATACTATAAGGAGCTTCCTGTATAATTCAAATATAGGGAATCCCATGAAAGGTGGTTGAGAAAAAAGGATACCTCAGAGTAAAATAAGATTTGCTGACTTTGCGGGTTAGTAAAAATCTTATTATAGGTAATTGCGAAACGGGTTTATGATTTCACCCTAAAGCATACTTGGGTTGGGTAGATTATGATTTTACGGCTGAAAGGACAGGGAAGGCATTGCAATATATGATTAAGTGTTAAGATTTGTAAAAAATGAGCGCACTTATAGAGGGAGACGTGGAAACCCTTTATGAAAGAGGTAAACCCTATGCGACTAGGGGCTTCAGGCTCCGGATGTATTTGTGCTGGTGGAGCTTATCAGCAAGAATTACACCGATCAGCTGTGTGATTCCAGCCAGGAGCAAGTCAGCGTGAAGCGTTTTTTCGTTCTGGGTTTTGCGCCCGGCAAGCCCGAAGCTGTCTTTGATGTGATTGATGGAGCGTTCCACGGTAGTTCTTGTTTTATAGGTATCGTCCCATTCAGCAGTCCCACGCAGGGTGCCTGGGTACATTCGGAGGTTTTTCTCCGGATAGATGTACACCATTCTCCCACAGGGAGAAGATGTACAGGGATTGTCACAATGGCAGACACGGTGATGTTTCCCGGTAGAAGCATCTTTTTCCCATTTGATGTTTGGGCAGCTGAATTTATAACGGGTAACGCCGCTTTTGAGTTTGCTGGTGCCTTCCGGTTTCAAAGGAAGGGAAGTATTATTGGGGCAGCAGGGAATGCCATCCTGGTTCAGGGAATAATCCTTATGTTCCAGCCCAGCGCGGGAATTCAGCGGAATATAGGCTTTTTGAAAATGGATGCCATTGCCATCGGCATCTGTGCCAAAGGTGTCGCCGGAAAGAAGTTCCTTATAAAGCATGACAGAATCGAAAGCGGCATCACCGAGGAAAGTTTTGGGATTGATGAGCGGATGGGCGGCAAAAAAATCCTTTAAAGAGGGAATAAGCAGTCTGGCATCATGGACAGATTTATCCTCATCAGGGGAATCCGACTTCTTTTCAATAACGATTTCAGGATGTTTTTCAAAGAAATCCTTGTTGTAGAAGTCGATATGGCGGATAATGCCCAAGCCGTTGGTTACAATGCCGAATTTATAGGCATAACAGAAATGCCCGTCAATGTAAAGCTGCTTAATG
>DWVJ01000048.1 GCA_019120315.1 Candidatus Ruminococcus avistercoris
CACTCGCCCAGCTCTTCCAGAGTATGGCCTTCCTGGATGTATTTTGCGATGCAGTCGTAACGGATTTCGAAATAATCAAATCCATATTTTTCGCACATTTCCAGGTCTGCCATCAGAGACTGTCCTTCACAGCGAAGAGCGGTCGCTTCATTAAAACCAATTTTCATTTTTTGACATCCTCCTTAATATAAAATGGCAATTATGCATATCTCTATTATAAAATTTTTCCAGCTGATTGGCAATTATTTTCTGAAAAAGATTTCATCGCCTATAAAAATCCGGCATAACTTCCATAGTAATCGGTTCTATCCGTCCGCTCTTTTGCGCTTTCACAAAAGCGTCCGCCGTTACCGCCGCCGCATATCCGTCCCATGCCGTAGGACCGTTTATCACACCGTCGGCCGCTGCGTCGATCCAGTCTTGAAGTTCCGCATCGTAGGACTCATAAAACCGGTGAATCCAGTTATCCGCCATTTTGCCGGAGATCCTGGTATCTGTCCGTATAATCGGGCTGGAGGGCGACGACAGCTTTACTGTTCCTTCCTCGCACACCACCTCGCAATTGATGTCATAGCCGAATTTACAGTTGACAAATACCTCCACGTCAATACTCATCCCACTCTTCGTACGAAAAATCATAAACTGAGGGTCCTGCAAATGTGCGCATGCGTTTTTCGTTCTCCTGGTAAAGATAACCTGGGCGGATGCGTATTCCTCGCCTGTCAGCCAGCGAAGACAGTCTATCTCATGAATCAGCGTATCATGAACCGCCATCTCAGTCGTATAGGAATCTGCCACCGCAGGATTTCTGTGCGTACAGTGAATCATCAGCGGCTCTCCTAGTTTTCTTTTATCCAGTTCCTCTTTGAGCTGTCTGAACCCCTTATCATACCGCCTGTTAAAACCCACCTGGATCAGATGTCTTCCCGATGCGATTTCTGCCTCCACGATTTTTTTACAGTCTTCTGCCGTTGTCGCCAGTGGTTTTTCACAAAAAATCCTCTTTCCGGCCGCTATCGCTTTTAGCACGACCTCCGCGTGGGTATATCCCGGCGAAGCCACAACCACAGCTTCCACCTTGGGATCTTCTATCAGCTGCTCATTGTCCGTATATGCTTTTCCGCCGCAAAGGGCGGCGCCTTTTTCCGCGCTTTCTTTTGAAGCAGCCGATACCGCCGCCACCCGCACGCCGCGCAGCTTTTCGCTCAATCTTTTGATATGGTCTTTCCCCAGCACTCCACAGCCAATTACACCTACATTTAACATCTCTTTTGTCCTCCCATTCCGTCTTCATGCATCTTTTGACTTTTTAGATTGGATTACCCGTCTGCGGCAGAGTATAACCGGTTACAATCGTCAGATCCGTATAAAAAAATTCCTTTTCCGGATTTTTCCCGTCAAACAAAAGCTCAAACAGCAGCATCACCGCCCGATATCCCTGTTCCAGTGCGTTCTGCAAAATAGCAAAAGAAATCGCATCATTTTGAAGCCACTTTTCCATGCCCGGCGTAATATCCGTAATGATCAGTTTTATGTCTTTTAGTTTTCCTTCTTTTTCCAGGGCTTCACAGACTCCACCTTCTACGCCTGCCGTTATAAAGATGCCGGACAGATCCGGATACTGCTCTACCATTTCCCGCGTGATATTTTCCGCTATCGCATTGCTGTTATAGGCATATCTGGTATCTTTTACTTCAATCCCCGGATATTTTTTCTCCAATTCCTCTTTAAATCCCTGGCATCTCTTATTCAGACTGGGATTTGTTTCGTATCCGGAAACCGTCGCCACGACGCCTTTCCCCGCCAGGATTTCCCCCATCAGCCCTGCCGCCGCTCTTCCGCACTGATAAGCGTTCTGTCCCACATAGCAGAGACGGCCGCTGTCCTCTATGTCCGTATTGAAAGTCACCACAGGAATCTCATATTCATTCATATATTTTCCGATGAGTTCTTTCGTCGTCTGATTCTGTGCCGGATTGATGGCAATAGCCTGCACGTTATCCGACCGCAGTTCTTCCAGCGCCGCCAGAACCGCCTTCGTATTGATTCCGCGGATTTCTTTCAGAATCACTTCCCCGCCCAGATGCTCCACTTCTTCCTTCGCCTTCGCGATTCCACGGAGCATCTCCTTCATAAAAGGCGTCTCTGTCTCCTGCAGAATCACGCCGATTCGAAAAGAGCGGTTGGTAAGAGCCAGCGCTTTCCCCGCCCTGTTGGGACGATAGCCCATTTCCTGTGCGATTTTGCGGATTTTCTCCGCCACTTCCGGCCGGATTCTCCCCCGGTTATTCAGCGCTCTGTCCACCGTTCCCCTGGAGACTCCCGCTTTTTCCGCTATCTGCTGCAATGTTACTGCCATTCCATCACTCCTGCAAATCAATCATTTTTTCTTATACTTCATCCAGCCAGGTAAAACGTTCGTCATACGTTCCCACCGTCCAGGGATTGTCATCAAAATGCCGGATCATCCAGATGATATACATGCGATATCCCGGCGCAGCCGACTGCGGATGCGTCTTTCCGCCGGGAATAGCGCTGAAACTTCCGTCTTTGATGTAATAAACATCCTCTCCCACAAAGCTGGCGCCGAATCCTTCCGGCCGCTCAAACTTGAAATAGTAAAGCTCCGGCTGGGGATGGCTATGCGGCAGATACCCGCACCAGTTTCCAGGATCGTTCATGATTTCTCCCAGCACCATGTTGGAGTAGGGCGCCGTCTCATAATCAAAAATCGTGGTAACTTTCCGCTTCGCCGTATCTCCGTATTTCCCACGGCAGCGTTCCTCCCAGGGAATATCTGCCGGCCCGTAAAGTTTTGCCGGAAAATCGCGATTATTATGCGTAGACTGTACCAGAATTTCCACATCATCGGAATCCGCCTGTATGGAAACTTCCGTATCCCTGCACACATGCAGGCACCACAGCCCTTCTGTCCACACGTCTTTCCTGGACACCTGCTTTTTCTGTCCCGCCCAGCAGAGTGTCAGTTTCCCCTGCAGAAGCAGAATCGCCGTCTCTTCTTCCGGTTTTTTAAAGCATTTTACATCTCCTGTTTTCATGCGAAACAGGCGGATGTCCATCATCATGTGTTCGTAGTCGCCCTGATATTCGGTGACGATCTGTTCCCCGTCTTCACTCCACTTGGGATATCCAAAAACTTTTCCCATTCTCTTTTTGCCTCCTGTCATCTAAAAGTGCGGTAAACAAATTCAGTGGAAGACTTACGCCTTCCACTGAACTTAAAAATTAATATTTTCTTGCGATTGCTCTTCCTTCTTTTACTTCCTCCCAGGCTTTGCGAACGCTTTCCTTCTCGGAAGTCGTGGCGATTCCCACATCCCACCAGGACTCATATCCGTCTGTCATGGTCTTCGGAATAACCTTCAGGTCGAACAGGCAGGCTACTGTCTGTTTCTTGGCATCTTCAAGAGCCGCTTTCAATTCTGCAATTGTCTTACAGGTATAGGATTTCAGTCCGTAACCTTCTGCGATCTTCGCATAGTCAACCGGGATCAGATTGCCGGTCGGTTTCTTTCCATCGCTGTAACGGAACTCTGTTGCGATACTTCCGATACCGTGTGTCATCTGCAGGTTGTTGATACAGCCGAATCCGCAGTTATCAAATACCAGAATGTTTACTTTCTTCTGCTCCTGCATGATGGTCATGATTTCACTGTGCAGCATCTGGAAACTTGCGTCGCCCACAACAGCATATACTTCATTGTCAGGATCTGCCATCTTAACGCCGAGAGAAGCGGCCACTTCGTATCCCATACAGGAGTATCCATACTCAGCATGGTATCCGCCGCGTTTGTCTGTCGTCCACATTCTCTGGGAACAGCTGGGAAGGCTTCCGCCTGCCGTGATATAGTTGGCATCCTTATCGATCACCTCACGGATGGCCGCCAGAGCCGCTGTCTGTGTGATCAGACCGCCTGTCATCTTAACGAACTCCGGAATCGTACGCGGATCTCTGTCTTTGATGATCGGCTCGAAATCATCGCCAGTGTATTCGATGGAAGCAAGACGTTTCATCTCTTCATCCCACTGTTTCTTAACTTCTTCGATTTCTCCGCTGTAAGAAGAAACATAATTTCTCGCTCTCAGTTTTTCAGAGAGAGCTTCGATGGTTACTTTCGCATCACCCACAGCTTTTACCGCATCCATCTTGTATGCATGGTATTTGTTGTTGTTGATAGTAACGAATTTAACGTTCTCATTCTTGAACAGCCATTTGGAACTGGTGGTAAAGTCGGAAAGTCTGCTTCCGATAGCGATTACAACGTCAGCGTCTCTTGCAATCACGTTGGATGCCAGCGTACCGGTTACGCCGATACCGCCCAGGCAATAGGGATGGCTGGATTTGCAGGCGCTCTTTCCTGCCTGGCTCTCGCCAAAGGGAATTTTGAACTCTTCGCAGAATTTTTCTACCGTTTCGCCTGCCAGAGAATATTTCACACCGCCGCCTACGATTACCAGCGGTTTCTTTGCATTGGCAATTACTTCTGCCACATCTTCCAGTTCTTCGTCAACTGCAACCGGTCTTGTGATTCTGTGAACTCTCTTCTGGAAGAAATAATCCGGGAAATCATAGGATTCACCTTCTACATCCTGGCAGAGTCCGATAGCCACGGCTCCTGTCTCAGCCGGATCTGTCAGCACACGCATCGCGTTGATCAGCGCTGTCATGATGTGCTCCGGACGGGTAATACGATCCCAGTACTTGGTCACCGGTTTGAAGGCATCATTGGTGGTAACAGCAAGGCTGTCGCTCTGTTCCAGCTGCTGCAGAACCGGATCCGGCTGTCTGGAAGCGAAAGTATCTGCCGGGAATACCAGCAGCGGAATATTGTTAACTGTAGCGGTTGCGCAGGCGGTAACCATGTTGGCTGCTCCCGGTCCTACGGATGACGCACAAGCAATGATTTTCTTTCTGTTATTCTGTTTTGCGAATGCAGTAGCAACGTGGCACATACCCTGCTCGTTTCTTCCCTGCATAACTCTCAGCTGACCCGGATTGGTATCCAGCGCCTCGCCCAGGCCTACTGCAATACCATGGCCAAAGATCGTAAAGAAACCTTCCACAAATTTTGTTTCCTGACCATCCTGGCTCACATACTGATTGTCAAGAAATTTTACAATCGCCTGAGCAACTGTCATTCTGGTTGTGTTTGCCATTGTTATGTATCCTCCTATTCTTTGCAACGGCTTTTGGCCGTCTGTTGCGTGCCTTTTTGTCACGCACGCCCGTTACCTTTTATGCATTTATTCTAACACCTGACAGCCGTCTGCGCAAGCATTTTTTGTTGGTATTGCCTTATTTTATGTAATTACCAAAAAACAGAACCCAACTTGGTACTGTTGCACAAAAAATCCGGCACGCATTTGGCACGCAGGCACGCGAAAATCTTTCATCCATCAAACCTCAAAGGTCTTTTTCCAGTTACGGAAGATTATATCTGGTGATAATTTTGATATCCGTAAACATCATTTCCGGCTGCAGCTCCCGCCGCCGGATCAGATACTCATACAGCCGCCGGACCGCCCGGTATCCCTGCATATAACCCTCCTGATCCAGGACAAAATCAAAATAGCCCTTTTTCAGCGCTTCCACATTTTCCAAAGTCAGATCATAAACGATAACATAGGGCCTCTTCCCCGGCTTCATCCTGTCAAAAGCCGCGCTGACCCCGCTCTGCCCCATGCAGGCGACAAAAATTCCGGCCAGATCCGGCTCCCTCTCCATGGTGCTGACGATAATCTGCTCCACCTCTTTGGAATCTCCGGAACTGCTCTGTACCCCCAACAGTTCCATCCCCGGAAAGGAACGTTTTACCTCGTCCACAAAACCTTCCACTCGCAGACCGTTTACACTGTTGGTAAAAGATCCTGTGATGATCAGAATTTTTCCGGCGCCGCGGGTCAGCATCCCCATCAGGCCTGCAGCCGTGCTGCCGCTCTTGCGGTTATCCAGTCCCACGAAGCAGCTGCGGCCTGTGCCCACAATATCCGAGTTAAAAGTTACAACCGGTATATTCCGCTCCTCCGTCAAGCGGTTTAGTCTTCTTCTGACCCCTTCGCTCTCCACGGGCATAATAGCCAGAGCCGCGATATTCTTCTGATCCAGTTCCTCAATGGCTTTCAGCTGTTCTTCCTCATTTACCGAAATAAGATCCCGCACGCAAAGCGCCACGCCCCGTTCCTTCAGTTCTCTCTCGATGTCCCGGATGCCCTGATGAATCTGAATCATAAACGACGATTCCGCCATCTGTGTGATCACACCGATCCTGATTTCCTGCGTTTTACTCTCCTCTGATACCCTTCTTTTCTGCCCTGGATGATAATCCAGCTCCTCGGCGATTTTCCAGATTCGCTCAGCCACTTCCGGACTGATGCGCCCCCGGCGATTCAGCGCCCGGTCGACCGTACCTCTTGATACGCCGGCCAGCTGCGCTATCTGTCTGATCGTTCCGGCCATGCCCATCCTCACTCATAAAGATATTTCTGATTTTCTTCCAAATCTATGTTTCCCTGATCAATCCACTGATAACCGGCATTGATCATCTCATCGTTGTCCAGAGTCAGGATGGCCCTGGCTGCGGAAATTACCGTCGCATACCCCATACCATAAGGATTCTGACATATAATCCCCACCTCGCGTCCCTCACGGACCGCTTTTAACTGCTTTTCACTGGCATCGAAACCGGCCAGTTTCATATCCTGATACTCCGGATTTTTTAAAATATCCAGCACTTCCGCCGCCGCATTCTCATCCGTCACAAAACATCCTTTCAGATTGGGATGATTCTCCAGAATTTCTCTTATCCTTTCTTCCAGACTTCTGTCATCCTCCGGATCATCCCCATAGACGGTATCCACTATCGTGACGGTCTTATGCGCGTTGGTAATCTCACTCTCAAAACCAAGCACACGATCTGTCAAAGATTCCGTATTCTGCTGGGAAGACACGATCAGGATCTCCCCGAAATCTCCCACTGCCGCCGCCAGACGTCTGGCGGCCTCAGCGCCGGCTCCATAGTTGTCTGTCTTGCAGATGGTATCCATCATCTCCTTCGAAGAAACGCCGGAGTCAAACCCGATCACCGGGATCCCATTCTCCTGGGCATTCTCCAGCTGGGCGCTGCAGGATTCCACATCGATTGCCGCCAGACAGAGAACCTGTGGATTTTCTGCCAGTACGGCGTCCACGATATTGATCTGCTGCTCGGCATTGTCCTCCTGATCCGGCCCTTCAAAGGTCATGGTGACTTTTTCATTCCCTTCCAGTCCCGCTGCCTCATTCAGATCCTCCACCGCCATCTCCATTCCCGTGCGAATCGCTTTCCAGTAATTTCCCTTCGTGGTTTTGGCCACCACTGCAATCCTGGTTTTCGGAGGCAGCTCAAGGCCCTCCGCTAACGTGTAATCTATGGCCAACTGGCTTTCCTGGGGCAGTTCAATCTCTATCTCATCCGTCTGATCATTTTCCGTCTGCCCCTCATCCGTTTCTTCCTCTTCTTCCTGGATTTCCTCCGCCTCTTCTGCCGATTCTGTGTTGTCTTTTTCTGAACTTTCCTGCTTTTTCGCACATCCGCACAAGGTCGCTAGCAGCATCCCCGCCATCAGAAGACTCAGGTATTTTTTCCACATGGAATATATTCTCCTTTCTATTCCCGGTAAAATCTTTTCAATTTCGACTTGGGCAGCTCAAAAACCATTCGTTTTTGATCCCCAGGATAGTGAAAAGCCAGCGCGTAAGCGCACAATGCCAGAGAATCTCCTCCCCCGTCCGGATTGTATTTCCGATCCCCTGCCAGAGGCAGACCAGCATGAGCCATCTGCAGCCGGATCTGATGAAACCTGCCGGTATCCAGGCAAATCTCCACCAGCGCTTCCTGATCCCATTGTTTTAAAAGACGGCAACTCAACCTGGCCTCTTTGGCGCCTTTCTCCCCCCGGTCTGCAATCCGCGCCATATGAGTTTTTCCATCCCGCACCATCCAGTCTCTGAGAAATACCTCTTCCCTGGTTTTTAGTTTCCCACAGACGATCGCCAGATAACGCTTTTCCATCTGCCCATTTGTAATCTGCCTGCTCAGATCTGCAGCCGCCGCCTTATCCTTGGCAAAGACCAGCAGCCCTTCCACCGGCTGATCCAGACGGTGAACGATTCCCAGATATGGGATCCGGTTTTTGGCTCCTGTTTCCTCTTCTTTCAGATAATTTTTCAGCATACTTTCCAGATCCGGCCGTCCAAAGGAACGATTCTGCACAGCCAGTCCGGCAGGTTTATGGACAACTAAAATTTTTTTATCTTCAAAAACAATCCAGTCTTTCATACGCCTATTATATAATAAAAACGCAGAAACAAGCAACCGCTATATCTATTAACATTCGATATAACGGTTGCTCTAAAATTCTGCGTTATTCAATTTTCTACCTTCTCTTAAAATTTATAATCAGATCAACTTGTTACGAAACAACTCTTGGTTCCATATTCAATTATCTATATAAATTTTAATTCTTATTCCCTGCTCGTAAGTTTTTCTTACTTAGAAGTTACTATATCCTTTTTTATATTAAATTGACATTTAATATATTTCATCAATTGATACTTTAAAATGCGCTTCTTTTACGATAATCTATTCTCTTCAGGAATTATTTCTTCTTTCTTTCGATTTCCGTTTCTCACTTCTATCATCTGAATACTACTTCAGGAATTTGATTACAGTTTATTGATTTTTCAGAAACTGATTTCTCGTCTCAAATCTCTCTACTTCATCTTTAATACTATATCTATCCCTTACTACTTCTTCTTCCGATTCTGTCCTTTACTTCTATCTTCCGACTTCCGATCTTTGCTGTTCACTGATTTTAAATTGAAAATCTGTAATCCAGGTAGCACTTTTATTTTTCTTTTGATGAATCATAATTCAAAATCTGATTATTATATTTCTTCACATATGATAATCTTTGAATTATGTTTTGTGGTATATGTTCAATATGAAGACTCGCTTGATATATACCTTTTTACTTTTTCCTCTGAGATCTTACAATCAAGGGATTTATATAACTCATATGTAAAAGGTCTTCTCGCCGGGAACTGCTAAGCCATACCACTTTCATATTGATGGTTATGATTTAAAGTGTCCAATGGACCAACCTCCTTTTTTCATATTTCTTTATCAAGTAAGAAATAATGAAGTTGTTTTGTTTTGATGTAATTATAATAGCAGATCCCTATTCATTTGTCAACACATTTTTTAAAAATTATTTTTATTTTTTTATAACATTTTTCTTGACTCGTAATTAATTGTGTATTATTTGTATTTTTTAAAATTTTCTGTATATTTATTTTTCTCGAAAAAAGGCTGACTTCCTGTTTTTTCAGAAATCAGCCTTTTTCAGATATTACCTTTCTTTTCTTTTTTTCAGATATGTTTCCAGAAAATCCACCAGCTTTTCCATCTCCTTTTGCGTGCCGATGGTGATTCGCAGATAGTTGTCAATCCTGGGTTTATCAAAATAACGGACATAGATATGGTTCTGCCTCAGCGCTTCAAACAGTTCCCGGGCGGGGCATTCCCCATGACTGGCAAACACAAAATTGGCGCTGGAATCTTTCAGTGTGAACCCCAGACGGCGCAGCTGCTCCTGTGTCCATTGCCTGGTTTCCTGTACTTTGCAGATCGTCTCCTGGAAATAATCTTCATCCGCAATGGATGCCGCGCCGGCTTCCAGAACCGTCATATCCATGGTATAGGAATTAAAAGAATATTTCACGTCGTTGAGACAGCGGATCATCTCCTCGCTTCCGCAGGCATAACCGATCCGCATCCCGGCCATGGAACGGGATTTGGAAAAGGTCCGCACCACCAGCAGATTATCATACTCTTTCAGCAAAGGCAGAGCCGTATCCGCTCCAAAATCCACATATGCCTCATCCACGATCACCGTTGTTTCCCTGTTATGCTCCAGGATAAAACGAATCTCCTCCAGGGTCAGCGCCGTACCTGTGGGGGCATTGGGATTGGGAAAAATCACTCCTCCGTTTTCCTGTTTATAATCCGCGCAGGAAATTTCCAGCTCCTGGTTCAGCGGGACTTTCACATAAGGGATGCGCAGAAGATCCGCCCACACATCATAAAAAGAATAGGTGATATCGGGAAACAAAATCGGTCTGTCCCCATTGAAAAACGTCATAAACGCCATCGCCAGCACATCGTCTGACCCCACTCCCACAAACACCTGGCTTTCTTTCAGGTCATGGTAATCGGCGATAGCAGATACCAGTTTATGAGCTGTGGGATCCGGATACAGCCGAAAAGCATCGCAGTCCAGATTTCGAATGGCCTCTTCCACCTTCGGCGACGGCGGATAGGGATTTTCATTGGTGTTTAATTTTATCATATCCGGGTCATTGGGCTGTTCCCCCGGAACGTAGGGCACCACCCGTCTTACATTATCTCTCCATGATTTCATCCTCTTGCCTCCCATCTCTTCTTCGGTTTCTCAGTATACCTTTTTTTCCACTAAAATGCAACCATACTGAAAAAAATGAGCCCATCGCCAGTTTTGCCTGACCATAGACTCATTCTTTTCCTACAGGTTAAATTATGTAAATCTTCTGATCGCCAGAATCGTTTTGCAATCTGCGCTTCTGTCATGGGTAATACCCCAGGCGCTTCCCTTCGCTTCCACGATTCCGCCATATCCGTCATAGATCGCCACATGACCGGAATAACAGATCACATCGCCGGCCTGTGCTTCTGACAGACTTCCTACCGGTGAGCCCAGAGACCTCCATCCGGAAGATGTGGTATATCCGCCGCTGTATACGCCGCAGTTTTTCAGAACCTGGTATACAAAGTGGGAACAGTCAATACCGTTTGTCAGAGAATTTCCACCCCATACATAGGGATTGCCGACAAACTGATCCGCATAAGCTACGATAGCGCTTCCTGAGGAGCCGCCGCTGGAATAGCTGGTGTCTTCCTCCTCGTAGCTTTCTTCATAATAACCGTCGTCAGAGGAGGAGTCTTCCTCGTAAGACTCTTCTTCATAGGATTCTTCTTCGTAGGATTCCTCGTCATAAGCTTCCTCGTCGGAGTCTTCCTCGCTTCCATCACTATTCGAATCGTCCTCCACGTATTCTTCCCCATCGGAAGTCTCTGCCTGTTCTTCCTCTTCTGCCTGGGCTTCCTCAGCCGCCTGCTGACGGGCTGCTTCCTCCGCTGCCGCCTGTCTGGCCGCTTCTTCTTCCGCTGCCCGACGGGCTGCTTCTTCCTCTGCGCGTCTGCGCTCTTCTGCCAGACGATTCAGCTCTGCCTCCTGCTCCGCGATCAGATTACTGATCTCTTCCGCCTGCTGACGGGCTGTGGCAATCTGATTTTCGTAATCGTCGCTGGCTGCTTTCTTGGCATCGATCTGATCCTGCAGGTCAGACTGCTGCACTTCCAGGTCTGCTTTCTGGGACTCCAGTGAAGCTTTCTGCTCTTCCAGAGCTGCCTTTTGCTCTTCCAGTTCTTTTTTCTGGGACTCCAGTGAAGCTTTCAGTTCTTTTACTTCCTTTACCACCTGGACATAAGCTTCCAGCTGAGCCCGGTCATAATCCTGCAGATCCTGTACGTAATCCGCACGGGTCAGTACTTTGGAAAAATCCTCGGAGTCAAAAAGCATCTGGAACCAGGCGCTTTCCCCGCCGTTTTCATATATGTACTGGATACGCTTTTTCATATCCTCATACTGTTTGTCACGGGTATCTTCCGCTTCCTTCAGATCCGCTTTCGTCTGTTCAATCTCTGCTTCCTTGGAAGTGATATTTTCTTTTGTTTCGGTAATCTGTCCCTCAGTCGTTTCGATGTCGCTCTTGGCCGCATCAATCTGAATCATCAGATCCACCATTTCCGCATCCATAGAGCTGATTTCCGCCTGAATCTCGCTCTGTCTTTCGGACAGATCGTCAATCACAGCATTGGTTTCGCTCAACTGACTTTCCGCCTGGCTTTTCTGCTGTCTTAACTCGTCTTCTGTTGTCGCCAATACAGTTACTACCTGAGAAATGGTCAAAACAAGTCCCAGCAGCAGGCATACCATTCTTTTTTTCATGTTAAAATCTCTCCCTGTCGCTCGTTATGGTTTTGTTTTTCCTTCGTAATTTTTTCGTAATATTTTCACTTTCTGCTCCCTATCATAGCACGACCGCAGGAAGAAATCAATACTTTTTTTACCTTTTGTAATTTTCGCGTAACAATTTCGTAACGTTTTTTGAGGAATTATGTCATCAAAACGGCTCTCCCACTCCAAACTCGTAGATCGTCCGATGGCAGTATTCTTCTCCTGATTTCAGCCAAATACCTGGAAAGTTTTCATGATGAACCGCATCGGGAAAAGCCTGGGTTTCCAGACAGAATCCCTGCCGGAACCCGTAGGATACCCCGCCTTTCCCCGTCTGCGGCCCCAGATGATTTCCTGTATAAAACTGCATCCCCGGCTGATCCGTTCTGCATACGAGGGAAATACCGCTCCGTTCACTGTAAGCGGCGGCCGCTTCCCAGATCGTCTCACTTTTCTGGTGATTCAAAACATAGTTATGATCATATCCCTCTCCGATCGCCAGCTGCTCATCGTCCGCCCCTATCCCCTGTCCGATTGGTTTAGGAACACGAAAGTCAAAGGGCGTTCCCGTCACCGAACGCAGTTCGCCTGTGGGGATCTGCGTCTCGTCCACCGGCAGGAATTCATTGCCGTGTATCTGCATTTTCTGTTCCATCAGATCCTGACTGTCGTGACCGGACAGATTAAAATACACGTGATTGGTCAGATTACAGATTGTATCCTGATCACTGACGGCGTGATACGTAATGCTCAGACGATTTTCATCATCAAAGGTATAATACACATTCACATCGAGATTACCCGGATACTGTTCATCCAGATCCGGACTGAAAAGATGCAGCTTCAGTGTATTTCCTTCCGGGTGAACCTCCCAGACCTTTCGATAAAAACCACAGGGGCCTCCATGAAGATGATTGGAACCGTTATTTAATGCCAGCTGATATTGTTTCCCGGCGATGGTCACCTTCCCGCCTGCGATCCGGTTGCCGCACCGGCCCACCAGCGCGCCAAAATAAGATTTCCCCTGTTCGTAATCCTTCAGCTGGTCGTATCCCAGCACCACATCTGTCAGCTTTCCTTCCCGGTCGGGTACCTTCAGAGATACGATCGCTCCCCCATAACTGCATATGGTTGCGCTGGCGCCCTTTGCATTCACAATGGTATAAAGCGCCGTCTGTTCCCCCTTTTCCGTCTCTCCAAATGGAACAATTGTAATTCCTGCCATAACTTCCCTCTTTTCTGTTTACAATGCGGCGATAAACCGTTCAAAGGCCTCCTTGCCTTCCTGCGTTCTCTTGAACACGCCCGCATCCTCCAAAACCTTTTCAAAGACCTTGCCCACTTCTTTGCGCAGGATCGGCATTATGTTATCCTCTGTTATTATATCATAAGAAGGAAGAAATTCCTTCACCCAATCGCTATGTTTTTTCAATTCCTCATTATCTTCGATTGCTTCATGATTCAAAATCGCTGCCGCCAGATCGTTTAATTCTTTTTTCAGACGCGCCGGCAGTACTGCCAGACCCATAACCTCGATCAGCCCGATATTTTCCTTTTTGATATGATGAAGCTTTTCATGGGGATGATAAAGCCCCAGCGGATGCTCTTTCGTCGTCAGGTTATTTCGCAGCACCAGATCCAGTTCATATTTCCCATCACGCATCCTGGCAATGGGTGTGATGGTATTATGGGGTTCCTCGTCTGTATAGGCGTAGATCACCGCTTTTTCATCCGTGTAATTTCTCCAGGTGTCCAAAATGTGCTCCGCCAGTTCTGCCAGACGTTCTGCATTTTCACCCTCCAGCCGCAGAACAGTCATGGGCCATTTTACACGTCCAACTTTCACATCCTCGTAACCGCTGATGGTATACTGTTTCTCCACCCCTGCTTTGGCCATGGCAAACTCATGGCATCCGCCCTGGAAATGATCATGGCTTAAGATGGAACCGCCCACGATTGGAAGATCTGCGTTGGATCCCAGGAAATAGTGGGGGAATTTTCCGGCAAACTCCAGCAGTCTCCGGAAGGTAGTCCTGTTAATCTTCATGGGGATATGCTTTTTATTCAGCACGATACAGTGTTCATTGTAGTATACGTAGGGAGAATACTGCAGTCCCCACTCCTCCCCCTGGAGTGTAAGGGCAATAATCCTGTGATTCTGTCTGGCCGGATGATTCACTCTGCCTGCATATCCTTCATTTTCCTTACAGAGCAGACATTTGGGATAGCTGCTGGAAGCCGCATTGCGTGCTGCCGCGATATCCCGCGGATCTTTTTCCGGTTTGGACAGATTGATGGTGATTTCCATATCGCCGTATGCGGTCTGCGCCTCCCATTTTTCATCCCGGGCAATTCTGTCCCTGCGGATATAATTACTGTCCTGACTGAGCTGATAGAAATAGTCTGTGGCCTTCTTGGGAGACTCTTTATATAATTCCCAGAAAGTCCGATTCACCTGTGACGGCCAGGGAACCATTTTCCCCATCACCTTTGTATCCAGAAGATCCCGGTACGTCACAGTATCCTGCTCCATCACGCCGCGGCTGGCCGCATCATCCAGCAGTTCATTCAATACAGGAGCCAGTTCCACCTGACTGTAAGTCTCCTCCGGTTCCTCATACTCATCCAGCTCCAGGGCTTCCAGAATCTGATTGCGGACAAAGTCCACATCTCCTTCTTCGATCATCTGATGCTCCAGCCCGTAAGTAATCAGTTTTTTAATCGCCTCATTTACCATAATCCCATTCTCTCCTTACATCACCTGAATGCCGCCGTAGGTTCTGATTTTCAGAACATGGCATGCCCCTTCGCCAAATACCAATTCTATTCTTTCTTTATATTCTTTTACAAAACTATTTTGCACGAAAGCCTGGATCGTCCCCGCAAAACCGCCGCCGTGGACACGGCAGACTCCGTTTTCTCCCAGGATTTCCTCACTGAGCGCCAATGCTATGGACATACTCTGATGCTGCACATCATGGTTGGTATATATGTTTTGAAGATATTTGAAAGAAGAATCTCCGGATGCCTTCACCAGTTCCAGAAAGCCTGCAAAATCCGATCTTCCCAGAGCCTCCGTTTGCTCTTTTACTCTCTCGTTTTCATTGAAGAAATGCATTGCACGCAGCACGCAGCGGTCGCCCAGTTTTTCTCTGAGAGAAGGAATATTGCGGATAAATTCTTCTTTGTCCACATCGCGCAGCACCTCTTTTCCAAATACCCTGGCCACACTTTTCATTTCCAGCGGAATCATGGCGTAATCTTCCGTCAGATCCGCGTGAGATCCCTTCGTATCCACGATACACAGGCTGTAATCTTCCGTTCCCATATCCACCTGTTCCACCACCGGATGGGCCGGATCCTGAAAATCGATATAAATCAGACCGCCTACGGAACACGCCATCTGATCCATCAGCCCGCAGGGTTTGCCAAAATATACATTTTCCGCATACTGTCCAATCATAGCAGTCTCCACCGCCGGAACTTTCATCTCATTAAACAAACCGGAAAAGACGGTTCCCAGGATCGACTCAAAAGCGGCGGAAGAGGACAGCCCCGCTCCGTTTAACACATCGCTGGTCACATAGATATTACAGGCGCCGATCTGATATCCTCTGTCTGTCAGGCCTTTTAAAACGCCGCGGATCAATCCTCTGGAGGTACCTTCCTCCTCCGTTTTTTTCTCCAGATCCGCAGGATCAATCTGTTCCTTTGGATACCCTTCTGACACAACCGTGATACAGTCTTCCTGACTGTATCCCGCTACTGCCACGGCATCCAGATTCACAGACGTCGCCAATACTCTTCCGTGCTGATGATCCGTATGATTTCCGGCAACCTCACTTCTGCCCGGAGCGCTGTAAACAGCCGCTTCCCCCGGTCCGTATAATGCTTCATACTGCTGCAGCGCCTTCGCATAACGGCTTCGCTGTCTGGGAATCTGCTCTTCATCCAGATAGATTTCCCGAAGCGCTTTGTCATGCACCCCATCCATAAATTCCTGTGCTAAAACTTTTACCTCTTTCACGTATCGATACCTCCTTTTAAGTAAATTATATTACTATTTTACTAAATATTCAACACTATTTTACTAAAAAGGGTGCCAAAAAAAGCGCTTGTTTTTTGTTGCAATCTCACAAACCTGTCTGTCCTTTTCCTGCATATCTTTCATTTTCCGCCATTTACTGATATAATGAATCGAAGGAAAATATATTTACTAAACGGAGGCTATCTATGGCAACCATAAAAGATATTGCCCGGGCTGCTCAGGTTTCTCCCGCCACCGTATCCCGGATCCTGAATCAGGATATGACGCTGAATGTGACGCCGGAAACCCGTCAGAAGGTTCTGGATACCGCGCGGGAAATGCATTATGTGAAGAAAAACCGCCCGCCCCGTTCTCAGTTTACGATGGGCATCGTTCAGTGGTTTTCCGCTCAGGAAGAAATTAACGATTCTTATTATCTGACGATCCGCCAGGGAATCGAGGATTACTGTAAAAACCGGGGGATTCATGTGATTCGCACCTACAAAGCCGATGTGGGCTATGAAGATCTGTTAAAAGATGTGGACGGCCTGATCTGCATCGGAAAATTCTGTCCGGAAGAAATTGCCATGCTGAGAAATATCACGGATCGGATTTTGTTTCTGGATATGCCGGTGGCGGATACGGATGTCACCACCATCACGCTGGATTTTGACCAGGCTGTCACCCTGGTACTTTCCTATCTCTACAAAAAGGGACATCGGAAAATCGGTTTTTTAAGCGGGAGGGAATACCTGGGAAATAATCAGCTTTTCCCAGATGAGCGGCCGGATATTTTTACCGGTTTCTGCAGGAAAATGGGGCTGGAATATGAACCTTATCTGCTGGAAGAATCTTTCAGCAGCGACTCCGGTTATCGTATGATGAACACACTGATCGAAAAAGGCTCTTTGCCGGACGCCGTTTTTGCCGCCAGCGATCTGATCGCCATCGGCGCGCTGAAGGCCCTGACAGAACAAGGATACCGCGTCCCGCAGGATATCGCCCTGGTCGGGTTTGATGATCTGTCCATCACCAGCTTCACCTCTCCCCCTCTCACCACCGTCCACGCACCCACTTATGAGATGGGGCATTATGGGGCCCAGATTCTGCATCAGTTCAAAGACCCCAAAAACGGCTGTGCCATGAAGATCAAACTGCCCTGCTATCTGGTGGAACGGGAATCCTGCTGATGCCGCATCCCTTTTTTGGAGGAGACCGACTATGAAGTACCGAAATATCATGAGTATCTCTCTTCAACAGATATAGATAAGAGACAGTACGTATTATCAAAAACTTTGTCCTGATTTGAAGAATTCCTGAAGAAAAACAGCTCTTTGAAATAAGATAAATATAAAACGGAGTCGAGAGCATTTCTCTCGACTCCATTTTCTTATCCTATTTCGGATAGTGATCCGGAATCTCCATTAAATTCCCAATCCCCGCCGCTACTTTTTCTTCACACCCTGCTTTGTAAAACGCTTATGTAACAGAAATTCTGTTGGAATAATGGTAAGGGCCATAACCCCTAATTGAAAAAAACACCAAATAGACAGAAATCATTTCAAAATTTGCATCGTCTTTCATGAAAATCAAAACAAAAAGTGATGCTATGGCCAAAATGATTCCTGAGACAAAACTTATCCTGCCCCAATATTTATGTGCACACTTTCATGTTTCATCATTCAGTTTTGACATGGCGGTTCGGTAACCAGAAACCCCGTTTCTGTCTTTAGGCGGATTATCTTTCCAATCAATACGCAACGCATTTTCCGCAATCCCATCTGAAATTTGAGTATAGAAAAAACGGTTGATCTCCAATGGAGTACCCGCTTTTTTCAATGCAAATTTTTGAAACGACTTTGCGTTAAAAGCAAGGAACAGACTGATTATCCCAATCACCATATAGATATACCATAAAGCAGCAGGAGAATTTATAATTAGAAATAAACTACTAATGATAATGACGATACCTAAAATCATTAATAGCGGAACCGCTATTTTACGCTTACGGACATTTTCCTTTACTTTCCAAAGCAATTTTAATTGCAGTTTCCTTTTTTTCATCATTTAAATTCATACGATATTTAACCAAAAAATTACCGCCTTTACTACTTTTTACAGTTCTATAAATAGAGATTTGATAATTTCTATATCCACATTATATCATTGAATAATCAGCCATTCAATAAAATTCATAGAGTGACCAATCGCTTCACACCATTTCCTTAAGAAATCCCAAGATCTTTTAAGAACCTGCAAGACTTTCCCAAATACAGAAAAAAGCCCTTAAACACCGGATTCCCGGTACTTAAAGGCTTTTCTTCATTCACTCGTATCTGACTAAATCAATTAGTCCTGAACGTACGGCATGATTGCGATGTGACGGGCTCTCTTAATTGCCACAGTCAGCGCTCTCTGATGCTTTGCACAGTTTCCTGTGATTCTTCTGGGAAGGATCTTTCCTCTCTCAGAGATATATCTTTTTAACTTATTCACATCTTTGTAGTTGATTTCATTATTTTCTTTGCCACAAAATACGCAAACTTTTTTTCTTCTGCGTCCGCCTCTTCTCTTCATGGGAGAATCCGGTCTGCTGCTTTTTTCGTAAGCCATGCTCATTGACTCCTTTCTATCGAATGTTATTCCATCTGATTTTTAGTTAAACGGCAGTTCCTCATCAATACCGTCCGGAATATTCATAAACCCGTCAGCGGAAGCCGCACTGGGTGTGGGAGTTGGCGTGGGAGCCGGCGCAGGATTCATATATCCGCTGTGCTCGCTGGCGCTCTTGCTTTCCGCAAACTCTTGTTCTTCCACAACAACCTCTGTGGTGTATACCTTCTGTCCTTCCCGGTTGGTGTAGCTGCCGGTCTGTATCCGACCGGAAATCGCTATCTTAATTCCCTGACGAAAATATTTCTCTGCAAACTCTGCCGTTCTGCCAAAGGATACACAGTTGATAAAATCCGCTGTAGCTTCTCCATCTCTCTTAAAACGGCGATCCACAGCCAGTGTGTATCTGGCAATTGCCAAAGCGTTCTCACCTGCGGAATATCTCAC
Source organism: Candidatus Ruminococcus avistercoris (assembly GCA_019120315.1). Taxonomy (GTDB): domain Bacteria; phylum Bacillota; class Clostridia; order Lachnospirales; family Lachnospiraceae; genus Ruminococcus_G; species Ruminococcus_G avistercoris. Next base: position 19,205 of record DWVJ01000048.1, read on the forward strand.
CTCAGGATCACGCGTTAAACGACCCATTAAAATAACTTTATTCATATCTCTACCTCTCTATCACTTCATTCACTACGGCTGCCATATAAATCTCTTTAATGGGTTTTCCTGTTTTCACAGACTATGCTTCTTTTTTTACAATTAAAAATCTAAGCACGTTGTCCATGATGCGAACATGTCTTTCTACTTCTGCCGGACAGTCAGCATCTGCTTCAAATTGAATGAAGTAATAATAAGCTTCGCGCATTTTCTGAATTTCATAAGCAAGTCTTTTCTTGCCCCATTCTTCAACTTCTGTCACGTTGCCATTGTAGCGAGTGATGTAGCCTTTTGCTTTTTCCACAACAGCTTCGCGGGCTTCGTCTTCAATTTTTGCACTTACAACTAATGCCAGTTCATACTTGTTCATGCTTTTTACCTCCTTTTGGTCTCTGGCCTCCCAACACCGTGAGAAGCAAGGATAAATAATATATCACGAATTTGTATTTTATCATAAGCCCGGCACGAATGCAAGTCTTTATTCCCCTTTTTTCCGAATTCCCCGGGTGTTTTTTTCCACCAGCCTGCGGGCGATCATGATCTGATGACCACATCCGGTACATTTCAGACGAAAGTCGGCTCCTACCCGCAGAACTTCCCATTCAAAACTCCCGCAGGGGTGCTTCTTCTTCAGTTTTACAATATCTCCGATCTCATACTGTATCATCTGTCATACTCCTGTCCTGATCTGGGAGAAAACTTCTCCGATGGGCATCTTGATCAGAAGCTTTGCGCTTCTGTCGCGGGAAGTCGCACTTTTATTGATCAGCACCAGATCATCCCCGTTAAAATAATCCAGCAGGCCGGCAGCCGGATATACCACAAGAGAAGTACCTCCCACTATCACCATGTCTGCTTTTGATAACGCTGCGATGGATTTACGGATTGTCTCCTGGTCAAGCGCCTCCTCATAAAGTACCACGTCCGGCTTAATGATGCCGCCGCAGCTGCATTTTGGAATATCGCCCGGTGCTTCTTTCATATAACGGGCATCATAAAATTTCCCGCATTTCATACAGTAATTTCTATGTACGCTTCCGTGAAGTTCATATACCTCTTTACTGCCCGCCAGCTGATGCAGGCCGTCGATATTCTGCGTAATCACAGCCTTTACCTTCCCGACCTGTTCCAGCTGAGCCAGCTTACAGTGGGCAGGATTGGGTTTTGCATCCAGTTCCAGCATCTTATTGCGGTAAAAGCGGAAAAATTCTTTGGGCTCGCGCTGGAAAAAGGTGTGGCTTAAAATCGTTTCCGGCGGATAGTCATACTCCTGATGATACAGACCATCCGTACTGCGGAAATCCGGAATTCCGCTTTCCGTGGAGACCCCTGCTCCCCCAAAAAAGACTATGTTTTCATGTTCATCAATCATTTTCTGAAACTCTTCAATCTGGTTCATCCAATCCCTCCCTGTCTGTTATACATTCTTTAACGGTTGACGCACACACCCTGAACCACAAAACGAGTCGCCGAATTGCCGGTACAGGTGGAAAGCGTGACTACCCGATCCTCCTGGGTAAAATTCCGGTCCGCGGTCGGTATTTCCGACAGCTTCTTCATTTCCTGCATATAATTTACAAATTCTTTTCCCGTCTTTTCAAACAGCAGGTAGGTATCGCTTCCCACTGCCGTTTCATAGGCAGAAAATATCTGATACCGGTAATTCTTCTCCGGCGTGCACACCCAGAAATACAGGCTCTTTTCATATGTCTCCCGTTCCCGGAACTGCTTCAGTCTGCCAAACATGGATCCGTCTTTCATATTATGTCCGTAAACGATAGAATTGCAGTCTGAAAAATCCGCCTTATTGGCATAATCCAGAAAAATAGAACCGGCGAAGTTATATGTCTTTTCCGTCGTCCGATGAAGATAATATTCATTGTCCTCGCCCTGCATAATGGGGTAGTTGAGATCCAGCGCCTCCACATAGATCCAACCAACCACATCCTCATTAACCGCTTTCAGAGCCTCGAAATCAATGACCGGCCCTTCCGGTTCCTGTGATTCGTTTTCCTGGACTGACTGCACCTCTTCCGCTTCCTGCGGCAGCGTTACATAATCTTCCAGTTTCTCATACTCTTTTTGCGCCGCACGGTATTCTCCCAGCGTACTGATCAGCTGATATCCTGCTCCCAGGAAAACCGCCACCGCCGCCAGAAAAGCAATCCACCAGAGAATTTTCCCTGCTTTTGACGTTTTTTTTCTCTTTCCTTTTGCCATAAATGTCCTCTTTTTGCTTCTCCTCCACAGACACGCTCATAAAGGAAAACGCCAGGAACATCTCCTGGCGCATCAGTTGCGGGAGTAGGATTTGAACCTACGACCTTCGGGTTATGAGCCCGACGAGCTTCCAGACTGCTCCACCCCGCGCTATATGATAATTAAATTATATGCCTCTTCTTTCATTTTGTCAACCGGGAATACTCATCCGAATTTTCCTTCCCTGTACTATTATGATATTCCGTTTCTGTTTTATTTATTCCACTTTTTTTAAATGTACATTCCCGTAAAAACATACTATAATAAGTGTATAAATATCATGGTCAAAAACGGCAAGGAGGCGATTATCCTGTACCATTACATCGAACAGCAGGCTGTTCTTTTACAGCCCTATCTTGCAGAACTACGAAAGGATCTGCACCGCCATCCGGAAACCGCCTGGGAAGAGGAGCGCACCACAGAAAAGATTGCCGGCATCCTTTCACAGGCAGGATATGAAATCGTCCGCGGAGCTGACGTTGCCGGCCATCAGACCGGAGTAATCGCCACGCTGCATGGCCCTGATCCGGCAGGTCCCGTCACAGTGCTGCGCTTTGATATCGATGCCCTTGCGGTTTCAGAATCAGCCGCTTTGGACCACCTGCCCGCCGCAGAAGGATTTGCTTCGCTTCATCCGGGAAAAATGCATGCCTGCGGTCACGACGGCCATACTGCCATTGGGATCGGCTGTGCGCTTTTACTGGCAAAAATAAAAGAATGTTTAAAAGGAACCCTTCGATTTATTTTTCAGCCGGCTGAGGAAGGCGCCCGTGGAGCCTGTCCCATCGTGGAAAGAGGCTGGCTGGACGATGCAGACTATTTTCTGGCGTCTCACATTTTCCGTAAAACACCGGATCTGCCCCCTAACTGCAATGTAATTCCCGGAGTCAGCCATTCTTTTGCCACCACCAAGACAGACCTTATTTTTCACGGAAAAGCTGCCCATGCAGCCCATCCGGAACAGGGAATTGATGTCATTCCCGCTATGGCGGACCTGATCCTGCGTCTTGACAGATCAGGCAAAGACGGCTTTCTCCATGCCGGCACTATCCAAGGCGGCCGCAGCCGGAACATCATCGCCGATTACGGTAAAATCGAACTGGAAACAAGGGCTCCATCCACGGAAAGTGACCGGGAGCTAAACCAAATACTAAAAAAAATTTCTGCCGATATATGCGCTCAGTATCATGTAACCTGCGAACACCGCATCACCGGCAGCGCTCCTTCACTGGAAAGTTCTCCTGACTTCGTGCAGCAGATTACAACCCTTTTTGATAAGCAATTGGAACGTCTTCATCCTCTGCATTCCATGATCCCTTTTCCTGCCAGTGAAGATGCAGCCCACATGATGAATCGGGTAAAAGAACACGGAGGAGAAGCTGCTTTTTTGCTCTTTCCAACGAACCTTGCCGCCGATCTTCATCAGTCCGATTTCGATTTCCCTATGGAAATACTGTCCACCGGCGTTACTGCTTTTTCCAGCATTGTCTTTATGCTTGCCAATGGTAAAATATATTAATTCACGTAAAGTATTGACTTTTTCAGTTCTTAGTGTTATAAAACATATATAACAATAGATAAGGTGGTGACAATATGATATTCATAAAAATAGATGAACATACCATTCGTTGTATCATGAAACAAGAAGAACTGTCTAAAATGGGATATGATCTGGAATCGCTTTTAAAAGAACAGGATCCGGAAAAAATACAGAGTTTTCTGCATGAAATCATGGAGAAAGCAAAAGCTGCCGGTGTAGAACTGACTGAGGAATATCGTGCTGTCCAGTCTGTCGTACTGCCGGGACAATATCTGGCATTAAATTTCTCCAATATTAATCCTTCCGATCAGATTGACAATCTGATTGCAAATTTCCTGGAAGTTGCAGACGCTGTGGAGGACGCCGGAAGAGATAACCTGGAAAAGATACTGGAAAAAGAAGGCGAGGAAAAAGTTTCTGCCTTTAATGAATTTATGGAACGGTTAAAGGAATTTCATTCCTCCAGCCAGGAAGAACGGCAGCGCCGCGCCGCGCCGGAAGAACTGCCGGAAAATTATATATTAAAATTTCCGGATATGAATACGGTAGAAAAATTCTGTAAAGCCGCGGCCTTTAATATACCCGGCCGGCTATACAAAGATAAGAAAAATTACTGTATGCTCCTGGAAGGGACGCCGGACAATCTGGATAATCTGAACCTTCTGCTGCTTCAGGCCTGTGAATTTGCCGACACAGTGGAACCGGATCGTTTTTATTCCCAGTGTCTGGAAGAACACGGTGATATCATTATCCGGGAGAATCCCATTGAAGTACTAAAGAGCCTGTAAATCGGATAGGGAAGAAACCTTCCCTATCCGATTTTTATCCTTCAATGGCATCGATCGCATCAATGACGGCGCCTCGAAAACCATTTTTTTCCAAAGATGCCACTCCTTTGATGGTCGTGCCTCCCGGCGAACACACCGCATCTTTCATGGCTCCTGGATGATCCCCCTCTGCCAGATAAAGGGCTCCGACCCCTTTTATCATCTGCGCCGCCAGACGATAGGATGACGCACGGGTCAGACCATGCTTCACGGCCGCATCTCCCAACGCTTCCAGGTACATGGCCGTAAAAGCAGGAGAACAACCGGCCAACGTCCCTGCGACGGACATATGACTGGTTTCTATAAATTCCAACAGCGCAATGGGTGAAAATAAACTTTTAAACAGTACAATCTCCTCTGCACTGAGCGAATGCTTCTCCTCACAGACCATAATCCCCTCACCGGTGCAGATCGGCGTGTTCGGCACCGTGGAAATATGGTGAGTTCCCTTTTCCAGAATTTCTTCATACTGATCAAAAAACATGCCAGCCGCGATAGATATAACCAACTTATCCCTTAAAACGCTTTTTATCGGCGCTGTCACTTCTGCCATCTGATATGGTTTCACCGCCAGAATAATCACATCACATATCTGCGCCACTTCCTGGTTACTTCTGCAAGGCGAAATGCCCAGCTTTTCTGCATTTTTTTCAAGCTTTTCGTAATTTCTTGCCGAGGCATAAATAGATGCCGGATCCATACCGGCTTTCTCCACCAGACCCTGTGCAATGGCGCTGGCCATATTGCCATATCCGATAAATCCCAGTTTCATCTTGTACCTCCTCACATCAATCCGATTTATTTTAAAATAAAAAAAGCCCATATTTTCGGGCTCTTTTAAAGGCGCAGACCGGATTTGAACCGGTGAATACTGGTGTTGCAGACCATTGCCTTACCACTTGGCTACTGCGCCATATATTTAAGTGACTCCAAGGGGATTTGAACCCCTGTTACCGCCGTGAAAGGGCGGTGTCTTAACCGCTTGACCATGGAGCCTTATGAAATACAGCAGTCGTCACCGGCTGCTGCCAATCCTCTTGAAACTCCCCCTGTTGGACTCGAACCAACGACACTGCGGTTAACAGCCGCATGCTCTACCGACTGAGCTAAGGAGGATTACTTCTTCTTTTGAAGGATATACCTTCAAAACCGCATATACTGTAACATCCACTGCGCTTCGCTTTATAAGGAAGTTCGATCTCGCTTCGCTTCATCGAACGACCTTCCGACTACGATTCAGACTTCGTCTCCGACTCGTCTTCTTCTAGTCTCCAGGTCAAACCCTCGACCGATTAGTAACAGTCAGCTCCATGCATTGCTGCACTTCCACCTCTGCCCTATCTACCTCGTCCTCTTCAAGGGGTCTTACTTCTTTCGAATGGGATATCTCATCTTGAGGCTGGCTTCACGCTTAGATGCCTTCAGCGTTTATCCTCCCCGGGCTTGGCTACCCGGCCGTGGGGTTGGTACCCCAACCGGTCCACCAGCGGCCCGTCCATCCCGGTCCTCTCGTACTAAGGACAGCTCCTCTCAAATATCCTCCGCCTGCGCCGGATAGGGACCGAACTGTCTCACGAC